>CAXRDE010000025.1:0-672284 GCA_964229355.1 Candidatus Sericytochromatia bacterium | reverse complement strand
CTTCTCGGGTGCCAACAACCGGGGACGCTGGTACTTGATCAACACAAGTACCTCTTCAGCCACTGGTTTAGGCCGTCTCTCGATGATCTTTGACTCTAACGGTGCCCTTAGCCTCGAAAACGGGCGTAACGCAACCCAGGATGTCACCACCGGATTGGCGAAAAACCCGGTCAATGGAGACGTCTACTATGTGGATGACAACGCTTCGAGCAACGGTGCCCTGATCCGCTGGATTCCTTCTCGCGGTATTCAGAATGACCGGGGTGGAAGCAATTCCGCCACGGATCCTTTCTTGCGTCGTGGCAACTTGAGTGTCAACAACGGGACGGGAACCACGTACAACTTCAACGATAAACCTGCGCGTCTGGTGTTTAACGCCACGGTCAGTGGCGGTATCACAACGCCGATTCTCTATGCGTCTTCAGGCTTTGTGAAAAACGATGGCACCGGGAACCTCTCTGGCTTCTATCGTTTGACCGGCTTTGAGGGGGCAGACACCACCAGTACCACCGCGGTGACCGAGCAAAATATCCGCCTGATGGTCAATGACGGCTTTGGTGGCTTTGAGGAACTGGGTCTGAATCAGGCGCTTACCAACAGTGGTGATTTGACCTTTGAACCCGATACAGACTCCGGAGCGGGTGCCAACAACCACATGCTGTTGACCACGGCCAACCGTCTCTATGTCTCAAGGGAGCCTGTGCCCAGCACAGGTACCGCAGATGTGATCATGGATAGCGTGGATCTCTCTCCGGTGATCAACACCCTCCGCCACGATGGTACACCCGGTGGTATTCTGGCCACTGACTTTGTAGGGCTTTCCATCGATGGCGAGTGGACCTCAGGCAATCGCTCCTTCCTGGTGATTGCACGTTATCCGGGTGCCCAGGGTGAGTTGTCGAGACTGTACCGTGTGAGCTATACTCTCACGCCTTCAGCCACACCGGCCACGACGCCTACCACCATGACCGTCACGGGAGCCACCTTGCTCACCAACGGCAATTTTGGCTCAGGTTACCCGGCGACTTCGTTTAACCCCGCAGGTCCCATTCCTCTGGTGGACATTACCAGCGCTCACAAACAGTAACCTCACAAACACTAACTCAATGCACATAAGGATCCTCTTGAACATGAAAGCACCTCTCTCCCTTTTTCTGGCCACCAGCTTTGGCCTTAGCTTGACTGCCCCTGTTCTGGCACAAACGACCACCACCAAGACCCAGGCCCGGGCCAAACACGAAGCCGACAAAAAAGACGGTTACGAAGAACTGCTGATCGAAAACGGCGGCGATTTGCCTCCCGATCACTGGGCTTCAAGTACCATCGAAGAACTCATTAAAAAATACTGCGGTA
Organism: Candidatus Sericytochromatia bacterium; assembly: GCA_964229355.1. GTDB lineage: Bacteria > Cyanobacteriota > Sericytochromatia > UBA7694 > UBA7694 > CAXRDE01. Next base: position 670,931 of record CAXRDE010000025.1, on the reverse strand, counting down.
TTATGGTGGGTTACCCTGACAATACCTTTCGTGGTGCCAAAGCCATGAACCGCTACGAGGTGGCGGCGGCTTTATACAAGCTCATGCAATGTATTGAAGAAGTCACCATTACCGCACCCGCTGTAGACACCAGTCAACTGGCAACCAAAGAAGATCTGCAACAGCTGGCTGCCTTGCAAAAAGAGTTCAGCAAAGAGCTGGACATGTTGAATGCAGAAAGAGTGGCCTTAGAAAAGCGGGTCTCTGTACTGGAGCAGGTCAAAGTCAAAGGCAGTCTTGAGTTCCGCTACCGTGAGCGGGTGGCGGTGACCGATGGTACCTATCCTGAGTCACCTTTGTTTGCCGGGGGCAACACCTCACCTGAACGTCGGGTGACCCCCGAAGGTAACGTGGAGCAGCGAGATGCCAGCACCGAAAACACCCTGGCCTTTAACAACAATATTAACCAATACGGGCGCGATCGCTTTGGGGTCCCCAATATTTACCACAGCCCTGCAGACGCCAATGTCAGCATTGACGATCTGGTGCCCTTTCGCTTACGCACCCAGCTAGGCATTGAAGCCGCCTTAACCCCCTGGGCAAAGACCCATATGCTGGTGGAGATGTTTGATCTTACGCAGGCGTCTTCAGGGCTTACGCTGAATCCCATTACCGTAAGCAATGGCGGCCATGATGGCAATGAAGGCACGCCAGAAGGCGCTGTTTTCGTGTTCCGTCAGGCATACACAGAGCTAAAAGGCCCTGATTCCCCTGTCCGTTTGCGGGCCGGTCTTATGAATCTCAAGCCCATTCTCAATACCGGTACCCGCTTCCAGAGCTTGTTTAACCAGGGCTCCTGGAATGGCCGCGGGTATGGCATGGTGGGCTGGGGGGGCTCTGAAGTGGCCCTGTCAAATAACGGCGATCCTGCTTATCTCAACAGCCTTTACCGGTATTGGAATGGTGGCATTGATGTGAGCATGGTAGACCCTGACAGTCTGGCGTACAATAACGTGGCTGCGCCAGGCGCCTCTTTTGATGTGGACTGGGGTTGGGGCAGTTTTGTGGCTGCTGCCAATACGGGTTCACCGCAAACCAATCGTTTACAGGCAGCTCAGGGCAATCTATCCACCTCTGCAGGCTCTTTTATTATGGGGAACAGTGATCGCTTCAACACCCAGAGCCTGTATCCCAACGCCGTGCTTCAGGGCCTTGATTTGACACCCAATGCGGGGCAAACGCCACGGGTGGCCAATCATTTGGCCCTGCCCTCTCAATTTGGAGATGGCTACGGTGTAGTGGGCTTAGAAGCGCGTTTGCTGGAAAATGTCTTTCCTGTGCGCTTGCAGTTGGCCGGCATGAGTTATTTTAACGATACCCTTGCTGATTTCAACAATCCGACCCGTAAAGAAGTTTCAGGGACTGTGGATTTGGGGTGGCAAAAAAACTTTGGCATGACCCTACAGGCCAATAAATCTTTTATTGGTTACGATCGGCACAGTGCCGCTGTTTTTTTAAATGACATTGCAGATTCGGGTTGGGACGTACAGGTGGGTGCTAACCTGGCCACCCGTGGCCTTTTCAACCTGAACGATATGGCCGCGGGCTCCGTGGGCGCTGCGTTGGGCATTCCAGTGTGGAAAGCCAATGACGGCAGTGCGCAGAATATGAAGCTCATCCTTGCTGCCCGTCAGTCCCTGGGGAACCGCTTTGGGAATTTGCCCAGTGACGCCGTGACTCCCAATCAACTCTGGAAAGACAGTGGTTTAACCGTGAGTCTACCCTGGGAGCATGTGGGTGGTAGCAATATTGATCTCTATGCGCAATACAGTGTGCTCATGGCCGATGCCCTGTGGACGGTACGTCCTGTGGCGCAGGATTTGTCATTGATCACACGGGTGTATTGGTAAGCTTCTCGGCCAGATACATAAACTCGCTCCCAAAGTGCACCGGCTTTAAACGCTGGGGGGGCATGATCGCATACGCATCTCGGGTCACCACCCAGTCGGGCCACTGGGTGGTGTCGCCGGTGTCTGAAGTGGCCAACACTGTGCCCTGGGGTAAGTAGCCCAGATGGGGCACCTGCGCGAAAAGGGTGTAACTTTCATGGGGGAACACCACCGTTTCGTACACGCGGTAGACATCGGGGGCAAAAGAAAAGGCGGGGCAGGGGTGGGCCCACATGTCCGCCTGAGACAGCAGGCTTAATGTGGCTGTTTGCGCCATAATCAGGGCTTCGCGATCTTCGTGGCTGCCGGTTTCGAGCACGTGGGCCGTGGCCTGGGTGCACAAGGCCACCAGCGGTGGGGCATTCAGATGGGGCACAATATTTTGAATGACCAAATTAACGCCGGGTACGGGCAACATAGGACTGTGGGGGGTAATTTCAATCAGCATGGGTGCTGAGGGCGCACTGGTGCTGTGCAGATCTAAGACATATTCCAGACGCTGCAACAAAGGGTGTAATTGCTGGACCCGTTCACTCTCATAGCTACCGTCCTGTTCCCAGCCGGGTTTAAGCCGGTTCATATCGCGGTCTACAAAACGGTAATGGGCGGTAAAACTCAGATCCTCGGCCTCGTTAAAATAACGGCCTGCGGCCTGTATATTATTCAGAATAAGATGAACCCGTCCCCGTTTGAGTAAGTCCTGGTGCGCAAGCAGCCAGCCAAAGGCCGCCAGGCCCGCGGGCTCATTGCCGTGGGTGCAGGCCATAATCCCCATTTCGGGTCCCGGTTGTTGGCTGTCCAGGGTGATCACACCGGGGATTTCCTCAGCGCTCTGAGACGCGCTCCAACGGGTATACAGGTCAAATAAGGCCTGACGATCAAAGGTTAAGGGCTCAGACATCAGGGGCTTACCTCTTCAAGGGCGGGAATCGGGAGCTCCTCGAAAAAGTGTTTGAGGGCTTCGATGTCTTCGGGTCTTATGTCTTGCTGGCCATAGCGGACCGCCTGATAACGCTCGCCCCAGTGTTTGAGGGCCTGCTGTTGCGCGGGCGTCAGGTGGGCGCTCACCGTTTGCGCCATTTCGGTGGGGGTCAGGGTGAGTTTATCGCTTTGGCCCATACGCTGGGTAAAAGCGTGTAATTGCGCCAGATAGGTTTTAACAAAGGCCTCGCGGGTTTGCGACTGTTGGTAAGCGGGCACAAAAACCGAAGGCGCTGCACCCGCGGCCTGATGCTGACGGCTGCGCCAGAACACCCAGGCTAAGAGCAGCACCATGAGGGCACCGATCAGGGTGAGCATGACGGGCAGGGGCAGCCAGGTCAAAAGGGTCACGAGAACCCCAAAGACCGTTAGCATGGCTCCCAACCCTTTCTCGATCACGGTACGAAAGGCGTTTTTCACATCTTCAGGGATCCACTTCATCAGGTAATCCCAAAAATTGCCCGCACTGCTTTGCTCGTTCATATTGTTGGGGCGCAGGTCTGCCAAAAAGCCTGGGGTGGGATCAAAAGGTACCCAGCCATGGTTGGGGAAATGCACTTCAACCCAGCCGTGGGCATCGCTGCTGCGCACTTCAAAATAACCGGTAAGGGGGTTATAGCTGCCGGGGGTGTAACCGGTGACAAAACGGGTGGGCATGCCCAGGCTGCGGGCCATCATCGCCAATGACGAGGCAAAGTGCTCACAATAACCCTCTTTTTGCTCAAACAAGAAGTAGTCAATAGCATCGCGATTTTCGGGAAACATGGGAATATCTAAGTTATAAGGGTATTCGGTTTTGAGATGCGCTTCGAGTAACTTAACCGCTTCAAAAGGACCCTTGGCCTTTGCGGTAATGCGCTGGGCCAGGGCTTGAATGCGTTTGGGAAAGTTCTCGGGAATTTGGTAGTAGTTTTCGCCCACCGGCTGTCCAGGCATGTCTTGCCAGGTGACGGTGCGCAATCGGGTTTCCGAAAATTGGGGCACCGATGAAATCACGGTGTAGGTGGTGCCCGAAAACAGCTCAATGGGACTGCGTAAGCCCCCGTATTTATCCATAAGCACATAGTCAGTGGGAAAATACAATTGCTCAGCATAGGGCGCTTTAAAGATCAAATTGCTTTGATCCCGTTCAATGTAGAAGCTGTGGGTCACCGTTTCACGGGGCACAATGTTCTTTTTAAGCGCACGGCTTTCTCGTATCCAGAGGGGCTGTCGACGACTTTCAATGCTTTTCAGCTCAAAGGGTTCCGTCATGGTCCAGCGTAGCCCGTTGTAAGTGTCAAAGCCCATGCCGCGCCAGTAACTGGCTCGCGAGCCGCGCACTTTCATGACCACTTCATCAGAGAGTCGTCCACGGTAATTGAGATCTAACTCGGTGCTAAAGCCGTAATAGGCATAAGGGTCAAAAGGCTTGCGTTCATTGGAGTTGTTTTCGCCAATGCCGTTTTGGCCGGGTTGATCGTAGGCGGGATTTTTGATTTTACCGTCAAACTGGGGCAGGTTTTCAATGGCCATGGACACGGGATAGGTCCGAATTTTCATGCCTTCGTAGCGGGGCAGCGCAAAAAAGATCACGGCGCCAACCACCATACCACCCCCGAGCACCGGCCAACTCAAGCGTTTGACCAAGCGCGGCGAAGCCTTTTGCGAAGACAAGTGGCTGGCCAATAAACTGCTCACCGCCAATAATGAAAAGAGAATGAGATAAACCCCAAAGCTATTGCTGCGGCTGGTGGTCGCCGCCACGGAGATTAAAATGAGACCGACCCACAGGGAATAAAAAATATCTTTGCGGCGGGGCAGATCGTAACTGTGCAGGGTTTGCAGCCAGATTAAGAGCTGTGCCAGGGGAATACGGGCGTCGTAAATGTTTTCGCGCAGGCCATAAAAGAAGTTGGCCAGAGCCGCCAGCATCATCATGGCCAACATGACTTTAATCCACCAATTTTTGGCCCGCCTACGGTACCAACTGAGAGTGCTGCCTAACGCCGAAAGTAAGATGGCGGAAACACCCAGACTCAGGCTGCTTTCGGTGGCTTGCGTGGTGGCCATGATGGCCACGGTGACCGTTAAAAAGGTGAGCACCCTTAGGGTGAGAGAGTCTTCGACCTCTGTGGGGCGATAGCCGTCATGTTGCCAGAGATTTCGCCATGTATTGAGCACGCTGCACCTGCCGTTCTTTTGCTTTCATTGTAGCGTAGAGCGCAGCGTAGAAAAAAGCACTCCCTTAAAAATACCGCAATTGATGGCGAAGGTAGGTTTTTAAACCAGTTTCGAAGGCTTCGACATTAAACTGTTGGGCGTGCTGATGAATGTGTTGGGCGTCAAAAGACAGGCTTTCAAACTTTGTCAGGGCCGCATTGAGGGCTTCCGGGGTCTGCTCCTCAAAGAAAACCCCCGTTTCATTGGCTTTAACACTGTCCAGGGCCCCCCCTTTGCCATAGGCAATCACGGGGCAACCAAAGCCCTGGGCTTCGACGGGCACCATACCAAAGTCCTCCAGGGGAGCAAAAATGAAGCCGCGTGCTGTTTGAAACAGCTGTTCCAATACAGGGCGCTCGACGGCCCCGAGGTAGGAAATATGGGGGGGTAAGTCGCGAATCCAGCGCTCCCGTTGCGGACCGTCACCGGCAATGACGAGGCGCTTGCCATTGCGACGAAAAGCCTCGATAATCAGGTCCACCCGTTTGTAGCTGACCAGTCGCCCGGCCACCAGGTAGAAGTCCTCGCGTTCAGGAGCGTCCGGGGCAAGGGTGGCGGGCATTTCAACAGGAGGGTACAAAACATGGGCTTCACGGCGGTAGTATTTGTGAATGCGGCGCTGAACAAAGCGAGAATTGCACAGCAAATGGTCTACCCGTTGGGTGTTTTGGGTGTCCCACAGTCTTAAGTAATGCAGTAAACTGTGCATCAGTGCCCGTTTGAGCCTAGAGGGTTGATCGTGATCCATATAGTCGTGAAACATGTCCCAGGCGTAACGCAAGGGCGTGTGTACATAAGAAATATGCAGCGTGTGGGGGCCCGTAATAACCCCTTTTGCGCAGGCATGAGAGGAACTCAGCACCACATCGTAGGCCCGCAGGTCAAAATGCTCAAAGGCGAGCGGCATCAGCGGCAGGTAGTTGCGGTACTGACGGACGGCCAGAGGCATTTTTTGTAAAAAGGACGGACGCACGTCCAGACCCTGAAAAATAGGGGGTAAGGCGTTGGGCGCATAGATGGAAGTGTAAATGGGTGCCTGGGGAAAGCACCGCTGCATGGCCAGCAGGACCTGTTCAGCGCCGCCCCATTCGAGCAGCCAGTCGTGTACCAGAGCGACTTTGAGCCCTGCCAATTCAGTCATGACGGGTCACCTCTTGATAGCATTGATAGGTTGCTTCAGCCAGGTGTTGCCACGAGAAGCGCTGGGCATTGGTGGCTTGTCGCTGTTGGATGGCCATTACGGTATCAAGATAAGGATCTTCAGGCAAAAAGAAGGCGGCCATGGCACGGGCCCATACGGAGGGTTGGCGCGGATCCAGACACACGCCACTGCCGTTGAGGATTTCGCGAAAGACGGCAATGTCTGAGGCCAAAATGGGGCGTCGGTGTGCCATACCTTCTAAAAGGGGTAAGCCGCAGCCCTCTTCAAATGAAGGCATGAGTACGGCGGTGGCCTGGGCGTACAGCTGATGTAATTGCGACTCTGAAATGCTCCGTAAGGGACGGTGCCACGGCGGTAAGGTCGTAGGAGCCGGTAATCCCACGGTGATCAGTTGAGGGCGCAGAGCAATATTTCGCCGTTGCAGATGGTGGTAAAGCTGTTCCATCGCCACAAAAAGCAGGGCGGTGTTTTTGTGGGGTTTGGCATTGCCCACATATAAAAAATAAGGGTTTGCAAGGGGATCGGTGTGGGGTAAGGGGGGAATCTCGGGTAACCCCAGATAGGTCACCTTTAATTTGTCTTTGATTTCGGGGGCCCAGGCTGTGAGGGTGCGGGCTGAGGCGTGAGAAACCGTAAACACGGCTTTAGCCTGAGGCAAACGGCGTTTGAGGACACGGTAATAGGCTGCATATTTCCAGGAAACGTCGCCTTGCAAATGGATGAGATCGTGTAGCGTCATGACCCAGGGTGTTTTTAAAGAACTGCTGTGCCAAAATCCCGGAAAATGCACCAATTGGGGCCGCAGTTTCGCCATTAAAGGGGGAAATTCTCGGGCTTCTTTCCAGGAGAACAGGGGGGATTTGACCTCGATCCAGTGCAGGGGCAGCCGGGCGTCTGTCGCTGAGAGATCACGGGGTGAAAAATCCTGCTTACGGTACAGCACAAACACCTGGTCCTGAGCGCTGAGCGGCAAATGACGCAAAAGCTCCAGCGTATAACGGGCGATGCCGTGCATGGGCTGCTGAAGCCAGCGCCCATCCACCACCAGACGCAAAGGCATTTAGTTTAAAAGTGGCAGCACGTTCTCAGGCGGGCGTCCAATGACCGCTTTGTCTTCGCTCACCACCAGAGGGCGCTCTAACAAAATGGGGTGCTCATGAATGAGCTGTAACCAATCCGCATCGGAGCGAGCGTCTTTGAGATTTAGACCCAGGTTTTTGAAGGTATCTTCTTTGGGACGCAGCAGAGCCGTCACGGGCTGGCCCAGTTTGGCTAAGGCCGTCTGCAGCTCGGCCACGTCAGGAGGGTCTTGCAGATACAACACCACCTTCACAGGGGTATTGTGGGATTCAATCAATTGGAGGGTTTGACGGCTTTTGCTGCAGCGGGGATTATGATAAATCGTCAGCATTAGCGCAATCCTGCAGCCTGTAAGCGGCGAATAATTTCGTTGCGCATGGCATCCATTTTGCTGTAAATGTCGTCGCCGGGACAGGTTTTGGGAGCAAAGTCACGGTGGCCGTAATATTCCTGAGTCGAAATACCATACTCTGCGGTGAGCCAGGTCATAAGCTGAACCAGGGACTCCTGGCTGGCTTCGGTAAATCGATCCTGACCGGGATCGTAATCGCCGACCACACAAATACCTACCTTACCCGTATTGGGGCTAGAGTGTGCCCCAATGACGGTCTCGGGACGCCCCTGGTAAATGGTGCCTTCAGGCCCGATAATAAAATGGTAGCCAATGTCAGACCATTTGTTGTCGTCCATGTGGTAGTTCTGAATACCACGCATGGTGGCGTCCTTTTTGTACTGGGCCTGGGTGGGGCGCCAGGTGTGGTGCACCACAATGCCGTCAATGGTGTGGGTGGCATAATTGCCTTTGGGGGCGCGAGCTCGCCAGGCCGCCCGTGAAACCACGGCGGGTTTGGTTACGTTGTGGGGGCGGCGCTGCCCGGGAGGGGTGCTCTGGGGACGCTGAATGCCGAACAGGAAGTGAATGCCTTCGAAGCGGGTTTCTGTGGCGGCGTTTTCAGCCCGCAAGAGGGTGACCCGATACTGTAGATGGGTTTGTTTTTGGGGCAGTTTGACGTCCCGCTCAAGGCCGAGAGGCTGCCAGGGGCCCAAATTGCGGGCGTCGGTACCGGTGCGGTACTCCACTTTGACCGATTGGGTGCTGTTCCAACTGCTTAAAAAGGCATCAAAAGCAAAGGGGGCCTGTAAAGGTCGCGACACAAAGAGACCCTGTGAGGCGTTGGGGTTCAGGCTTAAATACCCCTGGGTATGAATGCTTAGATTTTCTTTGATAACGCCCTGATCAAAATCTCGGAATAAATCTTCAGTGAGGGAGTCCCCCGCATCGTCGGCAACTTCTGTGCCTGTGGTTTGCGATTGAAAGGCGGGCAAGCTAATGGGGGGCGTATTGCCACGTTGACTAAACTGAGGCATCACCTGGCAGGCACTCACGGTTAAAACAGCGCATAAAGCCAGAGAGGTGTGCAATAAAGGGGTTTTTAACATGGGTATATTCCTCATCTACAGGGGTTCTTAACCAATATTTAAAAATTATACCATGTTTTATTGAGGTCTTTGTCTCAGCGTGGGGGGCCTTGTGCCCGCAACAGATGAAATTCTACCTGATCGCGCAATTGCAACAGGGCTGCCAAATGGTCATAGGCGCTGCTGCTGGCCATGGCTTCACTGGCTTCTGAAAAAAAGCGTCGGGCTTCGTCCACCCGTTTTTGCTCAAGGAGCAATTGGGCCAGCAAGAGACGGGCCTCTTGAGTTTTTGCGTCATCGCCTTTGATCATGGCTTTGCGGTACATGTTCTCTTGTTTACGGGGTTGGTTTAAGCGCTGGTAGACCTGGGCTGCCTCTACAAAACGCTCCTGATCCTCGTAGAGCTGAGCCAGGCGCTGGGGCAGATTTTCTTCCTGGTACAGGGCAATAGCATCTTCTATCTTGCCGGACTCTACGAGCAAGGCTCCCACCTTTGAAAAATCCTGTGCTTTGCCGTACCAGTCTCGGGCCAGGCGCAATTGGCCCGCCAGCTCATAACTTAAAGCGGCTTTTTTTGCGTAGATATTGCCGTGGCGAAGGGCTTCAAAGTCGTGAAGGCGATCAAAAAGGCGGGCTGCTTTGGCGTATTTTTTCTGGGCAAAGGCGCGCTCTGCCCGCCAGTGATGAAGGGGTGAAAACACCGGGCTTTTGATCAGGATGTAAGCAAAGAGCCCCAGAAAGGGCAGGATTGAAAACACCAAAAGAAACATTGAAATATTTGAGAGTTCGGCGAAGTGCTTTTCCATGGTTAGGGACTTTCAAAATAGGCATGGCCGAGGTCCATGCGTTGTAAGGTGTAGCCTGGGCTTAGGGTTTCTTCAATGGAGTCAGCCAGATCAGACAGTTCTCCCGCGTAGCGTACCCAAATGTCGCCTTTTTCGCCGGGAGTATAGGTTTTGACCAGGCTTTCTAAGCGCTTTTGAGCCACTGGATTCAACGGCGGCTTAAAGGCCAGGCGGTACTGTTTACCTTTGACGAGACTTTCTTTCCAGTGACGGGTCAGATCTTGAATGATCATGGGCATGACCCCAGCTACCGCTTCTTCAACCACCGCCTTGGTGCTCACATCAAGGTTGCCAGCAATGGCCAGGGCCTCGGGCTCACCTTTGGCGTTGAGACGTTGGTACGCTTTTTCTAAAAAGGGCTGTCCCGAAGAACTCTCAAAGGCGCGAATGCTTACAGGGGTTTGCACGTATTGGTAGTCGCCACTGCGTCCGACGACCTGGGGAGCGACATCAATTTCTAAAAAAACGTTGGCCCGTGCTTTTAAGGCCGTGCGCTGAGCGTTAACGCCTTTGTTTTGATTCAGCTGTTGGTCTTCAAGGGCCAGACGGTGCCAAACGGTAGGATCAATGACCTGAAAGCCCTGGTTAATCAGCAGGCTATTGCAGCGCTCTATAGACCATTGGGCTGCCTCGGACTGGTTGAGAGGGTCTTTAAAATACACGGCCAGGGTCGGAAACAACAGCGCTTCGTTGATTTCGCTCTGTGGCGGAATGATCTGTTGGGCAATCAAGGTGTCTTTTAAGGCCTTGACGTTTACCCGATAACGGATCACGTAAAAGCGGCCCCCACTCGGTAAGGTACCTTTAGCGACAATGTGTAGGCGCTCTAAATATTGGGCCTGTTGGGCATGAAGCGTCGGCAGGTATTTTACGAGCTTGTTTTGTTCGGCTTCGGTGTGGGTGAGTTCGTAGGCCAGGGTATTCAGGGCATTCTTTTGGGTTTGCGCCAGGGCCGAGGCCGCATCGGCACCTTCTCCGCGCACGTCGAGTTCACGTACAGAGAGTTGGGTGATCACCTCTGCCTGTGCCGCCGGGGCTTTTGCAAGGCTCAAGGGGCTGAACAGGCAGAGTCCACAGAGCGTATAGGCAAGATAACGGTTCATGGCTTTTCTCCTATTTCAGCAGAAACACGGCACGACCCCCGCGAATCACCGCTTCATCGTTTATGAATTTCATGCCAGCGGCCTCTGCCAGCTCAATGACTTCGTCAAAAAGGTCCACCGCGGAGCCATTCCCCCGGAGTGAAAATTCAGCTTTGCTGCTGCTGGCGCTGATCTGTTTAACCTGGGTAATGCCGCTCACGCGTCCTAAAAGTTCTTTGAACTGTCGGCGTTCTTTACCATTGCGGTAGCCATCGAACACCACGATGTATTCCTGACCGTTTTGTAAGACGTCTTGCCAGTGGTTCGAGACCTGGTTGAGTACGGTGTCCATGGAGCGGGTCACGGCCTCATCTACAGCGCGTTTGGCGCTGCTAAAACTGCGGTCCGTGGCGGTGCCATAACCGGTTTCTGAGCCAAATACCTGTCCAGTATAGCTATTGTACATGCGCGTGGCCACACTGGCTTTACCGGCGCCCACAGAGCCGAAGGTGGTGACATAAATATCTGCCTTGAGACGCTCAGCAATGGCGCGGGCCACCTGATCAAAATTAGAGCTTGTGGCGTTCTCCGCCACTTTGCGCAGGGCGGCATCTTCTTTGCGTAGGCGTTCGATCTCAGAGGCATCTACCACTTTGTAGCCGCGGTTAATCAGCGCGCGGTTGAGCGCGGCTACCGCAATACTGCCGGCTTCGGTGTCTTCGCGCGTGTTGCCTTTGTACCAGCCCACCACGGCCACGGTGGGGTGACCCACATTGCTGAATTCGGTACCCACCACCTGCCTCAGGTCGTCTTTAAGGGGCGTGGTGGACACCTCAATGGCGTAAACGGCTTCCACGATGCCGTCGGGCAGGGTGTTTTCTTGAATCAGCTTAAAAGATTTAATAAACCCCTGGGAACTGGTGCGTACCTTGTCGGATTGGGTCACATAATCCTGAACCACGGTATCGGCCCGTACAAACACGCCCACTGCCTGAGCAATGGCGTTACGAAAGGCATCCTGGCGGGCGGCAACCGGGCTGGTGCCTTCGCCGCGTACGGCGCTAAAAGATACCACCTGACCTGTGGTGGCCGCCTGGGCGATGCCCACAGATCCTGAAAACGGGGTTAATGCGGCACCTTGCAAGGCACCCAAAAGAACTAAGCATGCTAAATGATGTTTCATAAGGACGAACTCCTGTCCGTTTTGCTTTGATTATAACACTTAGAACATGTATTCCACTGAGAGCTGGAGCACAGGACCCCAGGCACTTAAATTCGGGTAAATCAACGGTTGACCCATAGAGTCGGTCCAAAAGCCGTCTGCATAATAGCGGAAGCCGGTGTCAAGGCCCAGGGCAAAATTATCGGTGATTTGCCAACCGGCACCCAGGCCCACGGTGCCGCCAAAGGTATAGGTATAAGGCGTGTCCGGAAATCCTGTGAACTGATTAATGACGCCGCTATCCATCAGGATGCCCCCCAGCATGCCGCCTTTGAGGCTGCCTTCTACGTAGTAATTGCCGAAGCGCCACCGCTTGGCGACACCCAGTTCACCGATAATCCCCATGGCAGCGGCGAACGGGTTTTGCACGGGGACGATGCCTTGTACGGGCGGGGGTTGGCTGGCGTCTTGCGCGTTCTGGCTGACCAATTGCACGTTGGTGCCGCCGCCCAGAATCACGTAGACGTCTTCCCAGCCGGTGAGGTTGGCCAGGTTATAACGCAGATCAAGGCCCACAGAGGGCACAAATAAATTGAGGGGGTCAAAAAAGTAAAATTGGCTGGTGCCGTTAATCCAGAGGGGCATGGTACCGCCTTTGAGGGCCACGCCCAGGCCAATGCCTTTGCCGGGCGTGCGCGGAGGCGTATTGGGGGCGTTATTGGCGGGCGTATTCGTCGTGGAGGTATTGTTTGAGGCGTTGTTGCCGCGGGCTGCCAAAGAGCGCAAAATACGCTCGGCGCGTTGTCCGGTCAGGGCCTGGGCTGCAGGCTCTGCAAAGTACTGGCTGGGATCCTGGCCCATGAGTCCCTTAAAAGTAGGAAACTGGCGCACCACGCCCAAAATGGTTTCGTGTTGCGAGGCCTCTGCAATGCTGACCTGGTTTCCGGTGGCATCCTTGACGACTTTTTCTAGCTGTTGGGTGTCGCGAATGGGGATTTTTCGCTCAATGTTCCAATTGCGGTAGATGGGGGGGCCGGCTTTAAACTGGTTGGCTTCGAACTGGTAAGGGGTCAGGGTAAGACTCAGGGTGTTTTCTGCCAGAATGGCCCAGGTGGGGACCCCGTCCACATCACCCAAGACAATTTTATTCAGGCCGGTTTCTGCCCAGGTCCATTCGGGGATCAGCACCCAATCGGCGGTGGCCAATTGGCGCACTTCGTTCCAGCTCAGGTTTTGATCGCCAAACTGTAGCGTTAAACCGCTGCGGGTGGTGGCGGGCTCATTGACATGTTCTAAATAAAAGTTGGCGACCGCCGACAGAAGGCCGGCAATATCGTCGCTACCCTGGCTGTTTAAGGTGGTGTAATTGGCATCGGGTTCGCCTTCTTTGAGGGCGTCGATCAAGATGCCGTTGAGCGGATGATCGTTTTTAAAGTAAAAAGCAAAGGATTTTTGAGCGGTTTGCGCAGAAGCCACTTGCCAACCGGGCTGATAAGCGGAGGGCAGAAGGGGGGGAAGACTCAGAGAAAGCGTTGCCAACAGGCTCAAAGCGAGGTTTTTCTTCATCGGGTTATCCTTGTCTTGGGCAAGCACTCAACGGGCGAGCTCCTGCGTTTTTTTTCAGCATACCGCAATTTTCAACTCCCGTGATAAAATACCCCCCAATGGCACGAAGGAGGATACAGAATGACGCAGGGTTTTCGACAAATGCCCCGGCGTATGGCATCTCGACCCGGCCAGTTGCGCAATATTACCCAGACGGTGAGTGAAACCCCTGAAATTCAGCAGGTCCTTCGCCAAATCCAAACGCTGGTTTACCAGATGCAGCAACTGCCAGGCACCTCTGCGGCCCTGCCCACCCTGCACAAACGCCGCGCTGAGTTTGATGAACGTTTGTACCAGTTGCGCAGCGAAGCCCGTACCCAGCAACTCAAGAACCATACCGATGTGCCACCGGTTTCTCCCCGGGCTGCCCGTGACTTTTTTCACGGGCTTTATACCCAAAAACATCCTTTACCACCGCCTTTAGTGACCGTGTACCCTGAGCCGGCACCTGAAGAAATTTTGGCTTTTCACCGCAGTCTAAGCCCCCTTTTTGAAAAGTTAGTCCCTGCAGAACAGGGTGCCTGCCGTCATTTTTGGCAGCCCTGGCTGCCCGCAGAGCGGTCCCCGGTATCCGCTGAAGTCTTCCGTGAAGTACAGCCGGAAGCCCCTCCCGAGACAGCGCCTTCAGATTTTCAGGTGTTAAAGTTAGCGCGTCCGGTTTCCCCGGTGTCCTCACAGCCCGGTTTGCAGGTGTCCTTTGATGTGCAGGGCGGACGTTCTATCGTGCGCAATGCCATGGGCATTTCCCTGAATCAACCCAAAAAAACCTATCAGGCGTATCTGGGCGCGGGTTTTCGCAGTATTGACCTGGCGGTGGCTTCAGGTTTTAAAGAACGCTATCATTTAGAACACGGTATTTTGGCTTTTTTAGAGGCCCTGAGCTTAGACAAAAGTCGCCATGAAGCCTATTTTGGCCTGGGGTACCTGTATGCGCTGGTGCAGGAACGCAACCATGCCCTGTACTTTTTAGATCTGGCCTATCGCATTTCCCAGGACGCTGCCATTGCTCAGCTGCAGGCCAAAGTCAGGCAGAGCTTTGGGGTTTCATGAGCTTTCCTGTCTATATCGCCCTGGGCCCCTGGCAGATTCACCCCCATTTCTTCTTTGAAATTTTAGCTTATACCCTGGGTTTTCAGGGGTATCGCTGGTTGAGCAAACGGGCGGCAGTGCAAGCTCCCAAATCTCAACAGCTTTGGATTTTAATGGCCTGCATTGTAGGCGCTGCATTGGGAGCCCGTCTCCTGGCCTGGCTGGAAACACCGTACGACCCCCTCAGTGGACGCTGGATGGTGCCAGGAAAAACCATTGTTGGGGGCTTGTTGGGCGGTTGGGTGGGCATTGAATGGATCAAACAACGTCTGGGCATTCGCGATCGCACCGGAGACAGTTACGTCCTTCCGCTGGCGCTGGGCATTGCCTGGGGGCGCATAGGTTGTTTTTTGACGGGCCTGGCCGATCACACCTATGGGGTGGCCACCGCCTTGCCCTGGGGGGTGGATTTTGGAGATGGTGTGTTTCGCCATCCTACCCAGTTGTACGAGAGTTTGTTTCTGGTCTTGACAGCGACGGCCTTGTGGGGTTGTCGCCTCCATCTGGCCCATCACGGTTTAATGTTTCGCGCGTTTATGGGGGCTTATCTGAGCTTTCGGCTGGGGGTCGAAAGTCTCAAGCCCAGCTTAAAAATCTACGGGGGGCTCAGCGCCATTCAATGGGCCTGTATTTTGGGTTTGATGGCGCTGACGGTATCGCTGTGGCGTATTTTTAGATCTCCTTCCAGCGTTCCAATGCAGCCTGATAATCACTGAACACAAAATCCGCAGCGCTCAGGTCCTGGTGTCCTGAGTGAGGGTTCTGATAACCCCAGCACTGCATGCCCGCACTTTTGGCTGCATGAACCCCATGCCCTGCATCTTCGAGCACCAGACATTGCTCTGGCTCCACCTGAAAGTGATGGGCCAGGGCCAAAAATAAATCAGGGGCAGGTTTTCCGTGGGGTACCGCTTCGCCACTTAAAGTGGCCTGAAAATAAGGCTTGAGTCCAATTTTGTGGATAATAAAGTCAATCATAAATTGTGGAGACGAAGATCCCACCGCCAGGTGAATGCCCTGGTTTGAGAGGGTTTTAACAAGGGTGGGTACCCCGTCAATAGGCAAAAGGGTTTGCACCTGCAGATTATGCCATTGTTGCCGCTGCTCATTGGCGATCAAATCTGCTACCGAAGCTTCCAAATGAAAACGCTGTTTTAAGTTGCCCCAGATGCCTTCGGCAGTCATACCCACCAGTGCATCATGGGCGTCGACGGGGAGATGAAACCCCAGGTCTTCAAAAATTTTGCGGTTGATCACCCGATAGTGAGGCTCGGTATCGACCAGGGTGCCGTCCATATCGAAAATAACGAGGGCATAAGGTGTAGCATGTGACATGATGAAAAAGCCTTTTTCACACCAGTTTAGCAAGGACAAGGAGTCCATTTACAGTGGAAGCCCCGTTAACATGGTATCCCGTCATTAAAGCGGCCCGTCTTCAGCGCGAAAGCCGCTTTGTGTGGGTGTCTCCCACAGGGAGAGAGATCTTGCTGTGTTGGGTAGGAAGCCATGCGTATGCGGTCAGCGCCCACTGTCCTCATCAGCATTTTTCCTTGTTGAACGGTCGCCTTGACGCGCAGCAGCTCACCCTGGAGTGCCCTTTGCATCACTGGGTATTTTCCCTGGAGAACGGGCAGGGCTTGAATCAGAGCAGTTGTCTGACGTGCTATCCCACCCGTCAGGCTTCAGGGCAGATCTGGGTTGCTGATCAGCCCACAGAGACCATGTTATGATGTTAAAAACAAGATGAAATAGAGGCTGTGTTATGGGACTTTTTGATTTCCTGTTTGGCAAACCCAAAACCTACGAAACGCAGACGCCCGCTGCACTGGCGCCCAGCAGCCACCGGGGCCTGGCTCACCGACACACCGTATCGCCAAAGGTGCGTGAGCGCAATGTGCTCGATCTGAGGCTGGGAGGGGTGGTGAGTTATAACGCCACAGACTTTATTGTACGCAGTCGCTACGTCTACGAAGATCATGGTTTCTCCTGGTTTTCTTATCATTTTGTAGATTCCATCAGTGGTGAAAAACTCTGGCTTGACGCCGAGGATGATGACGAATTGGAAGTGACCGTGGTCAAACCCGTGCGTTTGCAAGTGTCAGCGCCGGTGGCCAGCCGCCTGGTGTACGAAGGGGTGACCTATTATCAGGATGAGCACGGTTACGCCAAAGTGCTTGTGGAAAGCGAAGACAGTGACCCCAGATACAGTGAAGTGGAGTACTGGGATTTTTACGATGATGATGACGAAAAAGTGCTGGGGGTTGAGCGCTGGGGCAATGAATTTGAAGTCAGTGCTGGCCACTATATTGAACCCTATGAACTCACCATTTTAAGCACAGGAGACTAACATGAACCGCATTACCTTTGTTGCCCTTTGCGCGGGACTGTGTTTGGTGCCCATTCTCTTTTTTGCGGCGTTGCAAAGCACTTCTTCTAGCAATGGTTATGGGAGCAGTGGTTATTATCACCGCCGTGGCCCCAGCTTTTTGTTTATGAGTTTTGGCAATAGCTACGGAGGGTACGGCTCGCGCGGCCGGGGTTACAGCTCCGGCGGATTTCGTGGGGGCGGCTCCCGCGCGGGAAAATAAACCCCATACCCTATCTCACACAATAGAAACAGACCCATATTAAGAAAGGATTTCAAACGATGAATGACGCAGTAGAAACCACCACCGAGGCTGTTGCTTTGACCGCTGTTCCCGGTGCTCAGGCGGCTCAACACGAGGCGCTCCATGCTTTAACGCCGGGGGTATTATTGGTCTCCTTGATTTATGCCGTATTGGGCATGGTCTTTTTGATGGTGGCTTACAAAATCTTTGATATTGTTAACGCCCTTGAGTTTACCAAAGAGCTGGGTAAAAACAACCAGGCTTTGGGTACCGTTATTGGCGGTTTCTTTATTGCCATGGCGATTATTATTGCTGCAGCAATTCACGGCTAATTCGCTGATGAAAAAACCGTTGCTTGCTCTGAGTTTACTGCTCAGTTCTACCTTTACTTTACCTGCCCAGGCTGATGATGCTACCCGGGATTTTACGGATGTCGACTTTCTGGCACTTCCGGCGGTTGCGCTGGTAGACAGCAGTGCGGCTTTGCCTTTGAACCCCGCTGCCGCAGGGGCCCAGGACCTTTTTGAAATTTTTGTGTCAAAATCTGTGGATCCCAATGTCTCCGGTCACGCCGCTGGTTTTTTGGGACTGCCCAACCTCTCACTGGGTTTTCAACAGTTTCAGACCCAAACCCTGGGCGACCTGCGCAAGTTTTCGGCGGCCTATAGCTACGCCTTCACCGATTATTTATCCTGGGGTATTGGTTATAACCTGAGTCAACAGGTGGGGGTGAATGACTCCAATATTCACAGTTTTGACACGGGTTTGCTGATCCGTCCTGCTCGCTTTTTGTCCTTTGGGGTCAGTGTGCGGAACCTGAATGCCCCCACCGTGGGCAATCAACAGATCAATCGCGCTTATGCGTTGGGCGTGGGGGTGCGTCCCTTCGGGGAACGCTTTACCCTGACTGCCGATACCCAATGGGACGAAGGGGATCCTGTACAGGCGATTACCGGTCGTTTTGGTGTTGAGGCTGAGCCTTTGGATGGTTTTCTGGTGCGCGGCAGTGTCGATTTACAGGGCCAGTTTACCCTGGGTGCAGGCTTTTTCTTTGACACCTTTGGCGTCAGCTATTTTCACGGCTTTAACGCCCCCAACAAGGCCCGAGATGCGGTGAACCTGCAGTTTACCAACGCACACTTTCAAAATACCCTACGGCAATTGAACCATAGTTTTGCCTACCTGGATCTCACCCAGGGCGTGGCCATGGATCAGGGGGGAAGCGACGATTTTTTTACGATGCGGGGCCCTTTGGGTTATTGGCAGTTGATTGAACAGCTCAAGCTGGTGCGCAATGCGCCCCGTTACCAGGGGATTGTTATTGATGTCGGTGCCTTAAATGGGGTGGGGCTGGGTACCATCGAAGAAATTCGTACGGCCATTCAGTCGGTGCGTGACGCCGGTAAACAAGTGATTGTTTACCTTAATGACGGGGGGCTCAAAGAGTATTATTTGGCCAGTGCAGCAGACAAGGTGGCCATGCACCCCATGGGATCTTTGCGTTTAAACGGAATGGCTTTTGTCATGCCCTATTACAAAAATGTACTGGATCTGGTGGGTGTCGGTGTTGACTTTATTAAGGTGGGCAAGTATAAAACCGGCATGGAGTCCTACACCTTAACGGAAGCCTCTGAACCCACCCGTGAGCAGTACAAAGCGGTACAAGACAATGAGTTTGAACGCTTTAAAAACACCCTTATGACCCGTCGTAATTTAAAGGCCAGCACCTTTGACCGTATGCTCGAACGCACCCTGTTCAGCGCCCGCGACGCCAAAGAAATCGGCCTTGTGGACCAGGTGGTATACCGTGATGAACTGGGGCAAATGGCTTCGGACTTGATCCACCAGCCCAAGGTGGCCATTGAAGATTTGCGCCGTATTCGCGTCCACAACGAATCCTGGGAACCCCGCAATAAAATTGGGGTGATCTATGTATCCGGTGGCATTACCGAAGGCCCCAGCAGCCGTGATTTCTTGTTTGGTGAAGCCTCTGCAGGCAGTGCCAGCGTGGTGGAGCAAATTTTTGAAGCCCGACAAAATGAGCAAATTAAAGGCCTGGTGTTACGCATTAACAGTCCGGGCGGTTCTGCTCTGGCCTCGGATGAGATTTACCGCGCTTTGATACGTTATAAAGAAGAAACCAAAAATCCCGTGATTGTCTCCATGGCTGATGTGGCTGCTTCGGGCGGTTACTGGATTGCCATGGCCGGAGATGAGATTTTGGCCAACCCCAGCACCATTACGGGCAGTATTGGCATTTATGCGGGCAAGGTCAATTTTGAGCGTCTTTATGAGAAGTTGGGTGTTCAGCATACGGTGCTAAAAACCAATGAAAAAGCTGATCAAAACAGCAATCATCGGCCCTATAGCGAAGCCGAAAAGCAGGTTATTCAGAATAATCTCTTAGACTTTTACCGGGTCTTTATTGAGCGGGTCTCCAAAGGCCGCAAGCTCGACATCAAGCAAGTGGAAGAGGTGGCTCAGGGGCGCATTTACACCGGCGATCAGGCCCTTAAAATTAAGCTGGTAGACGGTTTGGGTGACCTCAGTGACGCCATCAACCGGGTCAAAGAAAAAGCCAATATTAAAACCGCAGAGGTGGGTGTCATTCACTTCTCTCAGGCGGGAACGGCTTTTGAAAGTCTGGCGGGTGTACAAATGGCTCAACAGGTTGCAAAGCAAGGCGTTGTGGGTAGTGTACGTAGCTCTGTAGAGAGCATGTTTCCCCAAAACAACGCCGTGCTGGCGATTATGGATCCCCACTGGGGGACCCACACGCCCTAATTGGTTTTCCGTTTGATATCCCAGGTCCATCGCCGGCCCGCCACATTCCAGGCGTCGCCGGTGATGCGATCTCCTTCTTTGAGGCCCTCGTAGGTGGAATAATTGTTAATGGTGATGATCACGGTATTGCCATTTTGTGCCCAGACGTCACCTTCGTCTTCGTACAGGGTGCCCACTTCTTGGCTGGGGAGTTTGGATAAATAACGCAGTTTCCCCCCTTTGAGAAAATAAAATTCATAGAAGTCTCCGTCCGAGTCAGTGCCATTCCATACTTGTCCTTCGATAGTGCCTTGTCTGTCGTTGGACTCTGAAATGGGGGGCGAATTTTGGCTGCTATAAGCACAGCCCACATTAAGGGATAGTGCACCCATTAAGACCATTAACAGGCAGCGTTTCTTTAACATTCATGTGACCTCAGCTTTATTTTTGCTCCTTTTAGCTTAACACTAAAGTTTTCACTCAGCTAAAAAAGAAAGATTCGGGGTCCTCTAAATGCTGCAAGTCTTTAATATCAAGGGCTTGTACCTGTCTGCGAAAGTAACTTTTCTGGGTGTGTCCGTGGTGTTTAGGTGGCAGGGATGTTTGGGTGGGCTCAAAGGACACTTCCGTAATCTGGGTTTGAAAAAATGTGCCCCGTTGGGCATGCTCAGAAAGCGTCTCCCAGGGGGTGCGGTGCTGACGCAGCAGGTTTTTGAGTTCTGCTGTGTTTTTGTGCAAAAGGCTTTTGCGATCAAAGTGCTGCCGAGCCAGTTGAGCGACGCTGTTGCGTTGCGCCTCTTGTTCTCGCCAGCGCAGGTAATTGACAGCTTCTGTGGCGGTGGGCACCTGTAAAAAACGGCAGTCAAAGTGGACGGGGTAGTGTAGTTGCTTTTCCGGTAAATCCAGCGTTTGTTTGGCCTGATGAAAATACAGGGTGGCCTCGGCAGCGGTCACTGAAATTAATTTATGAATTTTCCCGCCAAAGTAGAGCTGTTCACCGGGTTTACGTGCCCAGAGCACCAGTGAGATTTCGTCGGATTGGGTATAACCACATACGGCGTGGGTGATTTCGACCAGGTAGGCGGTGGTGGCTTGCATGAGCTGGGCCAGACGCGCATCAAAGGGGTCGGGTAGCCCTTGCGTAAAGCGATGAAAGGCCCGACCATCAAGGCGTAAAATACAGGGCTGATCTGTGCGGGCTTGAGAGAGAAATGTCTTTTCATAGGCGCGCATGCGCCGGGAGAAGCTTTCTGACATAAGCGGGACTTTCTGCATGTTTCTTCGGGTTTCTGCCTTTAATTATAGCGGTTTTGGCAGCATTAGAATGCAGATGGGTTTAAATATGAAGCGATTGGGTATAATTAAAAAGATGAAATGCAAATGAGGTACCCATGAGCTTTAGCGGAGCGATAGAACATTATACGATGCAGGGTTTTCTGGATGAAGCAGAAATGCTTTTGCAACGCCCCCCCTATCCTCAACAGTCTCAGGAGCTCATTGATCTGTATACACAGGCCATCGCAGCATGTCCCGATACTTCTGTAGAACCCTATGTGGCTCTCGCCTATTTTGCCTACCGGGGTCAATTGTACACAGAGGCGCTGCTTTTTCTGAAGCAAGCCATGAAAATAGAACCCTTTCACCAGCCTACCCAGGCCCTCTACCGCCAAATCAAGGCGCTTACAGAGGGCACAGTACATCACAAAGGATAAGTTATTTATGAGCGGTATCTCTCGTACCCCAGGCAGCAGTCCCCTACAGCCTATTCCTTCTCGCGTCACGCCCGCGACGCCACCGGTATCAGAACCGCCTGTTGCCCCCGGACCGGAAGCCCCTGAAGCTCCTTCTTCCCCTGTGGGAGAAGATCAAAGTACGGTCAGAACAGAACTACAGCAACCCCCGGAGCCTGTTGCAGATCCTGAAGTGTCTGCTGCGGTGGATCGTACCCGGGCCGCGGCTGCAGATCAAGGGGTTAGCCCTGCGGAACTTGAAAGTTTTCGTGCGGGTGAATTGCCTGCTGAACCCGCAGCCCTGGGTCCTGAAGACTTTGGCCGTATGGGGCAAACCCTGGCTCAGCAAGCTGAACAGTTTCAATTGCCCCGGCGCGCCCCTGCTCAGCAGCAAGCCTTAGATGAAATGCGCACCACACTACAAACACGGGCTGACTTTTTACGGGCTGCGCCGACCCCTGAAGGCGCTCAGGAGTTAGCGCAAATTGAGTCGACTTTGGCTCTGGTTAATGGCTTTGATCAGCTGGACCAGGCCCGCCGGGCAACGCTGGATGCGCCCAATTTGACACAGGCGCGCGCCCGCATGACTGAGCAAGAAGCTGCCCAGACGGCCTATGCTGCTGCTGTCGCCGATGCGGAGGCCTTTATGCCCGAAGGTTTTTCACAAAGCAGCACGCAGAATTTGGCCCTGGCCAATCGCGATCTTGAAGATCTGCGTACCTTTATCGATAACCCCGACGCGGGAACCACGGGCATGATGCGAGCTTTGGACCGGGGTGGATATACTGAAACCAGCCGCTTTGACAATTACAGCCGCTTTATCCGTATGCGCACCGATCGCCACCAGTTTCGCCGAACCCGTGAAAATGAGACCCTAAATCCCATGGGCTACACCCAGTCTCTGCGCAATGATTTGGCAGACTCAGAGGCTCGCCGTCGTCAATATTCGCAATTGTCTGGAGACATTCAGACCGCGAATCCCCCCCTGAGCCGTGAACAGATTAGCGGGCGTGTTCGACGCATGTTGTCTACGGAGTCAGGCCGTGAGTTGGTGGTCAGCCGGTCTGTTTTCTCAAGTCTGGAAGCCAGTTTTCAGGCTGAAGGTGATTTGGCGCGCGCCCGTAATTTACAGGGGCAGGCAGATCAGGGATTAAGTACCGCAAATGCCAGTTTGGTAGATGGGGGGATTGCCCTGTCGCAACGGGATATGGAGCGCAGTCGCACCTTGCTTGATCAAGCCCGTACCCAGCGCGACCAGGCGGGCCGTGACCGAGCTGCCGCAGGAGATGAACTGAACAGCGCTCGCCAGAACGTCCGTATTCCCCTTGCGGGAGGCTTACCTCCTGCAGAGCGTGCAGATCGTCAGGCGGCTCAACGGAGTGTACAGGGAGGTATTGCTGACGTAGAGGCTCAGGGACGCCGTTTTGATGCGGAAGCGGGAGCCTTTGATAACAATTTGCAAACCACCGAAACGAATTATCGAGAAACTGAGGCTGAAATTGCCGAAGAACAGCGACGCCTTGCAGATATTGATCGCCGTCTGGCAGGCACGCCTTACCGTGAAGAACTGAAGGGCTTTTTAGAAAATGTCATGTCTATGCAAGACTCCGGTATTGTAGAGCTGGGCGCAACGGCCCGCCTGGGAGTGGGCACACCAGCCCTGAGTCTGACGGGGGGACTGGGATTGAATCTGGCTGCAGAAAAGGCCTGGGGCCAGGGATCATCCTTTACCTTACGGGCTGAAATGACCGTGTCGGCAGAGTTGCGCGCTGATGTGGGCTTTATGGCGTTTAAAGCCGGGATTGATGCCACGCTACGTGAAGGGATCCATATGCGTGACGAGGAAGAAGCTGCGGAGTTTGTGATGCGCTTAAGTGATGTAGCGACGGCTTATACCCGGGGTGACGTAGGAGATATTCGCCAGGCCACGGCTGCCTTTAGTGATTTTATGGGCGATCGCCGTTTTACGGGCACAGGCAATAGTGTGTATGGCAATGGGCGTGTGGGAACTGCTGACGGTCCCAATGTTTCAGCAGGTGCACGCAGCAGTGATGAGACCAGTCAATATTGGGGAGTGGATGCCAATCGCGATGGTGAAATCGATAACCGAGAACGCCGTTTGCGGGTAGAAGCCCGTGACACCGACGCCCAGATTCAAGTGGGTGCAGGTGGCTTTACGGCGACTGTGGGGCAACGCTCAAGTGTTGTAACCCACAGTGATGATCCCCGCGTATCTGTGGGAGATCGCTCAGATATGACGTATGTAGAGGTGGGAATGAGTCCTGCGGTACTGCGGCGTGTGGCACAGGGAGAACAGCTCAGTGGTGTTCTGGCCGGTGAAATCAGTGCTGGTTTACGTCAGTATGGCGTTATTATGGACACCCATCAAATCGGGCAGGCCCTGGACGCAGCACAGCGTGGGGGTGAACTGTATCGCTCTACGGGGGGATCAAGCCAGCAGATCATTGTGGGCATACAAATCGAAAATGGCCGGGCTTACCCCATTGCCGGTTATGATTATGAGCGTACTGTAGGGGGCATGGCGCAGTCAGCCCCCGGCGTGGTGGCTGGTTTAGAAGGTCGCTTTCATATGGCCGGACGCCGTCGCCTGGGCATTGAAATACCGGTGAGTCGGTAGGTCTTATGTCGAACACCCAACGGGTTTTAAACTGTGATTTTACCGGCAAGCTCACGCTGATTTATCGGGGAGTGTCTCTTGAGGTTACCGGGTTTGAAATGCTTTTAGTGACCGAGGCAGGACCCACGGCCCTGTATTGGCGTCTTCCTTTTGGTGTAGAAGCTCAAGAGCACCTGGGTTTAACACCGGCCCCCGGACAGGCCTGTCTCTTTCAGCTCAATGCAGAAATTCTGGCTCAGGAAGACGCTTTTTTACGACGCTGTCAAAACTTTGAGCCCATTGTGGAGCGGCCTGCGGTCTTTTTTGATTTAGAGCACTACACATTTCAAGGGTATGTGAATCCAGCGGCCCAGCTGCTCAGTGTGGCGAAGCGTTTGGCAGAAGCGGACTGAAGCTTTCGCTATAACTTTTTCTTAATCTAATCGAAATCTAATCTTGACTTTTTGAAAATCTTCCGTTAATCTAAGAATAGATTAATTTTTCAGGATTTATGGGGATTTTTATGACAAGCATTAATAGAATTGCACAGCAAATCATTTCTCAGTACGATGCCAACCGCGATGGCGCCATTCAACTGCGCCGCGGTGCCCGCGACGAGTCCAGCTATTTAGAGCGCGAAACCTTTTCGTCTTCCCCTTATTTTGACGAGGTGATTGTCAGCCGGGTCTCTCAAGACGGTCTGTTTAAGGCCGCCGATGTCAATGGCGATATGAAAGTGACCCTCGACGAAATCAAAGCGGTGCTGGCCACCTTTGACAAAAATGGCGATGGCAAACTCAAAAACGAAGGCCCGTTCTGGAACCGCAAAGGTGAATTACGCGACTTTGAAAATCAGTTTCCTGTACGCCGAGAGATCGTTTCTCGTCACACGATTCCCAAGCCTTTTCCGCAACAACCCTATCCTGGCTATCCTCACCAGCCTGGACTGCCCGGCGGCAACTTCCCTCGCCCCATTATGCCACCCCATGTGCCCGGTGGCGGCTTTCCCCGTGCCCATGCCAGTGAAGCTGTGGGTGTCTCCGTAAATTAGTAATCCCCCCAATGTTTTAAAAACCTACCCAAGAAAAAAGCCCGGTCGTTTCGACCGGGCTTTTCTCATCATTCAATTGTCTTAGACACTTTGTGCTGCCGTGGTGGCTGCAGCATCAGCTTCAAGACGATCCGCAATAATCTCGGCCACGTCGCGTACCTTGACGGTATCGGCTTTGCCGTGATCTTTGACGCCATCTTGCATCATGGTTTTACAGAAGGGACAGCCCACAGCAATTTGCTCTGCGCCGGTTTCTAAGGCCTGACGGGTCCGTTCGACGTTGACACGGGTGGTGCCACTCTCTTCTTTCCACATCTGACCGCCGCCTGCACCACAGCAGAAGCTGGCCGCTTTGTTTTGCTTCATTTCTACCTGATCAATGCCCGCTTGTTCTAAAGCCTGGCGGGGCTCTTTGTAGACGTCGTTGTGACGGCCCAAATAGCAGGGATCATGGAAGGTGGTGAGCAACTCGGCGGTTTCGGTGTTGACCTTGAGTTGGCCTTTGAGTACCAACTCATTGATCAGTTGGGTATGGTGCTTGACCTCGTAATGTCCGCCAAAATCAGGGAATTCATTTTTGAGAGTATGTAAACAGTGCGGACACGCGGTCACCACATGCTTCACGCCATACTCGTTCATGACTTCCACGTTTTCCTGGATCATGGACTGGGCCAGGAACTCGTTACCGCAGCGGCGAGCGGGGTCACCACAGCACTTTTCTTCTTTGCCGAGAATGGCAAAGTTCAAGTTGGCGGCTTTCATGAGTTTGGACAGGGACACAGACACCTTTTTGGCTTCGTCGTCATAAGAACCGGCACAACCGACCCAGTAAATCACGTCTAAGTCGTTGATATTTTCAATCTCAGACAGGGTTTGGATCTCTAAGCCACGGGCCCACTCATCGCGAGTTGACTGGGCCTGACCCCAGGGGTTGCCCTGACGTTCGAGGTTGTTGAACATGGTGGTGAATTCCGCAGGGAAGGACTCTTCTTCCATGAGCAGATGCTGACGCATCCCCATAATGTCGGGGATGTGTTCAATGCCCATGGGACACATTTCCATACAGCCGCCGCAAGAGGTACAAGACCAGAGGGCGTCTTCGGTCATCACGTGGCCCACCAATGGGGTTTCGGATTTTTCACCGGCCAGCAATTTGTCTTTTTCGTCAGACAGCAGGTGCTTGGTGTTGACGATCATCCATTTGGGAGACAGTTCCTTGCCGGTGGCGTTGGCGGGACACACATCGTCGCAGCGTCCGCACTCAATACAGGCAAAGGTGTCTAAGATGTTTTTCCAGGGCAAATCGTGGAGGTATTGAATACCGCCCATGCTGAAATCGCCTTCTTCATCGTCATCATCTTCGTCTTCCAGCATGGCCAACAGATCTTTTTTCTTGTCGATTTTGGCGTAAGAGGCCTGGCGCTTAAAGTACAGGTTGATGGGACCTGCCACCAGGTGCAAGTGCTTTGAAAACGGAATGTAGGCTGCAAAGCCCAATACGCACAGAATGTGCAGCCACCAGGACACATGGTAGATGCCCACCAACGCGCCTGCAGGCAGTTGAAACGCGTGCAGCATAAAGCCGAACATAGAAGAAAAGGGGCGCCACATTTGAAATTCAAAATTGGCGGCACCTTGCTGTACCCAGGCGACTGCAGTCCCTTCGGTACTTAAATAGGTGATCATCAGTGCGCTAATAAACAGGATGGTAATCAGGGATTCTAACCAGGGATTTTCTCTGGATTCTTGATTGACCAAAACGCCCTGAGCTTCTGGCGGCGGATACAGGCCTTTGGGCTTCATGGAGAAGCGGCGGTAGGCCAGTGAGCCGATGCCGATCAGCACCAGGATACAAAAGATGTCTGCCAGCAGCGCGTAGCTCTTGTCAATAAAAGGCGATACCGCAGATAAAATTGAAAACTCGACGTTATTGGTGTAGGCCCGTAAAACGTGATGGGTGGTGGCCAATAAAAAGGCCAAAAAGCCCACAAATACAAAGGTGTGCATAATTCCCACAATCGGTCTCACCCCACGAAAACACCAGTAAAACACGTCATAAACGGTGGTCCACAGGCGTTTGGGCAGCTCGTCTTCGCTGGGGTGACGGGCTTCGGGTTGACCCAGCTGTACCAGTTTGTACTTGATGCTGGCACCATAGGCAGAGGCGCTAATTAAGCCCAACATAACCAGGGTGAAGAGGCCGATTTCAACGGGAGTAAAGAAAATACCAGTTGAATGTTCCATAATTCTCACTTGTTCTTAAATATTGTTAAAAGGATTCCCTCAGCCTTCTTTATACATTGCGTCATAAAAGGCTGTCAACTCAAATCCTGTATTTATCAGGGATCTGGGCGAAATTTGCACAGAACAGAAACTTTTTTGATGGCAATCAGGATTGCATGTGCAAACGCAACCAAATTTTTAAGGCTTCAGGGGTGGTGTGCTGAACCTGCCAGGAAATCCATTGGCTCAGGGCGTCGGTGTTTCCCTGCCTGCCGTACCAACGTTTGAGCAGCACGTTATAGTCCAAAAGGGTATGGGCCGCCGCTTGCTCGTACTGATGCACATGTTTGGCAATGGCCGCCTGGTAAGGGGCAGCAATTTTTTGCAGAAAGTGGGTGGAAATCAAGCTGCCTGAAGCCAGGTTGAGCACTTGCCCCTGATAACGGGGATGGTGTAAAAGCTGATGGATCGCCTGCAGAGCGTCCACTTCCCGTAAGAAGTCTAAATACTGGGGGGGGCGTTCCTGCCCCACTTGCGGGGTGACGTGTTGAAGCAAGCGCAGCAGTTCTTCATCCCCCAAAATCGGAAACAGGCGCACGGTAATTACCGGTAGATCAAAGGACTGAGCAAAACTCTTGGCCAGCATATCTGTGGCGATACTGGCCTGGGTGCGTGGGTCGCTGCCCATCAGGGGGTGCTGTTCGTCTAAAGGCACATACAGGGGCGTACCATACACCTGGTGGCTTGAAAAATGCAGCACGCGCACATCGTTTTGTAAAGCACCGTGAAAGACGCTGAGGCTCTGACTCACGGGATCTTCGTCCATAGAGGCAGCCCCGTGTAAGTTCAGTACCACATCCTGGGCGTGAAGGTGTTTTTTCAACAGCACCGAAGAAGAAAAGTCACAGGGAATCACGGGCATATGGACCGACCAGAAGCTGCTTTCGGGCATGAGGGCAGGCGGGGTGAGAAGTTGCAGCTCATGGCCTGAATCCAGGAGACTTTGGGCCAGAGACCGCGATAAAAAGTGGTGGGCGTAAGTAAGGGTAAGCTTCATGAGCTTGTCGACTGCTGTAAAGCCTGGATTTGCTGTTGCAAGCTGGCGATCATGGGCGCAATGGGCGGCTGTAATCCGGTCCAGCGTTCAAAAGCTGCCGCTCCCTGATAAGCGAGCATATGCAAGCCTTCATGGGGCGTATAGCCTTTGTCTTGAGCCCATTGTAAGAGTTGTGTCTGAGGCGGGTTGTACACCAGATCGTACACATGGGCACCCCGGGGTAACATGCTGAGCAAAGGTTGGCTGAGGGGGCTTTCCTGGGGGTGTGGATGCATACCCACGGGCGAGGCATTCACCAGGAGCCAGACCCGCTCCAGGTCCTGAGCCAGCACAGGGGTGCTCTGGGTGTGGGTCGTCCAAAGTACCTCAGGAAACTTCTGCTGTAGGTCCTGCACAAAGTGCTGTAAAGCGGTGGCCCGTCGCGCAATCACAATGATTTCTTTGACCTGCCGTCGCGCCAGGGCCACGGCCACGGCGCGGGCGGCACCACCAGAGCCAATCAGGGCCACGCTACGCCCTTCTAAATCTAAGCGAGCATCGCTCAGGGTACGATCAAAGCCCACCACATCGGTATTGTCACCCACCAGCTGGCGCTGAGCGTTCCAATACAGGGTGTTTACCGCCCCGACCAATTCTGCTTCGGGGGTGAGGGCGTCCAGGTAAGGAATAATCTGCTCTTTGTGGGGAATGGTAACATTGGCACCCACAAAATGTAGGGCCCTTAAGCCCGCAATGGCTTCGCTCAAACGACCGGGTTTGACTTTCAAAGGCAAATAGACAAAACCCATATCCAATTGCTCAAAAACGCTATTGTGCATGGCGGGTGAAAAACTATGGTGCAACGGATAGCCGAGGAGGCCCACTATTCGTGTGTTTTGGTCCAATCGGGTCATGGGTGTCTCCTTCAATGCG
Source organism: Candidatus Sericytochromatia bacterium (assembly GCA_964229355.1). Lineage (GTDB taxonomy): Bacteria > Cyanobacteriota > Sericytochromatia > UBA7694 > UBA7694 > CAXRDE01. The sequence goes on along the minus strand of CAXRDE010000025.1, from coordinate 641,414 downwards.
CTTGTGATAGAATTGTACACTATTATGAACTTTGGCAAAAAATGGCCGCTTCAGATGGGTCTGGTTTTTCTTGTGCTTTGGGCAGGTATACTCCTTCGTTTGGGGGTTATCTCAGTTCTTCAATTTGCATGGCCGCCGGGTACGGACTATTTTATTTACTATGAAATGGCTGTGAATAGCGCGGCTGGTCAGGGGGCTGTATTAGATTTTATCTACAGCTATTTACGTTTCCCACCGCAGATTATCCATTTGGCAGATTACTATGAACCTTTTTATGGATTTCTCTGTGGTTTGTTTTTGTCGCCAGACGCAAGTTATCGAGGCAGTTTGTGGTTGCCATTCCTCTGTGGGGTATTACATCTCCCCACCGTTTTTACCTTTACCTTTTACCTGGCAAAAACGGTATTTAGAAAGACTTCACAGATGGCTTTTCAGTCTGCGCTACTCGCCATGACGTGTTTGGCTCTTCACCCCCTCTTTATTCAGCGTAGTGCTTCGTTAATGAAAGAGTCTGTGGTGAGCGAAGCTTATCTTTTGCTTGCGTTGTGCGTATTATGGGGATGGCAAACAAAAGGTGCTGCGATGTGCTTTGCTGCGTTGAGTGTCGGACTCGGGGTGTTGCAATATGAGTCACTTCCGATTTTATTTTTGACGCATTTGCTGGTGTTTGGCTTTCAACGTCGCTGGTTTGACTTGGTGTTATTCATATCCTCTTTTATGCTCGCTATGGGTGCCTATTGGGGATGGTTCTATACTCAGACCGGATTGTGGTTTAGCACAAAATTTTATTTTTTGGTGAGTACTTACGACGGAGCTTCTTTTGACAAGCCACGCCCTTTTTTATGGGACGCCTTTCTGCGTAAGTTTTTTCGTTCCTTTCTTTATTTGGTGCACCGAACGCTGCAGGTTTTAGGTGTTCCCTTTTTAACGATGTTGGGTGTGGGGGTAATTTCGGGGTGGAAGCAGGCCCATCGCATGGCCGATCGGGGATTTTCGCTATGGATGCTTTCTTTTTTGAGCAGTTATTTGCTCATTCATGCCATTGCTGTTGATTTACGTCCTCAGGACTATATGGTGATTTGGGTATTGGGGATTCCCTGGTTGGCTTGTTTGGCTGGCTCATGGGAAAAGACTGCTCTGAAGAAGAATAGGCATCATACGTATTTTCAGGGTGTAGAAGGTTCTTTGCCTTTGTTTTTGCTGTGTTATGCCCTCTGCTTTGTAGGGCTAAATGCCACAGGTGTGGTGATGAATTATTTCTTTTATCCTTTATGGAGTCCGGTGCATACGCTTCCTGCAGCGGTTGCAATTGTTTTAATGCTTGGGTTGAGACAAAGCATTCAAGAGCACTGGACCCAGCGCATTTATACCTATAGCGTAATCTGGTGGTTGCCCCTGTTGTTATATACATTTTCGTTTGGGCTCAGTTTTGAAAAGGTATACGACAATACCCAACAAGAGAAGCTTCTAAAATATCAGGGCTTGAAGTATTTTTTGGATCGCTACATAGATAAGGATGCAGTTTTCCTGGTTAGCGATCCCTATGCCGGGCACTATTTTACAGGCCGGCCTACCTTGAAATTAACGGAATCTCGCTGGCTTCAACAGTATAACCCCCAATTTGCAGTGGGTTTATCGGCAGAAACCCTCTCAGAAAAGGGATTTGAAAGTGAGCTTTTGTATCGTATACAAAACCTGGAAATCCGTCGGGTTAGTGCTCCAAATTCCATTGCTTTGCCAGACGAAACCAGTGGGCTTTGATCTTGCTTTTTTTGATTTTGACTTTGTCGGACTTTAAGGCAATGCGGTGGTCTGCAGAGACAAAGTAGAGGCGTTTTTCCTGCTTCTCGACCTGTGCCCCCTCGACTTCAGGCAGATCAAACCACTGGTAAAAGAGAGTTGGGTTATGTTCCAGAACGGTATTGAGATCAGATTGGGCTTTTTCTAAACAGTCACCCAGTTCAATCAGGGACCCCGCCCGTAGAATATAGTTGAGCAGGTTGTCATCTTCGAGGTGAGTCATATAAGCGGAAAGGGTTAGGTCTTCTACCGCGCGCCGGGGCGCTTTCATAACCCGAAAGAGCGTGCCGCGCAATTGCAAAACATCGGCTAAAAAACGCAGGTGACCAATGTCCTGGGCTTTTTCGTACTCCCAATCCATATCATAGGGTAAATCGTTGACATCGGCTTTGACCACCGCCAAAATTTGAGAGGCGTCTTCAATGGCTTCCTCGGGCTTTTTCCAGAGGGCGTGGGCCAGGGCGCGCTGGGCCAATACGTACAGCTGATCCACCAGGCTTAAGGGCTCTTTTTGCAGAAGATCGCTCAGTAAGCGTGCGGCCTGGCGATAGCGGGCTTGCTCTAAATAGGCACTGGCTTGGTCGAGTTTGTGTTGCAGATCTTGTGTTGAGACCTGAATCGTGGTGCCCTGTGTCGGATGCGCCATGAATGTCAATTACTCCGTCTTTTTCTTCATTCTAACGTAAATCCCATCCAGAGGTTTGGCCTCAGAAAAAAATCCGTTACAATTAAAAGGCAATGAACCGCCAGTTAAAGGAAACCATTCATGAAGTCACCCGACGCCTTTGTAGCCTGTCAAACCCGCTGGGCCGATGACGACCAGGCTCTGACGATGTTAAAGACCTTACAGGAACGAGGCAGCCTCAATTTCTTGACAGAAGTGGGCTTTCATTGTTTGAACCCTGCGCTGGCTCAGTGGTTATTGCGGGCTGAAAGTCACGCGGGCTCTGAGCTCGTCTATCTCAACCCTCAGCATAAGGTGCGATCTCTGCCCTTGAACAGTTATTTTAACTTTCCTGAACGCTATGCGCAACAAATGCCCCAGGGGGCCTATTTAAGCGCTGAAATGAAAAACGGTCAGTCGGTCATTGCTTTTTTGCCGGACTGCGATCGCAGCGCTGTGCTGGCTGAAATCGAATGCATTGATCGACAGACCCCTTTAAGTACCACACGCCCTTTACGGGAGCGTATTTTAGACAAGCTGCATCAGCAGGGGCACCTGAGTTATTTAAGCAAACAAGGGCTTGAGAATCTTGACGGTAAATTGATCAAGTATTTGGATTATGCGGCCAACGTACGCCCGGGCTCTGAAATCATTTACCGCTCTGACACAGGCTATGTGAATGGTGACGATATCGAAAAGGTGATCCGTCGCCCTGAGAAGTTTGCCGACTTACCCCGGCCTGTGTACCTGGCTATTGAAGTGGAGGATCAGTCGGTGATCTTTGATACCCATGAAGTAACGCCCAGCAATATTTGGCATCTCATGAAAAAAGCCCGGCAGGTGGTGCAAAGCCGCCGTCAGTGAACCTGGTTTAGGGTTTCACAGACACAGTGCTGACAGGCGTCTACCGAATCGGTGCCACATTGCTGCTTTAACTGTTTTCTCAGGGCTTGTCGGGCTCTGGACAGACGCACATAAGCGAAATCTCCTTGGGTTTATTTTAGAACAGAGCAAAGTCCGTTATAAAGTAGACGCACGGTACCTAAAAAATCTTACACTTTTTCGTTAAATGTCTAATGTCTAATGTCTAAGTACAAAGTGCCGTAAAAGAATCCAGAACCCTGTCTCCTCGTCTTTTTTGTCATGAAAAAGAGGCTTTAAATTTGACAAACCGTCATCAAAAAAGAATTGTTGCAAAAAAAAATAAAACCGTGATATAAATGATGTATCATTGCAACGCTTTATCAAATTACTAAAACCATGCTTTACCAGGCATAACAACGAAAACAGGGTGGATGGCTGTGTGGATAGTATGTCAAGTACGCAGGTTCCTCTTGCGGACCCGTCTCGTTTTTTAGCAGATATGATTTCAGCGCTCGGTGAGCCGGCTCTCGTGCTCTCTGCAGAAGCGCCAGAATCGCCTTGGATTGCAGCGGTAAATCCTGCGTTTGAGGCCTTGCTGAAGGTTTCTGGCAAGGCCCTGGAGGGGCTTCCCTTTGATCAGGTGTTTCAAACCCAGAACGAAATTCAGAGAAATTTGAAATCCCGCCTGTGGCAAGAACAAGAACTGACTTTACAGGTGTCGGCCCCTTACGATGCAGAGGCTAATCCCTTACAGGCAGTGCTGAAGCCCTGTGGCAGTTCTGAAACCGCAAGGGCAGCGCTGCTGATAATCAAGAATCAGGACGCCTCAGCCCATGAGGTCATGGAGGCAGATCCGCTGGTGCATGTGCTGCATGAATTTTTGCTCTCCGCTTCTTTTGAGGGGGGTGTGGCACGTTTTTTGCATTTTCTTGTGCACGAGCAGCAGTGTCTGCAGGCCAGTCTGTGGTGGCGAGCGATTTATGCCGTCGAAGACGCTGCGTTGACCCGGGTCGCCAGTGCCGGGCATTCTGAAATGCTTTCTGCCAGTACCGAATCGCTTTTATACGGATGCTTGCTCGAAACGGCTTCACCGGAGCCCGGCGTGGTATTACATGACGTGGAAAAAGGCTATGTCTATGCTTTGCCTTTGTACGCGGAAAGCGAGGTCCGGGGAGCCTTGTTTTTGGCACTGCCGCCAGATATTGCGGTCACGAGCTTAAAGCGTTATTCGCATTTTTTGGGACGCGTCCTCGGCATAAAACTAGAACACAAGCTGCTCTCTCAAACTTTAAAGGAATGGATGACCTATAGCCCTGAGCCCACCATGATCAGTGACGCCAAAGGCCATATTTACCAGATGAATCGCGCCATGGGTCAACTGCTTGTGGGCAGCGGTGAGAGTGAGCCTTTATTTACCAAAGTCTGGGAACTGGTGTCGTCCCAGGATATTGTGGCGTTTAGTGAATTGTATCAGGGCTTGTCAGCGGGCGAAGAGTGCTTTTTTGAAGGGGAATGTATGTACGGCGGTGGCAACACCAAACAGGTGTTGTGGAAAATGAAACGTTCCTCTGATAACGAGCGGACCTTTCATGTGATTCAGGATGCCAGTCAAAAATACCGGTTAACCCAGCGCCTTGAACAGGCCTATGCGCTGGCCAAAATGGGCACCTGGGAATTGAATGTAGAAGATAGCCGTGCTTACTGGTCTCAGGTCACCCGAGACATCCACGAAATTGAGGACCCTGATTTTGAACCGATGCTGGGGAGCGGGCTCAGTTATTACCATGACGAGGATCGGGCTGCGATTACCCAGGCGGTACAGCGTTGCCTGGATACGGGTGAACCCTGGGATCTTGAGCTGCGCTTAAATACCCCCAGTGGCAAAGAAAAATGGGTCAGAACTATTGGTGAGGGAGAGTTTAAAGGAGACGTCTGCAAGCATTTGTTTGGGGTCTTTATGGATATTGACGACCGAAAGCGCAGTGAAATCGCACAACATCGGCAAACCCAAAAGCTGGCCCTGCTGAATCATGTACACCAGCAGTTTTTGGCCCAAAAGTGGCATGTGAGCCTGCCCGATGCCTTGCAGCATTGTCTTGGGGTGTTGGGATTGGATTTGATTTTGTACCTGAGCAAAGCGCCCGTTTATGGCGAACGCGTCTTTTTGCCTTATCAGGTGCCACCGCCTTCGCTCAATGCTCAGGAGCAACTGTTGTCTTTTCTGGAGGCCCTTGCGCCAGGAAGTTTTTCCACTTATCAGGTCAATCCCTTGCCCAATAACCATTTGCGCGCTTACCTGAAGTCGCTGTCCATCGACACGCTGTCGCTTTTGCCGGTGTTTTCAGGAGGGCTGGTGCAGGGCGTGATCGTCATGGGCAATGGCAATGGAGAGGATAATCTCAGCTTTATGCAAACCTTTGTCTATGGTTTGTCTCAGGCCATGAACAATCAAGCCTCTTTGGACACCCTCCAGAAGCTCAATGCGGATCTTGCCGAGCATATGAATGCCCTGGCTTACAGCAATCAGGAATTAGAGCAGTTTGCCTATATCGCTTCTCACGATTTACAAGAGCCCTTGCGCATGGTCACCAGTTTTCTCAATCAACTTGAGAAAAAATACAGCGATGTCCTCGACGAAAAAGCGCACCGTTATATCTACTTTGCGACCGATGGGGCCCGGCGGATGCGACAGATTATTTTAGATCTTCTGGAGTACTCGCGGCTGGGGAAACCTGAGCAAATGGTCTATGAGCGCATTTCCAGCGATGACCTGAGGGATGAACTCAATATGCTGTTGGGTAAAAAGATTAGAGATACCGCAGCGGAGATGAGCTGGGACTTTCCCACTGATTTTGCTGCGCCGCGTATTCCTTTACGCCAGGTCTTGCAAAACCTGATCGAAAATGCCTTGAAGTATATGAACCCCGATAAACCGCCTTACATTCGTCTGGCCCTCCGCCCGGAGGCAGAAAACTGGGTGTTCTCGGTGCAGGACAACGGCATTGGGATTGAAGAAGAATATTTTGAGAAAATATTTGTGATTTTTCAGCGTTTGCATGGCAAAGACCGTTATGAAGGCACCGGTGTGGGGCTTGCGCTTTGTAAAAAAATTGTGGACCAGTGCCAGGGTAAAATCTGGGTGGAATCGAGCCCGGGCGTGGGAAGTACCTTTTATTTTAAAATTCCGCGAGGAGAAACCGTATGAAACCTGTCCATATTCTGTTGGTAGAAGACTCTGAAGGAGACATTTTATTGACCACTGAAGCCCTACAAGAGGGACGTGTCCTGAACACCTTAAGCGTGGTGACCGACGGCCATGAGGCCATTTGTTTTTTAGAACAATCGGGGGAATATGCTCACGTGGAACGACCGGATTTAATTTTGCTGGATGTGAATATGCCGAAAAAGAGCGGTCACGAGGTGCTGAAGTTTATTAAAGAAGATGAGCGTTTTAAAACGATTCCGGTCATTATGCTCACCACCTCGGCCTCAGAGAAAGATGTGAACCAATCCTATTTGAATCACGCGAACTGCTATATTGTGAAGCCTGTGGAAATTGACAATTTTTTAAAAGTGGTCTCCACCATTGAAGACTTTTGGCTGCAAATTACCCGCTTACCCAGTCCGCCGCAGCCCTCTCGGACTGCCTGAGTTATGCATCGCGACCAGGGGCATTACCGCATTCTCCTCATTGAAGACAATCCGGGCGACCGGGTGCTCATTGAGGAGTATTTGAAAGCCCGCTTTGCTTTTGTGGAGGTAACCTGTGCGAGCTCTTTTCGAGAGGCCAGGAACCAGGTCCAACAGGCAGACTTTGATGTGATTCTATTGGATTTAACCCTGCCAGACGGTGCAGGGCAAGACTTAATCGAAAAGGTGCTGTTACTGGCGGGAAATGTGCCCGTGATTGTGCTTACGGGCTACAACGACTTAAGCTTTGCCATTCATTCGATGGGCCTGGGCGTGAGCGATTATCTGCTCAAAGATGAACTGGAAGAAAGCGCTCTGTACAAGAGTTTGCGCTATAGCATTGAACGAAAAAAACACCTGCTCGAATTGCAGGATTCAGAAAAGAGGTACAGCGATCTTTTTCAGTTGAGTCCGCAGCCCGCGTGGTGTATTGACCCACAAACCCAGCGCTTTTTAGAGGTGAACGCTGCTGCGGTATCGCATTATGGCTATAGCCAGGAAGCGTTCTTGACCATGCATTTGAGTGATCTCTGTTATAAAGCGGCGCCTTTGGAGTTGTTGCCCACCCATGACAGCGCTTTTAACTTAGACGGTTTGTCTTGCCATCAGACCCAGGCAGGCGAGGTGATTGAGGTAGAGCTGAAAAGCTGCTTTATTCACCGCCAGGGCAAATGGCTCTGTTTAATGCTGGTCAACGACATCACCGCGCAGCGCGCCCACCTCCGCCATATGGAGACCCAAAACCAAAAGCTTCAAGAAATTGTTTGGCGTCAGTCCCATGGTTTTCGCGCTCCTTTGGCCCGTTTACAGGGCATTGTGCAGTTGTTGCAACTGTCCGGCGAAGACTTTTTTAAGGTTCAAGAAAAAGACAAGCTCCTGTCGGCTATTCAATTGGCGGCCGAAGAGCTGGATCAAGAACTGTGCCAATTGGTCAAAAAAACCGAAAGTGCACGGGTGCGTCTCTCGCGTTTGAACGCTCCTAACGTCTATAATTAAAAGCACCCTTCTCAAAAGAAAGACCCTTTATGCACCGCTTGATTCTTGTCGGACTTTATATTTACCTGTGCTGGATCCCCGGTGGTTTTGCTGCGGTTTTAACCCAGTGGCCCACTCCTGAGTCAGTAGATCAGAAAATTCTTCAGTGGAAAGCCCATCCTGAAGTACAGTCCTCGGTGTTGGGCTACTCCCATCAGGGACGCCCCATTCATTTGCTCTCAATCGGTGCGGAAAAAGCCCCCCATGAGGTATTGTGGGTCTGTGGCCAGCACGGCGATGAACCCGACGGTGTACAGGCCTGCTTGTCTTTGATTGAAAGGGTTTTGTCGGGTATCCAGGAGCCCGCCTGGCAGCAGCGTTGGCCACAGACCCGTTGGCACGTGGTTCCCCTGCTCAACCCCGACGGGCGGCAGCACAATACCCGCAAAAATGCTGCCGCCGTCAATTTGAACGCCAATTGGGCCTATGGGTGGTTTGAAGCGGTACACCCGGCGCTGCGTCAGCGTCTCTATGCCTCGCAGGGTGTCAACTATCGGGGTGACGCACCCTTTTCAGAGCCCGAAACCCAGGCCCTGTCTCGGTGGATCGCAGCGCAGTCCCCTGATTTGGTGGTTGACTACCACACCGGCGTGGCCGGTTTTTCTCAGGGCATGGTTTTGTATCCCTTTACCAAAGATGCTGAAAATACCTTGCCCGCAGTGCAGGCTTCTGCTTTTAAAGCCCTGGCAGAACGCACAGCGCAGCAACTGTATGTGCCTGGCGATACCCGAGATCCCGTCATGGCTCTGCAGACCCCTGAGGTGTTGCCGTATTTAAAACAGGCCATGCTTAAACACGTGCCGGCTCAGTATCTGCAGCAAGCGCTGGCACAATTGCCTCCTTCGATGCAGTCGCCGGGCAGTTCCATTGACTGGTGTTGGGGAGCTCAGGGTATTCCGGCTCTGGGTCTGGAAATCTCTTTGCCCATTGATGTGAGCGACCCAAATGCCTTAAAGCGCTTTCAGCAGGTGTATGCGGCGGGATATGGAGATGCGTTGCTGCGTTTATTGGCGGATCAGCTAGATACCGTTTCGTCCCTTCAGACCTTATAAAAAATTTTGGCGCTCACATTCGGCGGCCAGCCAGGGGTAACGGGCGGCAATGCCCTTTAAAATGTGGTCTCGCACCTCTTGATAGCGGGTAAACTGGCTGGCGTCGCCTTGCAGCGAAGCAATAGCTGGACTCTTCTGCTCGCAATGGTGTCGCAGATAGTTCACCACCACCCGGTCAAGGCTTCGTGGAGGCGCATCAGGGGAGATGTACTCTATCTCTGCAAAGAGATCCTCCAGGCGGGCTGCTTTGGTTTTTTGCCAGCGGTTATGCCATTGGCAGGCACGTTTAATCAACAGACTCTTGGGCCATTGGGGTACATCGGGGATTTCAGGCAGTTTAGCCGCCATGGCGCTGACGGTACACTTCGCGCATACCGTACAAAATGACGCCCCCGCAGACGGCCACGTTCAACGAGACCTTTTCTCCCCACATGGGAATATGCAAGTGCTGGGCGCACTGTTCTAACACCTCGGGCTCCAGACCCCATACTTCATTGCCCAGGATCAAGGCCAGTTTATCGGGGGATTCGGCGTCGTAATAGGGAATACTGCTGTCGTGTTTTTCCACGGCGGCCAAATGATAACCGTCGTTCAGGACCTTTTCGATAACGGTTTCGATTTCCCATTGGTGCTCCCAGTCCACCATGTCTTCAGCGCCAAGGGCTGTTTTGGAGATTTCTTTGCGGGGAGGGTGTCCGCTAAAACCGGTCAGGTAAAGTTTTTCAACGCCTGCGCCATCGGCAGTGCGAAATAAGCTGCCTACATTGTGCAGCGAACGAATATTGTGGGCAATAAGTATCAGTGATTGAGAGGGTTTCTGTGTCATAATGACCACAGTATACAGCCCTTATGATGAAAGTAAGAATGTGAAAGCCCTTTTTAATTGTCGAACCCTCAACCCCCAGTTTTCTCCCCTCTGGGAAGAAAGCCCCTATCTGTTGCCGGTGTGCAATAAGCCCTTGTTTGAGTACTGGCTGGACCTGTGTGTCTGGCTCAATATTAAAGAAGCGCTGGTGGTCGAGTACGATGCCTTAAATCTGGCCCCCTACACCAATCGTCAGGACGAGTGGGGCCTGCAGCTTACCGTGGTTCCAGGTGACGAGAGTGAAGTGCTTACGGATCTGCTCTTGCGCTTTCAGCATTTTTTACAAGATGATCTCTTGTTTGTGGACGGCATGATGTTTCCCATGTACGATCGCAAGGGCATTGCGCCTGTACGCCTGAAGCAAGAAGACACCCTGATTTACAATGTGGAAACCGGGCATTTTGGTTTTGAAGAAACGGCGTTGATGTTTCCACGACAGACCCTGAAGAACCTGGTGGGGCCCATGGATGAAAACACCCGTTTTCAGCAGTGGACCCACGTGCAGCGGGAGCAACATCCAGACCTGCACTTTGCCATGGCGCGTCCCCGCAATTTGCTGGAATTTATGCAATTGTCTCTCAAGGTGTTGCACCAGCACAGCCACTTTAACCTGAAGGGTTTTGAGGTGGCCCCGGGCATTTTTGAAGGACTCAACAATGACATTACCGCACGCCCCCATTTAAAAGGACCCTTACTCACGGGCAATAGCTGTCGCATCAGTGCTGAAGCGGACTTAGAACATGTGATTTTGGGCAATCAGGTGCGCCTGGAAGGGCAAACCCAGCTGAAGCAGTGTCTGGTCTATGGCCCTGTGTATCTGGGGAATGCACAATTAAAAAACACCCTGATTTGGGAGGGACAGTCCCTGAACCCCATGACCGGTGAGCAAAAGCCTTTGCCTTTGCAATACCAGCTGAAGCAGTGTTTAGAGGATCCTGAGCAGCGGGAGGCTTTATATGGGCAAGAGACAGAGGACTTAAAGGTGCTGATGCGCTGGCGAAAGCCTTTGTTTCAACTTTTGCAATGGCACGTGCCTTTTCAGCTCAAAAAATTCTACATCAATGCCATGGGCGAAATTTTAACCTTGCCGGTCTATGAAATGCCCGAAAAACCTACACCTTTGCATCGGCTGTTTTTTCGCTGGGGCTTGCAGTGGGTGCCCTTTTTACAGGCGGTGCTCGAGCAGCGCCTGTTGCTGGTGGGAACCCGTCTTTTGCCCGCGGAACAAGAACAATTGACCTATATTCGCCGCTTACCCATTTATGCGCCGGGTGTCTTTTCTCACAGCCCAGAGCTCAACACCGAAAGCTTGACCCATTGGATGGAGGAACTGCACTTTTGTAGCCTCTTTACCCTGGACATGCGCCGTCAGGTGCTGGCCCGTCATTTCCCACGTTTTGCTGAGCCCGCATCTGCCAGGGAATCATGAGCTTTGTGTTGCGCACCCCTCAACAGCAGTGGGAGGCGGCGCAAATTTGGCCCTGGCTTCAGACCCCGGTCGTTTTACCGAAGCGGATGGCCTTTCAAGCTTCCAATCGTGCGGCCTATGTGTTGCATCTTTTGCGGGCCTGGCATCAGGGGGCATTGACCCTGCTGCTCGATCCCAAACTGCCTGCCTTGACCGTGGCGCGTCTGCTGCAACAGGAAGATATTGCGCTGTGTCAGCAAGAAGCACAGCTGACTTTGCCCGTGCTCAAAGCCCGTGAGGCCGATTACCCTGCGCAAGAGGATCTGACCCCCCTGGGGCAGGCGGTAAGTGTCATCCGCACCTCAGGCAGCAGTGGCACGCCAAAATTGGCACAGCATTCCTGGGGTAACCATGTGTACAGTGCCCTTGGCTCGCAGCATTTTTTACCGCTGAATGCTGAAGACGCCTGGCTTCTGTCTTTGCCCCTGTTTCATGTGGGGGGGCTGGCCATTGTGGTGCGCTGCTGGCTGGCGGGTGCTCAACTGCAGGTGCCTGATCCAGGGCAGTCCCTCGCTGAAGCGATTCTGAGGTTTCAACCCACGCACCTTTCGCTGGTGCCGACCCAGTTGCAACGTTTATTGCAGGTGCCTGAGGTTTTACCCGTGCTCCAGCAGTGTAAAGCCATTTTATTGGGCGGTGCGCCGGTGAGTCCGTCCCTCTTGCGGGCGGCACAGACAGTCGCCCTGTCGGTGCATACGTCTTATGGCTCCACCGAAATGAGTTCCCAAATTACCACCACGCCCCCCGGTTTTTGGCAAGACACCTCTGTTGAAGAGGGGCCTGTGGCCAGCGGTGCCCTGTTACCCTATCGCGAACTGCGCTTGCATGCTGGTGAAATACAGGTGCGAGGTGAAACCCTTTTTCAGGGCTATCGTGAAAAGGGGCAGTTGCGGCGTCCCCTGCAGTCAGGCTGGTGGTCGACTGGCGATCTGGGACGCTGGGAAGGGGAACAATTGCGGGTGGTGGGACGCAAAGACAATCAGTTTATTTCGGGGGGCGAAAATATTCAGCCTGAAGAAATCGAAGCTTATGTCTTGCGCTATACCGGGGTGAAACAGGCCATGGTGGTACCGGTGCCCGATCTTGAGTTTGGTGAGCGCCCGGTGGCTTTTGTGCATGTGGAGACGCCGCAAGAAGACACACCGTCTTTAGCTCCCGAGTTGACCGCCGCGCTCACGGCGTTTTTGGCACAACATATACCCCGTTTTAAAATTCCTCGGGCGTTTTATCACTGGCCCAACGCGTTGCAGGGCAGCAAGTTAAAGCCGGGTCGTCAGGACTTTAAAGCCTACGCACAGCAGCTCTGGCATGCCTCCACACACATAGATACTGAGGACAGGATATGTTAAGATGAAAAGGCTCATCGAATGGGTCCAAGCGCTGAGAAAAGGGGTCACAAGAGTCCGTGGAAAACCACCCGCCTGAAAAAAAATACGAAGATATTTTACGCCAAACCTTGATGAAACGGACAGGCAAGACCTTTCGTCGCAATCTGGATCAGGCCCCTGACCCCACTCAGACTCAGCCCCCTGCTGAAAGCCACGAAGACCTGGCCAACCGCATTTTTGACAATATTTTACAAAAACAACGGTCCATGCGTGAGAATCCCCAGGTTAAAAATGAACCTGTTGAAGTGGACTCCTCCCACACTCCTGCTCCACCGCCTGAAACCTCGATTAACCAAACCTATAGCGATATTCTCGACGATATCCTTTGGCCTGAGGGCGACACGGAGGTCGCTCAGCGACCCCGACCCCAGGATACTCTGGCTGAAAACAGCCCCTACCGTAATTTATTACGCCGCACCCTGGAGCGTAAGTCTGAGCATTTGCCCCAGCTGAATCAAACGACGCGCTTTGAAATTGAAGGACCCAAAATGAGTCCTGATGAGCTTTCTCAGCAGTACGCAGAGCAATTGGATGAGATTTTAAACCTGCATAACGAAAATCCGATGCTCAGCCAGTTACCTGAGGATACCTCTTTAACCCAAACCCTCTACCATCAGCGTTTAGATAATATTTTATGGCCCAAAGATGAGCGGGGGCGTCCGGTGCCCCCCCCGGTGGATGAACGCAAGGTGCGCGCTGCGGTGGCTGACTTTTTACGCCAGTTGATTCAACCTGAAATTTACAGTTTGATTACGGTGCGGCGTCAGGTCACCGATGAAACCTTTGGCCAATTTTGGATTGACCAAACCCTGCTGCAACTGCGTCAGGAGCTTAATGAAATTGAAACCCGTTTTACGGGGTGGTTTTTGGTCAACAACCTGCAGTTGATCAAACCCCTGATTAATGCGGAGTTTATTGAACGGCACCGGGCGATTATTGAACACTTAATGCCGCAAAAAAAGGCCGACCAGCTCTTTAAACGCACCCTGCAAAGCAAGGAACAAAACCTGATTTTTGATCGCATGATCAATAATAAGTTTGAAGATGTGCGCCGTATTTTAAAAACGTATTTCCGGAGTTTTAGCGAAGAAGACGCGCAACATATTTTTAACTTCCTGCGCATTAAGCTGCCCGAGTTTTTTGCGGCCCAGCAAGAGATGCTCATGGCGGTATTGCGGGCACAGAGTTCGGATATTGGCGGTCACCCCTTTGTGACGCATTTCTTGTACAGCCTGTTTTTTAACCCTGCTTTTCGCGAGGCGTTGGCTGCTTTACAAGAAGATGAGCAAGCCCATAAAAAGACCTTTCAGCAATTCTTAAAGCAGATGGCAGAGACCTTTGGTGACCCCGGGGATTTGCTCTTGCCTACCCTGTTGAGTGCCATTGATCTTTACCATGAAAAAGCCCGCTTTTTTAGTGCCGTCCAGCGCAACACCCTGGCCGAGGCACTGGAGCTCACCCATCAGTTGCTCTATTACGTACCCGACTCCAGCTTTGACAAAGAAGGGCTTTTAAACACGATTCAAAGTCTCTATGAAGAGCGCACCCAGGCCCAGTACCATGCAGAGGCGCAAACGCTGGCTCAACTGGGTCAGGAAATTGGGCAATTGTCCCGTCAGGGTGGGCCCAATATGCATATTCGCATCAACCATCTCAATAAAATTTATGAGCGCCACCAGCAGCAAATGACGGAGCTTTACCACAAGCGGCGGGATACGCTGACCAAGTGGTTAATCGAAGAAAAGCCCGGAGGCCAAAAACCTTCCCGCAAAGGTTTTGTGCAGCGTAAGGTAAAAAGTGCGTTGCAATTTTTAACCCGTAACGCTGTGCGTCCGTTGCCCCCTTTAACCGTGCCTTACAAGGTGTACCAGGCACAGCATTTAGATGCCTTACAGGCAGAAATTAAAGAGCAATATCCCTGGGAAAACAGCTTTGAAGAAGAAATTGCAGCTTTGGCCTTTGGCAAGGCCCGTTTGGTGCTTAAAGCCATCAACGAGTCCAAAAGTACGGTACAACTCAACTTAAAAATTCTTTTTAATGCCGAGCCCAAACAAGGGGCGTTTTTGCGGGCTATTGCCGCCCTTCAAGAAAAAATTGAACAGGCGTATCACGTGGAGCACCATCCCGGATTTCACTATGTGAAACAGGCCTTTACCCCCTATTTTGAAGGCCTTCGCTTACCCCAGGATGAAGAGCCCCTGGGGCTGACCTATCGTGAAATGGCCGGGTATATTGTGGGGTATTTGGGGCATACGTCGCATCTGCGCCTCTTGCTAAACCAACAGTACAAGCAGGTGGTTTATGATTTTCGCGAGCTGTTTAAACTCGCTCATGCCCTGCAAATGTTTGCGCTGATTCAAGAGCAGCCGAATAGCCCTTTGCCTGTGTTGTTTCAGCACAGTTTAGAACGGGCCTGGGAGCTGCTCATTGACTATTGCCTGTTTGTCGGGGAAGGCAAATACGACTTTATTGGTAACCCCCTGAGCCTACAAGACTTTAGTTGGGCGCCGCCCCTGAGTGAGTTTGGCGTGCCGGCCTTTGAAGGTCCAGATACACCCCGTGATCATGACTTTGAGACCTTTAGTCTGGACGGTCCCAGTTGGGATCCTGTAGCCGAAGACGAAGTGGCCGGTGGCTTTTCCTTGCTTTCTCTGGATGATCCTGACACCTTAGATGATGGGGATGAGGTGGTCCAGGAGCGGACCACGCCTGCCCTGGAGAGTCCTTCGGCTTTCCGTTTTGGTCCCCCCACGTCCACGCCAGAACCCCGTTCACCCGCCCTTAACCCCGGTGGTCCACCTCCCACGGGGGCGCCTGATTTACCCGCCGTGCCAGGCCGCCGCCGTTTACCTGCGGCACCAGGTAAGTTTAACCTGTACCAGGCTCCCAAAGCCCCTGCGGCGCCCATTCCGCCTGCCCCAGATACCCCAGATACCCCAGAGGTTTATACGCAGACCTTTCAGGGTGAATTTCCACTGCCAGCCCCGAGCTCAGGCCCTGCCTTTGAGTGGCATGCCACCCAGGAGGTTCCCCTCACGCCCGTTCCCCCTGAATCGGTAAAGCCCGCTGAACGCAAACGTTGGTTAGAGGTGACTCCTGATTATCAGGAGAACCAAAGCTATCATCAGGTGGTAGACTCTGTATTAGAGCAGAAAGGACGTCCTCCAGCCACTGAAGCCCCTGCCCCCGGCAATTTTCGCAAGAGCCGCAAGCCGCGGTTTTAGCGAAGGTCAGATTTGAAGAGAGCGATGTAAAGCAAAACAAGAGCCATGAGTGAGTATCAAAAGTCAGCCATTACCCGGGCCGTCGAACGTAAGGCCCACCTGAAAAAGAACATTGCGCAACTGGTCGAGCAAACCCAGGATGTGAGCAGTGCTTTTAATGTGGCCTTGTCTGCCCTGAAAAACAACAACCCTGAAGCTGCCATTCAAAAGTTTGAGCAGGTGCTGGCCCTCGATGACTCTCAGGAGATTTTACAGCAGGTTATGCCCAATCTGGGGCAGGCTTTGTTGCAAACCGGCCAGATCAACGAGGCCATTACCGCCTTTCGCAGTGCTTTAAAAATGAATCAGCCCGATGAAATCAAAGCCTTTATTTATGCAAATCTGGGCTATATTTACACCCAATGCCAGCTCCAGGGCTTTGCCATTAAAGAGTACCGGCAGGCCACCCAGGAGAACCGCCGTGATACCACCTCCTGGCTCACGCTGGGCATGCTCTATGAAAACACCTACCGTTACCGTGAAGCCGATAAAGCCTATAAAAAGGCATTGAGTCTTGATGAACACCAGACCGCAGCCCAGGAAGGGCTAGAGCGCTTAGAAAAAGCGGTGTCGGTGAAGCCCCGTGAGGCGTCGGTGCGTCTGATCAAAATGTTGCCCACCCTGGGACTGATTATGGCCATGTCCTATGACCAGGCCTACGAGGGGTATTTTCCGATGGTGATTTATGTATACCCCGAGTCACCCTTACACAATACCCTGAGTCCCGGCATGAAAATTCTCAACGTCATGATAAGTGCTTCAGAGACCGTGGAAGAAGATGACGAGCGGGATTTGCTGGAGTTGCTCGAAACGCCCCCCCAAACCGAAGTGAGCATGCTGGTAGGCGATGAAGAAATTCAGGTGCGCGGCGTTGCACCGATTCAGCGCAAGATGGAGCATATTGAGCGCCTGCAGGTGTACAAAAATTGGTTGCAAACCTTTGACAGTCGTCTGACCTGGCTCTGGGGGCAAAACGAAGCCCTGCGGGAGGAACTGGGGCCGATTTGGGGCTTAGAGATGGAATCGCTACTCAAAGAGCTCAAGCCCCTTGAAAAAACCCATGTGTACGACTTTACCTATGCCATGGTGATTGAACATTTACAGGTATTTTCGATCACCGAACAAGACCCTGAAACCGAAGAAACTCACACGGTGGAAATGCAATACCAGGTCAATTTGGGCCGCTTTTTTGGTCAAAAAACTATGGACCAGGTGACGGTATTGCCCGATTTAATTCAACAATTTCAAGAACTGCAGTTTAACTATCTCGCAAACTATCTGGCCGGATACCTGAAATAAGCCAAAGGACTCTCTTATGCGTGTAACCTTTCTGATTTTAAAAGACTACCGTCATATTCACAATATGACCTCAGGACCCATTGGACTGGCCTATTTGTCCGCCGCTGCCAAGGCGCGCTTTCCAGATATTCATGTGCAAATTGAGGTGGATCCCGATCGGGTGATTGAGAGTAAGCCAGATATTGTAGGCATTTCGGCTTACACCGAGAGCTACAGTCAGTCCATTGATGCGGCCAGTTACTTGCGCAAACAATTGCCCGGTGTGCCCATGTGGCTGGGGGGACCGCACATTAATGCCCTGCCTTCGACCCTGGATCGCCACTTTGATTTGGGGGTGGTGGGTGAAGGTGAATTTACGTTTGTGGAATTGTTAGAGCTCTTTGCGGAAGATCGTTTACACCATGATGATTTGCAGCATGTCAAAGGGATTGTGTATTGGCACGACGGTGAACGAAAAATCACGCCGCCCCGTGAAACCTTTATGGATATTGACCAACTGCCCTTGCCCGATCGCAGCGTGATGCAAACCTATTGGCCCCCCACCCAGCAAATGATCAAATGGGCCCAGCCCATTTATACCTCTCGAGGATGTCCCTTTAAGTGTGTGTTTTGCATTTTTAGCATGGAATCGCAAAAGGTGCGTTATCACTCCGTGGAGCGCGTGGTGGAAGAAATTCAAGAAATTTTGCGGCACAACCCGGATCAAGAGCACATTACCATTCACGATGATTTGTTTGCCCTGAGCAAAAAACGTCTGCGGGAACTGGTGGCCGGTATTCAGGCTGCGGGCTTACACAAGCGTGTGTCTTTTGTGTGTATGGCCAAGGCCAGCGTTTTCTCTGACGAAATGGCCCAACTCATGCGGGAAATGAATGTGTCGATTGTAACCTTTGGCTTAGAGTCCGGCGTCGAGCGCATTTTGCACTATCTAAAGGGGCCCCGCAACACCGTGGCAGAGAATATCAATGCCATTGATATCTGTGCCCGCCACGGCATTCGTATGGGCGGCTATTTTATTATTGGTACGCCCACCGAGACTTATCAAGAGCTGCAAGAGGCCTACTGGTTTATTCGTGACCATTTTCCGCCTATGTCCATGGCTGGCGTATATCGTCTGACGCCGTTTCCGGGAACCAAGTTTTGGCAAGAGGCCATTGAAATGGGCGTGGTCAGTAATGACATGGAAGACTGGAAGCCCTTTAATTACCTCGACGCCGACAAACGGGACTTTTTGTTTTTTAACGAACACTATACCTACGATCAGTTTCAAACCGCCTACACCCAGTTTTCGAAAATTACCCACAAAAACAATTTGGGCTTTACCACTGAGCGTCAGGAGCTGGCCTATAAAACCCTTTTAGAGCCGGTTTATGCCGATACCCTGCTGGACTTGCGTCCGCAAAAAGTGTTAGAGGTGTCCGGCTTGACCCGCATGTCTGCCGCCTGGGTGGCTGAAGATTACCAGCTGGAGGTAGAGGTGACCACCGTGCGGCCCTGGGAGTTGGAGCCTCTGGCGGACCGTGCTGCCAGCTATGATCTGGTGATCTGTACCCTGGCCCTGGAAACCAGCCCCTGGCCCGCAGAACGTCTTATTCAGGCCTTAGAAGCGCAGGTTAAGCCCGGTGGCCGGATTCTGTTTATTGTGTACAACCCGTCCCACGAGAGCATTTTACACCATATGTTGGCGGGCACCTGGAACAGTAACTTATGGGGTTCGCGCCCTTTCGATGTGATTCGCATGCTGCGTTTGGATCAGTTATACAGTGCGTTACAACACTGCCAGGCGGAGCAGGTAAAGTCTATTCTGGGGGCCGAAGAGCACCAGTCGGTGCTCTCTGCGGAAGTGAAGGATCTGCTGTCTCAGGTGGCGGGCTCTCGTGATGTCTTGGCTGAAAGTCGCCACGTTGCGTATACTGTATTAACCACCCCGGTGCAAGCCTCTTTGCTGGGGAGTGCAGCGGTTTTAGAAAGCGAAGGAGTGCAATCTTGGGAAACATCTTTAAACGCTTAGGCGATCTGGCCCGTGCCGAGCTAACGCATTTGACCCAGGGCGAGCGGGAGTTTAACGAAGAGTTTTTAAACTACTTTCGCAAACAACCCGAGTTTGAGGCCTATCAAAGTACCTTTGAAGACATGTACGGCAGTCAGGGGACTTCAGGGCAACAGCAGTCTCAATCGCAGTCCCGCCAGCGCGCCTATGAAGCGCCGGAAGGGGGCTTGCAATATGACCCCTACGCCACGCTAGAAATTGGGCGCAACGCCACCTTTGAAGAGATCGAAAAAGCCTATAAAAAAATGGCCCGCAAATACCACCCCGATCGCTATCAAACCGAAAAAGAGCGAGAGTTGGCCACCAAAATTATGGCCAGTATTAATGCTGCCTATGGCTTTTTTAAGAAAAAGCACGGCAAGTAGGTAGCCTCTGGGTGTCACATTTAACGGCGGGCATGGAGCTGGCTTTGCAATGGGCTCGCCAGGCCCACACTGCCGGTGAAGTACCGGTCGGGGCCGTGCTGCAACTGCCCGATGGGCAACACCTGGGTGCCGCCAATACCTGTCATGCCAACGATCAGCCTTTATTACACGCGGAGTTTAAAGTGTTGCAGCAGGCTTGCGAACGCTTTCCCCGTGCGGTGTTAAGGCAAAGTACCTTGTTTGTGACCTTAGAGCCCTGTCCCATGTGTATGGGGGCCGTACTCCACAGCCATGTGGGCACCCTGGTCTTTGGCAGTTATAACCTCAAATGGGGCGCAGCAGGAACCGTGCTCGACTTTTGTCACTATTTCCCCACCGATGCTTTACAGGTCTATGGCGGCATTTGTGAGACAGAAAGCGCGGCTTTGCTCGCAAGTTTCTTTCAACAACAGCGATAATATGAGTAATCGTGTTGACGCAGATAAAGGTTTTTATTCATGAATATTCAATCCCGTAATCAAGCGCAAGGGCCTCGGCCCTTACCGGCTCCTCCGGCCAGTCCGCCTTCGGCCCCTGCCGTCGAAAAGCCCACCTCGGTGTTGCCCGAGGCGCAGGAGCTGAAACCGGCAGATGTGGAAATCGTGGTGCAAGCCTCTGAATTGGCCAGGGGCAGCAGTTTGTCGCACGTGGAATTGGTCGATGTGGTGGGCGAAGAGGTGGTGGCAGAGATGACTGCCGACACAGAAGTCAATACCGTGGCCGAGATTGTGGTGACCGCCCCTTATAAGCGTCCTGATCTGTCACAGGTGAAGCCTCGTGCCATTGCCTCAGAAGAAATGGAAAACCTGCTCGACACCTACAACAATAACGTCAAAGAAAAACTTTCCGCCGCCCAGGATGGTTCACTCCTGGATCGTTTTGAGACCTCCTTACGTCTTATGTCTATGCTCAACAACCCCCGCCTCAAAGAAGACCCTGAGGCTTATGACATTCTGCAAATGCGCCGAGCCCAGGTAGAGGCTGAATACAAGGCCTTAACCCAGGAGCCCGAAGTTAAGGCTGCTTTTGATGCGGCCCAGCAAGACGCTCTACAAACGGTGTTTGGCGACAATATCCGTATGCGTTCGCATCAGCAAGCGGCCTATTTGCTGTCCGACAGTTTTCAAAAAGAACTGCAAGATACCGCGCCCGAAGCCATTCAAGAAAAAATCCAAAAAGAGCTGTCCGCCCTTTCTCTCTTAAATCCACGCCTGGCCAAAAACATTGCCGACGACCTGATCGAAAAAACCCTGCGCTCTCAGGCGCTGCGCATGATTCAAAGTAACTCCGAAGCCGGTGATGCGGCCCGCGCCAGTCTGGGTGATGCCCTGGGGGTCTATCTAAAAGCTCAGCAAAGTACTGCCAGTATTGGTCTGCAAGCCAATAATCTGACGCGTTTGGCCAGCTTGCCCGAGGACCGCATTAAAGAAATCACCCAGGCTGTGGCCTCGCTGGCCGACGGTACAGAGGCCACCGACTATAATGATTTGGCCCAAAATCTCATGAAAAAAGTGGATCAATTGCCCGCTGACATTCAAGAGGACGCCTCGCGTTTCTTGAGCCATATGCAAACGCAAAATGTGCTGGGCACGGTGCTTTTGGCTGGCTCGGTCATTGGTTTGACCCAGCGCGGTATGCCGCAAGATCCTAAAGAATGGGTGGGCTTAACCACCGCTTCGATTGGTACCGCTTCGATGTCCCATTTTGCCTTGCGTTTGGCCGGTTTGGATGATGCTGCCAACCTGGTGAGTAAAATGCATTACAAGATGCCCGTGGGTGCCTTAAAAGTTCCGGTGCTCAGTTCGGTGCTGACGGGCGTTAACATTACCATGGACTCGATGGCGCTTTATGATGAATTGCATAACGAAGATATTGCGGGCATGACCAGTCGGGCCATGGGTATTGGCTCAGGCGTGGCCTCGATTGCGGCGGCCACGGTGTTAAGTGGGCCTGCTGCACCCATTACCCTGATTGGTGCTACCGCTGTAGGCCTGGCTGCCTGGGGGGTTGATGCGGTCTGGGGCGAAAGCGATTTGTCTGGAGCAGTACGTCAGGATCTGCGTAAGCTGGGGGTAAGCACCCAGGAAGAAGCCATTGCCCGTCAATACACCCACGTTTCTCAGATGGTGGATGCCTATGGTTGGCCCGGCATGGGAGAAATTCCCTTTGAACGCCCGGCCTCTCGCGAAGAGCTGCAAGCGCAACTCAAGCCCGCAGACTTATCGGAACGGGTGGCGGTGGCCAACCAGCTCATGGATCAACTCACCGATAGCTATGAAGAAAACCAACTCTTTGATACCGTCATGGATGTGTCAGACAAAGACTTTGTGGCCCTTATGAACCAAATGAACACCGGGCGTTTAATCGAAGAAATTGAAAATGCCGAGGCCCGTTCGCAATTGCTCGATCGCCTGCAGCGTTTGAGTGATCAGGGCATTGAAAAACCCCACCGTATGCTGACCCGTTTGGCTCGCCTTGACGACACGCAACATTTGGATCGCATGTGGTCCGCCGCCAGCGCTGAAACCAAACAGCGGATTTCGAGCGCCGATTATAAACAAATGGTCAGCGATTTGACCGACGATTGGTTTACGGGTGATGCCCAAAAAGCCACCGCTTTAAAGGTGTTACAAGACGCCGACAGCGTGGGGAACTTACAAAAAATACTCAACCAACCTGAAGGCCTGAGCTGGTTCCAGAATGTGCGTCAGGAGTTTTCCACAGAAGGTCAGGCGGCTCTGCTCCGCCATCTGCACCAGCATGAAGGCCTGCAGGGACGCTTTGATGAGCTTTTCACGGTGGCGAAGGGGGCGTCTACTTCACCACGGGCACGGGTACCGTTGACGAAACTGGGGGCCAACTTGCCTGCGGCTGAACTCACCCGCGAACTTATTTCCCAAATGTCACCCGCCGAAATTCAGACCCTCAAGCCTGAAACCCGTGCTACCATGAAACGGCTGCTGGAACAGGCACAAAACACGTCGTTTTGGAATAAGGAAGCCTATCAAGCGGCATTGCAAAAATTGGTGGAAACCCGTTAAGACGTGTTCTGAGTAGGTAGAAATATGCAAAAGGCCTTAAAACAGGCAAAAATCCTGGTGATCGATGATGATCCTGACAATATTCGTTTGATTCACCAGGTCTTAAAAGCAGAAGGCTACCAGGTGTCAGCGCTGACGCAACCTGCTTTACTGGAAAGTGTTTTAGCGCAAACTCAGCCCGATTTAATTTTGTTAGATGTATCAATGCCTCCTTTTTCGGGCTTTGAGATGTGTCGCCAACTCAAACAAGACGCCCGTTGGACAAATGTACCTGTCATTTTTTTGACCGGCATGACGGAAGATACAGCGGTCAAAGAAGGCTTTGCCGCTGGCGGTGTGGACTACATTACCAAACCCTTCTCTGTGATTGAGCTGACGGCACGGGTAAAAAACCATTTGGTGATTCGTTTTCAACATCAGCATTTGACGGCTCTCAACCAGGAAAAAAACAAGATTTTAATGATTGCCAGCCATGATTTGCGGAGCCCCTTTGCGTCCATCCAAATGGCCACCCAATTGCTGACTTCATCACGCACCCTCTCTGACGCGCAAAAAATACAAATTTTTAGCACCATTGAGCGGGCCACCCAACGGGGGTTGGAATTGATTCAGAATTTGCTTGACGTGCACCGCATTGAAGCGGGCTATAGTGAACCCGAATGGGATCAAATCGAAGTGACCTATCTTTTGCAACAGGTGTATGTGCTTTACCAGCAAGTGGCTCAGCGCAAAGACATTCATCTGCAATTGCAGGGGGACGCTGTGGAGCCAGTACGTTCAGATGCGAAGCTTTTATTGCAGGTGCTGGACAATCTGGTTTCGAATGCCATTAAATACACCCCCGTGGGCGGAAGGGTGCACATGCGTTTAAAATCCCAGGAAAATCACCGTCCCTGGATTCAGATCCAAGATCAGGGTCCGGGGTTTACTGCAGAAGATAAAGCACGTCTGTACCAACGCTTTGCCCAATTGTCTGCCCGGCCTACGGCCAATGAAAACTCGCATGGTCTGGGGCTAGCCATTGTCAAGGAGCTCTGTGACAAGCTCAATATTGACATTCAACTGGAAACTTCATCCGAAGGCTCCTGTTTTAACCTCATTTTTTAAAGGAATTAAGCCCTCGTGTCAGCTCCGCTTCCCTCTGATGAGGATTCACGTCTAGACAGCCTTCGTGCCCACGCTATTTTAGATACGATGCCAGAAGCCACCTGGGACAACCTTGTGCATCTGGCATCGTATATCTGTGAGGTCCCCATTTCAGCCATTAGCTTTATAGACCAGGAGCGCCAGTGGTTTAAGGCCATGACCGGGCTAGCGGTTCAGGAGACGGGGCGAGAGGTGGCTTTTTGCGCCCATACGATTTTAACGGAAGAAGGGCTGGTGGTGCACGATGCCCAACAGGATCCCCGCTTTGCTGAAAATTCCCTGGTGACCGCTGAACCCTATATTCGGTTTTACGCGGGTTACCCCATTCATGGGGTAGATGGCGCAGCCCTGGGTGCCCTGTGTGTTATCGATCAAAAGCCGCGTGAATTGACCGTGGCGCAGCGAGAGGCCATGCGGGCTCTCACACGCCAGGCAGAGCAATTGTTACGTTTACATACGCAGGAGTTTCAGCTGACCCGGGTGGCCGAAGAACTGCGTCGGGTGTCAGAACAACAGAAAAATATACTGTCAAATATTTCTCATGAAATGCGTACCCCCTTAAATGCGATTTCGGGCTATGTGCATTTGCTGAGTCAATCGCGCCTGACCGACAAGCAAATGCAGTATATGCGTACCGTTCAAGAATCCTCAGACCTCCTGTTAAAAATGGTCAATAATATTTTAGACTTTGCCAAAATTGAAGCGGGCAAAATGACGCTGCAACTTCAACCCCTGTTATTGCGGTCCCTGTGTCAGAATCTCTATCACATTTTGCATTTACAGGCGCAGGACAAGGGCCTGGCTCTGGCGCTAGAGGTGGCTCCAGAAGTACCACAAACCGTGTTGGGCGACTCGCTCAAACTTCAGCAGGTCTTGCTCAATCTTTTGAATAATGCCCTGAAGTTTACCCAAATAGGCCAGGTGACCTTGAAGGTCTCTGCTGTACCCGCAGCTGCCCACGTAAGCCAGAGCTGTCTTTTTGAGGTTATCGATACCGGTCCGGGTATTGCGCCCCAGGATCAAGCGCTTTTGTTTGAGGCTTTTCAGCAATTGCAAGCGCCGCCAGAGAGCACCGTTGTCAAAGGCACGGGGCTGGGTTTAACCATTAGCCGTGAACTCATAGAGCTTATGGGCGGACAGCTTCAGGTTGACTCAACATTGGGCGCGGGCAGCCGCTTTTATTTTACCTTACCCCTTGAACCGGCTTCAGAAAAGGCCATCGAAACCCTGGAGCCCCTGGGGCTGCGGGTTTTATTATTGGATGATCAGGAAGATGCGCTTCATTTGCTGGGCCACTATTTGCGCCTGTGGCAATGTGCTGTGACCCTGGCTAGCACGGCGACCAAAGCGAGAGACGCATACCAGCAGGCCCTGGAACAGCAGACCCCTTTTGACGTACTTATCATTGACTGGAAAATGCCGGAGCAAGACGGCCTGGACTTTATTGCCGAGCTTCAGAAAATGCCGCCTCATGCTTTTCCGTTTATCCTGTTTGTTACGGCCTATGCCTCAGACTTGCTGACGGCCACGCATATTTTAAGCACCACCCATGGCGTACTTTCTAAGCCGGTGCCGCCGCTGCAACTTCATGAAAAACTGAGTGCCTTTAAAGCGCAATCTCACCCCACCTCTGCTTCCCTGGCCCGGTTTGACGCACAGATTTTGGTGGTGGACGATGAGCCGCTTAATCGTCACCTGATGCAGGATATGCTTCAGCAATACGACATTGCCGCACACTGTGTGGCCAGTGGGATAGAAGCCTTAAGGGTTTTGCAAGCAGCCTCTGTGGCTCCTCACTTGATTTTTATGGACTTTCACATGCCTGTGATGAACGGTATCGAAACCACAGAAAAAATTCGGGCCTTACCTGCTTTTCAGCAAATTCCTATTGTTGCCCTCTCTGCGAACGTTCTGGCACAGACCCGGAACGCTTTCTTACAGGCCGGAGGCAACGATTTTTTAGCGAAACCCATTGAGCCACAGGCCTTGCAGCGTATTTTACAACGTTATTTACCTTCCCAACCCGCAACCCAGCCCGCACCTGCAACCCGGCCCGCTTTAAAAGCCGAAGATTCACGGGTCTATGACAAGCTACAGCCCTTATGGCAAGCAGGCCTATTGGATTGGGACAATGTGTACGCGCGTGTGCTGGGGCAAAGTCAGCTTCTGTGGCAATTGTTGGAGCACTTTTACGAAAAAGCCCGACAGCAGCAACCTGAACTTGAACAACTTTTGACCTCTCACTCTGTGGCTTTGCAGGAGCGCTTGCACGCTCTCAAGGGCAATGCCAGTAACCTGAGCTTGATGCCCCTGTTTTACGCTGCCCGAGATTTGGAACAGAATCTAAAGGCCTTGCCCCTGGGGCAGACTTTGCCTGAGGTCTACCGTAAACCCTTTTTAGACGCTTTTACGCAAACCGTGGTCGCTCTGGCACGGGTTTTTGACGCGCATCCCTTGGCTACGGTCTCGCCTGAAGAGGCCTTTGCAGAAAGCGCCGATACGCTAGATACACACGCTTTACAGGACGCCCTTAACGCGCTGGATCAGACCCTGGCCCGTTATGATGTGGATGCCATTGACGAAATTTCTGGCTGGTATGAGCGCGCCCCCCAACGCTTGCAAGAACCGGTGTTGCGGCTCAAAAAAGCGATTGCTCAGTTTGACTACGCCACGGCCCGGCAATACCTGGCCGATCTACGTGCGCTGCTCTGAGGGAAGCGCAAGCTCCAGAGACTGCAGGGTTTTGAGTTCAGTCTGCATGGCCTCTAAAAGGGCCGCAGCGGTATTGAAGTGTTCAAAGGTCAATTGCTCCAGGGTTTCAGCCAGAGCTGCCATCCGTTCAAAATACAGGTAGAGCGCGCTGCCACGCATGCGTTTGCCTATCGCATTCAGGCCCTCTTTATCTTGCTGTTCGAGGGCTTGCTGAGCCTGCTGAATCTGCTGGCTTAGGTTGTGGCAGACCTCTTGCTGGACCTGTGCCAAATTGAGTTGAAGTTTTTGCACCCGCTCGTGCAGCAAGAGGGTGTTCACATGGGCCAGCGTTTTAATTTCTCGGTCTGAAGTGTATTGCAGCAGGATATGGCGAAACTGTTCAAACATGACGGGCTTGCTGAGGTAGTCGTTCATGCCGGCGTCAAGACAGCGCTCCCGATCACCGGCCTGTGTCCCTGCGGTGAGAGCAATAATCGGGACTTCGGTATCGTAGGTGCGAATGGTGCGGGTGGCTTCATAGCCATTTTTAACGGGCATTTGCACATCCATAAGAATGAGGTCGGGCAGCAGGCGTTGGTGGGCCAGAATGGCCTCTTCACCATTCATGGCGGTAGCAATCCGTGCTTCAGGAAAAACGGCTTTCACCAGATTCTCTGCCAGGATTAAATTCACGTCGTTGTCATCTACCACCAAAATGTGGAAAGGTTTAAGGACCGGCGGGGCCACAGGCCTGGGAGCAGGGGGAATCGCAAGGGGCTGAACTTGACGCAGCAGATAGCGCAAGCGCCCCAGGGTTATGGGCTTCATTTCTTCGAAGTTGATTTGAAACTGCTGGCTTGCTGCTTTAATCCGAGAGTGATCTGTGGAGCTGTGCAGTAATAACAGGGGGAGCTTTGAGGCGCTGTATTGCATTTCCTGGCGAATTTTTTGAATGACCTCAAGTCCGTCCATCAGCGGCATATGGTAATCCACAATGACGAAGTCATAGGTGTTTTCAAGGAGCTTTTGAAGTCCACTAAAGCCGTTGGCCGCGCTGTCCACAGTCATGTGCTCAAGTTTAAGCATATCTTCGAGAATGCGGCGATTATTGCTGTTATC
The DNA here is from genome assembly GCA_964229355.1 of Candidatus Sericytochromatia bacterium. GTDB lineage: Bacteria > Cyanobacteriota > Sericytochromatia > UBA7694 > UBA7694 > CAXRDE01. The sequence continues at coordinate 613,575 of CAXRDE010000025.1, read as the reverse complement.
GTCAATCACCAGGACCCGTTTAAGATGGGGAGATATGCCCAGGCTTTGGGTTTCCCGGGGCAGATTTTCGCTCTTTACAGGAAGATTAAACCAGAACAAGGCGCCTTCTTCAGGGCTGCTTTCTACACACAGCTCACAGCCCATAAGCTTTAACAGGCGTTGCACCACACTCAAGCCCAGGCCCAGACCCCCAAATTTGCGGGTACTCGAAATATCCACCTGCGAAAAAGACTCAAAAATGAGGGCCAGATTTTGAGCATCAATGCCCACGCCGGTGTCCCTGACGGCGATCCGCAGATACGTTTGTGGATTGTCGTTGATCCAGCGAATGCTCAGCTCAATTTCACCACGCTCCGTAAATTTAATGGCATTGTCCAGCAGATGCTCTACCACCTGGTTGAGGCGCATGGGATCCGCCCAGATACAGTCCGGCAGCTCAGGATCAATCTTGAGTAAGAACTCCAGCTCTTTTTGATGGATGCGAACCAGTGCACCGTCCGCCATTTGCTGTATCCAGGCTGAGAGTAAAACTTTTTCTTCTTGCAGCTCAATTTCACCGTGCTCTAGCTTTGAGAAGTCCAGAATACTGTTAATGACTGTGGTCAGCGAACGGGCTGAATAAGAGGCTGCCTGTAAATAGCTCTGTTGTACGTCGTTAAGCGGTGTGCGCAAAAGCAGTTCCATAAAGCCAATAATGCCATTGAGGGGCGTGCGCATTTCATGACTCATATTGGCCAGAAAGTTGTCTTTGGCTTCGTTGGCTGCTTCGGCTTTTTGCCGGGCTTCAATCAGGGTTTGTTCGGCCATTTTTTGGGTGGTAATATCTTGTATAGCGCCAAATAACCGCACGGCCTGGCCCGCTTCAAACTCGACTTGACCCATGAGATGTACCCATTTTGGGGTGCCCGTCGCGCTAATAATCTCATAAACCTGCTCTACCGTACTCTGGTTTTCCTGGGCGATTTGAAAGGCCTGCTCTAACTGTGCCTGGGTTTCTGGGTGTTTATAAAACCTTAAGGCTGAAGTGGCGTTGGGTTGAAAGTCATCGCCGACTTCATAAATTTTGCGCGCCATCTCGGACCATTCGATTTTTTGGTTAAGGAGGTTATAGGTCCACCAGCCCGTTGAAGTCAGCTGGTTACTGCTTTCTAAAAGCAGGGTTTTGTGACGCAGGGCTTTGAGCATACGCTGCAAAGAAAGTTCCTGGGCCTTGCGTTCCGTAATATCCTGAAAACATCCCAGCAAACGCACCACTTCTCCTGCTGCGTTATACTCGGCTTTGCCCAGGGATTGTACCCAGATCTCTCGGCCTTTGGCGGTGACAAGCTGGTACTCCCCCTTAAAGGTAGAGCCTGAGGTAATGGCTGTATCCAAATCTCGTTGAATGCGCTCACGGCTGTCGCCCTCTTTATAAAAAGAGATGCCGTCTTCCAGACGGGGAACAAAGGTTTCGTCTACCTCATGGATTTCACGGGTAATCTCCGACCAGATCACTTTTTCGGTGGCGAGGTCCACGGTCCACCAGCCTGTGCGCGTCATTTCATTATTGGTGTTCAATAAGAGGCTGCGTTCTTCGAGGGCTTTAAGCAGTGATTGTTGGGTGATTTCCGTTTCTTTGATGTGGGAGATGTCAATTTGGGTGCCGACAATGCGCTGAACCTTTCCCGATTGATCGGTCTGGTATACCTTGGCATGGGTTTGCACCCAGAGATCGCTGCCGTCATCACAACGCATGCGGTGCTGTTTGAGACAGGTTTTTCCTTTGCCTTCCGAAAGGCCTTGTAAACTTTTCTGGCAATCTCTTAGATCTTCAGGATGAATGCGCGCCATCAATTCAGCGGGGCTGTTTTCAATAGTCTGACACTTCAGCATGCGCTGCCATTCTTCAGAATAAACCACCTGGTCATGGTTTAAGTCCCAGGACCACACCCCCACACCAGAGCCTTCCATGGCCAGACGCCACAACGCTTCTTTTTCGGCAAGGGCCACTTCGGCGGTTTTAAGGGCTGTAATATTGGTGTGGGCACCCAACATGCGAATGGCCTGACCGGACTCATTTCTCAGGGCCAGGCCCCGACAGCGAATCCAGACAGTGGATCCGTCGGCGTGGCGATAGCGCACATGTTGATCATAGGGAATATCCGGGTCTTCACAATGGGCTTTAACGTTGTCAAGGGCCCGTTGTTGATCCTCGGGGTGCATTCGCTTTTGCCAGGCTTCTGGAGAATGGGGTTGAGTAAGGGGATCATAACCCAGCGTGGTCCAGAACTCGGGGCTCATCCACTCATGTTCAGGGTTTTCTAGATCCCAGTACCAGAGCCCGTCTAAGCTGCTTTTTTGAATAAATTCAAAAAAAGTAGGGTCTTTAGCGAAATGATCTTGTAATTCTTGATAAAGATAGTGGGTTTCGCTTGAGACCATAAAAACGTTCCTAAAATTCGCTATTTACGTCTTATTCTAGCATACGCAATTGGCGACTCATGAGTCGCCTGAAAGAACTTTCAGTAAACCTTAAGCCGGGACTTCGCAACCCACGCATTCTTCGTGGGGATACTCTAACTCGAGTGTGGCATGGCCAATGCCGTGGGCGTGAATCAGGGTGCGCAGCTGCTGTTTAAGGGGTGCTGCTGGACCCGCATCGGGAGCCAGCAACACATGGAGTGACATCACATGGTTTTGGCTGTCTAAGGTCCAGATGTGCACATCGTGAATGTCCTGAACGCCCGGAACCTGCCGTAACTTGTCTAACAGCGTCTCCTGGGAGATGGTTTCGGGAACCGCCTGTAACAAAATCGCCCCAAAGCTCTTAATATTGCCCACCACATTCCACAAAATAAACAGAGTAATGCCAATGGATAAAAGCGGATCCAGCCACTGCCAGCCGGTAAAATACAACAGCACGCTGCCTACGAGCACGGCCACCCAGCCCATGACATCTTCAAGCAAATGCAGGCGCGCGGCTTTTTCTGCGGGGCCCAGGCCACCGTGTAAACGCCAGAAGGCAAGTCCATTGGCCACAATGCCCACCACCGCAAAGGCGAGCATGCCGGGCACGTGTACCGCCTCAGGGTGAAAAAGGCGGGGGACGGCTTCGAGCAGCACCCACAGCGAACCGCCCAGTAAAACCCCTGAAGAAATCAGGGCTGCCAACACTGATAGGCGGCGATACCCGTAGCTAAAGCGGGCGGTACGACCTTTGTGACTGAGCTTTTCAAAATACCAGGTCAGGGCCAGGGCAAAGCTGTCCCCCAGGTCGTGGACCGCATCGCTCAAAATAGCGGTGGAGTTGGTCCACCAGCCGCCCCAAAACTCCAGCAGCGTAAAAGCGGTATTCAGCAGCAGCGCGCTTCCCAGCCCTGAGGATGGCGTTGCACCGTGGCTATGGGCGTGGCTGTGGGCGTGCCCGTGTGTATGATGGTGGTGTCCATGATGATGTCCCATGGGCCTATCATACCAAAGCTGGTCTTGCATCATCTACTGCATGAGCGCAGAGCTTGCTATATTACTAAGAACGCATATTCAAGGACGCAAACCATGCTCGAACTCAGAAACATCAAACTCGAATTCGGAGACCGCACCCTGTTCTCCAACGTGAACCTTCAGCTTTTTCCCGGCCAACGCTACGGCTTAGTGGGTGCCAATGGCACCGGAAAATCCAGCCTGCTGCGCATGATTACCGGAGAGATCAAAGACTTTCAGGGCGATATGAGCTGGCCCAAAAGCATTAAAGTGGGCTATTTAAGGCAGGATCACTTTGCCTTTGAGCACCAGCGCATTATTGACGTGGTGGTGCAAGGCAAAACCGCCCTCTGGGAAGCCCGCCAAATTCAGGATCAGCTCACTGCCAAGGGCGAGATGGACATGGCTGAAGCCCAGATGTATGCCGAAGCCGAAGAGGTGATTTTGCAGCAAGACGGCTACGCGGCTGAATCGGAAGCGGCCCGCATGCTGGATGGTCTGGGCATTCCGGTGGAACAACATGAGTTGCCTTTAAACACCCTTTCCGGGGGGTATAAGCTGCGGGTGCTGATGGCCCAGATGCTCTTTGGGGCACCAGATATTCTGATTCTGGACGAACCCACCAACCACTTAGACATTTACTCGATCAAATGGCTTGAAAGTTACCTGTTAGATTTTCCCGGGTTGTTGTTGGTGGTGTCTCACGACCACTTGTTCTTAAACAATGTGTGTACCAAAATCTTAGACGTGGATTTTGGCACCATTCGCGAGTACACGGGCAATTACGACTACTTTGTCGATGCCAAAGCCCTGGAGCACGAACAGGTAGAAAAAGCCATCGAGCGCCAGGAAAAGAAAAAGGCGGATCTGCAGGAGTTTATTAGCCGCTTTAAAGCCAAGGCCAGCCATGCCTCAATGGCCCAGTCACGGGTTAAACAGCTTGAAAAAATGGAAGACATTGATCTGCTGCCCAGCTCGCGTCAGTATCCTCAGTTTAGCTTTACCCCCCATGCCCAATCCGGGCGCACCACGCTGACCGTCGAGGGGCTGGGACGCACCTTTGACGACAAGCGGGTCCTGCACGATCTCAATTTTGAGATTGAACGGGGCGATCGCGTGGCCATTATTGGTCCCAACGGGGTGGGGAAGTCCACATTGCTTAAAATTCTCATGGAGCAATTGGAGCCCTCTACCGGCCGCTTTGAGTGGGGCCATGAAGCCAAACCCGGCTATTTTGCCCAGGATTACCATGACGAATTGTCGGAAGACATTACCGTCAACGATTGGCTGTATAGCTTTGACGCTACCGCCACCATTGCCTTTATTCGCAATTTGCTCGGGCGCATGCTCTTTTCGGGCGATGATGTGTATAGCAAAGTCACCTCTTTAAGCGGGGGCGAAGCCACCCGTCTGGTGTTTGCACGCCTGATGCTGGTACCCAATAACGTGCTGCTCTTAGACGAACCCACCAACCACTTAGACTTAGAAGCCATTGAAATGTTAACCAAAGCGCTGTGTGAATACACGGGCACCCTGCTGTTGGTATCGCACAACCGCTTTCTGGTGGACAAAGTGGCCACCCGTATTATTGAGCTGAAGCCCGACGGCATGCTTGATTTCCGAGGCTCTTATCGGGACTTTTTAGAAAAATACAGCACTGACCACCTGGAGCGCGATGTGTCTTTGAAGGCCCGCAATGTCATGAGTCAACAGCACGAAGCGGGGCAATCAGCAAAGCCTGCTGCTGGACCTGCTTTGACCGGTAAAGCCGCTTACAAGGCCCAAAAGAACCTGCGCCGAAAAATTCAGCAGCTTGAAAAAGAACTGTCCGGCTTAAGCGCTGGTGATGCCGATTGGCAAGCCAAAAACGATGAATTGACCTCTGTACAAGCAGAATTGGACGCCCTGTCTTAACGGAATGCAACACGAGCCAGATTCCTGGGAAGACCTGCACACCACCTGGGTGCACAATGCTCCCCCGGCCCTGGTGTCGCAAGACACAGGGCTGTATCTGAGAACGGAAGACCATCAGGTTTACGGGCTTCAGGGGGGAGCTTTGTTATTGGGGCGTGATGTACGCTGTCATATCACCTTGAGCTCCCGCCTTGCCTCGCGTTTTCATGCGGCCATTTACCGCAAAGGCCCCCTGCACATTTTGCGGGATTTGCACTCCACCAATGGTATTACGGTCAATGGTGTGCCACTCTTACAGGCTATTTTACGGCCTGAAGACACCTTTGAAGTCGGGGGGCAGCGCTTTTCACTGATGACAGGCCCTGCGGTGCCGATTGTCCCTGAGGCCTCGGGCATTGTGGTCTTTGTGGATTTGGCGGGTTTTACCCGCTTAAGTGAACAGCACGGCAGTGCCTTTTCCATTTATTTACAGGCCTGCATGGAAGCCTTAGAAGATTGCCTTTTGATTCTGGGCGGATACCCCATTAAAATGATGGGGGATGGGCTGATTGGGGCTTTTCATTTGTACCCTACCGAGTCTGCTGTACTGGATTTTGAGCAGGCGTTACGCTTTGCTCGCCGGGCCGTGGCACTGTTTAGCAGTTATAAGCGTTTTGGTCCTTTGCGTTTGCGGGTAGGGCTGCATTACGGTCCCTTGACCTTGATAGAAAATCCGTCCTTTGATCTGGTGGGCGATACTGTGAACACCGCCGCTCGCTTAGAAAGTGCCAATACCCATTACGGCACCCAAATTCTGGCCTCTGATGCATTTTGTGCAGGTCTGCAGGCCCCCCAGTGGATGCGGGAAGTGGATCGGGTCCGGCTCAAGGGCCGTCAAAGGCCAATTACCTTATACACCTTTGACCCGCAATATGCCCGTTATCAGAGTGTGCACCACCGGGCGCCTTATTTGCAGGGGCTTGCCGCTTACCGGCAGGGTGATTTTGAGTCTGCACGGGGAATTTGGGCGTTGTCTGTAAACCATGATCCGTTGTGTGGCCCCATGTTAGCGCGTTTGTCTGCCTTTGCTACTCCACCCAGGCATTGGGATGGGGTCTGGGATCTTGAAAAATAATCCTTAAGGCTGCAAGAGATAAAGCGTTCCCAACGAAATACCGCTGATCCAGAGGCTACTGAGTACGCCCAAATACAGCGGTCGCAGGCCAGCGGCCCGCAATTTATCGAGGCGGGTTTCAAGACCCAGTGCCGCCATGGACAGGGTCAGGGTGAATTGCCCCAAAACACCCAGTGGCTGGGTGAGAACGGTGGGCAAGAGCGGGTGAATCAGCATGACCCCTAAAAAGCCAAACACAAACCAGGGAATGGGCACCTGAAGGCTCTGTTGATGGTGGGTCTTTTGCCGCTGATACAGGGCCAGCGCAAGCATAATGGGGACCAATAACAGTACGCGGGTGAGCTTGGTAATGGTGGCCAGCTCCCCCGTGGTTTCGCCCTGGGCAAAGCCTGCGGCCACCACCTGCGCTACCTCATGTACCGAAGAGCCCACCCATAAACCGTAATGCAGCTCAGACAGGTGCAAGAGGTTTTGTAAGAGCGGATAGCTGAGCATGGCCACGGTGCCTAACAGGGTAATGGTGGCCACCGCATAAACGGTTTCGCTCTCTTCGGCTTCGACAATGGCATCGGCGGCCAAAATCGCTGAGGCCCCACAAATCGAGATCCCCGAAGCCATGAGCACGCTGCCGGGGGTGCTGAGTTTGAGCCAGCGTCCCCACAAAAGGGTGACGCCAAAGGTGCTCAGTACGCACAGCAGAATCAGGCCCAGGCTGCTCCATCCCAGTTGTTGCACTTCGGCCATGCTCAGACGCAAGCCCAATAAAATAATCGCCAGCCGCAGGACCTTTTTCATGCTGAAGATCACGCCGGGTCGCCAGGCTGTGGGCACCTGCCAGAGGGCAGACAGGGCCATGCCCAATAGCAGGGCCACCATGAGGGCGTTTAAGGGCAAAAAGGGAGCCAGGGCCATGGCCACAAGGGCAATGAGGCTACACAGGATGAGGCCGGAGATTTGATTTTTTTGAATCAGCATGGTGTCATTATAGGGGGTTGGGTATATAGGGTGGGAGGGCTTCTGTTAAAATTTGGGGAAATGAATGAGGAGGCCCCCATGCAAAAGATTTTTCAGGGCGATATCTTTTGGGCGTTTGCCCCACGCGAAACCGCACGGCCTGATTTACTGCACCCCCATGTGATTCTGCAGGCGGATCTGTTTAATCACAGTCGCCTGGAGACGGTGGTGGCCTGTGCGCTGACCTCAAACCTGCGTCGGGCCCACGAAGAACCCGGCAATGTTTTGCTGGCGGTGGGTGAAGCGGGACTGGACAAAGCCAGTGTGGTGGTGGTCTCTCAGTTGTGTACCTTGCAAAAATCTGAATTGCAGGGGTATATTGGCCGACTTTCTGCAGAACGGGTCCAGCAGATTCTGGACGGCCTTCGCTTTCAGCAGCGATCATTTTTTTAAATTCTGTAAAAACTGCAACATTTCGGAGATGACCTCCGGGGTGGAGCCGGGCGATACAATGTCTCCGATTAGCACATGTTTGTCGGGGTCTTTGGAGTGGGGATAGACCCAGCGTTGTTTGTGGGTTGCCCCCCATCTGTCAAAGAGGGCTTCGGTACGCTGGGCGTTGACCACCTGATCTTCAGGATGGTAAATCAGCAGGGTGGGGGTGGTGATGGCTTCAAAGGCTTGGCGCTGGCTGAGCTGCACCATGCCCATCATGGGCAAAAGCGCTGAAGAGGGGTAGCGCCAGGTCCAGTAGGTGGCCTCGGCTTTGTTTTTGGGCTGCCATTCTCGGTAAGGGCCCTGCACCCAGCGCAACAACACATTGCCCCAGGGCAAGGTCATGAGCCAGGCGGAAGGGTTCCGCACCCCATAATTCGGCGACACCAGAATGAGGGCATGCAGACGGGGATCCTGTTGGGCGGCTAGCCAGGTGGCCGCTGAGCCTCCGGTAGACACCGCCATCACAATCACCTTTTTACCCAGGCGCTTGCCGATTTCAAAGGCTTCGTGGGTATCGTTGAGCTACTGGTTGACGTTGCCCTCGGCCATGGCTTCTGAGCCCCGACCATGGCCCGTAAAGCGCGTCAAAAAAAGATTGGCCCTGAGCTGTTGCGCCAGCGTCTGGGGGATGGGGGCGATCTCCTGACGGCTGGCCGAAAAGCCGTGTAGAAAAACGATGGCAAATTCTGTTTGCTGGCCTGGAGCGTCAGCCCACACAAGGGCCTTTTCGGTGCCGGGAATAATATCGGGGTAGCGGCTTTCGCTCTGGCTGAGGTACTGCTCCAGATTTTCAGGCAGTTGCAAGGGGCGCAGGGCTTCGTTTTGGTCAATGCGAGGGCCAGACACAAACACCACCAAACCAGCAAGGGCTCCCACCATGACTCCCTGGAGCAGACGCCGCCTATTTTTCTTCATGGTTTTTTTCGACATTGGGATCATCGGGTCCCGGTGTTTTGTTGAGAATCCAGGTGGCATACACTTCAGGCAGCTTCCAGGTGTAACCGATGTATTTACCGGGGAACGCTTCTACAAAAGCAAAGAAATCCGCCAAATCGGCGGTGCTGCTTTTCAGCATGGCTTCTTTGAGGGTGAGTCCTTCAAAGCGGCCGCCCACCATGGGGTCGGTGCCCGCCACCTCATCGGCAAAGGCAGCGGTTTCATAAATCTCGATGAGCATAGACACTAAGCGTGTGGTTTGAAAGTCGTAGGTGGGTTGACGCAGATAGTCGCGGTACTGCACCCAGGGATTGGGCGTCATGGTTTGTTGTTGAAAAATGACGTGCAATAGACTGAGACGAAACAGGGTCTGGCTTGCCGCAATGTCGGGCACCTCGACACTGACCGTCACCAGGTCGCCCACCTGGAGGGTTTCATCGCCTTCAGGAAGCCGGGGAATTTGAACTTCGCTGTAAAGTTCGCCCACCGGGTCAAGGCGCAATTGGGGCAGGGTGTAAGCCTTGCCATGGCGCACGCCTTTTTCATAACGTTGAAAAAGAGATTGCACTTGACTCTGGTCTGAGAGGCCGTCGACTTTGCCACAGTGTATCAGGGCCTGCAAGCCCTCTGAGGCGGGTTTTAGCCGGATAATGGGGCAAAACAGATGTTCTGATTTGGCATGGGCCGAAGAACCCCCCACGAACAGGCTGGAGCCCAGACTAAAACCCAGGGTGAGTCCCAGGGTAAGCATTCCTTTGAAAATAAACGGTGGCATAAGGTGTCTCCTTAAGGGGAAATTGACATGACGTATTCAGGGCTGAGCTCTCGCCACAGATAAGGGTGTTCATCCACCACTTGACCCGTGGCCAGGGCGTAAGAAACCAATGTGTGTTCGGGGCTGCCTTCGGGACCGTAGACCACGCTGGTGATGTAGCCAGGAGTGCCCTGCCCTTTCTGGCGTGCCAGGGCCGAGAGTGTGCCCAGGGCGTGGCGGGCACCGCTGGGTACATGCTGACGTATAAAAGCCTGGGGCATGTGGTCAACGGCGTGGGGTACCATGGCCTCAGGGTAGGCGATCCAGTCGCTCTGAGGCCATGCCAATAGCTCGGGGTAGCCTCGAGAATCGCTCTGGGGAACTTCGGCCAGGGAACGGGCCTTACGCTGTGGGACATCGATGGCCATTAAGCGCCAGCTGCGCTTACCCTGCTTTTTACCGGGGGTGAAAAACAGCACCTGAGAACGCGCAGCCACCTGTAGGCCCAGCACCGTTTCAAATTTTCCCAACAGGCGGGCATTGCCCGAAAGGGGCTTGTGCCAGAGCTGCATGGTTTGACCGGGAATAAAGTCCGCGAAGTCCGGGGACTCTTGCCCCTGACCCGTCCAGATCACGTAAACGTAGGAGCCATCGGGCAGGGGTTGGAAATCGTAAAGCCCTGGTTTTTTTAAAAACGGCGTTGCTTTTTGCGCGTTGAGACGGTAAATTTCAAGACCATAAGGCAAAATGCGTTTGGCATAATAGCTGCCATCAGAGCGTTGCACGGGTAATATCTCAATGAAGCCGGGGGCAAAGATTTTGTCTTTGGCCAGCAACTGGGTTTTACGGCTTTTAAGGTCCAAAGCATACCAGTCGTAACGGCTATCCTGGTAGAGTACCTGGCCTGTGGGCGTGCGCCGGAAGTCGTGGGCGCTGCGAGGGGGCAAGAACAGCGCTTGCCACTGCTTGTCTGCGGTAGAGGAATAAAAGCCTTCGGGCTGTTGGTTCGAATAGACCGCTAAAGGATGAGCGTGTGCACGCAGAGAGAGGCCTAAACAGAGCACAAGGCCTAAAATCTTAAAAAATGACTTGAAATTTGACATGGTTTTAGCTGCATGATACCGTTTGAACATTAAATCAGCAAGGGGTGGCCCGTCATTAAAGGTTGCGCAAATGCACCCACGCGCTATAACCGGGGGTCCACCGGCTCTGACTCTAAGGCCAAAATGCCCACCACACAGCGGTGAATCTCGCGCAGGGGTTGACCCTGCACAAAACGCTCCAGGCTCTCAAGACCCAGGGCCAATTCACGCATGGCTAAAGAGCGTTTGCGACCCAGGTGACGCTGTTTTAAGCGGCTCAGGTTTTCAGGGCGAGTGTAGTCAGGACCGTAAATAATGCGCAGATACTCGCGCCCCCGGCATTTTAAGGCGGGCTGTACGTAGTCATTGCCGCGATAACTCAAAAAGTCAAAGGGTTTGACCACCATGCCCTCATGGCCGTCGGCGGTCTGCGCCAACCACCACTGGGTCAGGGCCTCGCAGGCTTCGGGATCATTGAGCTTCACCTGACGGAAGTCGGTGGCCACCAACGTCTCGGGGTCGGCCACCGCCAGGCTGTGCAGGTGTTCCATATGCCATACATGGGAGCGTTTGCTGTGCACCTGACCTTCGCTGGCCAAAAGATGAAAGGGGGCCACCTGAATGCGGGCCAGGGGATTGCGACCGTCACCCACCGCTTCACCGGTGGGCCAGCAATAGCCCTGGAGGGTCTGCTGATAACGCCGGGTGTGATCCGCCAGGCTCCGATGGCGCTGGACCAATTGCTGAACCGTTTCGCTGTCGGCGAGGGATGGATTGTGCAGGGCTTTTTCGAGCAGTGGGTTTAAGCGGCTCAGTGCCCCCTCGGCTGCAGCGCCCACCGCGGCATATTGGTTACGAATGAGATCTCCTGCCTTGGCGGACCAGGGCAAAATTTCACAGTCCAGCACCATCCATGAAGTCTTGAGCGCTTGCCAGAGTCCGGCGGCTTCAGCGGCAGCCGCTACCCGTTGCAGCAGGGCCTGCTCCTGGGGGGTGTCTTTAAAAAAAGCGCGGCCCGTGCGGGTATAGATGCTGCCCCAGGCGGGCTGGGTCAGTCCAAAACGTTGCCTGGCCACTTCAGGGCTTTGGCAGAGCACCATAACGGCCCGAGAGCCCATGTGCTTTTGCTGGCACACCACGGTGTTCAGGCCCTGATTGCGGTAATAGGCCAGGGCTTCGTGGGGATGCTCTAAATAGTCCGGGTGGCTGGCGGTTTCGACGGGCGACATGGTGGGGGGCAAATACACTAGCCAGCGGGGATCCACCGCAAAGCGAGAGATCACTTCTAAAGCAGCGGCAGCCTGAGGGGCCTGAATGGAGAGGGTTTTGCGCACCGTGGTGTGGTGGTACTGTTTACCGCTGACCTCGGACCAGTGCAGTACGTCATCGAGTTGCTGTTGGCTCGTGCGGCCGCTCTCGTCCAGCAAGGGGCGCACCGGCTCATAATACACTTCCTGGGCGGGCACGGACACAATGTCCCGTTCAGGGTAGCGCAAGGCGGTAAGCTGGCCCCCAAAGACACAGCCGTTGTCCACATCAATGGTGTTATTGACAAATTCCGCCTCGGGCACGGGCACATGGCCGTACACCACCAGGGCTTCACCGCGATACGCGGCGGCCCAATCCAAACGCACGGGCAGCCCAAAACTGTCGATTTCGCCTGTGGTGTCGCCATACAGCGCAAAACTGCGCACCCGCCCCGAGCTGCGGCCCTGGTAAGCGGCTTTTAGGCCCGCATGGGCCACCACCAACTTGCCCGCATCTAACACATAATGTGACACCAAATTTTCGATAAAATCGGCGGCTTCCTGTTTAACTTGCACCTGGGCTTCGGGGGGGAGCGCCTCAATTTCGGCCACGGTTTTTTCGAGGCCGTGATTTAATTTGACGTTTTTGCCCGTTAAATAGCGTAAAAATTTGATCTCATGATTGCCGGGAACACACAGGGCCTGACCGGCGGCCACCATATCGCGGGCCAAAAAAAGCGCGTCGAGATTGCGGGGGCCGCGATCCACCAGGTCGCCCACAAAGAAGGCCCGCCGCCCTTCGGGGTGTCGCCAGGTGTGCTCCCAGGGTTCATACCCCAGCTTGTGTAAGAGTTTTTCCAGTTCATCGCAACAGCCGTGCACGTCCCCGATAATATCAAAGGGGCCTGCGTCGTCGCGTTTGTTGTTCCACAATGGCTTGCGCACGATCTCGACCCGCTCTATCTGCTCGGGACTTTTGAGCACGTGCACATAGCGAAAACCCTCTTTGCGCAGTTGTTTACAGGTCTGGCGCAATTGCCGCTGTTGGCGATAGAGCACAGTATCGCCAAAGTTACGGTCTTCTCGCGCGTGGTTGCGCAGTTTACAGGTTTCTAAGGGCACATCGAGTACAATGGCGATGGTGAGTACATCCTGGCGTTTGGCCAATTGGCGAACGCCTGACCGAGAACCGGGCTGCACGTGGGTGGCGTCTAAGACCGTGAGTTTGCCGTGCTGCAGGCGTTTTTCAGCGATGGTATACAGCAAATCAAAGGCTTCGCTGCTCACCTGTTGGTTGTTTTCATCGTCGCTAATCAGGCCGCGGCAGACGTCTGAAGACACCACCTCGGTGGGCAAAAAATGACGGCGGGCAAAGCTGCTTTTGCCTGAACCCGAAATACCCACCAGCATAATGAGACACAACTCAGGCACTTCAATGCGAAAGGGCTTGGCCTGAGGACTTGCGTTAGCCATGGGATGCCTCCTTGAAACGGGCCCACTGGGTGGGATGACCGTGTTGCGCGTCTTCGGGGCCGATGCCCCCAAAACTGACCGTATAACCATAGGTCATGGCCTGGCCCTGGCACCAGCTTTGAAATTCGGCACGGGTCCACTCAAAACGGTGATCGCTGTGGCGCAGGTGCGCCGGATGCATGCCAAAGACGCTATTGTACTCGCGGTTGGGGGTGCTGATCCACAGGCGTTTGGCCTGCATTTCCCCAAAGACCACCCGCGCCAGGCGTTCCAGCTGGTAAGGCTCTAAGTGTTCAATCACTTCCACTAAAATCACCATATCGGCCCCGTGTAAACGGCTGTCGCTGTACAGGGCTGAGGATTGATGCAATTGCAGGCGTCGCTGCTGGTACTCGGGCATACGCTCCAGCTTCAGACGGCGCTCCGCCCGTTCCAGCTCGTGGGACGACACATCTACCCCCACCATTTCTGACAAAGCGGTGTGTTTGAGCAGGGCTTGCAACACCTGGCCTTCGCCACAGCCCAGGTCGATTAAGCGTTTGGCGCTGCTATCGCTCGCCAGTACTTCGTTCACATAGTCCACCACACAGGCAATGCGCTGCTTGTTTAAGCTCAGTGGGGCTTCGAGTTGTTGTTCTTCAGCGCCGGGTTGGGTGTCCACGTCTTCCGGGGCCATTTGTGCCAGTTGGGCCAGGGCCTGCTGGGCCAGCGTGGGGCGGTGACTCAGGTAACGGCGGACAATGAACTGTTGTGCCGGGTGGTCTTCAAGCCAGCCTTCGCCGTGGCGCAGCAGCTTTTCGACTTCGGCCTTGTCGTAGTAATAATGTTTGTACCGATCCAGCACGGGCAGCAAAATGTACAGGTGCTGCAGGGCTTTTTGCAAGGGCAAGCAGTGTTCAAGGGTCAGGGTATAATAGGGGCTTTCGCGGTCTTCAGCAAGGCCTTCGGCATAAGCATAGCGTTCCGCCCGCCAGCGATAACCCAGGGGCGTAAAGAGGGTTTCAAAAAGTTCAGGCCCCCCCCGGCTGGCCACGGCAGCTAAGGTGAGTTTTAAAGGAAGGGCTTCGTGTACGCGTTCCGGGCGTTCTTTGGCGTGGCCGTTAAGGGCCGAGGCCAGATGCTGGGCCAGCGCCACCGAGAGCAAAGAGCCCGCCACAAAGGACCGATCGTTGACGTACTGATCCATGCCTAAGGTGTGGCCCCGCTTTTGACGCACACCCGCCACGGGATCTACCTCTAGTAGGATCAGCGCCTGAGCCTGGGTGGCCGTCACCTCAGGGTACAGCACATGCACCTGACCTACCGGGCTGGAGCGGGTGTAGTGGCGGGTCGGATTTTTGTGAAGCAAATAACCCAGATCGCTGCCTGGTGTGAGCTGGGCCTCAATGGCCAGAAACATACCTTAAGGCACACTCACTAAAGTGCTGTTGTATTGCAAGTGAAGGGTGGCTGCTTCGATTTTGAAATCAAAGAGTTTGGTCTGGGACTTCATCAGCTTGAGCTGTTGCTGAAGCTGATCTAGCTCTTGTTGTTGTGCTTGCACCTCGCTATTGAGGTCTGATTTAGTGGGCTGTAGGGCCTGTTTTTGACCTTCTAAATCTACTTTTTCACTTTGCAGTGCACTGAAGCGAGCCTGGGTTTGTTGTAATTCGTTTTCCATGATGGTTTTGCTTTCAAGATACCTCTGTTTCAAAACAATCAGTTGGTTGCGTTGATTCAGGGTTTGCTGCTCTGTCTCTGTGAAGTGGGTTTTGCTTAAGGCTGGCTCATGGGCTGACAGCTGGGTGTTGTCGGCGATTTTGTCTTTGCTCAACACGAGGTTTTTGATTTCTACATTGCTCATGGATTTGTCTTCGCGGACGGTTTCAATTTTTGCCTGCAGGATTTCGTGGGTTTGCGTATTTAACTGCTCCAGATCCCGTTCCAATGCGGCCATCTTTTGGTCATAGTGTTCGATCATCTTATCGGGGTTCGTATCCTGTGGATACTTTCCCACCTGGTAATCAGGGGCCGGGGAGATGCGTGTGGACATCTTATCTAAGGGGCCTTGAACGCTTTGAAGATGGTTTTTCACGCTCTCCATAGAACGTTTCACGCTTTTAATGCTACTGTCGAGCTGGTTTTCTTGCGCTTGCACCTGAGATAACTTGTTTTCGGATTGTTTGAATGCTTCTTCTGCCTGTGCGATGTGTTGCTGGTGGGTCCCCAGGCTCACCAGGTGCTCTGCCTTGTGTTGCTGAGCCTCACCCAGAACACCGCCGTAGTGACTGACCAACGTACCGCGATGGGGATTACTTTGTCCCAGTCCTCCTGTGCTGAAAGGATTCAGTAGATCAGGGTTGCCTTGCTCTGCCTGAAAGAGCAGGTTGTTGAGCTTTGTGGCTTGTTGAAAGTGCTTTTCCGCTGCTTTTATTTGGGGACCGTCACCCTCGGCCAGTTGAAGGGCAAGGGCATAACGCGTCTGGGCCTCTTGACTTCGGGCCTGTAAGTTCTGGCCTGCGACTTTCATGCGCTGTTGGGTCGAGCCAGGGTCTGGCATCATGAGCAGACCGTTGAACTGGGTTTGCCGCGCGCTTTCTTTTTGCATGTGTTGAACATCGACGTCGTGTAGCTTTTGCGTTGACGGATTGATAACAGTATGTGCTGTGTCTAAGCGGGTGCTTTGTTCTACCAGGAGAACGGATTGTACCTGTTGCTGCTGCACTGCGTTGGTCAGTAATTGGGTGCTAAGGCCCATGGCCTGACTGGCCATCTGGGTGCGCAGGGCCAAAGCCTGTGTTTGCATTGCGAGATGAACGTGTTGTTGGGCAAGCATGTGGGCGTTGCTTTCGAGCGCTTGCGGGTTACTTTGCGCAATTGTATTTTCAATCTTTTTTTGTTCTTCAGGGCTTGCCAGGGTGGGCGAAGAAGACGGGCTGCTGCGCTGAAGGATGGGGGTATTTGACGGGGACGTACTTTGGGTGGAGTCCGGTGTCTTAGGCGCTTGTGGGGGTGCTGTCGGGGCCGTGGTTTGGGTGACGGGGGTGGGTTGAACCTGGGGACGTGATTGGATATTCATAATTAACTCCTGATGCTGAGATTTTGGCTGCTGGTTTTATTCTAGCATGTTAAGAAATGTAAATCTGATCGCGCAGGTGGTAATGTTGCAGCATAAAGCACACATAGTCACCGACTTTTAAAAAAGCCTGTTCATCGGCGGCGGCAAAAAATGCAGCGTGGTATTGTTGCACCACGTCCGCTTCCATTTCCACGTGTAAGATCTGATCTCTTGGCAGCACCCCAAATAAGCGCTCGATGTCTTTGAGACTGCGGGCATGTATGGTAAATGCGGCGGTGAGACTGGACTGTTCCTGCGTCGCGTTATAACGCAGGAGCACGGATTTGCAGTGCAGCGGACGGTTGGTGTCAGGGTGGGCCAGGGTTAAATTCCCCGTGATCTGAATTTCGCGGGTATGGGTGGGCAATTCAGACATGGGTTAACGTTCCAACGGCATCAGGTAGGTGCTGGAGATCTCAACGCTACCTACCGCTTGAACGACGGCGGCGACGGGCACTTCAAGCTCTGCACGGTATCGTACATCTAATCCGAAGCGTGCTGATGGCGTATAGGTGGTTTCGTTGGTTTCGTGATTGGTTTCACTTAATAAGGCGACCTCAAAAACAATACTGCCTGCACGGTTTTCGCGAGAGGAAGCCTCCCTTAGGCCGGGGATAAACCCGCGAATTTCTGCACCGGTGAGCCCGCTGGCGGCGGCGTTGGGCAGCGAGGATAATCCGCTTTCAATGAGACCGATGAGCTCGCTGTCACTGGCAAGGCGAAGCGTCTCCGGGCTTAAAGTCAGGCGCACACGGGTGGCCTGGCTGCTTTCGGTGCCCCTCTCGGTTTCCTCATTAAAAAGCCCCAATGGATCCGTGACCCGCTCTTCAAGCACGGCGGAAGTCGTGGCCACCGTAACGGCTACATTTTGACCTGCGATTTGACCGTGAAAAGTGCCGCGATAGCTCTCTTCGCGAACGGTTTCTTGTAAAGAGGCTTCTCCAAAATCCCATTGGCCATTTTGGTTGGCATCGTCATAACTCTCTAACACACTGTTTGAGCGTTCATGGCTCAGTGAAAACCCGGTTTGACCGTCCGCCACTATTGCGGCCACCGTGCCGCTCAGGGTGGTGGACTGAAAGCGGTGATCTTCAGCAAAGTCAGATAACGCTGTCATGGCGTCACTGACGCCCTGGCGATCGCCACTGCCCAGCTGAGTCATGAGGTTGGCGCTTAGGCCCGCAAATTGCTCCACCTGTTCAGCATTGTAAAAAGCGACACCGTTATTCCAACTGTTGGCAAACTCCAGGCTGATTTCACTGCCCAGGGCCCTGATTTGCGCCTGGGCTTCGACCCCGAGATTGAGGGTGGCCACATAGGGGGCACCCACTCCTGTTCCCCTTGAAACCGACAGTTCAGCGGTACCCTGAAATGAAGCGGATACCCCTGCGGGCGTTGTGCCGGTGGGGGCACCCACGCGAACGCCTGCGGTCAGGCGAATGCTGGCCTGGGAACCCGGGGCTGCTCCTGCAATGGCCTGGCCAAAGGCACCCAGATCGGGCTCTGTATCCACCTCCTCGATAATGGCGCTGCCCAGATCTTCAGGCGTCAGACAAACGTCTCCTGCGGCTTCTGCCACAGCACTCATGGCTTGCAGCGCCTCTGGCGTGGGCTCGGGTCCCATGGTTTCACTGGCGGCAAGGGCCTGGACATCGTTGTGAACGGCCGGCTCTGCAGGGGATTCTGGCGATGCGGGAGCTTCTGCCGGCGGGGCAGCTGCGGGCGCTTCTGTGGCAGGCGAGGTAGCCGGAGCTTGCGGAGGGCCCTGCGGCGGTGTGGGGTGTGATATGGGGGTCACAGGGCGATTGCTAATGCTAGTCATGATAGAGTTCCTCCAGGCGACGGTAGTTTTTTTGCACGCGGCTATTCAGGGGAGCACGCTCTAAAGCCTGACGCATCAGGACTTTGGCTTCGGCGTAAAGCCCGGCTTTTTCGGCTAAAAAAGCCAGGGTAGCGTAGGGCTTGTAAAAGTCGGGGTATTGGGCAATAAATTGCTGGCAAATGGTGCTAATGCGCTGCCCATCAATAGGTCGAAAAAAGAAGACCTCTTGTATTTCTTCGTGAAAATGTTTTTCGATCAAATCTGACATGGATGCTTGCTCATGGTTTGTTGTTACCTTATCGTAACATCATTACGGCCCATAATGAATAACCGTCGCGGGATTTTCTCTGCCAATGGCCTGGGCTTTACGCATCATCGCTTCAATATCTGCGGCGCTCAGCGACTGGGTAAACACCTGGCGAGGGCTGGGGGTTTTGGCTAATACGGGTCATGGAAACTGCCTATTTCTCTATGTTGTCCTTTATTTTAGCATGGGTATATGACGGGGGCTGATCATGAGACAGGTTTTAGGATGCTTCACGATCAGGCCTTCTAGTTCGTCTTCATTGTATTGATGCGCAATCAAGACCTGATGCTGGCAGTTCCCACAATGTAAGGTTCGCTCAGTTTGTGAAGAAACCTGGCGTGCTGAAGGAGGGATTGGACAATGTAACTTTTTGATGGGTTCATGCCTGTGATTTCGCAGCTCTTGTGTTGGAATGTGGTAATACATGCTTTTATTTCCTTTGTTTAGCCGATGTTTAGCCCAAAACAGCTGCCATATCTGTATCGGGATTAAAGTCCACTTGAATGGTTTTGCCAGTCCAAATTCCGGGTGCGCTATTGAGGCGCTCATAGCCGTAATGCCAAAACTCAGGAAGGTCTTCAATCAAGTCCTCCAGCCAAACAGGGCTTCCTGGTGTAAGGTGAGCTGGAATGAGATAAGCTGCAAAAGGGTTTTGACAACGCGGCAGGAAAGCGTCAAAGGGACCTAAAACTGTGTCGAGTTTTTGGCAGGTATCTCCCACCATCTCGTAAGGTATTCCTGTATAGCGAATATCTGGGACTCCCCAGCAGTAGGTATTGGTGGCCGGATTGTGCAATAGATGCACCTCGGTTTTAAAGGTAGTGTTTGTATTGGCTGGTTTTAAGTCGATAAGATAACCTGCTTTTACCGCCTGATTGATGCTGTCAATATCACGGGCTGTACGAATGACCGGTAAGTTTTTTGAGTTTCTCATGCGTGATTCCTTTTTTATTAAAAATCTTGATTGGCAGGATTTGGGATATCAAAGTTTTTTCCGTTCCAGGTGGCCTGCGTTTGGGTGAGTCGTGGTTCTCCCTCTTGATAAGGGTTTTGGTGAAAATCTTCAATCACATCCTCAAGCCAGACTTGTGTTCCCACGGGAAGGTCTGTGGGAACCAGGTAGGCGGCAAAGGGGATTTTAAAACGTGGTGGGAAGTATTCCCACGGACCTAAGACGGTTTCCCATTTTTCAGGGGCGTTGTCTAAAGTAAGCGGTTCTTGGCTGTACAAACCGCTTTTGGTGTTTCTGTAGATATTTAAGGTGCGTCCAAAAGGTGGGTTTGTCTCAGCCTTTTGGATAACAATGAGATAACCAGATTTTGCTGCTGTGTTGATCTCATCGAGATCACGGGCTGTACGAACGATGGGCAAATTGAGGGGGTTCATGCTTTGACTCCTGAGTCAGTTAAATAAATGTCACTTTAGCGTAGCCCACCCATTTCGCGAAAAGGTATCAGGAAGGTCATCCCTGGACCCTATTGTGTTTTGTTGCCTTAACCCGTTACATTGCGCTCCTTTTAATAACGGACTTTGAACTCTAAATTGTCCAGGGGGCTTGTTTTTTAAAAATATTCCTGCTATATTAAATAAAGTTTAATATTTTGCAAGGTTTTCGTAAACCGGCTCGCGTTCGTGATTAACTTCTTTGTTTTTTCTCAGGCTCCAGTCATTTCCCTTTTCCTCGCTGAGTTACTCCCTGAGTTTTTAAACACTATTATTATTAGGAAATTATTTCATGAACATTTATGTAGGCAACCTCTCTTTTAAAACCACCGAACAAGATCTTGGCGATCACTTTGACCAATTTGGCGAAGTATCAAGCGCACGCATCGTGACCGATCGTGACACCGGCCGCTCTCGCGGTTTTGGCTTTATTGAAATGACCTCTGAATCTGCAGGTCAAGAAGCCATCACGCAACTTAACGGCCAGGAATTTATGGAACGCAACCTGACGGTGAACGAAGCCCGTCCCCGTGAAGCGCGTCCAGCCCGTTATTAAGATTTAACACCCTTTAAAAAAGCCCTCCATTTTAAACAAAATGGAGGGCTTTTTTCTGCATGCTTGAGGTGTCTTAAGACAGACAGGCTTCGGCTTCAGATTGGGCTTGCAGGGTGAGCATTGAGTTGCCCAGGGTATTGAGGTAATCCTGCCACTTACTGGCTTCCAGTAGACCTTTGTTGCGGCGGGTGCTTTCAAAACCAAAGCGGAACTGGCCACCAGAGGCTTTGATTAAGGTGTTGCTGCTGGCTTCAAAACAACTGATCCCGGCGTCTATTTCACTTTCGGTGAAGACGCGACCGCTGCTGGTGGTCGGGGTGCTAGAGGCCTCGGGTGAAGCTGAAGCAGCCGGGGTGTCAGGCGTTTGGGGCGAAGGAGAACACGCGGTAAAACTGAGGCAAAACAAGAGACTGAAAGACAAAAACGAACGGTATTTCATGGTTAAAACCTTATCTATGTCGCGCGTTTGAACGGGCGAAGTGCATCATTTTAGTGATTTTTTAGGCAAACAGCAAGTGGACTTTGTGGTATCGTAGACAATCGCTATGAGGGGTTTTGCATGGACTCGAATCTGTGTCTTGAACGCTTTCGTCTCGAACACTTCCTGCATCAGCGGGAACAATCAGCGGGAACAGGTAAGCACCTGGGCCATGATTCTTCTGGGTGCTTTGCTGATACCCTGGTGCGTGTTGAGGGTCGTGGGTCAAGAATCGCCGGTTGCCTTGCCTCAGCTCAGCAGCCTTAAGGGTGCTTAAAGTGGCTAAAGCATAGCGTGAGGGAATGCGTTTCATGGGGGTTAACTCCAGGATTTTGATACTGAAGTTATACCCCGGCCATTTCGCGAAACGGTATCAGGGCTTACTGCGGTAAAACAACACCCCGCAAGCGTTGTTCCAGCTCTTGAAGTGAAAAGGTTTCTTGTCTGCCCCAGGGGTTATAAACCGTCACCTGATTGTTTTCAATCCCTACAATACTGAGGGCATGAATCCCGTGAGATACGTCACCCTCTGGCGTATGTCCTGTGGTCCAGTTCATGTAGCTTAGAATGGGGTTCTGGGCCGAAGGCGGCGGTGACATGTTACGTAAACGCTCAATCATGGCCCGGTTGGCTGCAGGATCCACTGCACGGGTGGACAACCCGGGACTGTCAGGATCGGGTACCAATTGTTCGGTACGGGCCGGAGCATAGCTTTGCCCGGTGAAATCGCTGAGCACGCGACTGATGCGATCCAGATTTTGGTCACTGGCCTGAAAGGCCATGATTAAATTGCCGTTGTTTTGCACAAACCCATTGTTCATATAGCCCCGGATGGCATCCTCAGTTAAGCCTGCCATGGGAATCACGGCACTGCTGTCGTAGGCTCTTTCCTGCATGCGATGGTCTGAGTCCGCATAGAGCATGGCGTCTAAAATAGCGTTTTGTACCAGGGCTGTGGACGGCGTGCGGTAATGATTGGCACCGGTCTCTTGTAAAAAGGTGAGGTTTGAAGGCAGTTCGACACCGCCCAAATGAACCGATTCACCCGCTGCCAGGGAATCCACCATTTGTAAATACTGTTGCGGATCCGCCATGGCCATTTGAATTTGGGCAGCGCCCGCCATACAGGAGCCGATTTCACGCTGTGAGATATTTTGGGGCATGGCAATATCGTGGAGGGCAGAGAGCATGACCTCGTCATTGGGCAGGGCTTCGGGATATGCAGTGTTATTGAGCATGGCTTCGCTTTGGGTCAGGATGGCGTTGAAGCCCTCGGGATCGCCCTGCATATTGCGCGCTAAAATCGCGGCGTAGCGGTTAAATTCGTTGCGCTCTGAATTGCTGCTGAATCTGTCTCTCAGGGTGTCCATGCGCTGAATCAGACTGTCGGCCTGATCTCCCATGGTCTGTTGAAGAATGCGATTGGCCTGTCTGTCTGGAATGCCATTACGGCCTCCCTCCTGTCCGCCAATATCTGTGACCTGAGAGCCTGCCACCACCGCACGGTTGCTTTCACCCCCAAAAATATTGGCTGAATCGGGCTCATACTGACTGTTACCAAAGAGGTTCCTTAAAAAGTTTGGGGTGTCCACCACAGGGGCTTCGGCCTCAGCAGCAGTGGCTACCGATGCCTCTGGAGCGGGAGAGGTGGGCTGAGCTGAAACGCTGCGAGCGGGTGTTGGGGTAGAGGGCGGTGTGGCCGGTGATGCTGTGGGACGGAAAGCAGAAAACCAACTCATGGGTGTTATATCCTTTATCAGCGAGAGATGTACGCATAGTATACCCGCTGAAGGGCAGGTTTAAACCTGCTGAAGCACTTGTGCACGTATGTCGGGCAATTTTTCAGTTAGGTAACGGCCGGGGCAGGCTGGTGCATGTTGTGTTTTCATGGCCTGATGAAGACCACTGTGGGTGTAAATTTGTGCAGGAATCTCTTTGCGTTGCATTTTTAGCCTCAACACATGGATCAGGGCATTGAGCAGGGGCAACGGCACCTCATACTTGTCATAGTTGCCCACCAGCCCCACGGCATAAAGGGGAGGATGGGTTTCGTTTTCAACCGCAATGTCAGCATCGGGCGCATGGGGTGTGTAAATGCGCACCCGTCCCAGGTGGTAATCCAATACCAAATGGTAGCCCGTAATGAATTTGCCACTGCCTGGTGCCGTACCGGTGTGATGGATTACCGTATAGGCTTTGTGGGTCATGATTGAACCTCTGTTTTTTTTCGCATTGTATACAAATGGTTTTCTATAGCCAGTGACAGTTTAAACCCTTCTGCGATGGCGAAATGCATCAACCCGATAAAAACCCCAAAAAATAGTCCTATGACTTTGATTTCGTTGGATGTCCTTTGCGCATAAGACCATGCGTCATTCTTCGTTAACCCATCTTGAAATACAAGATAAAAACTTGTGGTCAGGAACAGGCTTCCTAAAATATAAAAAGCGACGACTAAAAAATTAACCACAGGAAAGCGATCACCGGAGGTTTTTAAATACTGGGTGACCTCTTCTCCCCTTTTTTGTACTTTTTCTGAGAGATTTGTCATGGCAGATGCTGACAGCTGTAGCGAAGGTTCTGAGACCTTTTGTTTTACAGTGGACTGGGTCTGCTCGCGGGTGTCAACCCAACCACAGAGATTACAATAGGTTCGACCAGAGCCGCCTGCTTTTGTTGTGGGCTCCTGGCATTGCGGGCAGAAGGGAATATCTTTCATGGTGGTCACCTTTTTAAATCTGTTCTACAGGAATTCGGTCGATAAGCGTTAAGGCCACACCCACGGGAATGTTCTCGGCCTGGGCACTGGCTTGTAGCTTTTTGACGGACTTTTGGGTTTCTTTGAGCGAGATGGTTTTGATGCGTTTTTCCATGGGGGGGTTGAGCTTGTCGGACTTCTCGTAAGCCTGGGCCTCGGTTAAAAAGTTTTCAGGTAGCTGATCGCATTGTTCAAGCAGACTTAAAAAGTGGCTGTTGAGATAGCTGTCGATCTGAATTTTGCGTTTGGCGGCGTGGGCAAATTTGCCAATAACCCGGCTAATCTGGGCGCGCTCTTCGGGACTAAGTTGCTCAGTGAACTCGTACTCTTCAATTTTGAGTAGCGACAAAATAATCGGCTCTAAGGCATCTAAAGTCACCACAAACACGCGGTAATCTGACAGGTTCAAAAAGTTTTCTTTAATGGACGCAGCGGTATTGTTGGGAATCACCAAAAAGAGGTCCTTTTTGACGCCTTCTTGTGTGGCGTACTTCTTTAACTGCTCTGCGGCATTGCGAATGTAGGTTCCGAATGTTTTTAGATCATCACTCAGAGGAGCTTTGGCATCAAAAATCAGGTACTCACCAGCAATACGTAGGGTATTGTCCGGCTTGCCTTTAAAGGGCACCTTTTCGCGGTGAACACTTTCAATATGGTGGCGGTTGCAAATGTCCTGGATCCGTGTTTCGACGGCGGTTTCATGGCTTTGCCACACGGCCTTCATGGCTTCAAGCTGCTGGGCCAGGGCGTGTTCTTGCTCCAGGCGCAGGCGTTCGTGCGCGTTGTCCAGTTGGCTTTCTGTTGCGCCTGACGCATTTTGCTTAAGCTTTGGTACTGCGCATAGGCTTCAAAACTCAGGGTGAGAAAAGGTTTCCAATGAAACAGACGGGCCATAAAACCCATGGTTTTAATCTTTTCAAAAAAGAGGCTCAGGGCCTGATGCTCGCGGGTTGGGGTCTCGATGGTGGGGGTTGTCATGATGTTTTCACCTTTGTTTCTTGTATATCTTGGTTTGAAAGTTCTGCTTTAGCTTAAAACACCGTTTTCAGCAAAAGGTATCCGCTGCAAAAGTGATACGGTTTTGCGAAATGGCTTGTGTACACTTTTCCACATACAAATATTTGCTCTGGAGTTGAAAATGAAAAAAATTATCCTGGCGACTCTTCTTGCCACCTCACTCACGTTGCCTGCTCGTGCTGGGCATGTGGATGTCTTCTTTGACAGCATTCGCAAAGCCTCGCAATATCTGAACCAGTACGATTATGACAAGGCGCTTGCCGAAGCCAATACCGCTGAGATTGTCTATCAGCGTATCCTTAATTCCCTGGCGAGTTCCTCTGACCAGGCACAGGTATATAAAATCAAATTGTCTTTACAATCCAGCTTGGTGCTCACGTATACCCTACTGGGTCACCGCTTTTTTGACAAAGGCCGTTATCACGATGCTTTGCGCATTTACGACAAAAGTATTCGATTGTCACCTGACTTTCCATGCAGTCATTACGAAAAAGGCTACACCTACCAGCAACTCAATGAACCCTGGAAGGCGGCAGTATCGGTATACGAGGCCCAACGTTTGGCCCGCTTTCCGGCCCGACGCAATATCGTCGATGCTTTTGATGAAGACGGTGGGCTTTACTGCGGCCGTGATCAGGTGGATTCCCGAGGAAATACGATTTTGACCGAGTTGGGTAAATCTACCCTTTATCCCCTGGATGTGAATCTTAAAAACGGCCAAAAGGTGCCCGGACGGATAGTTCCCGGTATCGGTGCGCATCTGGTGCGAGGCCAGGGCGGTAAAGCGAGCGTCTATTTAGAACAATCGCTCGCAGAGGTGCTTAAAAACCTGGGCGATCCTGTGGGAGAAGAAAAACTGCTGTATCGCGATGGCCGCGAATTACCGCACTATGTGTACGATGACGTTATGGTGGTCATTGATCCTGATAACCAGCAGGTCATTGGCCTGTATGTGTATGCCCCTACTTCCTTTGTAGAAACCCCAAAGGGCAATTTGCGCGTGGGAGCTGACGCCAGAGCAGTCATCACAACCCTGGGCCAATCCTTTGGCTTTAAAAAAGAATACCTGGGGGTCAACAGCGAGATTCGTGAATCTCTGGATTACCAGGAGTTGGGGCTGGGTTTTGCGGTGGCTAAAAATGATCGTGTCCAAATGGTCTTGATTTACACCCTGGAGTAATGAAATAGACCGTACTTCTTTATTTCAGCCCGAAATCCCTTAGCAAGCTGCTGGAACGTTCAGAAGACTATCTGCGCCTCAAATACCTGAACCCTATGGTGAAGGCACAACACTTAGAACGGGCGTTTCCAGCTCACCCCAATCATCCCCGACAGGCTCATCGCAGCAAAAGCGTATAATCAACTCCACTGTGTTAAAATCATGCTAAAGTAGCTGTTTAAAAAATTACACTTAAGGTCGTGACTATGCCAAATCCGATTCAGCCGCCGTCTCCTGCCGTTCCCCTTCCTCCTGTAAGCTCTCCTGTCCTTACGCCTCCGCCGGCAGAGACAACGCCTGTGGTCCCCGAGGTTAGCCCCACCGCTTCTGATACGCCTGCGGTAACCGATCAAGCCCAGACCACGACGCGTCCTGAAGCAGGCTTTGAACCCACCAATGACAATATTCTATTCCTGGGGGTTACCCCCGCTGCAGGTCCTGAGTCTGCGGCCCTTAAAAAATCGCTGGGTGCCAGCAAAGTCAACGTCATTCAAGACAGTCCCAACGGCGTGGTGGACGGTTATGATTTAACCACCACCTCTGGGGTAGAAGGCTTTACCCAAAGCCTAAACTTGCCCGCAGAACAACAGCAACAATTGAGTGGTGTCCTCTTAAACGTGGAGCCCTCTATGCGCGATGAGTTTGCTCAGATTGCTAAGGTGTGGGCCAAAGGTGAGAACGGAGAAGCCATTCCCTCACGGATGGTGCTTTCCGGGCATTCTAATGGCAAAGATATTTTTGGTGAAGAAGGGCGGGGCGCCTATTCTTTGGATACCCTGAAGTCGATGGCTGAAGTGATGCCAAAGGCCGCCGCACAAATTGAAGACGTACACATTAGCGGCTGCAACAGCGGTTTTAAATTCAATGCCGATCGCTTTCAAGACGCCTTCCCCAACTTAAAAACCTTCTGGGCTTACACGGGCACCGCCCCTTCGACAGGCACCAACTCGGCCGGTCATCTGCGGCGCTGGGAGCAGTCTACACGCGGTCGTGTGGAGAGCTTAGATCGTCCCCAGGTCTCTAAAGGGCTGGGCATTCGGGGCGAAAATGTGAGCGTGTGGTCCGCCGAAAAAGGCTATCAGGCAAACCCTGATACGATGGATAGCTACCACACCGATGGGGATATGTTTGATCAGACCCAGGCTTATTTAAACGGCGATCTGGAATTGCCCCCCACCTCAGGCGCTGGACCGCTCTTTGACCTGTATGAACAATTGCAGCGCCGCCAGGGCTCGTTGTCGGCAGATGCACCTGAGCGCGAAAGTGTCGAAGGCATGACCGATCGCGCACTGAAACTGCGCTTTTACCCCAAAGTGTCTGACAATTTTCAAAAGGTGTTTGCGCCTAATTTACAAGCGGTATACGGCGCAGTGGGCATGACGCCCCCTGACTTTGCCACGCTCAGTCGCAAAGAAGCCCTTGCCTCGATGGCACACGTGAAAGAGGCCGTGGGTCAGCTTCCGCCTGAGGCGGCTGCGGCTCAACAGCAAAACCTGCTCTTGCTCGACGGCTTTGCAGACCTATCGCCCGCCATGATGGGCCCCGAGTGGATAGAGCCCTTTACCGAGACCCAAATTCAAAGTCATCGCAGTCAGGTCTTTGAGCGCCTGACGCCCGAAAGCCTCGAAAGCCAGCGTTTAAGGCATCCTACCGCTTTTGATTTCGGCGGATTCATGCAGATGCCCCCCTTTGATTTTGGCCGCTTTGGGGAGATCGATGCCCAGGATGCCCAGGGGCTTGAGGAGCTCCGTCGAATGCTAGAAATGATGCAAGAAGAAGCGCCTATACCGCCAACCGAGCCGCTTGAGCCGCCCCCTGCGCCTGCTCACTAGTCGCTGATGGGTGAAGCGGTATCGGTGATGTCTGAATGACTTTACACCCGGGCAGAATCTTAAAAGCCGCCCAGGAGAAGTGGGGTGGAACGATTACCTGCGAACATCAAAAAGTTATTGCGTGAACAGCAGTGTTTTTTTAATGCCAGCACCGGCCCACTCACCATACAGCGTTATTTGTCCTCTGTTTTCTGGCGGCCACCCGTGGTGTTCTGCATAAAACTGCATCACATCACGAAATGCGGTCTCATGCTGCGCCACAAATTGTGCAAACCCGTCGTGGTCCTTTGCAGGGGTAATTATATGCTTGCGGGACTGCGCCTGGAGAGTATTCTGGGCAAGATCAAAGGTGACAGCACAATTGGCTCCGTGAAGTTTGACCGAACCTTCAAAAAGCAAAATGGGTGCGGGCTTAAACACCGGCTTTTGTTGTTCGGCGTCAAAGTATTCAAACACGCGTTTTTGCGCAACGCTGACCACATCTCGAAAAACGGGGGTTTTTCCGTAAAAAACCATGGCTGACATTGTGTGTGTCTCCTTTTGGGGTTGTTTTAAAAGAGTTTAGCAGGGGCATTTCCGCACAAGGTATCTCTCTTTAGAAAGCAAAGGTGATACCGCTTCCTGAAATGGCCTTGCTAAGGTTTTGACATCACACAACACCAAGGAGATAGATTCGATGAAATTGATTAAAGGTTTTTTTATGCTGGTGGGCGGCGGGATTACGCTGCTGATTATATTGGGGGTTATTGGGGCCATGCTGCAAAATCCAGAGGCCACAGGAACCGCCACAAAGCGGGCTGAAGCTCCGGCAAGGCAAGCGCAAGTGTCCACCCCGCCCAAAGCAGAAGAGCCGGTGGACCGACTCACAGGTGCTCAAAAAAACGCGGCGCGCTCGGCCAAAAATTACCTGAGCTTTTCTGGCTTTTCACGGGAGGGGCTGATTTAGCAATTGTCGTCGGACGCAGGCGATGGTTACGCTGTGGCCGATGCCATGGCTGCCGTGGATAGCCTCAACGTGGATTGGAATGAACAGGCCGTAAAATCCGCCAAGAATTACCTGAACATCATGGGCTTTTCGTGCAAGGGGCTGATTGAACAGTTGTCATCGCGTGCGGGGGACAAGTACACCACGGCCCAGGCCACCTATGGGGCAAAACAGGCCGGGGCTTGTAATTAGTCGCTTGTGCAGAGCTTAAAAGCTGAGTCCCTCTTTTAAGCTCTGCATGTAAGCCAAAGTAAAAGACCAACGGATATTTCAGGTGCTTTGAAGGCGTTGCTTTAGGCTATCCCAGTTGCTGTATTTATCATGTGCTAAAGCGGGCTCATGTTTTTTTGTGCTGGCAGCCCGGGCCTTCAAGGCGGCTTACGCCCCCGGACAAGGGAGCGACTTTAATTTGGGTCGAAATGCGTTCTTTGAGTGAGGGCACATGGGAAATTACACCAATGAGTTTATTCTCTTGATGTAACTCAGCCAGGGTGTTCAGAGCCACCTCTAAGGCCTCCTCGTCGAGGGTGCCAAACCCTTCGTCTAAAAAGAGCGAATCCACCTGCACGTTGTGGCTGGCCATTTGAGAAAGGCCCAGAGCCAGGGCCATACTCACAATAAAACTTTCTCCGCCAGAAAGGTTTTGCGCTGAGCGCACTTCACCCCCCTGCTGTTGATCCATGACACTGAGCTCTAAATCATAGGTGCTGGAACGCACCAGCAGGTAGCGCCCGCTCATTTTTTGCAATTGTACATTGGCATGGCTGAGCACCACGTCAAAGGTCAGTCCCTGGGCAAAATCTCGGTAACGTTTGCCGTCGCTCGCGCCAATCAAGTCATACATGACTTTCCAGTGTTCATCTTCCCGTTGCAGGTGCTGCAGCCGTTGTAAGTGGGTCTGTTGGGCTTGCTGAGACGCTGCATGTTGGGCCAACTGAGCCTGAATAGCACCTTGCTGTTTTAAGGCTTCATTGAGCGTGTTTTGGGTCGCTTCAAGGGTTGCCTCAGCTTGTTCCACATCAAAGTCCGTTGGCAGTTGAAGCCGTGTTAATTGTTGCTCGCGTTCTTGTTGCTCGTGTTGCCATTGATCGCGCTGACGCTGTAACTGCTGAGCTTTGGTTTGCCACGCTCGGCGGGTTTCTGGATCTAAAATCGCCCCGTTATAACTGGCTTCATCGCCAAAGCCGTGCGCTGCTAACGCTTCGGTAAAACCAGACGCTACTGGGGCAAGGCGCTGTTGCAAGGCGTGCAGTCGGTTTTCGTGATCTTGCCATTGTTGTTCCCCTTTCAGGTGCGCTTCGCGTTTCTCGCGATAATCTACTTCAGCGGTTTTTTTGGCTGCACTGAGGGTCTCCAGGGCTTCTTTTGCCGCTGAAGCTTCGCTGTCAGCGTCTCGTGTGCCAAAGCGTGTCTCACGGGCGGTACTGAGCGTTTCGACGGCTGCTGCTTCACTGCAGTACTCAGCTTCGGCCAGGGCACAAAGCCGTTGCGCCTCGCTCAGCTGTTCCTGGAGCAAATTTAGCTGCTGTGCTTCGAGGTCTCGCTCGCCCCGGTGTTTTTGTAGCTGTTGCTGTAAGGTTTGCCAGCCATTTTTATAACCTTGCAAGGTCGAAATAAACGCGGTGAGCGTTTGCTGTGCCTGGGGGTTAAAGGTGTCGGGAAAAACCTCTGCGGTGTGATTGTCACCATAACGTTCCCACGCTAAAGCCAGGGGCTTTAAATGTACCGTGATTTGCTTTTCAAGGGTGCTGATTTGGATGGTGTAGTGTTGCTGTTCACGGGCCTGGGCCTCGGTGGCTTGTTGTACGTGCCTTTCCTGGTCGTGGGCAGCCTCTAACCGTGCGCTTAAGACCTGCTGCTTGCGTACGCCCTCGTTATACTGCGCTTCAAGCTGCTCCCTTGCGCTTTGGCTTTTTTTGAGGTCTTCCAGGCTGTCTTGCAGGGCGGTGAGGCGGGCTGTCAATTGCGCCCCATAGGCGGTAAAGTCAGGGTCTTCCTGCCAGGTGTAACCGGGCAAACCTTCCGCAAGGCCGGTGAGCTGTGCGAGGGTATTTTGTTGCGCTTTGTAAATTTGCTCACGCTGCTGTGCCGCCAGGTGTTGTGCGGTTTGCAGCGCCTGTAGCTCAGCTTGCAGATGGGCTGTTTTTTCGCTGAGGGCGGTCAATGCCTTTTGCGTGCTTTCGGGTTGAAGGTCATCTAAGCCATCGCTTGTAAAGGGGTGGACTGTGGCACCACACAGGGGGCAGGGCTCTCCTTCGCTTAATTCCTGACGGTAAGCTTCTAAGTTAATCACGCGCGCTTCTAAGCGCTGTTGATACGCCAGGCGCGCTTCCTGGTCTTTTAATTCGGTATGTTCAGCCTCTTTTTGTGCCCGTTTTTCGGCATCTTGCAGCATCTGGGCGTCTATCTGTTCTTGTTCGCGTTGTTGCTCGCGCAACTGCTGTCGCAGGCCTTGCCCCTGTTCGACATGCTGTTGGGCCTGCTGGGTTTGCGCAATCTCGGTGTTGAGCGCTTCCCGTTCAGTCTGAAGTTGGTTTGTGCTGGGGAACTCCTCAAGGGCCTCGGCTTGGGTTTGAAGGGTTGCCTTCAAGGCGTTTAAGGCGTGCTGAGCTTCAAGCCGCTCGTGTTGCGCCTGTTGCCGCTGGGTATCGGCCTCCGTTTGCTGGTTTTGTAACCGCTGCAGCTCATGGTGTGCGGTGGCATGTTCCTGCTGTAAGGCCATCAGACTATCATGGTGTTCTTGCAAACCGCTAAAAGTGTCCACCAGTTCGCCATGGCGCTGGGTTGCAGTGGCCTGCGCCGTGAGCTTCTCCAATGCGGCGTTCAGAAGCTCCAGGTTGGTTTGGCTGTCGCTTTGCTTTTGAAGCAACAGCGCTTGCGCGTTTGTTTTGTCGCTGCGTTGCTGCGTATAGATGCGGAGGCGTTGGCGGGCCTGATGTAAATCCTCGTCCATGCGTCGCATGGCGTCCCATTCTTGCGCCGACGCCTCGCCGTTTTCTTGCTGTTGCTGATACTGCTGCTCGAGGGCCAGAAACCGCGCTTCAGCTTCCTGGGCCTGACGCTGAGCAGGTAGACGTTTGGCCTGAAGAAGCTCACCCTCTTGCTGTTCCTTCTTTAATTGCTCACGTAAGGTATTGAGGGCATAGAAATCGTCGCGCAGCGGTTCTGTGCGTTGATCTGCCGCCAGTTGTTCTGCCCGGGGGGCAAAGTCCTGTTCGTCTTGCTGCAACTGGGCCATCAGGTCTTGCAGTTCTTGCTGACGCTTAAGGACCTGCTCGCGCTCCTGATGCACCTGCAAGGCTTCGTTTTGGGCCTTCTGTTGGCTTTCTAAGGTTTTGCTCTGAAGGCATGCCTGATCGTATTGGGTTTGGAGAAGTTGTACGTCTTCAGGCGTTAGTAAGGGGGTATAGTCCAGGGTCTTTTGTAAGTCTTTCAGCTCGTCTTTGAGGGCTTTATGTTTGGCGTAGACCGCTTTTGAAATCTCGGTATAAATACCGGTGCCCGTGATTTTTTCGAGAATGGGTGATCGCTCTGAAGGGCTGGCCTGCAAAAACGCCGCAAAACTGCCCTGGGCCAGGAGCATGGCCCGTGTAAACTGTTCAAAATCCATGCCGGTGAGGGTTTCGATCTGGCTTTTGACTTCGGTGAGTTTGGTGGTTAACACCTTGCCGGTGCTCAGATCTGAAAGCTCGTGTTTGGCGGGCTGTAGGTTGTCTTGTTTGCCTGATTTGCGTTGCCCCCAATAACAGCAATAGCGGCCTTTGGCCGTTTCAAAGGACACCTCTGCAAAACAGTCTTTTTGGCGGCGAGACATGATCTCATTGTTGCTGGTGGTAATGCGCCCCAGCCGAGGTGTACTGCCGTACAGTGCCAGACAAATGGCGTCTAAAATGGTGGTTTTTCCGGCCCCGGTGGGACCGGTGATCGCAAAAATACCGTCGTCCACAAAAGCCGGGTGCTCAAAGTCGATGGACCATTCTCCGGCCAGGGCGTTAAGGTTGGCAAAGCGTAAGTGGGTAATGCGCATCAGGCGTGAACATCCATTTCGTGTAGATTAAGCACCACCTCGCGGTGGCTGTGTTTGAGCTGTTCTGCCTGGGCTGCATCAATGTTTTGGGTCGCCAACATGCGTTCAAACACCTCCTGGGGGTCGAGTTGGTCCAGGGTCTCGGCGGGGGCGTGGCCCTGTAAAGCCTGCTGCACCAATACGCGGTTTTGCACCGCTAAAATTTCAAGGGGGCTGTCTTCGATCCATGCGAGCAATTGCTCTCGCAGACGCGGGCGCAGGGTTTGGCCGGTATAGGCGATTTCTAACCAGATGCTTTCGTCTTCGGCTTGTAACTCACGCAGCCTGTGGTGTAAGACATCAAAATCTCCCTCAAGTCGCTCCAAGCGTTGAAAACGGGGAATGGTCAGGGCTTGATTGTGCTGTTGAATCTGACCTTCTTCGGTGGTGGTGAAGGTCACCCGGCGCACCTGTTTGGTGTGCTTTGCCTCGCCAAACCCCATGGGCAAGGGCGCACCAGAATAGCGAATGTGGTCTTGTTGGTTCACCTGCTGCGGCACGTGGAGATGCCCCAGGGCCACATAGTCAAAGCAGGGGTCAAAGACACTGGCCGGTACATGGGCCAGAGAGCCCACATACAGCTCTCTCACGCCGTCGCCGGTTTTTCCGCCACTGGCAAACAGGTGACCCGTGGCCAGAACGGGGACCGGCACGGGTAGCTCTGCCAGTCTGGCTTTGGCCCGCTGAGCCAGGTCTGCATAGTGCAGGGCAATACCCCGCTGCAACTTCGCGGCTTTGTCGTGTAGGCTTTCGCCTTCACTAAAGCGGCGCAGCTCGCGATCTCTGAGGTAGGGCACCGCGCAAACGATCAGCTCGACTTCACCTGCTGGATTTTTTAATTCGAGCCATTCATGGTCGGCATGGGCCTTGCCCACCACGTACACGTGCAAATGCGCCAACAGACTGCGGGGCGCTTCGAGTAAGCTGGGCGAATCGTGGTTGCCCGCCACGATCACCACATGGCGGCAGGGGGTGGTACGCACGGCGCTCAAAACCGGTAATACAGACCCTGGGCGGTATTGCTGGGGGTGGTGGTGTCAAAAATGTCACCGGCCACCACCAGCACATGAATGTCTTCGGCAATCAGGGTTTGGTGCAGCCAGTGTAAAAAGGCTTCAAATTCGGCATCGCGGCGTCGACCGTAAAGGGTTTTGCCCAGATGCCAGTCAGAGGTGTGGAGGACGTTTAAAGGTTGCATAGAGAGTCTTTCTTTGGGGCAGAGGTGTTTTTTAGAGATTCGTTTGGGTGAGCTTTTTCTGGATTTGTTTGATCTTTGTTTTAACGCCCACTTTAGAATTTTCATCTTGTGCACGTTCAAACCATTCCAGTGCCACAGCAAATTGTTCAAGTATTTCGTGGTTTTCAGCAATAAAGCGCATCAACCGTGCTCGGTCCAGCGTAGATGCTTCAGGTGTTTGCTTTAAAATATTTTGAAAATAGTCTACCCATTGAGCTGCACTGGCTTGTGCGGAGGTCTCTATTGCTTTCTGTTGTTGGCATTCTTTAATAAGCGCATGGGTTTGGCCACGCTTAACCCTTTCCACATCCCATCGTTCCTGGTCGAGTAGTTTGCCTGTAAAGTCATAGTGGTAGTAGGTTTCCTCTGAATAGGTTAGCGTCACGATTTGGTTCTGCGTATTTATGTGATAGCTTTTGACAAAGGGACCTGTAGGCAGTTTTTTTTGCCACAGACATTGTGCCTGACTTAAGTCAAAAAAAGCAAAGTTAGTACCGTCTTCATGCTTCGCACCGGCACAACTGCAAATTGCAAAAGTCCCGTCGTCTGATATAGCGTTGTCGTAAAGATTCGCCTTAAAGGAATGGCGAATCAGTTGTTGGCCGTCTTTGTTAAAGGCATAAAAAGTGCCCGCTAAATCATCGCTGAATAGCCAGTCGTTGATGATGAAGTTACCATTGTTCGCGACGGCAGACTCATTGGGGCGTTCTAGCAGTTTTTTTTCTAATCGCAAGTTACCGTCTTCTGCCAAAACAAATGTGCCGTGTCCTGATTGACGGGCTCCGCCTCTGCCGGGTATTGCATCCATACAGGCGACCAAAAATTTTCCATTGGGAGATTTTGAGCCGTTGAAGCTTACAAAATCACTGCCTTCTACCTTCACTTGTCGATACGATTCGTTGAACGTGACTTTAGGCGTCGCTTTGGGTTGATCTTTTTTTCCGAATAGCCATTTCATATGTTGCACATATCTTTCTAGCGTCTTGCTCTCTGCTGTCTAACGTCAATTACTCTATCCAATTAAGCAATTCTCAGACCAATTTTTCCGCAACTACAGATAATCAAATATCTCAGATTCATTGAAATAACCTTGCTGCAACAGATGTTCTTTTAACTGTGCTTTTTCGTTAGAATAGATCACCCAAACCAAGTCTTTTTTCGCCCTGCTAGACGTGACATATAAAAGTCGTCTTGTTCTATCAAGAGCCGTTTCTTTACCCTCATCTCTATTAGTTAAATCCGTTTTGCTTAATGGCTGTACCGAAAACAACTTTTCGTAATTAAAAAAAGAGCCACCCGCTTCATGGTCACTCATAATGACCATTACCCTATCAAATTCAAGCCCCTTTACTCCCTGATGTGTAGAGTAAGCTATTTTGCCATTGATATAGTTAGAATAATTTTGCAAGGTATTCATGTTACAGCTCAACGCCTTCGACCACGTCGACTCATGCAAGTCTTCTGATGATGTCGAGCTCTCAATAACCTCAATAAATTTTTCTGGAATTCTTAGTAATTCATATTCAAAGATTAATCTTAAAATATCTTTCACACTAATTTCAGCTTGCTTTACTCGCTCACAAAGTTGGTCTACATCAGCGGCTAGTTTGGTTAACAAATTGCCTTGTGGCTTTTGAGGATCGAATTTTGCATCGTTTAATCTCGGACTGTCATATTTTCTCAAAATCTGCATAATCAAAAATGCATCATTTGTTAAACATGCTTCAATTAGAGGTATAAACTGACTGTTTAAAAAAATCAACTCACTTGAATCACCGCTGGTAACAGCGTCCCTGGTCTTTGAGTCATCGTGTAGCGGATTAAAAAAACATTCAAAACCGCCTCTTATTGCAGCCATTTTGTGCTCTAAAACTAAAGTTTTAACTGTACTTGAATCCAGCCAATCATTTTGTTTCGTCTGTTTCGCCATAAATTCACAAATTTCCTGCTCAATGTCTTGAGGAGAAGAAACATCTTTGTTGATCAAAAAAGCAAAGGCATTACCCTGTTTTTCAGATTCGGTTTCCTGCTGGAAATCATCGACAACGGATCTAATCTTGTTTATTAAATGCACTATTCGAACTGAGCATCTATGATTATAAATCTTATTTGGCCGCTCCCATTCTGAAGGTAACATCGAACTTAAGTCTTCTTTTCCACCCATATAAATTCTTTGCATCATGTCACCAAATAAGCCTAAACAAAAGCTTGATTGCTGTGCTTCGATAGCTAATAATGCTTCCAATAGCTTTTTATTGGTATCCTGGCTTTCGTCAATTAATAAAATTGGGTACTGGTTAATCAAAATTTGTTGCATCAATTGACTACTGGTTAAAAATTCTGTTGCCATACCGATGACTTCAGCGTCTAAAACCGACTGAAAACTATCGGAATAATGACCTGGAGAATAAACGAACTTCTGCACATGCTCAATACTTGTCAAACGCTTTTTCAATCTTGATAATTGTTTCTCGTATTTTTCCCTTGTGTCGGGCTTCCGCGATTTTTGGATTTGTCTTTCTTTTTCTGCTATCGAATCCTCTAAGTTTGATCTCAAATAGTTGCGGATATCAATGGTGAGGTTTTGAATAAGACTCCAGCAAAAACTGTGTATGGTTGAAACCTCAAATGACTTATCAAAATTAATGCGCTCTTTGATTTCCTCACAAGCAGCGTTCGTATAGGTAATAACAGCAACTCGCTTGCCTTGAATCCTTAATTCGGCTATTTTTTCTTGTTTCAGTTTCTCTAAAACGTTTGTTAAGCTTCGGGTCTTACCAGATCCGGCACCCGC
Organism: Candidatus Sericytochromatia bacterium; assembly: GCA_964229355.1. GTDB lineage: Bacteria > Cyanobacteriota > Sericytochromatia > UBA7694 > UBA7694 > CAXRDE01. The sequence goes on along the minus strand of CAXRDE010000025.1, from coordinate 576,533 downwards.
AAATACAAAAAAGCTTTTTAGCCCCTTATCAAAATCAAGGCAGTTGTATATTTCTTGATCAATCTTCTTATCAATCTCGGAGGACTTGACTAAATTGGGCATTAGAATAAACTCATGCTTTCTAGCTTACTTGCAAGCCAATCCAGACCTTCTTCAATGTAGGCCGGTGTCGTTAAAGCGTCGGGATCGATGTCGTATAAAATATCCAGAGCCATTTTTGCCTTATCTCCCTTTTCCAATGCCTTATTTGCCTTATTTATAAGTTCTTTAATGTCTTTCTCTTTCAAGGCCTTAACCAATTTAGCTAACATACCAGTAGGAGAGTTAATTCCTTTAAACAACTCTATGTTGCTATATGCCAAGGCATCTTCAAAGGTGTATGGGTAAACTGTTTGCGTGTTGTTTTCTACTTTTATATCGATCCCAAATTGATATGCTACTCTTATGAAATCATTTTGTTCACAGAGTTTATCTTGACTTCCCAGCTCCAGAAGCTCATCAAGTGAGGTCCGCTGGGGGCACCATTTCTTTAAAGTATCGTTATTAGTTGTGTAATCTTTTCCTAATTCAGGTATTTGTTTTTTGGCTACTTCGTCTTTTCCTGGAGGTGAGTTGCTAAAGCCATAAGCGTCTATATCTGTAACGATTAAAGTAGGAACACCTAGTTTTTCAACCAGCAACCTGAAACGGTGAGCATGGCTCCCACTGACTTCAAAGATTGAAATATAGTGCTCTGATAGTTTTGAGTCCTGTTTATTTCTTATGAAATGAGGAATTAGCATCTTTTCGGCAGATCCTTCTACCATAATAATTCCGTTAGCAAAAAACAGGTCACAGTGCGTAGTCCGAAAATACCTGGAAACAAATCGTCTTGTTTGCATTCCCATTTCTTCAAAGGTCCCCTTCATATTAACGACCTTGGATTCAGGAATACCAGTATCAGAAATTGGACACCTTTTGAAATATCTCAGTGACTCAAAGTCTGCTTCGTGAGCTAAATGGCTAGAGTGGGTACTTACAATGAGCTGAGTATGAAAATTATTGTTTGTTCTCAGCGTGTCATTATTGGTCAATATCCCATAGGCTTTACGTATAAACACTTGTTGTGCCTGGGCATGTAGATGCGCTTCGGGCTCTTCAATAAGCACAATATGCAAAGGCTCAATTCCAGTTGTTGTGTTTTTTAGTCGCTTACTTTTTCTTTTCCCAACCCACATCCACGAATCTCGAAAACTGATTAATTTGAAAACCATAGAAATAAGATTCTTGTACCCTAAGCCGTTATGCTTTTCGGGTAATCTCATACTTTGGACCGATGAGCTACCTTTATGAAAATCAAACTCCAATGCTGCATCATGAGAAATCGCATCAATTGGATTAATTTTACTGACAAGATGAATTTGAGGATCACTAAACCCTGGATAGCCAAGACTCTGTATTTCCTGTAAGCGATCTTCGAAACGTTTATTTAAATTGGCTTCAAAATTTTCAACCGTAGTTGTGATCGAACGAATAACCTCCAAGTCATCTTTGTCTGGACCATCTTCAGGATCTAAGTGTTCTTTATAGTACTTGCCCATTTGAACAGATAAACTACTGCCTGAAAATGCTCCCTCTACACTGCTATGAGAAGGATCTGAAAACCCTCTTTGTGCGGTAACCGTACTGACCTTGAACAACTTGTCAAAATCTTTTGCTTCAATTTCATGCACGTTTGAGTTCAACTTCTGAATATTAGCGCTTCCGTCTTGAGACGGTGATTCTTTTTGGTCTGGATCTAGCGAATAAGCTTTGATTGAAAAAAAATTGTGAATTAATCGTTCTAAAAAAGATCTTAAACTTTGAGGCCATAGCTTTACGGGTGGCTTTAGATCATCGTTTTCATTCACGTCTAAAGCATCACGAAAAGCGGCGGTGTATTCTTCTTTTAATTTTTCATAATCCCTGGGCTCAAAACACAAACGCAACCCAAGAAGGTTTCCGGTCCACGACAAAGAAGGTATGACTTTAGATACGTGGTGGATTTCTTTGTTGCGATCAATTTCAAGCCATATATCCATTGTCGGACAAAGACTTCTGAATTTTTCAAGTTCATCTTTAGGCTTTGTACTATCTTCATCTGTTTCTTGCTTATCATTTAAATTCGCTTGAAGCCATGCAGCAGCAATTTTTTCAATTTCAATCCAGTTCGAGATCGAAAAATCGGTGACGCTAAAGTGTTTTCTTAATGAGTTAATAAGGAAATAGTTTAGCGCATCCATTGCTGAGGTTTTGCCACTGTTATTAGCTCCCACAAAGATAGTCGTTTTTTCTGAAAATTCAATACATACAGACTTTAGTTTTCGAAAATTTTGAAGCTCAACACAATTTAATTTCATACTCCAGTCTTCTCCTCCTCTGACAACAGATCCCGCTTCCACTGGCTCTTGCTGAATAGATCCTTCATCTTCAAATCGCCGCCTTCGTACACCAAGTTTTCAAAGCTACCCCTTATCATCATGATGGAATAAGAAACTGCTGGATATCTTGCCAGAAGTCAGAAGGGATGTCTCTTAATTCAAGTCGCAGCGTAGGACGCTCAATAATGAGTTTTTCTATGCTATCTCGGCTTACCTCATAATGATTACAGCCGTTATTGCCCTGAACGATAACCTTTTTGAAGTAGTCCCACCAGCTTTTTGAGAACATTTATTTCTTCTGATTGGCTTGATAGCCTTTCAGAAAGCTTCGCAATTTCTTTTGCTTGAAGGGATAATTGCTCTTGAATAGCCATTTATCTACTTTAACAACTTTTTTCGGCTAGCTCAAGACACCCGAATGGATACCTTCTTCGGTGCCAATAAATCAATACTGGTCGTTGGGGCTGCCATAACTTAACCAGTTGTAAAGGCAAGGGGCTACTAAATCGCGCATCGTTGCTCTGCTTTCACGAGGTTACACTTTATCGGTAACCCAAATTCTATCCGTTATGCTCATTTTATCAGGGTAAAATAAAGTGCGCTATCCCTGTTTTATATAAAAACCTTCACGGTTTTTTAAACGCTGAGGCCATTTTTCTAAAATACATATTTTACACCCTGCCCAAATTCACTGCCGCCGTGGATTGTCTTCACGGGCATTCGAATGAACAATTGCCATCCCAGCGGGACGAAAACTGTTAAACTGTGAACAAAAAACAACCCTGGGATGGTGTCTATGATTACCGGTGAATTAAAGTCAAAAGTGGATCGCATTTGGGAAGCCTTTTGGACCGGAGGCATTTCGAATCCGCTCACGGTGATTGAGCAATTTTCATACCTGATCTTTATTAAACGCCTCGACGACATGCACACCCTGCGGGAACGCAAGGCCCGCCGTTTGGAACAACCCATTGAACGCCCGATTTTTACCGAGGAGCAGGCCCCACTGCGCTGGAGTCACTTTAAGCATTTGGCACCTCAGGCCATGTTTGACTGCATGCAGCAAGAGGTCTTTCCCTTTATGAAGAATCTGCCGGTGCAAGAGGGAGCCACCTTCCATAAGTTTATGGCCGATGCCACCTTTATGATTGCCAAGCCGTCGCTGTTGCAGCGGGTGGTAGAAATGATCGATGAACTGCCCATGGACGACCGCGATACCAAGGGCGATCTCTATGAATACCTGCTTTCGCAACTGAGTACTGCCGGTAAAAACGGACAGTTCCGTACCCCCCGCCACATTATTCAAATGATGGTAGAACTCATGGCCCCTGGCCCCAAAGAGACCATTTGCGACCCCTCATGTGGAACCGCCGGATTTTTGGTGGCCAGCGAAGAGTATGTGACCCACCATCACCCTGAGGTGCTGAGTGATCCCGTGCTCAGAGACCACTTTGAAACCCGTATGTTCAACGGTTTTGACTTTGACCCGTCCATGCTGCGCATTGCCAGCATGAACATGATGCTGCACGGCATCGAAAACCCCCGCATCGAAAAGCGGGATTCCTTGTCACGCAACGAAGAACCCATTACCGATGCCTATAGCCTGATTCTGGCAAACCCGCCTTTTAAAGGTTCTTTGGATTACGATGAGGTGGCCAAAGACCTCTTGCAACAGGTCAAAACCAAAAAGACCGAACTCCTGTTTATGGCGCTGATTCTGCGCCAGCTCAAGGTGGGCGGCCGCGCGGCGGTGATTATTCCTGATGGGGTGTTGTTTGGCTCTTCAAAGGCCCATGTGAGCGTGCGCGAGGCCCTGGTGGAAGGACACAAGCTCGAAGCGGTGATTTCGATGCCCTCCGGGGTCTTTAAACCCTATGCCGGGGTCAGCACCGGGATTGCTATTTTTACCAAAACCAACACTGGCGGCACCGATCAGGTGTGGTTTTATGACATGCAAGCCGATGGCTACTCTTTAGACGACAAGCGCAACCCTCTGGGCCAAAAACAGCCCGACGGCAGCTATGTGGCCAGCCACGATAACAACAACATCCCCGATATTATTCAGCGTTGGCGGCATTTAGAGCAAGAAAGCGATCGCCCCCGTACGGCCCAGTCCTTTTTTGTGCCCAAAGCAGACATTGCCGCCAATAAATATGACCTGAGCATTAACCGCTACAAAGAAATTGTGTACGAGGCCGTGGCTTACGACCCACCAGCACAGATTCTTAAAGAACTCCAGGCCTTAGAAGACGAGATTCAGCAGGGCTTAAAAGAACTCAGTGCGCTGATTGGTTAGGGGTTAAGACTGAGGCGTTTGCATATAAGCTAAAGCAGCAGAAAGATCTACAGTTTGTGCTTCATCGGGAAAATGAGCTTCTATTTTGAGTTCTCCGCCAAGCGCCTTAATGTAAGTGTTTAAGGTTGACAAAAGAAAGTCTTTACGAGACTCTAAACGAGAAATCGCGCTCTGGTTCATGTCCAATGCCCTGGCCAATTCAGTTTGAGAGATATGGCGCTGTGTTCTTAATGTCTTCAGTACATATTCTTCAGCAATGAGTTCGCTGGCTCTGTCCTCAATACGTCTCTGACGATCTGGGGACAGCTCTGCCTTCATTGCGGCTAAACTTTTCATGACTTGCCCTTTCTTTGAACATTTTTTAAGTAACCTTCAAAACGTTGATCTGCTTTGCGAATGATTTCGGCGTAGAACTTTTTTACGCCAAACACCTTCTGAAGTTGTAAATCGCAACTCTTTCATATTGCTGTATTTGCTTCCGTTTAAAGTATCAACACTCGGGCGGCCGAGCACGGGGCCAAATTCTTGAATTTTAGTAGCCTGAGCAAGCAGTTCATTTTGTACTTCTTCCGTAAAGCATTTAAACTCATTTTCAAAAATATCGTGAAAAAGGACTTGCCAACTCATGGGATTATTATGACATCAAAGTCATATGATTTCAAGGTTATATTATACTGAGTGGCGTTCACGCTGCTTGATACCGTTTCCTGAAAACGCTGAGATACAACAGAGGTATCTTGATGTCAAAAGGAAACCTTTATGTCTTACCCACATTCTCTGCGAGCTGTCGTATGCATGGCTCTGATCTTAAGCCTGAGCGCCTGTCGTGCCCCCATCGATAAATTATACGACCCCGGTACCTACGCGGCGCAAAAGCCGTTGGTGCTTGCTGAACAGACAGATCCGCAAGGCACTGAAAAAATCCTGGATCGCTACATCAAAAGCCAGAACCCAGATCAATTACAGCAATACACCTACCGTGAGCTCATTGAGCAGGCTGAAAAAGCAGAAGCGGATCGCCTGGCGAAAATCGAAGCCCAGCGCAAAAAAGAGGCTGAACAAAAGCGTGTGGATCAGCGTTATCGTGAGCTGCCGGGGGTGCCTCTGAAAGAGCTGACTTCTGAAGATTATGGCCTGCTGCAAGCGGAGACCACCATCGCAAGACAGGTGCGCGCGCAGGTGCTCGCCAAAATCCAGAAACAGTCCGCCCGCTTTAAGGCCTTTGTGTGGCAGGATCTGCAGGCCTGTGCCCAGGGTTCCTTCCTCTCGTGGAGAACCTGCTTAGAAGACTGGAAGTCACCCGCCGAAAAAGCGGCTCTGGCCAAAGCCAAAGCCGATGAAGAGCTCAGAGAGCAGGGGCTAAAGTGGAATCTGAACACCTATACCGACGAAATGAGCGGGCAGCCCGTCAAAACCGCCACCGTCAAGTCCTTGAATACCGTCAACTTTGACTTCCCTTATGCGGGTGAGCAGCGAGCTACATTGCAAGTACGGCAACACCCGCGTTATGGTCTGGATATTCTGCTGTCTATTGAAAAGGGACAGTTTCAGTGTCGGCTCAGGGATTGTCCGCTGGTGTTGCGCTTTGATGCGGGGGGGATGCAGCGCAATGATGCCGGACGCCCCGAAGATTACAGCAGTGAGTTGGTGTTTTTAGAAAATGTTTCTCAGGTGTTGGGGCAGTTGAAACGAAGCCGTACCCTTAAAATTCAGGCCACCTTTTATAACGAGGGCAACCGCTTGTTTGAATTTAACACCGAAGGGCTAACGTTTTGAGAGCTTATCTAAAACAGCTTTTTTAAACCAGTGAGGTATTTTATCGCGCTTAATTTCAAGGCGTTGACCATCAGTGATTTCGGCTATCCAGGCCATGGATTCGTTTGCATTTGAATTGTCAAATAAATACGCGCGATCACTTGCTTTAATAGCCGCCAACAGCAAATCAAGAGATTTCGCGTAACGACTTACAATTTTATCTGCGGGGACAGGGTGTCCTCCCGTTTGAACGCGGTATTGTACCCGTTGAAGATTAATACGTGGATCTTCGGTTGCTACATAGTAGAGATAGGTTTTCATGCCTTTTTGACGTGCTTGTTTTAGAAGTTCAATTTTGTCTGGAAATGACATGACAGTTTCAAAGGAGAAACTGCGTGGAATATCTAGCAATTGAAGACGCATAAAATCGGCGAGCACCGAACAAATATATGCATTGACCTGTGAGGGGTTAACATATAAAGTGTTTTGGCGGACATCAAACTCCTGGACTTGATGCTGCTGCCCCATTTTTTGCATCAGTGATGATGTCTGATAATGCGCAAACAGAGATTCTAAAGAAAGCTCGATACCAAAACGCGTGAAATCGATAAATCCTGTCAGCGATAGTTCTTTTTGAATTTCATCGGGATTGATATAAATGCCCAGCAAGTGCCCATCTAAAATTTCTTTGAGGGTGCTTTTACCCGAGCCGTTAGGGCCAGCAAACATGCGTAATCGTGCCGGTTGCATTAAAGGGAAATCACTGTTCCTGGCTCAATGCGCTCTTGTGTCGGCAATTGTTCAATCACTTCTTTGGTACCATCAGGGGCTATTCTGACCAGACTGCCCTCATGGTACTCAAGCACTGAATGACCTGTATTGAGGGCTTTCCAGTAAGCTTGACTAAACGCTTCTGTGGCTCGCTCAGGAATTTGCGCTTCAAGAAACGAAATATTTTCGTCGGAAAAGACAAGATGTTTAAAATGGCTTGCAAGGGCTTCATGAGAAATATCTGTATTAAACCCCTGGCTGCGGGCTTCTTTCCAGGGGGATTCCTGGTGGGTTTTTTGACGCAATGCCCAGGCACTGTATTGGCCATACTGCTGGTAAACCTGTTGTAGAATTTGCCGTTGAGGCAGAGACAGTGATTGTGAATCAAAGTGTTCAGGTGCAGGAAGTGCAGCTTTTTGATAACTTTTATAGCGCTGATAAATGCTTTCTACCACCGGGCCATGCTGCCACGCTTCAATGGCTTCTGCAAACAAAGGAGTCTGGTAGGTGGCGTAATAATAACCCTGTGCGTAATAAAGCAACTTTTGCAGCTTTAAATGTGAGATGCCGTCACTATCAGGGGACTGGGTGTCTAAGTAAAGTAAATACTCGGCAACGCGTTCAGCAGATAAAGGAGAATCGGAAACTTGAGCGAATGACATCATTCATGCACTCCTTTTTTATTGAGCTTGTGTTTATTTTAACATACAAAAGTATACGCGTGTTCTAATCGCTTCAGGTATTCCTTGCTATCGGGGATCAAACGATCCAGATGTCCCGGAACACGATGTCCAAAAACCTGGGGTATTCTTCGTTGCAAATGCGGTCAATTTCATGCACAATTTTGAGTTCGGATTCACTCAGATACATGTGTGGTTTTTATTCTTCACGAATCCACTCTGTGGCAATTTCAACACGGCTTAAATTCAAAGCCTGAGCGATTTTTAATAGGGTTACTCTGCGCGGCATGGCACCACTGCTAAAAAATCGCGATAAAGAGGGTTGCGGAATCCCGGTTTTTTTAGACAGGTTTTGTATGCCCCCCTGGGCTTCGGTTTTGAGACGTAAACTGTCTTTGAAGGCCATAATATTTTTGCCAATGGTTTCTAAGTCATCAAAACGTACAAAGGTGCCTTCTACTTTGTGGGTTTGGCCCAGATCGTCTAAGCACTCTTTTGAACTACTCCCCCACCTATACCCAAAGGGCACCAAGAAGGAAGGGGATTCTCAAGCCACGCATAACCTATTGGTTTACGTTAGCGCTTGAGGGGCCAGCCCAGCCCCAAGAGCTGCAATGTTTCTTGCTGCATTTACATCTCGATCTAAGCTCAGGTCACAATACGGGCAGTTATGTACCCGTGTGGCAAGAGATTTTGGTACTTTTTCACCACAGCCTGAGCAATTTTGACTGGTGTTCTTTGGGTTTACTTTGATTAACTCACGCCCAGCTTCTTCCGCTTTGTACGTGAGTAGATCAAAAAAAGTTGACCAGCCAGCATCTGCAATAGATTTACTCAAGTGATGGTTTTTGACCATGTTCTTTACTTTGAGTGCTTCTACACAGATCATCTGAAAATTGTTAATGTAGTAGTTCGCCGCTTTATGCAGGAAGTCCAGGCGCATATTAACGATCTTGCGATGGGCCCTTGCCAGTTCTTTGACTGCCTTTTTGCGGCGATTGGAGCCTTTCTTTCTGCGTGATACCTTCCGTTGCTTGCGCCTGAGTTCTTCCTGAGCTTTACGATAGTGTTTAGGGTTTGCTATCTGTGTACCCTCAGAGTCAGTAGCGAAGTGGTTCAAACCCACATCAATACCCACCACATCAGCACGGGGTTTCTCAAAGCTACGCTCTGGCACATCGTCACAGGAGAAGCTCACCCACCAATCACCACAGCTATCACGGCGTACAGTGATGGTCTTGATTTTACCCTCAATGGGACGTGACAGGTGAAGCTTGAGAATGCCAATCCCTTTGATTTTGAGGTGGCGACCATCCAGCTTCCAACCTGAAGTCTTGAGTGTGAACGAATCGTAGCGGTGGTAGGACTTAAAACGAGGGAAACCAGCCTTTTCGCCCACTTTTTTGAGGCGTGAGAAAAAGCCGCTAAATGCTTTGCCTAAACGGTCTAATGTTTCTTGCAAGGTTTGAGAATTGACCTGTTTGAACTCAGGAAAAGCTTTTTTAAATTCGGGAAGTTCGCTGTGTTGATCGTAGGTGCTCAGGCTGACACCACAACGTTTGTACGCAGTTATACGCTGTTCTAAGGCAAGGTTGTACAGCTTTTGACAATACCCAAGCCATTGCAAAGCATTTTGCTCTGCTGTCTTGCTCAGTTTCGCTTTATATTTGTAGCTCTTGCGCATACGTTAATTATACCATCTTTAGAGAGCTGTAACCAGCTCTACACCTTATATCCCCGCCGTGAACAGACGGGGCTTTACGGTGTCTCTGGTAAATCGCTCACGACTTCTGCGCGTTCGGTGTCATTTTCTGCTTCAAACCATAAGGCCATGAGATCTAAAACGCCTTCGTGTTCCATGGCTGCCCGCACACATTGCACAATGAATTGCGGTGGTAAATCACCTTGACTCATTTCACTGCCCATGCGAATCGCAGCGAGTTGTTGCTCGGTTTGCATTTCGGTAATCTCGTTTGAACGTCTGCTTGTGTCTTAAGGCTAAGTTGGCTTTTAAGGTCCAGTACGTTATGTAAATGATTTTTATAACAAAAATAGCATAAATAACATTTTTGTGCTATGCGTGTTCAGTCCAAACCCAGATACCCCCTGAATATTGTATGCTGAAAGCAAACAACACACGGGCAGAGCCCCGTGGCGCAACGGAGGCAAGGCACATGGCTTGGGAGACAGCTCTGTTTACAGATGTAGTAAGTGATGTTACTTCTGGTAATACGAAGTTAAAAACACAAGATTATAAAAAACTTGGTAAGTATCCCGTAATAGATCAAGGCGCATCACTTATTGGAGGGTATTCTGATGAAAATATTTCTGTGAAATCTCCTCCTCCATACGTAATATTTGGAGACCATACTTGTTCGATAAAGTATGTGGACTTTCCTTTTATTCTTGGAGCGGATGGTGTAAAAGTACTTCAGCCAAATACACTTGTCTTAGACACAAAATATTTATATTTTTATCTGAAGTCTGTTGAACTCCCAAATACTGGATACGATAGACATTTTAAATACTTAAAACGCGTACAAATCCCGCTTCCCCCCCTCCCCGAACAGCAGCGCATCGCCACCCTCCTCGAAAAAGTCGACCACCTGCGCCAATTGCGCCAGCAGGCCCTGCGCCGCTTAGACGATCTGGTGCAGGCCACGTTCTTGGAGATGTTTGGGGACCCGGTGACGAATCCGAAGGGGTGGGAAACAGAACTTCTCTCTCACATTGCCTTGGTGAGATCTGGGGTTACAAAAGGTCGTAAACTTTCACTAGAAGAAGTGGTTTCTGTTCCTTATATGCGTGTTGCCAATGTGCAAGATGGTTATTTAAATCTTGATGAAATAAAAAATATTTCTGTTTTACCTTCAGATGTAGAAAAGTATGCTTTACAAAGTGGGGATCTGCTTTTAACTGAGGGAGGTGATTTAGATAAATTAGGGCGTGGAGCAATTTGGAAAAGTCAAATTGAACATTGTATTCATCAAAACCATATTTTTTGTGTTCGTCTTGAAACAGAAAAAGTAAGACCTGAGTATTTGTCTGCTTTAGTAGGTAGTGCTTATGGGAAAAGGTATTTTTTAAGGCAAGCAAAGCAAACTACAGGCATTGCATCAATTAATTCTACACAATTAAAAGCCTTTCCTGTACAAAAGCCTTCGCTATCTTTGCAATTGAGCTATGAAGCTGCTATTAAGCAAATCAACACCCAAAAACACAACCACCACACCGCGCTCACCCAACTCGACACTCTCTTCAACGCCCTCATGCAGCAGGCCTTTACGGGCCAATTGCAATGGAACAGCAACACTGTGGCTCAGGCCCAGGAACAACTGCGCTTGCCGTTGCCGCTGTAAGATGCCGCTGACCCTTGCCTTTTTATCGCATTTGGGGCGGGCCTTTAACGGTCATACGCCTTACCAGGAACCTCTGGGTGGTACCCAGTGTGCGGTGGTGTTTCAGGCCAAAGCCTTAGCAGATTTGGGGCACCGGGTTTTTGTGTTTTGTCACGGAACGGCTGCCGATATTGACGGGGTCAGTTACCGGCCGGTGGCTGAACTGCCGAAATTGGCCCGCCAACTGGATTTAGATGCCTTTATTCCCGTGGCCGATGAAGCAGCCCTCAAGCTCAGGATTCCCGCCCGCCAAACCCTGGCCTGGTTGCACAATGACTATCCTTTTCTCTGGCATGAACTGCCAGATATTCGGGCGGACCATGCGGCTTTATTGGCCACGCGGGCCGATCGGGTGGTGGCCACCAGCCACTGGCAGGCCGAGATGCTGCGGGACACCTTCGCTCTGCCCGCCGAACATGTGCAGGTTATTCCCCTGGGCATTCAGCCTGACTTTTTTGCCACTGAGCCCCAACCCGTCCATCCGCCGCGCCTGTTCTATACCTCTGCGCCCAATCGCGGGCTCGATCGACTGCTGGACTTCTGGCCCCGTGTGCAGGCGGCGCTGCCTTGCGAATTACACCTGTACGCCAGCTTTAAAACCTGGGGCATGAGCCCCGAAAAAGATCAGGAGGCGGGGGGAGCCCTTTATGCGCGGGCACGGGCCCTTGACGGGGTGCATTTGCACGAGCCGATTTCACCGCCGATGCTGGCGGCCGAAATGGCCCGTGGCAGCCTGTGGGTTTACCCCCAGCACTGCAGCCAGCCCTTGCCTCAGAGTCCCGGCATTTGGGTGGATGCCGAAACCTTTTGTCTGGCGGCCCTTGAGGCCCAGGCGGCGGGCTTGCCCGTGGTGGCCAGTGCCCGTGGGGCCTTAAGTGAAACCGTAGTTGATGGTCAAACGGGCTTGTTGATTCCCGGCGATCCCCACAGTCCAGCTTTTGCCGAAGCGTTTATAACGGCCTGTGTGCAACTCTTGCAAGACGAACCACGGCGTGCGCACCTGGCCCAGGCCGCCCGGCAACGGGCGTTGCGCCTGACCTGGCAAGCGGCTGCAAAGCAATGGGAAGACCTTCTGCAAGCAACACACAGTACCCGTCTGTCACAGCCGCCGCTGAGCTCCCCTTTTTTAAAGCCCCGGCTGTCGGTCCTGCTCAATCTCGACGAAACTGCCTGCACCCCTGCTCAGCTCGAACCTTGCTTGCAGGCCTTAACAGCCCAGTCCTTTCAGGCGTTTGAGGTACTCGCTTACACCCACAATCGTGCGCTGTATGAAGGGGCCAAAACCTGGCGCGCGCGGCTGAATTTGCGCTGCCGTTTGCTGCTGGCCCAGGAATCGCCTCTGGATGTGGCTTTAAAGGTCTCTCGCAGCCAGGTCTTGCTCTGTCTCGATCCCCTTGTGATCCTGAGTCTCGAGGCCCTTGCGCAACACGCTCAGGCCCATCAGCAAGGGATTGAGGCGCTTCGCCGTGAAGTCCAGGGGCTGTGTCTGTCTCTGAACCGGGCTGCCTTTGCAAAGTTTAACTGGAGCCAGTGTGCGTCTCAGCTGACCTATGCGGATTTGGTGCAAGAGATTGAGGCCAGTGAGATTGTTGTACAGCACATGGATTAAGCGATTGTACCCATACTTATACCAAATTGGGTCTTCGTATTGTACATAATAACGTGTTGCGTTATTATAAAAGTATGATTCGAACGTTTGCCTATAAAGTCACGCAGCAACTTTTTGAACGCAAGTCTCCTCGTCAGATTCCGCCAGATATCCAGCGCGTTGCATTGCGAAAACTGTTACAAATTCATGCTGCAACAGATTTGGAATTTTTGCGGGTGCCGCCGGGCAATCGCTTAGAGTCCTTAAAAGGCGATCGTAAAGGTCAATACAGTATTCGCATCAATGAGCAATGGCGCATTTGTTTTCGTTGGCGTCAGGGTGACGCCTATGATGTTGAAATCGTCGATTATCATTAGGAGGGAAGGTATGAAAACACAAATGTTAGCGCCTATTCATCCGGGGGAAATTTTGCTTGAAGATTGGTTGAAACCGATGAATATCAGTCAGTATGCTTTAGCAAAAGGCATTGGCGTACCGGCTCGGCGCATCAATGAAATCGTGCACGGTAAGCGGGCAATTACTGCAGACACCGCCTTACGTCTGGGGCGTTATTTTGGCGTAAACCCTCAATCCTGGCTTAATTTACAAAGCCACTTTGATCTTGAAACAGCGCAGGGTAATCTGGGTGATCGTCTGGAGCAGGAAGTTCAAGTGTATGGCGCAAAATAGCCGCGGTGATATTTACCGATAAGGAAAAAGACATGGGTATACAAGAGACAGGTGTCCCTGTTCGGTATAGTAATGATACAACCGAATGGCTTGAAAACTATTTAGCATCACGATCATTAGACAAAAGAAAAAAACGGGAGAAAGCTGTGTCTTTTTCCTGTGAAGATAACGGGTAATAAGGTACAGACCACTCAAAAAAAATGACAATGCGATACACAAGGTCGATAAGAGTTCCCCATCTGTATCGTGATCATAGATTCCAGGGCCATACTCATTAATGGGAATGACGATGGAACAGCAGGTTAAAAGAAAAGACAGCATAAGCAGTATGATACGCATACCTTAATGATATTACATTGGCGCGGTGCCATCTGGACGAGCGCCTGGAGTAAGAAGGTCAAGTCTATATCAAACCTTAAAACAGTTGAGACTTTTTCAGTAGAGTCTTTTGTTGGGCTATGCTATGCTAAGGTCACACGAGGAGCGAATCATGAGTGGCGTGCCCCAATTAAAATCAGATGAGTTTGCAGCTCGCTATAACCGTATTGAACAAGATCACTATGGTGAGTTTCAATTGCGAGCATTGGCAAGAGATGCCTGGTTAGATTTTGAGCAATCGGGTAACCTTTTGTCAGGATTTATTGCCGCCAGTTGTTGGTTTGACTTAGGTAAAACCGAAAAGGGTTTTGCGTTTTTTAAAAGGGAATTGTCAGGACTTCCTTTTAACAATCAGACGCCCTGGCTGATGAGCGTCTATTTGCAGTACGCACGTATGCTTGTTCATTTAAAGAAAAATGCAGAAGCGACGATGAACTTAGATAAAATATCTGAAGGCATTCTTTCTCTTAACGATTACATGTCTACGCTTGTCGCTGTTTCGCTTTACAGCAAAACGGGGAATGATGACAAAGCCTTTTCTCTTGTAGAGCAAGCTATTCAGCGGCATCCAGATTGGCAGGATCGCCTTGTTCACCCTACCTTACTTCATTTTTTTGTAAGAGCAAATGATCAAGAAGGCGCAATTTCTTATTTCTTTGATCTGGCTTATGCGATTGATTTAGAACTAGACTCTGAAAACATAGACTATTTTTTAGACGTTTTAAGGCAAGCGCTTACGCATCCTAAATTGCATCCTGAACTCAGCGAGACCGAGATAACCTACCTACAAACGACGCGAAAATGGGTCCTTGATTATTTGGCTGGTGAGACTGAGCGTGATACGCAAGCTGCAACTGAAGCGCTGCGTCGACTCAACGATCCTGAAGATGAGGTTATCCCGCTGGAACAGGTGGTCAAAGCACTTGGGCTGGAAAACGCAATTTAAAAAATCTGCTCAAAAACAATTAGCACAAATTGATAAGAAGCAGCAACAAAGAATATTAGCTTATCTTTCAAAACCCCAGCTTGAAGAAGACCCGCGCTGCTTAGGCAAGCCTTTAAAAGGCCAATTTCAGGGGCTTTGGCGTTATCGCGTAGGGATGTACCGTGTTGTCTGTGATTTACAAGATCAAGTTACGGTAATTTTAGTGGTTGAGGTGGACAAACGCGGTGAAATCTACCGCTAAAGCCGTCTCTATAACGCTACCCAAAATTTTCATTGTCTTGCCGCCTAAATTGGCGTAAACTGCCTGTCATGGATAGTAATTTCTTTTTTATTGAAAACTGGGAAGACATGTATGCGGCGGCCCGTCAGGCAGAGCAGTATGTGAATCAAGATCCGCGCACCGCGTGCTTTTATGCCCGTCGCGCGCTGGAGCAAGGGGTGTACTGGCTGTACGCCAACGAAAGCTATTTAGAGCGCCCCCGCCACAGCGAAACCCTGTCGGCGCTTATTAACACCCGCACCTTCAAAGAAAACTTAGACCCCGGTGTCTTTGAAAAGCTCGACCTGATTCGCCGTCTGGGCAATAAGGCGGTGCACCACAAGGGCGAAGTGGCCACCCACGAGGCCCTGCAAGCCCTGCAAGAATTACACCATTTTAGCTATTGGCTGTTTCGTTACTACTCTCCCGAGCGGCGTACCCTGCAGCCCAAACCCTTTAACGCGCAGTTGCTGCCCAGGGGCAGCGCAGAGCCCACGGTGCCCATCAAGCAATTGCAGCAGCTCGAAGCCGAACTCGAAGCCCGCGACAAAGAAAAGCAAGCCCTTGAAGAAAAGCTCTTGCAGCAAGAAAACGAATACAAGGCCCTGCTGGCCCGTCAGGCCCAGGTGGCCCAGCAAAAGGCCCGCAACCGCCAATTGCCCATCACGCCCCATGATTACAACGAAGCCCAGACCCGCAAATACCTCATTGACCTGCAATTGCAAGAGCAGGGTTGGAACCTCGATGATCCCCGTTGTCGCGAGTATGGGGTCACGGGGATGCCTCTGAGCAAGAGCAACACCAGCGGCAATGGCAAGGTGGATTATGTGCTCTGGGGTGACAATGGCTTGCCCCTGGCGGTGGTTGAGGCCAAGCGCAGTGCCCGCGATGCCAGTGCAGGGCGTGAGCAGGCCCGTCTTTATGCGGATTGTCTTGAAGTCAGCACCGGCCAGCGCCCCTTTATTTTTTATACCAATGGCTTTGACACCTACTTCTGGGATGACCGCCGTTACCCGCCCCGTTCTGTGCAAGGCTTTTACAGCAAAGCAGCTTTAGAGCGGCTCTTACACCGACGCAGTGCGCTCTTGTCTTTAAATGCCCCTGAAGCAGCGGTTAATACTGAGATTGTCGACCGTCCTTACCAGTTAGAGGCCATTCGTCGCCTTTGTGAACACTTTGAGGCCTCTCAACGCAAGGGCCTGGTGGTCATGGCCACAGGTACAGGCAAAACCCGAACGGTCGCTGCCCTGTGTGAATTGCTCATGCGGCGCAACTGGGTCAAACGGGTGCTGTTTTTAGCGGACCGCAATGCGCTGGTCAGCCAGGCCCGTCGGGCCTTTCAACGCCATTTGCCCGAGGTCAGCACCGAAATCTTAAACGCCCAGAAGCCGCCCAGCAATGCCCGTTTGTGTTTTGCCACCTACCCCACCATGATGAGCTGTCTCAAAAAACAGCAATACGGTGTGGGGCATTTTGATCTGATTGTGGTAGACGAAGCCCACCGCTCGGTGTATCACAAATTCAAGGCTATTTTTGACTATTACGACAGTTTATTGGTGGGGCTGACAGCCACCCCCCGCGATGAAATTGATCGCAACACCTATGATCTGTTTGAAATGGAAGACGGTATTCCCACCTTTGCTTACGAGGCGGTACAAGCTTTTGCTGATGGCGTTTTGGTGCCACCACAAGCGGCCAGTGTGCCGTTGAAGTTTCAGCGAGAAGGCATTGCCTATGCCAAACTGAGTGCCGATGAACAAGAGGAATACGAAGCGTTATTTTATGACGAAGAAAACGACGTCATGCCTGAAAGCATTCAAGGATCAGCGCTTAACCAATGGCTGTTTAATCGCGATACCATCGACAAAGTGCTCGAATGCTTGATGACGGAAGGGCTTAAGGTTCAAGGGGGCGATCAATTGGGCAAGACCATTATTTTTGCCAAAAACATTCGCCATGCCAACTATATCTTTACACGCTTCAGTGAAAACTATCCCCACTACCACGGACACTTTGCGAAAGTGATTGCTCACGGTGTGGACTATGTAGAAAGCCTGATCGATGACTTTGGCGATCCCGAAAAAGATCGCCCCACCATTGCCATTTCGGTGGATATGTTGGACACGGGCATTGATGTGCCTGAAATTTTGAATCTGGTGTTTTTTAAGGCGGTGTATTCGCGTACCAAATTTCACCAGATGATGGGCCGGGGCACCCGCTTGTGTCCAGATCTCTTTGGGCCGGGGCAAGACAAAACCCACTTTTTAGCCCTGGACTTTTGCCAGAACTTTGAGTTTTTTGATAGCCAACCCGAGGGCAAGGTGGCCCGTGCCAGCAAGTCGCTGGCGGAGCGGGTGTTTGCGCACCGTTTGCGCCTTTTGCAGGCGGTGGGCAGCAGCCAGCATCCGGTACAGCGTTCTGAGGCCGAGCAAAAGGCGTTAAAAACCTTAAAAGCAAATGTCACCAAAGAAATGCTGGCCCTTACCCGTGGCATGCACCACGATAATTTTTTGGTGCGTCCCCACTGGGAGCTTGTGGAAAAATACCAACAGCCCGAAGCCTGGGAGGCGGTGTCTACTGAGGACTTGCCCCCGCTGATCGAAAAGCTGGCCAAATTGCCCAGTGAACACGATCCTGGCCATGAGAGTGCCCGCCGTTTTGATTTGCTGATGCTCAGTTTGCAAGTGGACTGCTTAGAAACCGGAGAAACTGACCCAGGGCGGGTGAATAAGGTGCAAGCTTTGGCTGCACAACTCGAAGAAAAAACCACCTTGCCCGCGGTACAGGCTCAGCTGCCGCTCTTGCAAGAGGTGCAGACCGTTGAGTACTGGCAACATGTGACCCCTTATTTGCTTGAAGTGTTGCGTCAGTCGCTGCGGGAGTTGATGATCTATCTCGATAAAGGCTCCTCTCAGACCCTGCTGTACAGTAATTTTGAAGATGAAATGGGCCCGCTAGAACTTAGAATGTCGCCGATTAATTCGACGTATACAGTGTTTCAAGCCTATCACAAGAAAATAAAGGTGTATTTGCAAGAGCATGGTGACGACATTGCCCTTTACCGCCTGCGGCACAACAAACCTATGACGGCCCAGGATTTAGCTTCTTTAGAAGCGATGTTGCTCAGCGCAGGCAGCATTGGGCAGCCTGAAGAAATTGCCGAGGTATTGGCAGAAGCCAAAACCAGCCATCAGAGCCTGGGGCTCTTTATTCGTTCGCTGGTGGGCTTAGACCGTGCGGCGGCCAAAGAGGCCTTTGGGGACTTTTTGCAGCAGGGCCATTACACCGCCAACCAAATGGATTTTGTGAACCGCATTATTAACCTGCTTACCGAAAAGGGTGAGGTGAAGCCGGCACAGCTTTATGACCGGCCCTTTACGGATCTGCACCACATGGGTGTGGATGGTCTCTTTGACGACGACGCCAGCGATAAAATTGTGAACATTTTAAAGACGATTCATCAGAATGCAGAGGTGGCTTTATGAGGCGTAGCAGAAGCGGTAAAATCTGGGGGCTTTTTTTAACTGCGCTGCTCTGTACGGGCTTTTCACTGACTGCCCATGCGGCAAAGCTACACACCGAGCCCCATGATATCGTGAGCATCGAGAGCACGGGCTACCCGCCCCAGGACGCCAGACCTTCGTACCACAAAACCTATAAAAAGCCCTGGAGCAAGGTCAAACTGGACCCCCAGACCTTAAAAAAGCTGCATCAGCTACTGGCTCAGACCGACTATTTCAAAGACAGCGAAGCCACTTTTCGCATTGCCCACCTGAAGCTGGTGAACGATGACGTGCAGGGTGTACTCTTTGTGTCCGATAGCGGCGCTGCTTTAGGCATTGAGCTTGTTAAAAGCATGGACACCAGCCGCTATTGCTATACGTCTTTAGGCGGTAACGGCTGGATGAACGCCGGGTGTAATAAAGACCCTTTTTAGCCCTGACGTAAGTTTTCTTTATTTGACAGCCTTGTATCTTCGGTACATCAGTGCCAGGTTAATGATATTCAGGCTTAACGTCAGAAGCTGAATGTATAGCGTGGCCGTTTTCATGGTCAATACCTCATGATTTTGATGCCCTGAGTCTAGCATCCGCATTTCACGAAACGGTATCCGCCGGTATTTCTATTGATGCATGAACCTGCTTCTTTTGTTAATATGAAGAGAATCATTTTTTCATTCAAAAAAACAGCATACAGGAGTAGTGTGGATATGACGCGTTGTGCCCTTTACCGACCCCTTAAACGATACACGGGTGTGCTGCTGATGGCCCTGAGCCTCTGGGCAGCTCCCGCGCAGGCAGACAATTCTTTTGACCGCGACATTTTAGACAATGCTGAGGTGCCTTTGCCCACGTTGGAGTTTGAGACCGAGGGTGAAGAGGCGCCGTATTTGCTGTATGGGTATAAAGGCAATAAATTCTTTGTGACTACCCGCGACAATCGCTTTTCTTTTATTCCCACTTTTACCTTGCAAACCCGTCATCACACGGGGTTTAACGCCAACGGCTTACAAACCAATAGTTTTTCGATGCGGCGGGCGCGCTCGCAGATCAACGGCACTTTTTTAACCCATGATCTCAAGTACGAAATCGACATGGAAATGCGTACCCCCAACAATACCGATAACATCGGCTTTCGCCTGCAAGATTTTTTTGTGGAGTACCGTTTTAACAATGCTTTTCGGCTGATGGCGGGGCAGTACAAGGTGCCCTATAGCTACCAGTTTATTTTATCTGGAACCCAGCAGCAGTTTAACGAGCGTTCGCTGGCCAATGAAGTGTTTTCGCCGGGGCGCGATGTGGGCATTATGGCCTTGGGGCGCACCGACGCCCAGGATATTCATTACTCAGTGGGGCTCTTTAACGGCGAAGGCCAGAACCGTTTGGATCAGAACCAAAGTCTGGCCGCCCTCGCCCATATTCGTTGGACACCGCTGGGGCGCTTTCCCACCGAAGAATCTGAGCTGGAAGGGGTGGACACCCCGCGCGTGCTGTTTACCGGACAAAGCTATTTAGACCAGGCCGCAGGGGGGCCAGACACCCTCTTAAACATGAGTGCTTATGCGGGCTTTAAATGGCGGGGACTGGCGCTGCATGGCCAGTATTTTCACCGTCTCAACTTACAAGACACGGTGCAAGATGACCCTCTGGCCATGGATGCCGGGGGTTATTACCTGCAGGGCGGCTATTTTATTGTGCCCAAAAAATTAGAGTTTGCCCTGCGTAACTCGCAGGTGTTTCGTACGGGCCTGAATCTACAAGAGTATAACGCGGCTTTAAACTATTATCTCTGGGGCAATAATGTGAAGTTTCAACTGGATTATTCAGCCCTTTACAACCAGGGGGTGGAGCCCGAAAATGCCTGGATTCACCGGGTGTTACTGCAATCGCAGCTGATGTTTTAAGGCGAACTCAGCGCTTCAGTTGATATTGTAACGAATGTTCAAATTGCCCTGACTGTCAAAGGTGGGGCGCAAACGCACGCCCTGGGCCGCGTCACCCAAAATGTTTTGCATGAGGTCGCGGGTTTGCAGCGTCAGCCCATAATTCCCCTGCGAGGTGGGGTTGAGGTTCATTTTTTCACCGGATAACTCCTGCAGTAAGGTGTCGCGGGCTTTGCCTTTGAACCAGCCGTCGAGGCCGAAGGCGTTTTTGAGGCTGTTAAACAACTGGTTTTTCAGGTCCGCCTGGTTCACGTTCACATGCACCTGGTCGCCGTCGAGCTGAATGTCTAAACCAATGTCCGCCAGTTTCATGGCCTCTAAAGACACCACAAATTTTCCGTTTTCAAGGCGCACGTCCACCAGGGCTACTTTTTCGGGGGGTACCTCGGCCTTGAGCAGGGCGTCTTGAATTTGGCTTTTTAGGAGCCCGGGCAGGGCGGCGGTGGGCTGGTTTAAGAGCACGTCGCCGGTGATGCTGCCGTTGTCGTCAATGTACATGCTGGCGCTGGCTTTGCCGTAAGGCGTGTTGATATTGCTGGTGGTGGCCCGCACCTGGTATTGTTCTAAGCTGCCGTTGGCCCCGGTGACCACGGCGCCGGTGTTTTTGACGTCTATTTTGACGTTCTTTTGTCCGAGAATGCCGTGTTCTTTAAAAAATTTTGCCAGGGCCGGGCTGTTTTGGGCCACTACGCCCAGCAAGGTTTCGCGATCGGTGTGTACGGTCCCGCTGGCCTGACCCGCTTCGGTGCGGGTGCCCTGGAGGGTGTTGTCTTCAATGTCCACGGTCACGGTGCCCTGGCCTTCAATGTGGCCGCCGCTGCCGCCAGTGCGCACTTCCCAGTGCAGTTGGCCGTTGGCGTCAAGCCCTTCAGCATCACTGGACAGTGCTAAATCTTCGCTGCTGACCGCCACATGGGTCTGGTCCGCCTGGCCTTCGACCTGCACCGAGGCGCCCTCGGTGGTCAGTCCGTTGTCTTTGGCGGTGATCTGATCAAAGAGGCCCTCGACACGGGCGTCGACAGCAGGCGCATTTGCGCTGTCGCTGGCCACGGTGGCTTCACCCTGAACCGTGTCCGCCTGCAGTCCTTCTGCGGCGGAGGCTTCCAGGTGAGCAATACTGGCTTCGGCCTGGGCCTGAGTATGGCTGCCGTTGCTTTCGGTTACGGTGGCTTCGGCATGGGCTTTGAGTTGTTCGGCGCTTAAACTGCCCGCTTCTGTGCGAATGGCTTCTGCTTCCAGGGTGGCTTGCACCTGGCTGTCGTGGCCGTCGGCGCTGGCGCTCAGGTTTGCGTTCAGCTCAGGATTGACAATTTCAGTGCCCGCAGCGTCGGTCTGTAGGCTCTCCAGGCTGGCGTTGGCGCTCAGGCTTTGGGTACTGTCCGTGTTTAAAACGTAGGTCTCTAAATAGCGCAGCAGGTAGTCCCCGGTTTTGGGAGCAATTCCCTGCTCGGTCAGAAAGGCCTGGCGGGCTTCGGGGCCGCCGGCCACGGCGTTGGCCCAGGCTTCGGCGGGGGCTTTTTCTAATAAAGACAGGGCACTGTCTACCGTTAGCCCTTTTTTCTCCCGCAGGCGATCGTCGCTTAAGTAGCCTGCACGGCCTTCGGGATCGTTATCGCCCACGCGGTAGCGGTCGCCGCCCTGACGCAGGGTCTCTTGAAAGTCTGCGATTTGCGCGGCGGCAGGGGGCGCTTCGTGGGTGCGGGTGGCACTGGCGTCCAGGGTGGTTTGGCCCGCAGCGGCTTCGGTAACGCTGCCGTCTTCGGCGACGGTGGCGCTGAGGTTTTCACTGCTGAGGCTGGCGTCCAGGTCGGTGCGCTGACCGTCGCTGGCCACCGCCTGAAGGTTTTGGGTGTCCAGTTGCAACTGGCCAAGGGTGGCTAACCATTCGCCGTCACCGGCATTTACGGCCAGGTCTTGCAGCGAAAAGGCGACGTCGCCCTGGACCTGGGTGCGGGCGTCTAAGCCTTCGGCCAGCTGACTTAAATCGTTGAGAACTTGCTGAACGGGTTGCTCCCGTAAAAACTGTACGGCCTGGTTGAGGGTGCTGCCATCCACGCCTAAGCGCTCCGCCAGGCGCGCCAGATCGCCCTGTTGGGTGGACTGCATCAGATCGCCTAAGGCATTGGCGGGCAATTGGGTCAGCAATTCCGAAAGCTGGGCGCGACTCAGGCCGTAATCTGCCAGTTGCTGGTCCATATTTTCGAGGGCGGTTTTGACCCCCGCTTGCAGGGCCTGTACCATTTCATCATCCAGGGCAATGTCTCCGCTCAGGCGGCCACTGAGGTTTTGCAGACTAAGTCCCTTGAGATCGCCTTCGGCGTCGAGCTGTACCTGGCCACTGGCCTGGTCCACGGTCAACGTGGTACCTGCGGTATCTGGCTCAGCAGCGGTTTCGGGCCCCTGCAGATCACTGCCCCCTTCCAGGGCGATATTCTGTAGTTCTACCGAAAGGCCTTCCGGGCCCATCTGCACGTTAAAGTGTTCGGGACTCAGGGTCAAGGCGCCCTGACTCACGTCGACCTGATCGGCTAAACCCGGGGTTTGCGCCAGCAGTTTTTGCAGGCTTTCGCCCTGCAGGGTCAAGCTTCGGGGGTTTAGACGGTAACTGTCGCCGTCGCGCAGCACCTCCACATCTAAATCCAGCCCCTGGTCTCGCAGGGTGTTGAGGCCGTCCTGTACCAGACCTTCAAACTGGGTTTTTCCAGTTTCTTCCCAGGGGGCCAGGGCCGGAGAGACCGTGGCCAACAATTGCCGTTGGCTATCGCTCAGGCGCTCTGGTCCCATGCCATGGAGCATTTCTGCAGTACTCTGGGCCTGGGCCATGATGCGGTTTTGCTGTGCCTGGGGCAGGGCCCGAAACGCCGGGGATTGCAATTGCTGCAGCAGGGCTTTGTTTTCACTGTCATTCATGCCCACCCAGCCCTGAAGGGCTTTGCCGGTACGGGCCGCGGCGGTTTCTAAGGCCCAGCGCTCGGCCTGGGCTTTCATCTCAGAGGGCAGGCCTTCCAGGGCACCCTGGTTGTACAGTTCGAGTAATTCGTTCATGGCGCGGGCCACTTTCGGCAAGCCACCTACCGGGTCACCATGATGGCTGGCGGTGTAGCCGTGACCTTCGACGGTCTCCAGAGCCTGCTGCACCTGTGCCTGTACGGCTTGTGTCGTCTGGGCGTCTGCCTGCGTTGGCTCCTGAGCGGGCATCGCGGGCGCGGGACCAAAATCGGGGACGCGGGTGGCAGGATCGCGCATCAGATCTGCTGCGGGGCCTTTTAGCGCAATATTCAATTGGCCGTCCGGGGTCGAGACGGTGGCCAACGGACCGTTGAGATTGCCTTCTACCCAGGTTTCTCCCATCCAGAGGGCCACGGTTTCAGGGATGTCTAATTGCTCCCGAAACGCCGGGTTCAGTCCGATGTCGTAGACCGTTTGGCCGTCCTGAACGCGGGGGGTAACCTCTACATGTTCTAGCAGGGTGCGCTGGATATTGGCCAACATGTCCGCGTCTTCGCCGGGCGGCAAGCTGTCGAGCATGCCCTGAACCAGCTGTTGTTTGATGCCGTTGAGCAAGATATCGTCACCGCCTTCGCCCAGCGGTACGTTGATTTTGGCGCTTTCAATGTGCCCCTTTAAATCGTCGCGGGCACCTGCCGTGATACCGTTTTGGTCGGTGAGGGTGGCACCCTGGACGTTAAAGTCGACGGTTTCGGGCACAAAAGAAAGCACGAGCGGCTCCGCGCTGTGGCTGGCTAAATCTTTCAGGTATTGCTGAACGGTATCGACGCTCAGCCCGGGGTTTTCGGTTTGCAGGGTTTCGGTTAATTGCTCTACGTCTTGTGTCGAGAGTTGCCGGTCTGCAATGGCTTGCTGCCATTGGGTTTGAAAAGCCGGGGACTGTGCGCCGATGTTCATGGGTTCCCTCTCGGTGGTTAGCTAGAATACCAAATGGATATATTTTAGCATTTTTTTATATTTAAGGGAATTTTTTGGGGGATGCGGTCTTTAGCCGCGGGGATTGATGGGTAAGAAAACCCTGGCACTGGCGCCGCCGTAATGGGACAGCATTTGCGGGCGCACGTGATCTGAAATTTCGTTGCCGCTGCCGTCGGCAATGGAGATATGCCCTGAGCGGGAACTGCCTTTGCCCCAGACCACCACAGCCCCTGCGGGCAGGGTTTCAAGGTCTTTAACACTGCGCAGGTCAATTTCTGAGAAGAAACGGCTCTGGGCCAAATAATCGGCGGCCATGTAAGCATGGTAGCCCTTTAAAAAGGGTTCGGTTTTGGCGTGGATGGCGTGGGCCACATAGCGGTAGCAACTGCCCTGGTAACCGCTAATGCGGCGACGGGCATACTGGGCCAGTTGCTCACCTAAGGTGGGGTCATAATTGTTATCGACGGCGGAACGCATGGCCGACAGGGTGCTGGGGCCCACTTTGCCCCAGTAAGGGCTGCCCACAGAGGCCAGACCGTGTTTTTCTTGAAAGGCACCCACGGCACGGGTGAGTTGGGTGTCGTAACGGTTATGGGCTGAGGTGCGATAGCCTAAGGTGTCAAGTAGAGATTTGACTTCGCTGACGGCGCTGCCGTGATGGCTTTCTTGAAGGAGGGCGCCCCGACTGACTTCATCGAGATTGGGGGGGCGAAGGGTGTCTTGTAAGCGGGCCAGACTGTGGCTGGGGCTAAGTTCTACAAAGGGCTCTGTATCTTCGGGGGCTTCAAAGCTGGGGGCGGGGCTTTCGACAGTTTGCGCATGGGGTTTAAAAGGTGCGTGTACCGTCTCCGGTCGCTGATTCTCAAAGGGAATATGGAGGGTAGCTAAAGTAATTAGGGAAATTAACATTGGGTTCCTCTTGGTCTTGGGATGAATTTTTCGGATGTAAACTACAGTTTGGAGGGAATTGCGGAGTTTGCAATCTCAGGTATAGGTCCGAAAGTTAAAAATGGGTAAATTTCACATAAAAAAACTATCAACAGTTGATAGCCGTCATTATGCTACAGCTTTACATCTAAGCGCAAGGGGATGTAACTTTGTCACATATTAAGGTTGAAAAGAGCCTGCTATCTGAGGCTTAAAAATTGGATGATAAACTTTTCAGAAAAATCTTTTGGAATAAGTTTCCCATAATCTTCTATTAAGAGAATGCGTATATCTGAGTTTTCATTCTTTTTGTCTTTTTTCATGGCCTGGATCATGATTTGAAGATCTAAGCTTTGGAGTAAATGATCCAATTTTAATGCGGATGTGTTTTGTAATGATTGTAACCATGATTTAGAGCGTTCCAGATCCAGAACCTGGCTTTTTTGCGAGAGTTCAATGGCCAACATCATGCCCAGTAAAACGGCTTCGCCGTGGCGCAGGGCGCCGTAACCGGCGGCGGCTTCAAGGCCGTGGGCAAAGGTGTGCCCAAAATTCAGGGCGGCCCGAATGCCTAAGGTGTCGTATTCATCGGCGAGCACATAGCGGGCCTTGATTTGTAAGCTCTGGGCAATGGCTTCGCTGAGAAACGCGCTGTGTCCCTGGCGCAGGGCCGGGGCTTCCTGCACCAGCCGTTGCCACAGTTCAGCATCGGCGATCAGACCGTATTTCAGCATTTCACCCAGGCCTGAAATGCGTTCGCGCTCGGGCAGATCCCCCAATAATTGAGTGTCGCAGAGCAGGGTGCAGGGTTGATGAAAAGCCCCAATCAGGTTTTTACCCTCGGTATGGTTGATGCCGGTTTTGCCCCCTAAAGCGCTGTCCACCTGAGACAATAAGGTGGTGGGCACGTTCACCCATTGGACTCCTCTTAAATAGGTGGCGGCCAAAAAACCGATGGCGTCGCCCACGGTACCCCCGCCCACGGCCACAATCAGGGACTGTCGGCGCAGGCCTGCGGCCAACAATTCGCCGTATAAAGGATACAGACTGTCCATGGATTTGAGCTGTTCGGAGGCTTTAACGGGGCGTATTTTCACCTGCCAGCCCCGGACGGTGAGGGCATTTTCCAGCCGGGCGGATAAATCGCTGAAGAGCGTCAGCAGCTGGTCGTCGATAAACACCATGGCGGTTTGGGGGCCGGGGCTCTGGGGCCACAGTTCGGGGGTGTCAATAAGGTCTGTGCCCACGTACACCTGACTGGGTTGGGGTAGCGGCAATTCAAAGTGCCAGGCCTTATGGTGTGAGCGAATCGGCAGTGAAGTCGTGGGTGGGGTCATGGGGTTCGGCTGGGAGGCTGTCATGGGTCGCAGGTCCTTCAGGGGGGAATTCTTTGAGTAAGCTGACCCCCTGATCGTGAACCGCCACCAACATGCGTACCTGATTGACTTCAATGAGCTGCAGTTGGCTGTTGTTGGCCACCCGCTGACGGTGCAGCACATAAATGGTGTCGGTTTCTCGAAGGGCGGTACCACCACCTTTAGGGGCTCCCGAAGGGAGCTGGGCGTACCGCTTTAAGAGATAGGCGCAGCCGTAGATCAACAGAAGCACGAAGCCCAGCTTGAGGGCAATGCCACCTAAGTGGCTCCACTGGTACAGCTGATCCAGGGCTGGCGTGGGGGTGCTGGTGGGAGCTATCGCAGCACCTTTTTAATGGCGTCAATCACGCGGTCTTCTTGAAAGGGCTTCACGATGAAGTCCCGTGCACCGGCCTGGATGGCATCGAGTACCATGGCCTGTTGTCCCATGGCCGAACACATAATAATGCGGGCGTTGGGGTCCACTTTGCGAATTTCGCGTACAGCGGTAATGCCGTCCATTTCTGGCATGGTGATGTCCATGGTGGTAACATCGGGACGCAACTCCTGATATTTGAGCACGGCTTCGTTTCCGTTGGCGGCTTCGCCAGCCACTTCATAGCCGTTTTTAATCAAAATATCACGAATCATCATGCGCATGAACGCTGCATCGTCTACTACCAATATTCTAGCTGCCATAATTTATATCTACCCGACCGAGGGTCTTATACCTTTCGCGATTAAATTCAAAAAGATGAATGTATCTAGATTTTATCAGAGAGTCTACCATAGCGCAAAGTCATCTTGCTTATCTGGGGCTTAAAATCCGGTATACTGAAGGCAGAAAGCCAAAAGCAAAGTCAATAAGCCCATGCAAGAACCCGCCTCACCCCTGCAGGTCGACCTCGGAAAAATCCTGATTTACCATCTCTACGATGTGGCTGACGCCATTGATTTAGAGCGTCTGCGCACCGACTGGGCTGGCCGTGCCTCAAATATTAAGCTGGTGTCGCGCCGCTCTTCACCGTATTATCTGCAATTTGAGCGGGAACCCCTGCTTTTGCCCCTGGGTCAGCGCTCACTGGTGCTTAAAAACGAGCGCTGGCTGGACGCCGAAGTGCGCGCCAAGGTCTTTGACTTTGGCGTGGTGTCGCTCTCCTGGGAGGTGCCCTTTCCGGCGGCCTGGTCTGAGGTGGTCAACGAAGCGGATTTGTACATTGACAGCGCTGAGGTGCAAACCCAGTCGCGCGAGGTGCTCGAAGACCTCATGCCTGCCCTTAAGGCTGCTTTAGACCAACCCTACGCCAATATTCTGATGGAAGACTACACCGTCTTTTATGTGGTGCGCTACACCGAGAGTCTGACCTCTGATCATCTGCTGCAGCACTGGGGCTCTGAAATTGCCCGCCTGATTCGCGGCGAGAGCAAGGCCCTGTCTGTGGCAGAGCAACAAAATGCTTTAGAGCAGCGCATTTCGTATTTTGAAGACGATTTGGTGGTCATGTCCTGGAACGCCTCTTTTATTTATGACCCGGAGGGCAGCTCTGAGCACGTGGACATGCTAGAGTTTGCCAATTCTGAGCTCTTAGAGTTACGCTCCTATGATCAGATGCTCGATCAGCAGCTCGAAGAAATCTACGATGAATTGGCTTCACTGCATCAAAAACGCTGGATGGTGCTGTTTCGCAACCCCTTTCAGTCCACCATTCAAAAACTGCTCTCGCTGCTGATTGACGTGTCGGAATTGACGGACCGCATTGAAAACAGTTTAAAAATTATTGGCGATCTGTACTGTGCCCGCATTTACAAGCGCATTTCGCACGTGCTGCACTTGCAAGAGTGGCAGGGCCGTGTCGACGGCAAACTCAACAACGCCCGCCAGATTTACGACACCCTGAGTGCTGAGGTGCAAGACCGCCGTTCGACGCTGCTTGAGGTGATTATTGTGCTGCTGATTCTGGTGGAAATCCTGCTGTTTTTATTCCCGATTGCGGGGCACTAGGGCGGGTTCATTCACTCCGACGCGCAATTTCCGTTATAATCGGGGGTATGACTAAAGTACGTGCCCACAGCAATATTGCCCTCATTAAATACTGGGGAAAGCGCTCTGCTGCGCTCAAAACCCCCCTCAACAATAGCATTTCGATGACCCTCGATCATCTCTACACCGAAACGGAAGTACAGTACCGGCCTGAACTGCAAGCCGATCAGCTGTTTTTAAACGGTGAGCGGGCTCAGCCCGCCATGGAGCAACGGGTGCAGCGCTTTATGGATCAGGTGCGCCAAACCCTGCATTTTCAGGCCTATGGCCGCATTGACTCTTACAACTTTTTCCCCACGGGGGCCGGTCTGGCCAGTTCGGCCAGCGCCTTTGCGGCCTTGACCCTGGCCGCAGTGCGGGCGCAAGGGGCTGAGTTGGCCCCTGAGGCCCTTTCACGTCTGGCCAGAATGGGTTCGGGCTCGGCGAGCCGCTCGCTGTTTGGCGGTTTTGTAGAGTGGCAAAAAGGTGAGCGGGCTGATGGTGAGGATTCTTACGCGGTGCCCTTAAACATTGACTGGTCGCCCACCATGGTGGTGCTGGTGTTGACCGCGGCCCACAAAGCGGTGGGCTCAGGGGACGGCATGCAGCGCACCGTAGACACTTCACCGCTGTACGCCAGCTGGCTTGACAGTATTGAGGCAGATCTGGCGGACATGCGCGCAGGACTGATGGCCCATGACTTTGAAAAGGTGGGCGAGCTGATGGAGCACAATGCCTTAAAAATGCACGCCACAGCATTGGCCTCTCGGCCTGCGGTCTTGTACTGGCAGCCCGAGAGTGTGGCTTTAATTCAGCACATTCAACAGCTGCGTCAGCAGGGGGTACCCTGCTATTTGACCATGGATGCGGGGCCCAACGTGAAGGTGCTTCTACCGCCTGTGGGTCAAGGGGCACAGGCCGAGCAGCATGCCCGGTGGGTAAGCCAGGTGGTCAACCACCCTGCGGTGCAGCAGCATTTTGTGTGCCAGCCGGGTCCGGCGGCCCACCCTTTGCAGGTGTCCCATGACTAACCTGAAAACTCCTTTTAAAGTGCGGGTACCCGGCAAGCTTTTGTTGGCGGGGGAATACGCCATTTTGTCGCCGGGGGCCCTGGCCCTGGTGCTGGCGGTGAACCGGTATTTTTATGCCGAACGCATTCCCGGTGACCCTGAGGCCGCTGAGGCCGTTTTCCGTCTGAGCAGTGCCCAGTTTCCCGAGCAGGTATTGCAGGCCGATACCCTGGATGGCATCACCCCACAGGCCGCCCCTGAGGCCCTGCGTTTTGCGGCCGCAGCCTGGCAAACCACCGTGCACTATTTGCAATTGCAAGGCTTTGCGCCCGCGGGTGAGGGACTGCACCTGCATCTCGACTCTCAACTGCAGGTGGGCAGCCTCAAATTGGGCCTGGGCAGCAGTGCCGCCTGTTGCGTGGCGGTGGTTACGGCCCTGTGCCACTGGGCCTTGCCAGAGCAAGACCTTGACACCCTGCGCCCCGTGATTTTTAAACTGGCTTATTTGGCCCATTATGGCGCACAAGGCTCCGGTAGCGGTGCCGATGTGGCGGGCTGTGTCTATGGCAGTGCGGTGGCCTATCACCGCCCCGATCTCAGTCGGGTGGCCGATCCTTATCAGGCGGAATGGCCCATGCTGGGCCTGAAAAAAGTGGCCTGGCCCGATTGGCCTTTGCTCTTTGGCTGGACCCAGCGCAGTGCCGACAGCAAAACCTTTATTGCCGACTTTCAGGCCTGGCAAGCCGAGGCCCCCGAAACCGCCGAGGCCTTTTTGTTTCAAATGCAAATGGCCACCCTGGCGCTGCAAAATACCCTCGAACAACAGGATCAAAAAGGCTTTGTGTCGCAGCTTAAGGCCCAGCGCCGTCTCTTGCAAGGCTTAAACGCCGTGCTGATCTCTCCCCCTGAGACCCCTGCTTTAAAAGCCCTGGCGGACGTGGCCGAAGCCCTGGGCGGCGCGGGCAAGTTCTCGGGTGCCGGTGGTGGTGACTGTGGTCTGGCCTGGGTACCGAGAGCCTATGCGCCCATTGTGCGGCAGCACTGGCAGGTGCAGGGCATAAAACCCCTGGATCTGGGCTTGAATTTTGATGGCGTGACGCTGTTATGAGGCGCGAACAGCTGCTGCAACGCACCCAATGGCCTGATCCCTATGTGGACTTTGTGCCTTTGGCTGAGCCTTCGCAATTGTCCTGGCACTTTGACCATGACTTCTTGACCCAGGTGGTGTACCGCCGTTGCCCCAGACCCAGTTTGGTCTTAGAGGTGGGTTCCTGGTTGGGTAAGTCAGCGATTTACTCGACCCGCCATTATGTGAACACGCTGCAATGGACCGACTTTACGCTGATTTGCGTGGACACCTGGTTGGGTTCTATTGAACACTGGCTGCGTCCCCCGGACAGTGAGATCCGTCAGGCCCTGAATCTGCGCCACGGTTATCCGCAACTGTATCACCACTTTTTAAGCAATGTGATGCATATGGGTGCCCACCCGTATATTCAACCCCTGCCCCAAACCTCCAGCAACGCTGCCCGTATTTTGCGTTATTACGGCCTGGGGTTTGACTGGATTTTTTTAGACGCCTCGCACGAGACCTTAGATGTGTTTTTAGACCTGGACCTGTACTGGCCGCTGGTCAAGCCCGGTGGGGTCATGTGTGGCGATGACTGGAACTGGCCGGGGGTCCGCAAAGCTGTCGAAGACTTTACCGCAGAGCGCAACCTGCGGGTGTATAACAGTGAGAACAGCTGGGCATTTTTTAAAATGTAGCGTTTGTATTATAATGATTGAAAACTATAGTTTTCATCATGGGGGAGCAAATGTCAGAAGAGAATCATGAATCCTGGGCCGCATCGATGCGAGCACACCTTGAGCGTGAGTATGAAAAGTTTCAAGCACAATTTGAGCAGGTTTCTCAGACACTGAAACATCGTCAACAAAGTGACTCGCTTTTTCATTTCATCGATAACGGCAATCTGCAAGGCCTTCAAGATCAGCAGCTTTCTGAGTCGCAACTTACATCTTACACGTCAAGATGGGGAGATAATCTGATTACTGCAGCCCTGCGTCAGCATCAGTGGGAGATCGCGGATTACCTTCTGACACAGGCTCCCTCTTTTTTGCACAGTCGAGATTCGGTGGGTAGAACACTACTGCATCTTGCAGTTGAGAGGCCGCAATGGCTTCAAAAACTTTTAGAGCTGGGTTTATCTGTAGCTGGTGAAGACAATTATGGAAGCACAGCTTTGCACAGTGCTGTTGGTAGTCATTCTTTTGAAAGTGTGCTGTTATTGGTTCAAGCGGGGGCGAACATCCATCAAAAAAATAAACAGGGCGATAATGCCTTAACCCTGGCGATTGGATTTCGCCGGAAAAACCTGGTGGAATTGTGGTTGCCGCATATGCTTGAAACAGAGCAAACGCGCAAAGAATGTTTAACCAAAGCTGTGGAGGTTTATGATCTTGAGACGATTGACCTTTTGATCCGGCCAGTGGATCTCGCCCCGCCTTATGATGATGCACATTTGTTCTGGGCTTTATTTGGCAGCTACTATGGCCTTACAGAACCCTATGCGGCATACCTTCACCGAATGGTTTCACAGGGGTTTGACCCCAATGCAGTCAGCATTTCGGGAGACCCTTTATTGTATGTGGCCTTGCAAAAGAAAAATCAGAGAGCGGCCCTTTGGTTGCTCCAAAAAGGCGCGGATCCTTTCGCTGTGAGCACACAGGGAGAGTCGGTGTTGGCCTTTGCCATTCAACAACACAATTTGGAATTGCTTCGTGAAATCTTGCCGCCCATTCAGCAGATCGAAGACCATATACCCCTGGACGAAATCATGCGAGACTTGCTGAAGGTGTACCAGCCTGAATTGCTTCGTTTATTACTGGCTAGTGGTGTAAAGAGCCAGCGCTTAGCGACGGTGGCCTGGCTTGACCAGGATTGGTATCTTAAACAAGCGCTCAAGATGAAACCCGACTTTGGCAATGCGCAATTGCCAATACATCTTTTACTGGCTTTCCAGGAAAATATTAAAAGTTTGGGTTTTCTCTTGTCTCCGCAATTGGCCGCGCGTTTGAGTACCTTGTGTGAAGCGGATTTTGTGCACCTGTGCGAAACCGCTGTGAAAACACTGCGTGCCATGGTGGGGGCTCATAAAAGATACGAGCCCATGTACCCCAATTTTCCGCACCAGGTCAAAGAAATGTCTCAGGCAGCGCTTTATAGCAATGCTTTTGTGCATTATTGGGGTGATGCAGTAGGTTTTCGTTGGATGCCAGCGTACGAGAAACAAGCTCGCCCGGCCTTAAACGAGAGCTTGCCTGAGCATGTGATTGATTTGGGTTCAGAGGACGATTTTATGGCTTGTTTTACGCGCCTGCAGGCTTCGCGCACCGCCTTGAGTGCAGAAAACAAGGCGTTTCTCGCCTATTTTATTTATTCTCGGGGGCTCAGGATTGAACCCTATTTACATGAGACGATTCCTTTGAGGGAAAATGCAGCACTTGTAGTTGCTGCTGGTTTAAGGTATGTGCCCCGGCTTAAGGTATCTCGTTACTTAAGCAGCGCCACCGATGTGTTGCGTACTGCAGTGGCTTTATGCCACGGAGATGTAAGTTTGGCAGAACCCACGCGCTTTCAGCGTTTTCCACGCCGTTGGCGCCGCTTTTTGTTGGCGCATTTAGAGCAAGCGCCTGACCTTCATGAAGCATTGGCGCGACGCCCCGAACGTTTTAAGCGTTTGGGTGAGGTCTTGCATCCAGGAGATTATGTTCAGCGCTATCCAAAGGCCTATGCGGGTTTTTCGGATTTGCGTAAAGGCAAAACCTTTCGGACTTACGCAAATCAGGTTGAAGCGGCCTTAGCCAAAGCCCATATCCCCGAGGTGCTGCCGCTTTTAAAACAGCGTCCGGGCGATTTTGCGCGACGCCTTGACCATGTCCTGCGTCTGGCGAAAGAACCAGAGCAAGATCTGGTTCTTCAAAACTTTTCATCCATCCTCTCACGTTTACCCTCGCTGCTTGTGTTACAACTTTATACGCACTTTGCTTGTCGCACCCAGGGCGATTGGCGGGTGTTTTTTCCAAAAGGAGAAGTGGCTAAATTGCAAGCGATTCCGAATACGCTGTCTCCCTTCTCAGAAGCCGTGCAAAAGCGCATCTTAGCGATGTGTGAACAGCAGTTGCTGGCGGATTATCAGCAGCGGCCTGTGTTAGGTAAGGTCTATGTCGATCCTGCCCTTAAAGACTACTTTGTGCCTTTTGCTTTGCGTTCCTCAAGTAAATCGCTACGCACCATTGCGCGGGGAAGTCGTGTTCAGATCCCGCCCGCTGAGGTGCTTCGCTTCTTTATTTGGTGGCGTGATGGAAAGGCGCGGACCGATCTGGATTTGAGCGCGCTGGTGCTTAATGAATCTTTTGAGTATGTGACCACGTTGGCTTACTACAACCTTAAAGACATTGGTGGATACCATAGCGGAGATATTACCTCTGCACCTCAGGGGGCCTCTGAATTTATTGATATTGAAATAGATACGTTTTTGCAGCGTCAGGGGCGTTATGTTTTGATGGTTGTACAATCGTTTACACAGCAACCTTATGCTGATTTGCCCGAATGTTTTGCGGGCTTTATGCCACGTCAACACCCCAATAGCGGTGAAATGTATGAGCCCAGGACGGTTTTAGAGCGTTTTGATCTGACCGCACAGGCAAAAATAGCCATTCCACTCATTTTTGATCTCAAGCGTCGTGAGATGATTTGGACGGATTTGTCGCTTCAGAATAATCCTCAACGCAGTAATAATGTGGCGGGGAATCAATCCAGTTTGGCATTGCTTTGTCGTGCCATGGTCAATTTGCAGCGTCCAAGCCTGTATGACTTGTTTTGCTGGCATGCCCAGGCACGGGGCGAGCGCGTTGAACATCTTGAAGGGTCTGATATTGCAATGACACCTGTTTCTGAGCGTTCACAAGATATCAAACCATGGGATATTGAGCGTATCGGTAGCGAATTTTTGTGATATGCTTGTAAACAAGCAGGCTATCGGACCGCTTCCTTCTCAAAACCCTTCAGTTTCTAGCGGTCCGGCTCTCCTGTTTTTTTCATGAACATGCTTTGATATTCTGGCAGGTGTAGGTAATTTTGCTACACTGAAAGCTATGTTAAGACTACTTGAACTCAAACTCCCCTTAGAACATACCGAAGACGAATTAACGGCAGCCATTGCCAAACGCTTGAAGCTGTCTCCGCAGGATATTCTGCAGCAACATATTTTTCGGCGGGCCGTGGATTCCCGCAAAAAAAGCGACATTCAGTTTGTCTATACCTTAGACCTCAGCCTGGCCGATGAGGCGGCGGTGCTGAAGCGCTTTAAAAAAGACCGCAAGGTCATTCCCACTCCCGATACGGCGTACCACTTTGTGGCCAAAGCGCCCGAACACTTAACCCAGCGCCCGGTCATTATTGGCATGGGCCCCGCCGGCTTTTTTGCCGGGCTGATTTTAGCCCAGGCGGGCTTTAAACCCCTGATTTTTGAACGGGGCAAGATCGTGCGGGAGCGCACCAAAGACACCTTTAAACTGTGGCGTAAAAACGTCCTTAACCCTGAATCCAACGTGCAGTTTGGCGAGGGCGGTGCGGGCACCTTTTCTGATGGCAAGCTTTACAGCCGCATTCAGGACCCCAAAAACTACGGTCGCAAGGTGCTTGAGGAGTTTGTCCAGGCGGGGGCCCCCGAAGAAATTCTCTATGTGAGCAAGCCCCACATTGGTACCTTTCGTCTGGTGAGCATGGTCGAAAAAATCCGCGCCCAGATCATTGCCCTTGGCGGCGAAATTCGCTTTGAAACCAAAGTCACCGACTTCGACATTCAGGACGGTCAATTGCAGGGCATTACCTTAGAAAACGGCGAGCAGGTGGCCACCAACCACCTGATTCTGGCCCTGGGGCACAGTGCCCGCGATACCTTTCAGGTGCTCTATGAGCGGGGTGTGTATATCGAGCCGAAGCCCTTTTCGATTGGTTTTCGCATTGAACATCCGCAGGGCATGATTGATCGCAGCCGTTATGGCCCCTATGCTGGCCATGAACTGCTGGGATCTGCGGACTACAAATTGGTGCACCACGCCAGCAATGGCCGCTCGGTGTATAGCTTCTGCATGTGCCCCGGAGGCACGGTGGTGGCGGCAGCTTCTGAGCCGGGTCGCGTGGTCACCAACGGCATGAGCCAGTACTCGCGCAAAGAGCGCAATGCCAATAGCGGCATTGTGGTGGGTATTACCCCTGAAGATTTTCCCGGTGACAATCCCCTGGCGGGCATTGACCTGCAGCGCAGCTTAGAAGAAAAAGCCTTTGAGCACGGCGGCCGCAATTACGAAGCGCCGGGTCAGTTGATCGGGGACTTTTTGGCCAATCGCCCCTCTGAAACCTTTGGCGAGGTGCAGCCCTCTTACACCCCCGGCGTGAAGTTGGGCGATCTCAGCCAGGTGATGCCCGACTTTGTGATTGAGGCCATTCGTGAGGCCATTCCCGCCTTTGCCAAGCAGATTGAAGGCTATGATCGGGCTGACGCCGTGTTGACCGGGGTGGAGACCCGCACCTCTTCGCCCATTCGCATCAAGCGAGACAATGAGACTTTGCAAAGCCTTAATACCCGTGGGCTTTACCCCTGTGGTGAAGGGGCGGGCTACGCCGGCGGCATTTTGTCGGCGGCGGTAGACGGCATTCGCGTGGCCGAAGCCGTTTCGCTCAGTATGCTACAGGAACTCGGGCTCTAAGCCGGCGCAAATCGAGCGAATTTCTTCGGCTTCCCAGGGGGTCTGGGCGTCGTATTCGTTTACAAAGGCCATGCGTTGAATCTCTTCGATGGAAGTGATGCCTTCGATGGCCTTGTAAAAGCCGTCTTCGGCCATGGACACCAGCTTGGCCTCGGTGCGGGCAATACCGCGAATGGTAGCTGCAGGTTTGTGGTCAAGCACGGCTTCCCGAATGGCCTCGTTAAGGGCCAGTAACTCATGGATGGCGATTAAACCCTGGTAGCCGCGTTGCTGGCACTGCTCGCAGCCCCGAGGCCCCCAGAATTGCAAGGTCGCGGGGTCTACATCCACCAGGCCCAATTGGTGAAAAATATCCGGGTGCGGTGTATGGGGCAGTTTGCACGCGTTGCAGAGACGGCGCACCAGACGCTGCGACAAAACGGTAATGTGGCTTGAGGCAATGAGGTAGTCTTCCAGGCCCATTTTGCTCAGACGCAGCAGAGCTCCGGTGGCATCAAAGGCCGGAAAAGCCGTTAAAACCTTGGCCCCGGACAGGGCCAAAGCCACCGTGGCCTGTAGACTCGCCGCGCTGGAGATATCGCTGACCATTAAAATATCTGGGTCCAGATGGCCCATGGCCTGAATGTGTTCGGCATAGCTGCCGTCTGAATTGGCGTCCCAACTGCTTTGTTGGGTGCCGGTAATCAGGTGCTCGACGGGGTTTTCGGCAGTTAGAATGGAGCGGTTTTGTTCGTTAAGATAACGAATAGAAGCATACAGTGAGGTGGTTTTGCCGGAGCGGGCGGGACCGGTCATAATCAGCAGGCCGCCGGGCTGTTGCAGTTGCTGCTGAAAGCGGCGCAGATACAGGGGTGAAAAGCCAATGCGATCCAGGTTAAAGAGGCGCTCATAGGTCTCGCTCTGTTGGGCTTTGATGCTGAGCGCCACAATTTCACCCCAGTGGCAGGGAAAGGTCGCCATGCTCAATTCCATTTCCTGCTCTAAGAGGTTGGCCTTGACGCGGTTGCGCTGGGGATGACGCTCCTGAGCCGTGTTGAGCCCACATAACTCCTTGAGACGTTTGACCAGGGGCCCTGCCAGATCCTGAGGTAAATCTGTTTTGTGGTGTAAGACGCCATCGATGCGGTAGCGAATGCGCAGACTGTTTTCCAGGGGTTCAATGTGAATATTGTCTGCACGGTCTTTGAGAGCGCTTTTGAGCAAAAAGTGCACCACTTTGTCTTCTTGACGCCGTTGATCCGCATCAGTATACACATTGACGCCTCCCACCTGGGGCGTGCTTTCCGCGGCTGGGGCTCCTGACGTATCGTACATGCTGGCGGTGCCCAGGCTAAAGGTGTCCTGGCGCTTGCCCTGGTATTCTGCAAGCACATCGCGAATGACGCTGGCAGGGGCTAAAGCGGGCACAATCGTGATCTCTGCTTGTTGTTGCAAAGCCTCGCGGACGTTTTCATCCAGGGGGTTGGCCATGACCACCGTGAGGCCTCTAAAGTCCTGCAACATGGGAATGCAAAGCTCATCTTCTAAATAGCGCAGCTCAAAGCGCTCCATGAGGCGGCTGTCGAGTAACTCCAGAGCTGGGAACATACGTGGAATATCCAGTTGTAAACTGAGGGCTTCCACCAGTTGCTGTTCGGTAATGTGTCCGGCTTCGACAAGCAACTCGCCGAGTTTCATGCCCAGAGATTTTTTTTGCAGCGATAAGGCGGCGTCCAACTGGGATTCCTGGATCATATTCATGTTGATCATGAGTTCACCCAGGCGAATGCGCTTGTTGTGCTTTTTGAGCACTTTTTGTAGTTCCTCGGCACTGATGAGTTTGCGTTCAATGCACATTTGCCCCAGCGGCTTATATGCCTTGCGTGAGGACAGCTGGCTTTGTGCTTTTTGTTCTTCGAGCAAGCGTGTTAATAAATCGGGGGTTAAATAGCCCTCTTTGATTAACAGTTCACCCACTTTCAGGGGGGATTCAGGGTTGCTCATGTCAGGCCTCATCTTTAAAGTGACTCATCGTCAAAGAGTTATCTCTATCTTACCGTTTTTTTAAAGCTTGCGAATGCCTCGGGGGGTGATCTCAATTTCACGGGCTTTGTAAAGCCGTCCGATGGTTTGTTTAAACACTTTTTTGCTCATGCCAAACTGCTCGCGAATGGCCTCGGGCTCGCTTTTGTCGTGAAAGGGCAGTCGGCCGCCTGAGCGGTAGAGGGCGTTGAGAATCTTCTGGGCATTTTTGTCCATGGCCTCTTCGTGGTAGCCGCCCTTGCGCAGGCTCAGGTCAATTTTGCCGTCTTCGCGAATTTTGTCAATGTAGCCGGTGCGGATTTCGCCCGTGCTCAGGTTTTCAAAGACCTGGTTGTCGTACAAAATGCCGGAATGGGTGTGGTTAATAATGCACTTGTAACCCAGGGGTGAAGGGTAGCCAATCAATAACTGCACTTCCTGGCCTCGCTCAAAATGATCGCGACCGTCTTCGGAGAGGGTTTTGAGCTGATCGGCGCGGGCCACGAGCTCACCGTCGTCATCGATGAGCAGCTTGACCAAATAATGTTTGCCCACTTCGCGGGGCTGCCGTTCGGGGTGGTGGGCTAAAAACAGGGGAGCGCCGGGGCCCCACTCTAAATAGACGCCGTCTTTGTCGGCGGCCACCGCTTTTAAAAAGGCAAATTCGTGGGCCTTGGCCAGAGGGGCCTCGGTGGTGGCGGCCAGACAGCCGGTGGAGTCCCGGTACACAAAGACCGCTAAAGGGGTGTGTTCTTCGACCGTTGCAGGCGCAAAGCGCCGGGGCATGAGAATGCGCTCGCCTTCAGCCTGAAAAATGAGGCTGCCACTGGTGACTTTTTGAACGGGCAATGTGTGCCATTGAAAAACCTTAAGCATAAAAAATCCTTGTTAATGCAGATGGGCCACGCACACCGCATGGGGGCTGAGCTGGCCTTGTATGTGTTGAAAACGGGTAATTTCAAGATGATCTTCAGGATGACTCTGAAACAAGATCTTGAGATGGTTAAAGCCCCGAGCGTAGTTTACGTTAAATTGAATGCTCTGGGGGTGTTGTCCCCGATAAATCAGTCCCAGCAGCAGGCCGTTTTCGGTTTGCCGCAGAATGGCCTCGGTGTGGGGAATGGGGTCCACCAGGGGCCAGAGGCCTTGCTCGCCCAGCAACTGCGAGAGCCAGCGGGTAACGGAGTGTTTTTTCTCGTCATCTAAGGCGTAGTAAGCGGGGGTTTCAAAAAACAGACCGGGTGAGGTGCCTATAAAAATGCTTTTGCCCCGGCCCACCCGTCGGCTATAGGCCACCATGCCCTGGGGACTATTCAGCAGGGGGCGTACGCCACTGCCCTGCCAGTGGGTGATAAAGCGACTGGCCCAGACCGGCTCTCCCCGATCACTTTCGAGCCAGGTGCCGGTGCGGCCAATGTATTTGGTGAACTCCACAAAGGGCTGCATCATATCTAAGGTGTGCAGCGACAAACGGTGGGGGTGGTTGCGCCGCAGACTCTGATAATCCAGCATGTCCAGAGCGATCTGCGAAAGGCTGCCGTTGCCGTATTGCACGTGGTGGTTTTTGGTGGCAGGCCGGGCCGGAAACAGCGGATTGTGTTCATAGGTTTGCCCGTACGTGTCGTGTTGCGGTGCAAAGCCAAAGGTGACCAGCGTTCCGCCATTTTCTACGTAGTACAATAATTTCTGGTACATTTCGCGGTGCATCATGGGGGTAGAGGCAAAAAACACCACCTTGAGCTGGCATAACAATTCCAGGGGAATGCTCTCTAAGTCATGCACCACCGGATTGTAACCGGTTTCAAGCAGGGCACCGTACATGCCGGGCAGTCCCGTAAAATGCACCAGGGCGGCATCCATGACGTCAAAGGCGCTAAAGAGGGTGTAATTGTGGCGCAAAAACTCCCAGCCCTGGGGAATATATTTTAAAACGCCCACGCTGTGGTGCAGCATCTCAGATTGGGCCAGCAGCGTGCCGTGGTCTTTTGCAAAAGCGCCCACCGCCTGCATGATGTCATAACGGGGGGTCGCTTCGCCGTCCTTGTCCAGTGGCGACTGAAAAATCCAGGGGGTGCCGTCGGTTTCCACGCAGTCGTGGAGCAGGTAGTAGTCCAGCACGCGCATGCCCCGTAAGAGGCCTGCCATACTCACCTGTAAGGTGGCTTCTTTGCTCACCACCACCCGCGGGTCAAACCAGCCCGCGCCCATTTCCACGCCCATGAGCAGTCGCGGTTCGTTAATGGCCCGGTAAAATTCAGGGGCAAAGGAGATCGAAAAGGGCACATCATGCACTGCCACGCGGTCAATGCTGAACTTGGTGTAGTTGTCAAAGCCAATGGTGGCCAGTTTGGCTTTTTTGGGGCTCTGGTTGG
Source organism: Candidatus Sericytochromatia bacterium (assembly GCA_964229355.1). Taxonomy (GTDB): domain Bacteria; phylum Cyanobacteriota; class Sericytochromatia; order UBA7694; family UBA7694; genus CAXRDE01. The sequence continues at coordinate 535,544 of CAXRDE010000025.1, read as the reverse complement.
GCCATTGGTTGAGATAGGGGTCATTGAAGTAAAAAAACAGCTGCGGAAAGCGGGCCTGAAAGCGCTGGTGTAAATGCCTGAGGTGGGCCACCAGATAGTCTTCAATAAACTCCGCCCAGACCCGATAATGAATGGAGCTGCCGTGGGCTTTGCTGGGTGGGGGAATGGCTTCAAAGTCGCTATAGACGCTACCCCAGATGTGATTCAGATGGGCAATGCTGCCAAAGTTTTGCTGCAGATGCTGCTGCCAGCGGGTGACGGTATCCGGGTTAAAGTCTCCGGCGGTGGCCACGCCGCCAAACTGGGGCAGGCCGGTTTCATTGTCCACCTGGCAGCCCACAATCAGACGCGGTTCCTCGGGGCGTTCCTGCACCCAGGGCGCCACGAAGTCAAAGACGTGGTCTAACCATTTGTGCACATAATCCAGGTAGGTGGGGTGGTTGAGGGCCGCTTCTTTGCTGGCGGTCTGGTTTTCGTACACCATTAAAATTTCCGGGTGTTGCTCCCGTAACCAGTGGGGAATGCCAAAGCCCTCGTATTCGCCATAGACATAGGGGCCCGGGCGGATGAGCACCCGCATACCCAGATCTTCGATCAAGCCAAACAGCCGTCGCAAGTCCCGTTCGGGTGCGGTTTTGCCGGTGAAGTCTACATTACCAGGGGTGTATTCGTGCCAAATCCAGGGGATATAGCAGGAAATAAAGTTCAGGTGGGCATCGGCCAGTTTTTGCAAGGAGCTTTCCCAGAGTGTGGCGGGAATGCGAAAGTACTGGAATTCGCCCCCGTAAAAAATACCGGGGGCTCCGGCTATACTGAGGGTGGTTTCGTTGAGCTCAACCTGCATTAACGGGCCATTAAGATGTAGGTGTCAGCATAGGTGGGCAGGTGAGCCACGCCTTTTTGGTAGGCTGCCCGACTCGGGAAGAGTCCGGCCAAATAGTCCAGTTGATACAAATTGGGCAGAAAAGCGCCGCCCGTGTCCGCCAAAACCCCCAGACGAATGACCGGTTGACCTTGCTGCAGATAGCGCATGGCCACCACTTTACCCAGCCCCAAGTTAAAGACATCACCAGCAAAGGTGACGCCGGGCTCTACCAGCACCTTGTCGTCTTGACCATACCCTAAAATGCCCGCCACTTCTTTAAAGTACCAGTAGCGCCGCTGCTGCCAGGGGTTTTTTTGACTGCGATCGTAGGCAATGCCATTGTTGCGGTGCACATTAAACATGCGTTGCTTGCCATCGGGCATGTGCACCATGACGCTGCCCTGCATGAGGGCGTCTTCCAAACCCTGGCGCGGCAGCCACACCAGTGGCGTGACTCCCAGGGCGTCTAACTTGCCGTTGACGGCGTCTTGCTTGGTGTAACGGTAGCGAATCAGCTGCGCTTTTTTGGCTTCGGCTTCAGCGGTGCTCAACTGGGCTTCGTCGGCGGGCAAGGCGTAAAGGGCAGTGTTAAAACGCTCTGTTTTGACGGCACTGCCCGGTGAGGTAAACACCACATACTTGGTAATGCGCAGACGCTGGTCCACCATTTTGACCTGGTGGCTTTTGGCGCCGACGGTGTCGGCGGCCCAGCGCAGCAAGGTAAAGTTCTCTTCGAGCCAACGGGGGTTCAAAATGCGCTGCTCCCGTTTTAAGCGGGTGTCGGTGTCAATGGTGTCGACAATTTTAAGCAGGGTGGCTTTGGCCTGGGTGAGATCATAGCCCAGTTCGCTAAAGAGGCCCGCCGTTACCGCCGGATCATCGGGGTGCTGCTCTAAATACTTCAAGGTGTTATAGGCGACCTTACGCAGCAATTGCGGATCACTGAGCACTTTTTGGCCGGCCAATTGTTTAACGGGCTGAAAAAACTGTTGGGCTTTGACGGTGCGGGTCACCTCGGCTTTTTCGTTCACCAGGGGATGGGCCCCCGCCGCGGGAGTGAGCGGGCTCAGAATACAGCTGAGAGACAATAAAGACAGGTAAAATGGGCGCAACATGCAGAAGAATCCTTTTTATATCAGTATAGCGTGTTTTTAATGTGGCATTTGCAGCAAAATATTCAAGAAGGTGCTAAACTTTTGTAGTTGCACGCCATGAATAAAAAAACTTTGTCTTTAAACCCGTTTTTAAAATCAGAATCGTTTCTTTTACAAAGCCTCCTCTTGACACTGATATACTGTTTATCAGGGGTTTTAGGGCATTATTTTGCTTTTTATCCGGGAGAGTTTTCCGTGTTTTGGCCACCCGCTGGTGTGGCCATGGCCGGTCTGTATTTATGGGGTGTAAGATATGGCTTCTCTGTTTTTTTAGGGGCTTTTTTATTAAATTTTTTTCTTTTTAAGGGCATGGGCCAGCCGCTTCTGACCACCCTACTGATGTCCTCGGGGCTATCCCTGGGTTCTGCGGTACAGGGGGTGGTGGGTGCGAAGGTGCTCTATTTTTTTCGGCGAAAACTCAAAGATTTTCGCTATATTTTGCTCCTGTGCTTTTTAACCGGCATCGTGTGCCTGATTTCTTCATCTACGGGCGTGGTGATGCTGTACGGGGCGGGGGTTGTGGAGGCCCACGAAGTGGGCTTCTCTCTCTTTACGTGGCTTATGGGCGATATGCTGGGGGTTTGGCTATTAACCCCCCTGCTTCTGCTTTTTTTTACACGTCCTCCCCGCTTTGATCGCAAGCGATTTCTGTATTTTATTTTTTACGTGGTACTTTTATTCTGGGTGCTAGAACAACTCTTTTTGCACCCTTATACCCAGGGCTATCCCTTAACCTGGACCCTTTACGCCATGAGCGTGTGGGCGGCGCTCTCTTTTGGGCGGCACGGCGCCATGCTTTGTAACCTGTTTATTGCGGGCATGGCGGTGTGGGGCACCTCAATGGGTCTCGGGGTGTTTGGCCTGCTGCATTATCAGGAGGCCCTGTTTATTTTACAGGGGTACATTGCGGCGCTGTGTTTTTCGTCGCTGTGGCTGTCGTCGTTGCTTTATGAGCGGGAGCGGGCCTATGGCCAAATTTTAAAAGCCAACCAGGCCAAGTCCGAGTTTATGGCCAAAATGAGCCATGAACTGCGGACCCCTTTAAACGCTATTATTGGCTTTAGCACCCACCTGCAGAAGCAAAATGCGCTCAAGGGACAAGAAGAAATCATGTTGCAACGCATACGCGTTAACGGCATGAACCTGCTCAATCTCGTCAACGACATTTTAGATATTTCTCGCATTGAAGCCAAACAAATGGTCTTGCACATGGAACTCTTATCTCCCGCTCAGATTGTTCATGAGGTCAAGCAGACCCTGCAGGTTTTGGCGGATCAAAAAGGCGTGATTTTAGAAACAGAAGATCACGCTCAGGGGGCGATGTGGTTGGTGGACCCCGACAAACTGCGGCAAATTTTAGTGAACCTGGTCTCGAACGCCATTAAGTTTACCCCCTCAGGTGGAACGGTAACCCTTGCGTTAGAGCGTTTTACAGAGGGGGTTTTGGCGATCAACGTGAGCGATACAGGGGTTGGAATTGCCGATGAGGAGCAGTCCCTTATTTTTGAACCTTTTCAACAGGCCCATAACCAGGGCACCCAGCCCTCGCAGGGCACGGGGCTGGGGTTGAGTATTTCGCAAAGTTTGGCAGCAGAGATGGGGCTTAAATTAACGCTGACGCACAGCGAGAGTGGTCAGGGCAGCACCTTTACCCTTTCGGGCGATGAACAGGGCGAGCCGAGCCCACCCGCTGCTTAATCCGTCGCTTAATCTGCCGCTATGGTTTTGACCCGTCCCACCGCACCACTGGTCAGGCGCACTTTAATGCCGTGGGGGTGTTGGGCCGATTTGGTGAGAATATTCTGCACCACGCCCGAGGTTAGTTTTCCCGTGCGTTGATCTTGTTTTAAGACAATCTCCACGCTTTTGCCGGGTTGAATGTGGGCCCGCTGACGGCCATCTTTGAGACTCATGGACGTTCTTCCTTCCCGTCTGGGTAGCGTGCAAATCGGCCTTCCTGGGCGTGGACGGGCTCATGGTTGGGCCAGGGCCAGCCTCCAAATTGATCCTTCATGTACTGTTCATGGGCCTTGACAATATCTGCTTTGGTGTTGCCCACAAAGGGACCGTACTGCACCACCGGCTCTTGAATGGGCTTGCCCTGTAAGAGCAACAGGCGTCCCGTTTGTGCGCCATTGTGTAAAGCAATGGCCTGGCTGGCATCCAGGGCCACTCCCTCAGCAGGCGTGAGACGTTCGTCACCCAGTTGGAGCGTGTCACCCGCAAAAAAGTACAGGCAACGGTGGCTGTCGGCCTGGGCCGCTGGCAGGGTCCACTGGGCATTGGGCTCAAGATCAATAAGCCATACCGCCACGTCGTTTTGGGGATCACTGGCCCAGGAGTCAGGCGGCGGGGCGAGGGGTTGCTCTTTGCTGATGGTTGCCGGGAGTGCTCCGGCAATTAGCATCAACTGCCCTGCGGACTTCGGCTCCTGGCTGTCTTGTAAGGTGATCTTTGGAATGGCTTCGCGCCACAGCATTTTGTAGCAGGGCTCAGCCTGTTTGCTGCGACGGGGTAAATTTAACCAAATCTGAAACAACTCCAAAGGGTTGGGCTGATCAGGGTTCACCAGCGGAAACATTTCCGCATGCTGAATGCCTCCGCCTGCGGTCATCCACTGCACATCGCCCGCGCCGTAGCGACCGGCGGCCTGCAGCGAATCCGCATGGTCTACCCAGCCCTCGGTCACCACCGTCAGGGTTTCAAAGCCGCAGTGGGGGTGCCCCGGAAAACCGGGCACCTGTTGGCCGTGATACATGCGCCAGCCGTCTTTCAGAGTAAAATCCTGACCCAGCTGTCGCCCGGCGAGATTGGCCTGGGGCCCCAGGTTCGCGTTACCGGCAGGGTACAGATCCCGGTGGTAAACACAAAACAAAAAGGGGTCCGGGGTGGGCCAGGGCTGCTGGCCCAGCGCAAAACGTTCGAGGATCGGCGTACTTACAGAAGAAGTGGTCATGGAAAACGTCCTTTTTCTTCTGATTATACCTCTTCTTTTTGAGATGTTTCAACATTAAAAGATTCATCTTCCACGGCTTCCACAGCGATGACGGTGTCAGCCTGGGTAGCCCCCGGGTTTTTAGTGGTGTGCTCCCCTTTGGCGGGCCATAATTTTTCGCCGGTTTCTTCGGCCCAGGCCTGGAGGTTTTTGCCTAAATTGACGAGTTGGGTATTCACGCTCTCTTTGTTTTGCTGCATCCACTGGGCCAGCTGATCTTTGTCAAACTCAGTAATGTGCTGCAAGCTCTGTTGCCAATTGCCCATGCTGTCTTCACCCTGGGTAAAGTAGACCCTGGCCCGTTTGCCGATCAAATAGGTGGAAATGTAGTTGATACCGCCCGCGGCCAAAATGCCCGCAAAGGGAATAACCTTGCCCACCCAGCGTTTGGCGTAGCGCTGCCCCAGTTTGCTGAGCACGTCTTTGCTGACGCGGGTCCCCATTTGTTGCATGCCTGCACCAAGACCCATCACCACAAAAACGGCCTCGCGCTTTTCTTTTTTATTGAGTTCAATCTCCAGAACTTCGGCGATTTCGAGCACCAGCTCGGCCTGGGAGGTAATGGTGGCGCTTAAATCCGCAGCCATGCCCGCTGTTAAAGAGACTGCGGTGCCAATCAGGGGAATGGCACCGGCCACAGAGGTGACCACGCCCACGGTGGCGGTGCGTTGGGCTTTGGCTTTGATCAGGGCTTGAATGAGTTCGTCGGGGCCTGCGTCCGGGTTTGCTTTGCGCAGGGCTTTGACATTTTTTTTGACTTTGCGATCGTCCACTTTGCTGGCCCATTCTAAGAGACGCTGGGCACCTTTTTCAAACAGTGAGGTAAGCATGGAAGGATTCTCCTTTATATCTTATGCATAGCATAAAAGATTCGCTATAAAAAAGCCATTAAGGCCTGATAGACATGCTATAAAGGAAAGAAAAAGGTCAATCTTTTGTATGTCTTCTTCCCGCTTTACCCGTTATGCATGGTTTGTTCTGGGGTATTTGGCCCTGGTGATTCTCTGGGGAGCCTGGGTGCGCATCAGCGGCTCCGGTGCCGGTTGTGGAGCCCACTGGCCCACCTGCAATGGCGTGGTGGTTCCCCTCAATCCCACCCTGGAAACCCTGATTGAGTACACTCACCGCCTGACCAGTGGTTTGTCGCTGCCCTTTGTGTTTGTGCTCGTGGCCTGGGCCTTTAAGCGCTTCCCCGCCGGGGTTGGTGTGCGCGGAGCGACCCTGGGCACCCTCTTCTTTTTGCTCACCGAGGCGGCCCTGGGGGCCGGACTGGTGAAGTTTGAACTGGTGGCCGGAGACACCTCTGTGGCCCGTGCCGTCACGGCCTCTTTTCATTTGGTGAACACCTTTGCCCTGAGTGCTTTTTCAGCGCTGGCGGCCTGGTGGAGTATGCCCCGGCACAGCGGCAAAGCTTTTGCCCCCCGTTTTAACAATGCGGGTTCAGCCTGGCTACTGCCAGCCCTGGTGGGCCTGATCTTGACCAGCATGAGTGGGGCCATTACCGCTCTGGGCGATACCCTGTTCCCCACCTCAATTTTTACCGAGCAGGGCCTGATGGCGCACGTGGCGGAGCAGGTGTCGGCCACCACGCACTTTTTGGTGCAATTGCGCATTGTACACCCCATTGTGGCGGTTTTAACCAGTGTGTACCTCTTGTTTGCACTGCCCCAAATTCAGGGCTTTGAACGCCATGGCCGTTGGACCACCATGCTGGTGGTCAGTCAGGTGGCCTTTGGCTTTTTAAATATTGTATTGGCGGCCCCCGCCTGGCTGCAGTTATTGCATTTGCTCATGGCTCTGGGGGTGTGGCTCAGCGTGTTTGTGTTATGGGTGCGGACGCAATCCGAAACCCCATCACCCACTGAGCCCGCTGCGCCATGACGATTCTCTACTCCTTCCGCCGTTGCCCTTATGCCATGCGCGCGCGACTGGCCTTGCAGGTGGCTGGCGTGGCCTATGAACACCGCGAGGTGACTTTAAAAGCCAAGCCTGAGCACATGCTGACGCTTTCGCCCAAGGGTACCGTACCCGTGCTCCAGGACAATCACGGCATCGTCTTTGAAGAAAGCTTAGACATTATGCATTGGGCCCTCAGCCAGGCGGACCCCCAGGACTGGTTGCCGCGAGGAGAAGCAGAAAGCACCCTGACGGCGGATTTAATTGCCAGCAACGATGGCCCCTTTAAGGCTGCCCTCGATCGTTATAAATATGCGGTGCGTTATCCTGAAGCCTCAGCGGCAGACTACCGCGCAGAGGCGGTGCCCCATTTGCGGTGGCTTGAAAGTCTGCTGTGCCAAAGTTCTTATCTGGTGGCTCAACGCATGACCCTGGCCGACGCGGCCCTGTTTCCCTTTGTGCGTCAATTTGCCCATGTGGATCGTGATTGGTTTGCCACCCAGCCCTGGCCCCATGTGCAACACTGGTTGCAAACCCACCTCGATAGCCCCCGCTTTCAACGCATCATGCAGAAATACAAGCCCTGGGAGCCCAATGACGTGATCGCGCTAGAATGAGCTTTACCTTTTTCTCAAGGACGTTCTATTCATGCAAAAATTACTGCTGATTTATTCCTGGGTTTTTTGAGCCTTTAGCGCTTCTACCAGACCCGAGTAACGTTCCACGGGGGTTTGAATGCCTGTTTCCAGGGTTTCGAGAGGGCACCAGAGGTTGACGGTTTGTTTGGCCCGCGTAATGCCTGTGTAAATCAGTTCGCGAGACACCAGGTGATGCGGAGCGTCGGGTAAGACCATGAGCACGTGTTCAAACTCTGAGCCCTGGCTTTTGTGAATGGTCATGGCCCAGGTGGTTTGGTGGGGGCCCAGTTGCGCCGGATGAAAGCCCTGTAAGCTGCCGTCGGCCTGCTGAAAATACACCCGCAGTGGGCTGTGGGCTGTGGGTTGCCAGGTGATGCCAATATCGCCGTTGAACAATTGGTTGCGGTAATCGTTTTGGGTAATCATCACCGGCCGCAGATGGTAAAAAGCCTGACGGTTTGTGGGCTGGATTTGACCCGCCTGATGCAATAGCGATTCAATGCTCTGATTTAAGGTCTGTATGCCCCAGGGTCCTTGCCTGAGGGCACAGAGCACCATCATGTGGGCAAAGCCTGACCAGGCGTCTTCGGGGGTCGTGGCGTTAAAATAAGGGGTGTAATTTGCCAGCAGCAGGGCTTGCAATTCATTGGGGGACCACTGGGCCTGATGGCGAATTTCTTCCGCCGCTAAGCACGACGCCAGTGTGTTGTACTCACCTTTTTGAATGCAGTCTGCCAGGCGACCAATGCCCCGATCTGAGGGAAAGCGATGGCTTTTTTGCAGGGTGACCACATGGCCATCCAGGGCGTGCTGGGCCGGGTGAAGCTGGTCTTCGTGATGGGCTTGTAAAATGTTCAGATCCCGCAAGTGTTGAAGCTGGGGGGCTGCAAACCCTTCTGCGCTGGCGGCCTGGCATAAATCTCCCAACACAGAGCCCGCCTCTACAGAGGCCAACTGGTTTTGATCGCCCAGCAGCACCAGGCGACTGTCGGGAGAAAGCGCTTCAAACAGACGGGTCATCATCGCCAGGTCAATCATGGAGGCCTCGTCCACAATCACCAAATCCCAGGGCAGTGGATTTTGCGGATTGTGCAGGTAACGGCGCTGTTGGGCCTGGTACCCCAGCAGACGGTGTAGGGTCATGGCTTCCGTGGGGAATCCGGGCAAAGGGGTTGTAAAGACCTGGCGCAAGGTCTCCTGGCTGTGGGTGAGACTTTCTTTCATGCGGGTGGCGGCTTTGCCGGTGGGAGCGGCCAGGACAATACGCAAGTGGGGGTGTTGATGTAGCAAGAGCGCCACCAGACGGCTGACGGTGGTGGTTTTTCCCGTACCCGGCCCACCGGTGATCACATGAAAACGGTGCCTTAAGGCGGTGACTGCAGCTACCGCCTGCCATTGCAAAGCCGCTGCATCCTCTGATGTGGCTGTGAGGTCAGGAAACAAGCGGGAGATAAGGGCTTTGAGTGAGGCCTTGTCTTCAGCGGCGTTTTCAAAGGGCTCCAGGCGCTCGGTAATGGCCCGCGCCAGACGATGTTCGTAGTCCCAATAGCGGTACAAATACAGGCGATCCCCCGCCAGGATCAGGGGCGTATAGTCTCCGGGGGAGCCCACCACGTGCTGATGGCGACGCAGGCCTTGTTTCCAGGCTTCGAGACTGGGGTAAAACTCTTTTTTGTGTGGGGTCTGGCCCAGGACCTGTACGGCCGCCGCGTCTTCTGCAGCGGGGGCTGCCACCGGCTTGCCTGCGTAATGGGGCAAAAAGGCACAGGCGTGTTGTTCTTCGGTGGCCAGACTCGTGGCCAGGGCGCCTAAAAACAGGCCTCTTGTGGGTTCCTTGGCCTGTTGGCAGACCCACTCGGCAAAGTGCCAACACAGGGGGTCTACCAGACCCTGAAGATGACGCAAGGCTTTCATAAGGCGCTCCATTTCTGGTATAGGTCTTCGATGTGCTCAGCCTCAGGACGATAAAAATACACCCCGTTGCCAGGAAGCGAGGGGTGCATGCCCCGCAGAAAAAAGTAGTAGGCCCCGCCCAGATGTTGCTCATAACGGTAATGGGGCAGGGTCTGTTTTAAGTAAGCGTGTAGGGCCAGGGTATACAGGGTGAGCTGCAAGAAGTACTGGTGCTGCTGCATCACGTGCTCCAGGGCTTCAGGCGTGTAAGCGGCTAAGGTATTGCCCAAATCATTGGATTTGTAATCGGCAAACCAATAGCGTCCTTCGTGTACAAACACCAGGTCAATGGCACCCGTTAAATAACTGCGTTTGGCCTGGCCGGTGGGGGCACTGAGCCCCTGCTGCGTATAGAGCGATGCCAGGGCTTCCACGTGGAACGCGGGCAGGTGTACATCAAAGTCCCACTCTGTAAAGCGATCTGCGACGGGCAGCCGCGCCAGACTGTGTTCGGGGTGGGGGCTGTGCTTGCCCCAGGTCGCGTGAAGCACCTGTTGCAGTCCTTCGCTCAGGGGCTCCTGCCAGGCGGCATCAATGCCGTACAGCTGCAGAGAGCGGGTCAACACCTGAGATTGCTGCGTCACCGGTAGTGAGGGATTGAGGTGCTCCAGGGCGTGGTGTAAGAACAATCCGCTTTCGCTGCCCCGTGGAAAGGCCAGCAGGGGCTGCTGGGCCAGTTCGGTGGGCTCAGGGGCATTGGTCCGCAGCAACACGGGGCTTTCGTCGTCCACCTGGGCAGAGATTTTGGTAAAACTGGTGTTTTGAAAGCTTTCGCTGAGGACCTGGGCTTTGGGCAGCAGCAGTTGTGCTTCGGTCTTCACTTTGGGCGCTGCGGACCAGCGGCGGCGGTGCAATGCGGGATAGGGCTTGACGGCAATGCCGGTATGCTGAGCCGCCAATTGCTGCAGTAAGGTCTGTTGCTGTGGAGGCGGAAAATAATGGCTCAAGGGGCTGGTGCTGGCTTTTTTTGCTTCGATGATATACACATGGCAGCGTTGGGCGGCCCGTGTCAGGGCCACGTAGCTCAGGCGCAACTGCTCTTCAAGATTTTGTTGTTTGGCCTGTTCTTTGTGTTCCGCGAGCTGGTCTGAGCCCATATCCAGCAGGGTCTTGCTCTGGTCTGGGGCGTTGCTCTGTATGACCACCGGTTTGTTTTTGGCGGGACTGGTACTGTCTTCCCACAGATAGGGGCAAAACACCACGGGAAACTCCAATCCCTTGCTGCTATGCATGGTCAAGAGACGAACAGCTCCCCGTTCGCTTTCCAGGTGCAAGAGCAATTCTTCTTGCGTCTTGTGGGGATCTTGAATTTGCCGCTGCAGCCACAGCAGGGTGTGCTCCGGGCTGAGGGCTTCTTTTAAGGCGGCTTCCTGCACCAGGTGGGCCAAATGGCGAAAATTGGTAATGGCCCGTTCCCCGTGGTCAAACCTCAGGCAGCGCGGGTACAGCTCAAAATGTGACACCAGCGCAGACCACAGGGCAAAAAAACCGTATTTGCGCCAGCGCTGTGCCAGCTTTTGGCATTGCTCCAAATGCTCCACCCAGTGCGCTGCGTCGCGTAAGTTTTCAAGGTCAGCGGCGGTATACCCCAGAGCATAAGCACTCAGGGCGGTGGTTAAATGTTCACGGGGATTGAGCACGGCTTCCAGAAAATACATCATGTCCTGGGCTTCTCGGCTGCTAAAGACATTTTTTTTGCCCATAACCAGGGTGGGAATGCGGCGTTTTTGCAGTTCGCGAGCGAGCTGTTCTGCCTGGTAATGTTTGGCCACCAAAATGGCGATATCGCCGCTGGGGGTGCCTTGCTCCAGTTCAGTGAGAACCTGTTGGGCCACCACCTGTCTGAGCTGGCGCTCGAGATCTGGTTTTTTGGAAGCTGTCTGGGACGTATTGTTTTCTGAAGCCCCTGGTGGATGCCAAAAATAGAGGCTGGGACCTGAGGGGGCGGGCTCTTTTTTGTGGGCGGTGACCGGGTGGTAGGCGATGGTATCCGTGCCGAAGGGGGCCTGTCCGTTCTGCTGTACAAAGCCAAAAAAGGCGTTCAGGGCCTCGATATATGCTCCTTGAGACCGGTAATTGGTGGTCAGGGTCCAACGCTGTGCCGGGGGAACGCTTTCGCGGGCCTGCAAATAGACCCTTAAGTCGGCACCCCGAAAGCGGTAAATGGACTGTTTGGGGTCACCAATCAGAAAGAGATCGCCCTGGGCATAAATGCGATTGAAAATAAAGAACTGCCAGGGATCGGTGTCTTGAAATTCATCGATCAGGGCCACGGGCATGGCCTCATGTAAACGCCGGGCCAGACGGTCCCCTGCGGGATTCTCTGCTAAAGCGGTGGCCATTTGGGTGAGCAGATCCTGAAAACCGGCCACCTGGGCCTGGGCTTTGCGCAGCTGCAATTGCTGGCGGGTATAAGCAATGGCCTGTTGGTAAAAAGCAATGCAGGCATGATGCTGGGCGGTACTCAGTGCCTCTAACGCGTCATACAGGCTTTGGGCCAAAGCAAAGAAGGGGTGGTCGTGAGCGATGGACTGCCCCTTGCTGGAGATACTGTCCTCCAGCTTCTGGCTGGTGAAATAGCTCAGCATTTTGAGATCTGAGCCCAGCTGCTTCACTTGCAGGGCGGGATCGCTCGGTTTTTCTGGTGTCCCGCTCAGGTGAGTGTCCAAAAAGGCCCTGGCTTTGTTAACGGTACTCTGGCGGTATTTATTGCCGTTTAAATTTTTGGTGGCGATGGCCTGGTCTATGGCGGCTTTGATGGCCGGGCTCTCTTGCTGCCAAAGCGTTGTGGCTTCGTGTAGCAAAGCGTGGAGCGGCGCCTCCAGGGCCTGCAGGTCGGGGGGATCTTGCTCGGGAATACATTGCAAATCAGGGTTCTCAAAGGCCAGGGCAAACTGGGTTTGTAGCCCTTCTGGCGTGATGTTTTTTTCCAGTAACAGGTGCAAGAGGGGCGTGTTGGCCTGTTCCCCATAAAAGTGTTGCCGCCAAAAATCACTCAGGCATTCCAGCATCAGCGGTTTGAAGTCCTGTTCGAGTTGCCAATGAAAAGCCTGTGCACTGTGAAGGGGGTAACGGCTCAGGCTGTCCTGACAAAAGCTGTGCAGGGTGGTAATGGGGGCCTGATCAAAGTGCTGTTCTACCCGCAGGGCATGGGCCTGTAAAAAGAGGGGATCGCACTGGCGTTGCAGATGCCTGAACAGGGGGTCTTCTTCTTGAGAAGAGGCCGTGCCCTGGAGCCACTGGCGAAAGCTTCTGACTTTGGCCCGCAAGCGTCCCACCAACTCCTGGGTGGCGGCATTGGTGAAGGTCACCACCAGGACCTGCTCGGGCAGGTAGCCGCCTTCAAACAACAGACGCAAATAGAGGTTGACCAGGGTATAGGTTTTGCCGGTGCCTGCACTGGCTTCAATCAAATGTCGGCCGTTGAGCGGGCATTGCAGGACATCAAACGCTTGCAGGCTGGATGCGGTGGAGGTCATAGGTCAAAGGCCTGTGCTTTCAGTGGGCTTAAGGGCTTGTAGACCAGCGCGTTTTCGAGGGGGTCCCACAGCGCTTGCGCCAGCTCCTGGGCCTCAGGGTGGGTAAACCAATCTTCTTCTAAACAATGGGCCAGGCTGGGATCTTCGCTTTCAGCAGGCACGGGATTTCCCCCACGGCTGGGCTCCCAGATTTTACGGGCTTCGTTTTCGGCGGTGTGGGCGTCGGGATGTTTTGCCAGGGCCTGTGCCAGCGCACGACTGGTTTCCGGGGCAAAGGGCAGTATCTCGCGTTGACCCGCGTGGTAGGCCGTAAGCCACCCTTGCAAATGATGCTGGGCTTCAGCAGGCGAAAGGGGTTTAAAGCCAAACATACCATAGCTGGCCTCGGTGGGGTGTTTGGCCAGGGCAATCCCTTTGATGCGGTATTCAGGGGGCGCGGCGCTCTGCCAAAACAAATGCTCTAACCAGAGGGCCATGGCCCGCGTGGCCTTAAAACGACCCGCGGACAGATGTAGGTGTAAGGCTTCATTGGGTGCTAATCCGGGGGCCTGCCCATAGCACAAAACCTGGGCCTGAAGGGTATCACTCTGGAGTGTCAGACTGTGGTGCACCTGGACGGTGGTGGCCTCAAAGAGGGTTTCCAGGGTGGCGTAAAAAGGGCTGAGGGCTTCTATGTAGGTGTTTAAGACCCACTGACCCGCTTCGCCCACGGGTAAGCGCTCACTTAAGAGCATGCGCTGTCGAAAGGCCTTCAGGTTCCCCTGGCTCTGAAAATACACCGTTAACATCTCTTGTTGCAGGGCGTATCGCTCTAAGGCATCCATCCCAAAGCGTTCGTGCTCTTCACTTTCTTCAGGAACAGCGGCGTAGCGAAGCCCTAAACCCTGCTTTAAAAAAGCCCGTGCCGGGTGTCTAAAAAAGTGCTGTACGCGCTGTAGGGTGAGCGGTTGCTCCAGCTCGGGCACCTGGCAAAGGGGAAAGGCGCGAAAGGGCGGGGGCGGCTCGCGATCGGCATTGGCTTGCAGTTCCTGAGCGCAGGTGTAATAGAGCGGATCATAGCTAATATACCCACTGCCCTCGGTGAAGTAACGGGCATCAAAGGCCTGGAGGGCGTGGTGGGTGACGGTGAGGCCGTGGTGATGAATCAGTGCGTCTAAAATGCCTGCCGGGGGCACCTCTTGCTGGTGGCGCATGTGATGGCTCTGGTACATCAGCACCAGGTGTTCCTGGACGCCCTGGATACAGCGTAAAAAGCGGCGAAAATCGAGGGTGTGGGCCCGCAGTTCTCCGTTGATTGGAGGGCTTTGTAAACGCAGATTCATGTCCTGGGTTGCATGTTTTTGCGGCACGGCCCCCAGATTTAAACCCAGCAGATACAGGTCTTTATACGGAATGCCCGCCATCTGTTCCGGAGGGCCAAAGAGAATGTGACCATGGTGCAGACGGGGCAGTTCACCCTGGGTCCAACAGAGGTTTAAGAGGGCCTGGACTTCGCTCAGGGTGAGTGTCTCGTGGAGGGCGCGCTCAGGCACCACGGTGCTCAGGCGGGCAATGCCTTCCCGCAGGGGCAATAAGCCTTCACTGGGTACTGCAGATAAAAAGGCCTGAACCAGTGCGAAAAAAAGATGCTGCCAATCGCTCAGGGTATGGCTTTGAAACAGTGGGGTCAGGTGCAGCTGGCAGGCATTAAAAAACCGCAGAAAGGCCCTTAAAATATCCAGGCGCGGCATTTCCTGGCCCACGGGTAAGCGGGGACCCTTCGCACTGTAATAGGGCGTGTGCAGGTTTTCGGGCAGGGCATAACTCATCAACAGGCGTTGCAAACCCGCCTCCCAGCTGTTGTGCCCAAACGCAGGTAGACCCAGTTGCTGGCGATGAAAGGCATTGCGCCCCCAGCGAATTTGCACCTGATCGAGGGTTTGACGCAGTTCCTCTGCTGAAAAGGCGTTGAAGCCAAAGGCCTGTGCAATCCAGGGCGTTTCAATAAAGGCCAGCACATCACTGCGTCGCAGTCGACCCTGGTAAAACTGCAACAGACTCTGAAAACTTTCCAACACTGGACTGTCTTCTGCAGGGGTGTAAATGCGGTAAGGCAGTTGCCGAAACACCCCGTGAATCAGAGGGCGGTAGTGTTCCAAATTCCAAACGATAACCCCCACCTGTTCCGCTGGCGTCTCCCGCTGCTGAATCAGATCTCGTAAGACTTCGACCTCCCGTTGGGCATGGTGACAGCCGTGCACCTCAATCTGGACGCCCGCACGGGTTGCGAAGCCGGCAGGGGTAGCGGCTAAAGCTTCAGCACCACCAGAATCCAGGGACTCCTGGTGCCAAAAAGGCGCACCAAAAGTGCCCACGGCGCTTAGCGTGTCTGTATCGTGGATGTAGTGTGCGATGGTGAGATGTCGGGGCAATTGCTCCAGCATCGTGGTGTAAAAAGGGGCTTCTTCGGTGAGCGCAAAAAGATGCAGGGGCATGCCTTGCTGTCCCGGCCAGCGGGCGGGCAGGGCATCGATGGGGTGATCCATCTTTTTCAGGGTTTCAGCCTGCAGTTGCGCGGCGTGCCAGCGCTGTTGGTCGGGGTCTACCTCATGGTCCAAAAGCCACCACAGGGTGTGTTGGGCCAGCCAAATTTCGTCGTGAACAGCGCTCAGGCTTTCCGGGCGCGCCAGGGTGCCCGGCGCCATGCGGCTAAAGCTGCGCAGCCACTCGGGACGGTAGGTGGCGTAATCGTCAAAGACCTGCAGGCAGGCCTGAATGAGTCCCGGTAAGCGGTGGGGACTGTCCTGGAGGTAATGCTGAAAAATGCCCAACTGGGGATGATGTTCCAGCCAGGATCTGAGGTGACCTTGTAAGGTGAGCAGCAGCTCAACCCGTGTTAATTTTAAACGTTTTTGCGGAAACAATTGCTGGGCCATTTGCCAGAGAGCGGTGCGGGGCTGCAAAAAATGGAGTTGGGCGGCAACCCCGAGTTGGGTACTGAGGGTATGTTTAAGCCATGAGGCCATGCCCTGGTGGGGCACCCAAATCGATATGGTTTCAAAAGGACGCTGGCTCTGCTGTAGGATTTCGCCTAAGCGTTGAGCCAGCGTTTCGAGATGGGGATCGGTATAAGATAGATTGGGCATGGGTGTTTCAAAGGTTTCCAATGCCAGTCAGTATACCTTAAATCCCTGGATTGCGGTGTTTTACACCACGGGAGCAATGGGTTTGAGGCGCACGCGATCTTCTAAAATTTCCACATCGCTGGCGCGTATTTTACTGCCGTCTTCGAGTTCTAAAAAGTCCACCCGTTCGGTCTGGGTGTTAAAGATCAGATCCCGCACCGTACTTAACACATGGCCGTCGGCCCCAAAGACCGTCCAGCCTCTGATGTCCTGACCTTTAAACACCAGGGTAAATTCGTCCTGTTGAGAATAATACACTTCGCTCATGGGTTTGAACCTCCAAAGATTAAAACGCTTAATTGGTTAAATTGGTAATGTGTAAGTACACTTTTTCATTTCTGAGCTCGCGGTACTCTTCGGGGCTCATGGGCAAGTTACTGGCCTGCTCTTGTACCACATCCACACTGGGCACCATGGTAAAGTATCCAATAAAACTGCGCCGTTCTCCCGGCTGAATCTGCACGGTTTGCTCGCGATCACCGGCGCTGTCCAGGCTGGGGTCAAGCAGGGCGAAAAACTCGGTATTGCCTGATACCACTGTAAACATGCGGTCGCTTAGCACGCGGCCCACCGGGGCGTTATTGAGGAGCACTTCTTTGTTGACCAATTGCATTTTTTGTGAGGTCTGTGCAAAGGTGTTGGGATCGGTAATGCGTGTAATATTAATGTTTTGTTGGATGGTGGCCGGTGGCGCGGTTTGCATGGCGGTGGGGCGGGGTGTAACTTTTCTGGCGACGGGCGCTGCGGTGGCTGCGGTCGCTGCGGGATTAGCGGCTCTTACGGGGGCCGCGGTTTGGGTGACTGCCTCTGTTCTTGCGGGGGTACGCACCTCTGTAGAGACGTTCACTTCAGCCTGTTCTGTGGCTGCCTGGCCTGTGCTGGGCGGATCGCCTGCGTAACCTGCGCCGGTATTGATCAGGTCACTGTCCAGACTTTGTTGGGTGGTGGTTTCGGTCTGAACCTGGGTGTCGTTGTCATCAAGATCTTCGGCGGGTTGTAGGGTGAGCCACAGGGCAAAAACCGCTAAAATGGCCACGATAGCGACAGGCACCAGCCAGAAGGGAAACGGGGATTTACGTGTGACGGGTATTTCAGCCATGGGGATACTTCCTTGCATTTGATATACCCCTTACTGTAAAGCAACCCCCGTTAAAAACCCGTTTATTTCATTTCAAGAATCTGTTTAACCTGCGCTAAAAAATCGCCCTGGGTTCCCTGGAGATTGCGTTCCAGCCACAGAAAAGCCAGGCCATGCACCTGGGCCCAGCTGGCCAACACAGGGTTTGGTAATTCAGGGCCGCAGCTCAGGGACTTGCTGGACCCTGGGTTCAGGGACTGCTGGAGCAAGTGCAAACTTTCTTCGGCCAGTGAGGCAATGCGCGCAAACTCCGGAAGTTGGCAGAGCTCGCGATAAAACATCACGCGAAAAAGTCCCTCGTTGTCGATGGCAAAACGCACGTAGCATAAGCCCAGCGCCGGGCGCTTTTGCTCAGCGGGTATGTGGGGATTATCCATCACCTGCAAAAAAGCAGCACGCAATTGTGAAAAACCGATTTCAGCCAGGGCAATCAGCAGGTGATTTTTTGACGCAAAGTGGCGGTAAAGGGCTGCAACGGAAACGCCACAATGCTTGGCCAGTTCGCGCAAGTTAAACTCCACTTGCCCGCGTTTTTCAATGGCTTGAATGGCCGCCTCTACCAGTGCAGCGCGCAGTTCTCCATGATGATAGTTTTTGCGGGGCATAAAAACCTCTTTTAATGTGTACAGGTGTTTACATTTAGCTTAGCATGGATTATTATGTGAACAATCGTTAACATTTAAGAGGTTTAGGTATGACAAAGAAAATTGCGGTGGTCCTGGGTCACCCGGATGGTAAGGCTTTTTGTGGTGCGCTGGCCGAGGCCTATGGGGCAGGGGCACGCCAGGTCGGGCACGACGTAACCCTTTTGCCGCTGGCGGAAATGGCTTTTGATCCCGTGTTGAGACAGGGTTTTCGGGGGAATCAACCCTTAGAAAGCGATCTGGTTTACGCCCAGCAGGTTTTACACGATGCTGAGCACAGCGTGTGGGTCTATCCCAACTGGTGGGGTGGGCCACCCGCTTTGTTGAAAGGCTTTATTGACAGGGCTTTTTTGCCGGGTTTTGCCTTTCAATATACCCAGGGCCCTCTGCCCCAAAAGTTGTTAAAGGGCCGCAGTGCCCATGTGCTCATGACCCTCGACACCCCCGTGTGGTGGTATCGCTATGCCATGGGGGCGCCGGGCTTGCGCGTCATGCAGCGCGGCATTTTGCAATTTTCGGGTATTTCGCCGGTGCAGTCTACCCTTGTGGGGCCGGTGCGGGGCTCAAGTCTTAAGCAGCGTGAACATTGGTTACAGCAAGCAAAAAAGTTAGGTGAAAAAGGGTTTTGATGATACAATCTTGATTATTCGTGTGAAGACAAGGAGTAGCAGCTATGTTAGTCCAGGATGTAATGAGCGTGCCGGTGGTGTACGTAGAACCTGATGACATGTTAGGCACCGTCAGTGATATTTTTGAAAAGACCTCTTTTCGTCATTTGCCGGTGGTAGAGAACGAAAAAATCATGGGGATTCTTTCGGATCGGGATCTCTTAAGGGCCTTAAGCCCTGCGCTGGGCACCTTATCTGAAACGGAGCGGGACCTGGCCACCCTCAAAAAACGGGTGCACCATATTATGAGCCGTGATCCCGTGTATTTATACCCGCAGGCCACGCTGCAAGAGGCCATTAAGACTTTTAATCAAAACCATTTTTCGTGTATTCCCATTGTGGACAAAAAATTGCGACCCGTGGGCATGCTAAGCTGGCGAGATATTTTTCAGCATTACGCGCTCTAAAAATACCTGAGCGGTGGAACAAAAAGTTTCGCTTTGCGTCTGGTTTGCTTAGTGGGATAATTACCCCTATTTTTAATTTATTAACACAACACAAAAGGAGGCTCTTGTCTATGTTTGAGCATGTCACCGTCTGGATTCAGGAGCCTCTGTTGTTCTAAGCCGCTTTTGCGCATCAAACCGTCTCCTGAATCTTAAGTTATTCCCTTCTTATTATTCTTAAATTCTGGAGATTTTCCCGTGTCGAATTTTTTTCTCGATTTGCTTGCCCTGGGCTGGCATCCTTTTTTTGAAGCATATTATGCAGAATTGGCTGCAGAACTGTCGGTCAAGCCTGTGGTGCCCGCCCGGATTGTGGCGGGTTTTCAGGATCTTTACCGGGTCGCTTTTGAAGGCGGCGAAGCCATGGCTGAGTTGTCAGGACGTTTTCGCTACCAATTGACCCAGGCCACCGATTGGCCCGCGGTGGGAGACTGGGTGCTCTTGCACTGGCCCGAAACCGCACAGCCCGATCAGGATCGGGGCGTGATTCATGGGGTTTTGCCCCGGCGGTCTACCTTTACGCGGGTGCAAGCGGGCACCCAGGGCAAGGGCCAGGTGGTGGCCGCCAACGTGGATACCCTCTGGGTGGTGACCTCTTTGAACCATGACCTTAATCTGCGGCGTATGGAGCGCTACTTAACCCTGGCCTGGGAAAGCGGTGCGCAACCCGTCATTGTCTTAAATAAAGCTGATAGCGAGGGTGCAGATTTGGCCGCTGCTTTAGACGCTCTGCAAAGTGTGGCCCTGGGCTGTGAAGTGGTTGCGGTATCTGCCCTGCATCAACGGGGCCTATCGCAATTGGAACCCTGGTTAAAGCCCGGTCATACCCTGGCGATGGTGGGCTCTTCCGGGGTGGGTAAATCCACCCTGCTCAACGCTTTAATGGGCACCGAAGCCATGGCCACAGGCAGCATTCGTGTCGACGATAGCAAAGGCAAACACACCACCACGCACCGGGAGTTGTTTCGCTTGCCCCAGGGGGCCTGGCTGATGGATACGCCGGGTATGCGTGAATTGCGTTTAACGGCTTCGGAGCATGGCCTGGCCATGACTTTCGAGGACATTGATGCCCTGGCGCAACAGTGTCGCTTTCGCAATTGTCACCATGGTGAAGACGCGGGCTGCGCGGTACAGGCGGCCATTGATGCCGGGGAGCTGGCACCTGAGCGCCTGGGGTCTTTTATAAAGCAACACAAAGAGAACGATTGGCAGTTACGTCGCGAGAGCCCTGAGCTGCGCGCCCGCAGCAAGCAGCGTTTTAAGCACATTACCAAAGCCATGCGTCAACAGGGCAAAACAGAGGGCTATTGACGTAGAAAGTGTTTGAGTTGATCTAAAGCCCGTTGCCGCATGCTGTAGCGGGCTTTTTCGACGGCGTTCATTTCCCCAAAGGTAAGCAGGCTGCCCTCTGGCTGAAAAATAGGGTCCCAGCCAAAGCCCTGCTCGCCACGGGGCAAGACCACGCGGCCTTCAATGCGTCCTTCAAAAAAGTGCAGGGTTTCTGCACCTGAGTTTGCCACGTGCAAGAGGCCAATCAAGGTGAGTGCTTCGGCTTTGGGATTCTGGCGTTGCATGGCCAATTCTGCCAGACCCCGGTTGCCCAGGGCCTGGGGTTGAATAAACCATTTGGTCAGGGGACCCGGAAGGCCCCCCAGGGCCTCAAGACACAAAGAGGTGTCTTCCACCATGACGGAGCTACTGGGCCGCAACTGAGCGGCACTCAGCAGCTTGGCGCGCACCACGGCTCGGGCATCGCTGTGCTGAATTTCGGGCAGGTCAATGTCCCAACTTTGCAGTGCGGGCCAGACCTGCTGAAATTCTGCTAACTTGTGGCGGTTGCCAGTGATGAGCAGGGGCGGCTGTGTCATGGGGCTACTTCAAGATGATTTTGGCAATGGTTTGCAATTGCATGTTTGAAGTGCCTTCGTAAATTTTGCCGATTTTGACGTCGCGGTAGAATTTCTCTGCGGGATACTCTTTGGTGTAACCATAGCCACCAAAGATTTCGAGGGAACGAGAAGCCACGCGCTCAGCCACTTGTGAGGTGAAATATTTACACATGGCAGCTTCTTTTAAGAAGTCTTTACCGCTGTCTTTGAGGCGCGCGCAGTTGTACACCATCAGGCGGGCTGCTTCCACTTCGGCGGCCATATCTGCCAGGTCAAATTGAACGGCCTGGAACTGAGAGATGCTGCGACCAAATTGCTCACGCTCTTTGGCGTATTTAATGGCGGCATCTAAAGCGCCCTGGGCCACACCCACCATTTGCGCACCGATACCAATACGGCCTTCGTTGAGGGTTTCAATGGCGACCTTGTAGCCTTTACCCACTTCGCCCAGTACATTCTCTTTGGGCACAATACAATTGTCGAGAATCAACTCGCAGGTGCTGCTGGCACGAATGCCCAGTTTGTCTTCTTTTTTACCGACGCTAAAGCCTTCAAAGCCCCGCTCCACGATAAAGGCGGTAATGCCTTTGTAGCCCAGCTCTTTGTTGGTGTTGGCAATGACAATAAACACATTGGCTTCGTTGCCGTTGGTGATCCACAGTTTGCGCCCGTTGAGCACGTAGTGATCCCCGGCGTCTTTGGCGGTGGTGGCCAGACCAAAGGCATCACTGCCAGAACCGGCTTCAGACAGGGCATAAGCACCCACCCATTCGCTGGCCAATTTGGTTAAATAGCGTTGTTTTTGATCTTCGGTTCCCCAACGAATAAAGGCATTGTTGACCAGGGTGTTTTGCACATCCACCATCACGCCCGCAGAAGCATCCACTTCAGAGAGGGCTTCTACCGCCAGAATGGACATAAAGAAAGAAGCGCCCACGCCGCCGTAGTTTTCAGGAATTTCAATGCCCATAATGTCTAAGTCAAAGAATTGCTTGACAATTTCGGGTTTAAACTCAGCTTTGGCGTCCATTTCGGCCACGTGAGGTTTCAGGGATTTTTGGGCAAAATCGCTGACCATTTCTTTAAATAACTGTTCGTCTTCACTTAAGACGGTCAATGCAGAACTCATGGCATGCATCTCCTTGATGATAATTTCTTAAACTCATTTTAACATGGGACAAAGCGCTTAGAGCAAGTAGTGATGTTTCAGCTCTTGCCAATCTGTAAGCTCTCGAATTTCACCGTGTTGCATCAGGTGCAGGCGCGGTTTGAGCGCCAGCACCTGGCGGTAATCGTGATCCGTTAAAATCACGGCCTTCTGGCGGGCAGTCTCCTGAATCCAGGCGCTGGCCTCGGCCTTAAACAAAGGCTCTAGCTCAGAAAAGGGTTCATCTAAAAAGTAAAATTCCCGCTCCAGGGCCAGTACCAGGCGCAAACTCAGCAGGCGCTGTTCTCCCCCCGAGAGTTCGCGGATTTTGCTTTTTTTGAGCCGCGCCAGCCGGGGCACGGCCAGCACCGCTTTGGCCTTCTGGGGGCCCACAAAACGGCGACACAGGGTCTCGACCCGCAGGTGCCCTGGCAAAAAATTCCGCTGTGCTAAATAGCCAATCATGCCGGGATACTGATAAAGGGCGCGTACCGGGTGGCCATTGACCCGTAAAAATTTCTGCTCTGCGCGGATTTCGCCCATGGCAATGCGAAAAAACGTGGATTTGCCGCAGCCGTTGCGCCCCAAAATGGCGTGAACCTCATGGGGGCGCACCCGAAAATACGCGCCTTTGAGCAGGCGAACGTCGCCAAAACGGTGTCTCACGCTGTCAATTTCTAGGCTGAGTCCATCTTTTAAGCTGAGGGCGTCAGGCGTTTCATCCACGGAACCGCCGCCGCTCAGCAGAATAATGGCCCCCACCACCAACACCAGTACCCCCACCGTACCCAGTCCCGCCCAGAGGCCCCACCAATACAGCCAGGGGCGAAGCTGTGTGTCGGCCAGGCTGGCCTGGGTTTGCAGCCAGCTGCGCAACAGGGGAGAGCACAGGGGCAAGAGGATCAGTGCCAGGGTGAGATTCCAGAAAGCCGCCGCCCCATAGCGATGCAAGGGGGTGACCGCGTGGTTAATATACAGGGGCAATTCATCGCGGTGAAAATGCCGATCCACCAATACCATACCCACCGGATAGGCCAGGCCCAAAAACAAGAGGCAGGCGGTGACCCACGGCGAGGGACTGCTCCAAATGACCATGCCCAACGGCAGGCTAAAGGCGACCATCACCAGCACGGCGGCCCGGCTAATGAGCAAGAGATAGCGCCCCAGCAGTGCCAGGCGAAGCCATGTCTCCATCAGGTTGAAATTTCAGGAATAGCAGGGTTTGTCCAGGGGGTATCCTTGCCTGGGTTTTGGCGCAGGGCTTCAAAAAAGTGTGCCATGTGCAAAAGCGTATTTTGGTAGCGGAGCCAGAAGCGATTGAGTTCAACGCCCAGGAGTTCTTCGACGTCAGGATGAGGTCGTGCACGGTGCAGCTGCGCGAAAAAGGCTTCGACTTTCTCTGCTAAACGTGCATCTTCTGCGACCCCAAGATGCTGGTATAACTGCTTTTGCTGCTCCGACGTCAGGTTTTGACAGCGTTGCAGCCAGAGCCCATTTAAACAACTCAGCAGTTCAGCGCGATCATAGTGGGTGTGCTGCTCAAAAAAATCCATTTCTTCGGCCTGCAGGTTGAACTGGCGATCGAGAGCAAGTCCAAAATCACTGATATACACCTGGTTACCATCGCTTAAGATGTTTGCCAGATGGGCGTCAAGGTGCAATATGCCCTGTTGCTGTAAAAACTGCAAGCTATCATCGGCCTGCGCGATAAATTCAGGAATTTGCAGGGGCTTTTCTTGACCGAGCGTGTGCAAGGTATAGGGAAAGTACTCCAAAAAAAGCATGATTTCGTAAGGGGCTTTGGCGCGCTCAGCCAGATAGTGAGCGATATTCTCGTTATGGTTCCAAAAGGCCAGGTGTTTTTTGAGGCCTGCTTCACTGCGCTGCTTCCAGGCCAAAGGGGTGGGCAGAATCCGATAGTGGTAGAGCAAGGGGAACCCTGCATGAAGCCCCCGGGTTACCCACTGACTGCATTTGATATGGGTCAGCAATTCCCGAAATGCGCCAAACCCTGCAGAGCCCACACCATAATGGTAATACATGGGCAAATCAAAATGATTGGCGGTGTCGAAAGCGCGATGATACTCCTGAGTGGTCAAGGGAATACGCTTGACAAAGACGGGCGTTTCTTTAAATTGGGCGCTGTGATTAACCCCCCACCCCTCGGTGGTCTCACTGTTTTTTAAACACGCAATCACCTGGGCCTGGCTTAGCCCGGGGAGATGTTCACTCAGCATGTGATGCTGCTCTAGACGTCTGGAAAGGTTTGACATGGTGGCTCCCTTAAGACTGATGCTTCTTAAGCATATTTACCACGAGAATTTGGCTTTGGCGAGCCCCGCGCATGGGCTTTTTGTTACCTCGAACTTTGCCCAAATTTAGGCAAATGCTAATCTGCGCCCGCAAGTTAAAGCCAAAAATACGCTATAATAAAGACAATCGCTTGCAGAGGTAGAACTATTCATGTTTCATCGTCCCCTTCACCGTACGTTAATGGCTTGTTTGGCGGGTACCGCCTTAATGACCTCTTGTCGTGGACAAGCCCCCGGTCTGACCACGGGTCAGGTCCCCGGCACCATGAATAATACCCTGCGTCAGCAGAGTACAGAACAACCTTCTCGCCCCAATCAGGTGGTGATTCGCTTTAAACTGCCCAAGAGCCAACTGGCCATTGAAAACTATGCCAAAGCCAACCAGTTAAAAGTGCTGCGTGTGTTACCCGACGGCAAAACCGTTCTCTTTCAACACTTCAAAGAGGGCCTTTCTGCCCAGAGCGTGGTGCGTTCTTTTTCGGCCAATACCGGCGTTGAAAGCTCGCAACCCAACTACATTTACAAAGCCGAACAGCTTTACCCGCAACAGGGCTATTACCCTCAGCAACAAACCACCTTCCGCCGCTTCAATGAAGCCACAGCCCCTGCTCCAGGCGCTTCCACACCCGCCAGCGCCCAGTACGCTCTGGCGGCTTTAAATATGCCCCAGGCCTGGCAGCTAACCCAGGGCAATCCCAACGTCAAAGTGGCCGTCATTGACTCCGGTGTAGACCCCACCCATCCCGATCTGGTGGGCAATTTACTGCCCGGCGCTTCTTTTGCTGCCAGTAAAAACCCCAATAGCCAGCTGCCCCCCTGGGCCGATGAATTTGGTCACGGCACCCACGTGGCAGGGATTATCGGCGCGATGGCCAACAGCATCGGCGTGACCGGTGTGGCCCCCCAGTGTAAAATTCTGCCTGTTAAAGTCCTCGATGAATGGGGGTATGGCGATACCATTAGCGTCACCCAGGGTATTGAATGGGCCATTCAGCAAGGCGTTCAGGTCATGAACCTGAGTGTAGGGGTACACGACCGTGACCCCGCCATGGAAGAAACCATTAAAAGAGCCCTGGCCAATAACACCGTGGTGGTGGCCGCCAGCGGCAACCAGGGCGGTCAGTGGGAATCCTATCCTGCGGCGTTTCCCGGCGTGATTGCGGTGGGCTCCATTGACGAACAGCGTCAGCGCGCCGAAACCTCAAATTATGGCGATTGGCTCACCGTGGTGGCCCCCGGTGTACAAATTATGTCCACCAAGCCCACGTACCCGCTTCACGAAAACCCCACCCCTGGCAATGCTTACGAATTTGACAGCGGCACCTCCATGGCGTCCCCTGCTGTGGCGGGAGTTGCCGCTTTATTGCTGAGTCAAAATCCCCGCCTTACGGCACAAGAGGTCAAATGGCGCATCGAAAAATCCGCCACCGATCTGGGGGAGCCCGGCATCGACAAGTTCTACGGTCACGGCATGGTCAACGCTGCTGCGGCTCTGAACATGGGCGATATGGTGGCCTTTCGCTAAGTCTCTACGTTAAACAAACGTTTTAAAACTTATTTTTGTGACGAGATTTTGTTAAAATGAAGATTATGACAAAATCTCGTTCTCTCTTTCCCCGTTTTTTTTCGTGGTCTTTGGTGGCTGCTACCGCTTGTGTAATGCCCTTTGCCGGGCAACTGGGCACCCGCACCCTGGCCCGTGATCTGCCCACCTTGAAACAATTGCAGCCCCGGCCGCAGCACCTGCGGGTGGATCTGCCCGCTGACATCACCGAAGGGCAGCCGGTGACCCTGCGCCTGGCCTGGAAAGACATCCCCCCGGCGACCCAGGTTCATCCCGTAACCTTACAGGTCAAATACTCTGCGGTGGATTATCAGGGGAAGGCGATGGCTTTGCCCCAACCCATCACCCTGGGTTCGACCCACCAGCAACAGACGCTGCTTTTTCGACAGTCCGGTGTCCAGACCCTTGAGGTGGTCGACGAAGCCGGGACCGTCTGGTTTACGCAACAGGTAACTGTCAAACCCTTTCCTGCCAGTGTGTTCCCCCGTCATCAGGCCCGCTACCCGGCCCTGAGTGATCGCCCCGAAGATTACCGCATCTGGGTGAATTTGCATTATGACCCGAAGCAGCAGCCCCAGCAGCGGCAATACGCCCAGATCACCTACCGGGGCCAAATCTTAGAGCGCTTATTGGTGTCTTCCGGGGCTCCCGGTCACGATACCCCATTGGGGCAGTTTAAAGTGGGCTTTAAAGACTATTACCCCCGCTCGGCCCGTTATGACGACACCCCCATGCCCTTTTGGTCTGCCATTAATATGAACGGCAACGAAGGCGAATACGGCTTTCACTCCCTTGAAGACGGCGGCTATTTGTACCTGCTGGGGCGCCCCGCCTCGCACGGTTGTATTCGCATGAGCCGTTTGCCCAGTGTCGAAACCGACGCCAAAACCGGCCAGTCCTACTGGGGCGATCGCGGTGGGGCCCGTTGGGTCTATGACCGCATTCCCAAAGAGACCCCGGTGCTCTTGTTTAAGCAGCCCTTGTCCAGCTTTGTGTTTGAAGACTACAGCCAGTATTTGCACAAAGAAGCCCAGCGTTACCTGAAGCAAAAGACCTCTTGAGAGCACGGACTCAAGCTGGACTGGGGTATACTGCTGGCATCACCTCACGGAGTGGCCCATGAAGCTTTTCAGCCCTTTTTTGTTGGCAATGGCGTGTGTGTTGAGCATTCCTGCCCTGACCACAAGCGCCCATGAAAAACAAACGGAAATACCTAACCCCCCCAGCCCCTTAGCACTGGTGGAGCTACGCCAGATCAATCCCCGGATTGTGCAAGATATGCGCTATGCTACAGCCAATAATTTCACCAAACACGTGGTCTACAGCTTTCAGGGCTGCTGGCTACGACCCATGGTGGCCGAACGTTTGTCACGGGTACAACAAGAACTCGAAAGCCAGCAATTGGGGCTCAAGGTCTGGGATTGTTTTCGGCCCATGGCTGCCCAAAAGCGCTTCTGGGAACTCGTCCCTGACCCGCGCTATGTGAGCCCGCCCGGTCGCGGCGGCCTGCACACCCGTGGCACGGCCATTGACCTCACACTGGTGGATGCCGAGGGCAATGAAATGGTCATGCCCACCGCGTTTGACGATTTTTCGCCCAGGGCCGGTCGGGATTACGCCGGTACCCCAGCCCAGGCCCGGC
The DNA here is from genome assembly GCA_964229355.1 of Candidatus Sericytochromatia bacterium. Lineage (GTDB taxonomy): Bacteria > Cyanobacteriota > Sericytochromatia > UBA7694 > UBA7694 > CAXRDE01. The sequence goes on along the minus strand of CAXRDE010000025.1, from coordinate 507,950 downwards.
TCAATAGCCAAATCTTGCAGCGCGTCATGGAAAAACATGGCTTCAAGGGACTCGACAGCGAGTGGTGGCATTTTGATTTGATTCATTGGAAAGAGTATCCGCCGCTTATCGGTTTAGACCCCAAAGTCCTGCGTTTGCCGCCCAATCCGGCTGCCCCCAGGCCGGGATCATGACATCGCGCCTGCAAACCCGTCGGGCGGATACGGTGGTGGTACTCGATTTTGAAACCACGGGCCTGAGTCCCCATCGCGGGGATCGCGCGATTGAGATCGGCGCTGTCAAACTGGAATCGGGTCGGGTGGTCGATCGCTTTCAGGAACTCATGAACCCCGGTTTTCGGGTCTCTGGCTTTATTCAAAACTACACGGGCATCAGCAATGCCATGCTGGCCAAAGCCCGCCCCTGTGGCGAAGTCATGAACGCCTTTGCCGATTTTCTGGGCGATGCCAGCCTGGTGGCTCACAATGCAAGCTTTGATCGCCGCTTTTTAGAAGCTGAGCTGGCCTTGATTGGGCGTCGCAGCAGTGAAAACTATGCTTGTACGGTATTGGTCTGTCGCCGCCTGATCCCCGAAGCCCCGTCTTATAAGCTGGGCAATCTGGTGCATTCGCAGCAAATCCCGACAGATGGGGTCTTTCACCGCGCCCTGGCCGACGCTGAGATGACGAGTCATCTGTGGTTACACGCCCTGCGGCGTCTGCAAGGTGACTATGGGTTGCCCATGCCCACTTTTGCCCTGATGCAAAAGCTCAGCGGTATGACCAAAGCCAAGGTGCCATCTTATCTCAGAACTGCTGCTGAATTCCTCAATGCCTAGCCTGGGTGTGGATTTTTAAAGCACCAATGAATGAATCTATAAGCGGGTGCCATGAAACTCGAAAGTCTGAATGCGTTTAATGCCCTTTGTATTCCACTGCGTGTTTAATAGCTCTGTTCAAGCACTTTGACCATCGGTCTTTTGTAGTCCGAGAAATTATACTCAGTTGAAAATTACACCTTAAGGGTACTCTAGTTCAGAGATTATACTAACCCGTAAAATTCACAAGAAATTATGGTTTGGCTGAATTAGCAACCGAAGGCTGCTCAACCCGACCAACCTCTTCCTGGCTGCGCCGGAAAGGTTGGCTGGGGACTGGCTGGTATGGTGGGCATTACAGTATTTTAACTCGGTACTGCTGAGTACTATTTGTGGCAAGGTTACTCTTCTTTCACTAAATTATGAATTACTTAGAACAAAGGGTTGATTGCTGCGATCATAAATTAAATGCGCGTCACTATTGCGGGCCCCATAGATGAAATATTTTTCTTCTGTTACACGGTAATACAAAACTAGCCCTCTAAGATTATAGTAACTAATATCTTCCATTAGGCGAACACCGAGTACGTCCAATTTATACCGGATTCTTTTTTTTAAAATGTCTGAGTTTTTTCTATCGATATCAGCTAATTCACTTTTAGAGATATCTCGATAACTGCTTTTGTAACCCGATATACCCTTCTTGTAAGGGTTTCTAAAGTTTTTCCAGTAATTTTTTTTCTTTGCTACTGTACTTAGCTTTAAGGATGAATCTGGATACCTACCCTTGTTTTCTAGAGCGTAAGTCTCAAGCATCGTCTGGAATGTATACATATTGACTTTTACAGAACTGATATGATCGCAGTTATAAGCTCCTAATATATCTGGCAAAAGTAGATAAAAGAAAACCATAGCTCCTAAAAAAGTAGGTAGCCTTAGTCTTTTTATTGTCATTCCACTAATCACAAATAGTGCAAGATAGAAAAGTTGGTAGCTTTGAAGCGAAACTGCAGCTAATCCAATAAAAAAGAAGGGAAGATTCTCTTTCAGGTGTTCTGAGATGGAATCTCTTTTGTAGAGAAAAGAGAAGTAAATAAACGGCATCAGCAAAAAGAACACGCGAATATAGTTTTCTTGGAAGAAATAGGGCTCATAAACTCTTCTACAGTCTGAAATCGACTCAAGTGAGTAGTACCTTTGGAACAGTACGATCGTTAAGAATAAAAAGCTATATATCCAGAATGGTTGTGCGCGTTTTAGTGAAAAAGAAATCATAGAAAACCCTTATTACTTATTCCCAGATAAAACACCGTACAAACATATAGTATTCAAACTTATGTTGAGCGCAAATTATAGTATCTTGGGATATAAGTGCATTTTAAGCTCCTGAAAGGCATCTTGCTTATAGCCTTTGAGTCCTTGCGATATAGGAGAGAGAACGAGGTTTATATTTTAATGAAAAAACGGTTCTTGCTCAAAAAAATTATATTCTGCAAAATCCTCGTTTTGTTTCTTGTGGTTGGTTTTGCTTGCGCTGAATTAGAACAGCAAAGACTTATCAACTTAAGCGAAAGCCGCATAGAGGAGATGAATCGGAGAGACTCAGAGAAGTACGGAGCAGCTTATCTTAAGCTGATCGCATTTCTGGAGTCCACAGATATTCCTGGCAGATGGGTAGGAATATCGGATGAAATAGAAAGGCTTTATTTAAATCCTGCTCCAGGAAATTTTGATGAAAAAGTGAGCCATATAAAAAGCAATAGCGAGGTGTTCACCGAACAATTTTGTGCTTTTGCCAATATTTCAGAAGCATCCTTCGCTTATTTATTTGAGGGGCTCGATTTGCTTGAAGGTCACGATAATTATTCTATAGTGATTAAGCAAGCTGTACTGAACTACAATGACTTTTATGCTATGAGACATAAGACAGATGACATGCCGACTGTATTGGCGCGATAATGACATACAGGTTAAGAAATTGCACCCGAGCTGAGATTACACTTAAATGGGTTTTTATTGGAATTCTTGATTAACGCTAAATCGAGGGCTAATCTTAATTTATTGGCTTTGGCCCTGAGCCCATTTATCGGATCTGAACTGTTGTCAACGCATTTGATATTACAGCACATGTTGTTTTTCTGTTCGGTTTGAAGTACTCTCAAATAAGATGTTAAATCAGGGGGGATTTGATGTATAGCAGGGCCATTTTCAATAAACCCGCAAGTTACCCTGGTGAACAGGTTGATACCAATGAACTCGGACTGTTCGTTAGGTAAGTGGTTATGAAAAGGGTAGTTTTATATTTGATCTATTTTGCTACATCGTGCCAGCCTTATGGAAAAGTAACTCAACAAGATTACTCATGTAGAGATATACCCATCATGGATATATCGCTACCCCGAAATCAGGTATTACTTGATTCAATAAAGCTATTTGAAAAAATTAAAGTTATAAATACCCTGGTTTACATCGAGGAACTTCAGAGGCTTACTGAGCTATCTAAAACTCAAAATATTGAAAAAAGTGCTGACGGTGTAAAAAACATTTCAACTTTATTTAGAGAGGGTGAGCACTTTTTACGTCGAGAGTCAGACTATGTTGCATTCGTTGAGCTTTTAGAAAAATTAAACGTACGTACTGATTTTAATGAAATATTAGAGGAAGGGGGTGAATTGTATAGAAAATCTCGTATTAAAGGGGCTGTTGTAGGCCCTCCTCCGTGTTAGTATCACCATCAAAATCAAGGGGAGTGAGAATGAAGGTCAAAGTATTCTTCGGGTGGAGGGCTTCCACATTGATGGGGGCAGGAATATTTTTCAATAAAGCCGCAAGTTACCCTGGTGAAAAAGTTTACACCAATGAACTTGGTCTGTTTGTTAGGTAGTCAATGATAAGAACTAACCCTTATACAATTCGGCGTTCAGTCAAAGCCATCTGTGCTATTTTTCTTGTCGTCTGGCTTCTCTGTGCCTGTGGTACTCCTTTATCTGAAGAAGAAAGAATACAAAGGGTAAACCAGAGTATTATAGACTCGTTTAAAGCAATTAGGCGTGAAGAATATGGTCCTGCATATATTGAACTCATCAACTTTTTAGAGGCAACCAAGATTCCTGCTTTGCCTGAGTACATCTATCCGGACATCATGAGATTTGTCAAACTATCTCAAAATAATGAACTTATCGAAGAAGCCGAATTTGTGAAGAGCAACAGTACGGTTTTTACAGCGCAGTATTGCAAATTAGTCAATGTTCCTGATGACGCCTTTCTGTATTTATTTAAGGCTTTAGATCTGCTAGCAACAGAAGCTAATATTGATGAAATTGTTGAAAAAGCGGTCTACAATCACGGTTATTTTCAAGAACTGAGGGGTGGGTGAAATGGCGGATTATCCACAGCTCCTCATTTATTCTAGATTATTTATATTAAGCTCACTGCTCCTTGTGAGTTGTTTTCAGCAGAATACTTCTACACCTGTTGTCGTTGGAGAACAGAAAAAAAGCTTAGTGGACATTAAAGCGGAAATTCGCAATACCCCTGGTAATTTAGAGAAACAAAGTGTTAATAAAAGTCCTTTTACTCTTGATTTAGCCCTTTATATGAAAGATATCCTTGAAAAGGATGAGGAATCTCCCCTGTTATCCTCAACAATAAGCCCAGGGCTTTATAGAATATTTCAAGATATTCGAGAAGAAATTCAAGAACGGCCTGACGCGAGCTATGATGAGATTATTCAAAAACATCTCATCATGAATAATTTAGATGCTACGGATACGAATATTGCAAGCATTGCCAATTATATGAGGAACGTACCCTATGTTGATCTGGGTAAATGGACTCGTCCTGATGCAACGTTTTTAATGGCACAGCGTAAAGCAAGAGAATTATTGCATCCAGCAAATAAAAAGGATTATGATCTCTACTTTTCACACCCGGACGCGGCATCTTATATTTATGGGTTTCTTGATATAGCGAATGAGCAACCTATCAAAAAAAATGATCTGAATATTGATTTTGCAGAAACGCCCGAAAAATGTTGGGCAGGGTATTCTGTAAATGAATCAGGTTATGGTCAAATTGTTGATGAGGAAAACAATTTCTCAGCAGTCATTAACGCCAGTGACTATACAGTAAGTGTGAGTGTTTCGTGTGGTTACCAGGAATATATAGAGCATATTCGCTTTTTCACTTCATTCTTTAAAGACGGTAAAAAAGTTATATATCAAAATTCATCAGGTGATCGTAATCGTCTTATCATGTCTCTATGTTTTGATGAATATCAGCAAAACATAGATTATATAGAGCATTTTGCGATAGTGGCAGTTACGAATCAGGGTGAATTCAGGATACCTCCTGCAAGGCTTGTTATTGATCGAGATTTCCCTTGCAGACTTAACTCTTGAGTTAAACTAAAATTCTCAACAAGCACTTGTATCTTAAAGCCTTTCAACCACGCCCTGTCTAAAAAATTTTGCCAGTTCTGCCTAACTCTTCATTGGCATTGATAAGGGCCTTGAAATTCTGATCTGAAGCACTTAAAATAACCCACAAAAAAAAGGCCGCTGACAACATGCGGTCAGCGGCCTTTTCAATAAATTTCAGTGCTTAGAACTGGCTTTCAACCTGTTTGAAGGTATCTAAACCAATCAGGTTCACCAGATTGGGGATGTCTACAAAGGGGTTGCGGTTGCCTTGTTCCTGGGCAATCAGATCGTTGCGGCGGCGCTCAGCGGCGTCCACGGGATCGACCTTTTCAGACCACTCGGCAAACATGGGCAGACGGTTGACCAGATAGTCTTTGGCGTCGTAGTCACCCTGACGAATATTGCGGTTGTAGAAGCGCATATAGAAGTAGAGGGTGGCACGGGCAGTGTTGCCTTTTTGGTTGTTTGAAGGCTCGTAAACGGCTTCGCCTTTGCCCAGGGGGTTGAAGATATCGTCTTCGGTGGCTTCGGTCGCGTTCATGGCATTCATGGCAGAAACCTGGTCGGTTTCGGCAAACATGCTGCTGAGTTGGGCGTTGCTATAGCTCAGAGCGCGTCCACGCAGGGCTAACTTAGAGCCGCTGTCGGTGGAGTAAACCACTTTGCCTTCGCTGGCCATACCAAAAGGATGGTGTCCACGGCGGTTGTTGGGCACGCTGAAGGTGGGGAAGAGGTGGTGCACGTCAGAGCGCATGGGCTCGTCTTTGCCAAAGAAGGATTGGGGCCAGGTGTGTTCGCAGTTGATAAAATCACCGCCTTTGCCATCACCGTTTTGATCGCCACGTTCTGTATAACGACCGCCATCGCCACCGCTACCGGCCACAAACATATTCGAATAAACGGCGTCTAAACCGCTTTGGTTGCCTTGTTTGTAGTTGGCTGCCACGGCGTAGAGGTAAGATTTACCGGGACCGTAATCCAGTTGACGGGCTTTGTTGATAATCTGGTGCAGGGCTTCAAACAACGCGCGGCCTTGTAAACCTTTTGCAGGGGCATAGTAGGCCTGTAACTCAGGAGACAGCTGGCTGTACCAGTCTGCATTGGTGTTAAAGTTACGGAACTGATTTTGTGCGCTCAGCATGGGGTTGCTGCCCATATTGACGGGAGCGTAAGCGCGGGGAGACTGACAGGCTGCCAGAGCGCTCAGGCCTAGCAAAAAGAGTGCGGTGCGTTTGTACATCTAAGGTCTACCTTCTTTGGTGGAGTTGTCTTAATAATAGCTTAACAAGAGGCTAAAATCAAGTAATAGCAAGGTTTTGTTCCATGTTTGAAAAAGGATTTATAAGTGGTTTGCGTTTAATATATAACCCATGCTTATTATTTTTATCGGTTTTACGGAGAAATTTCTTGCGTGTGAACATTTTGCCACGTCATTTGAAGCGGGCTCTGTTATAGTGAAAGGGAATGCTGACACAAGTTCTGCAATAAAAGGTATAAAACGATGCTGACCACCCTGATCAAACACCCCCCTTCTTCTGAATCCCTACAAACCCCTGATCTTTCTGCGGTTTACGCAGAAGTCGAAAAAACCACCCGTGAAGGCCTGAGCCCTGAAACCATTCAGGCTTTTGCCGAAGAATTGAACCGTTTAAAGGCAGAAGTCAGTGCCAAAGTGGGCGAAGAAGACATTATTTATGTGGAAACCGTCGATAAAGTGGCCCGTCTGTGTGAAATCACGGGCCGTTTGCTGTTGCATTTCAGCCGCGATCCCCTGAGCTGGGGCCTGGGCGTGCTGTCGCTGTGGGTGTACCTGCAGCTCGATAACCTTGAAATTCACCACCATGCGCAGCATCAGGCCTGGGACAAACTGCCCCGCGCCAAACGCTTTCATGCAGACAGCTATTACCACAACTCGCCAGTGGACGAAAAAGCCTGGCGCTACCGTCACAATATTTTGCACCACTCATACACTGGTCAAATTGACCGCGATCCCGATGTGAGTTTTGGCTTCTTCCGCATGGGCGAGTTTATTGACCGTCAGTATTTTCATGCCATTCAGCCGCTGGCGCTTATGTTGAACGCCACAAACGCCGCCGCCAGCCTGGGCATTGTGGCCAGTGGTTTGCAAGATTACCTCTTGCGCTTAATTCCCGGCTACCGCAGCAGCGACCATGTGGCCATGCACGAAGAACTGAGCTGGAAAGGCTTTCAGCGCTCGCTGTGGCAGTTCACCCGCAAAGCCGTTCCCACCACCGCTTATAACTATGGTTTGTTTGGTTTATTGGCCGGCCCCAAACGCTTTGGCCAGGTCACTCTGGGCATGATGAGTGCAGAACTTTTGCGCAATATTTTTACCGGGCTCACCTTTTACACTGGCCACATGGTGGAAGGGGTGAAGCATTACGACACGCCCCCCAAAAACCGCGCCGAGTGGTATATTCAGCAAATTGAAGGCACCGGCAATGTGCGGGCCGATCGACTGGTGTCCATGCTTATGGGCCATTTGAACTACCAGATCGAGCACCATTTGTTCCCCAAATTGCCCCCCAATCGTTTAGAAGAGATTGCTCCACGGGTTGAGGCGCTTTGCCATAAGTATGGCGTGCGTTATAACACGGGGACCTTCAAAGAACAGATTTTGTCGGTGTTTAAGCGCGTGGCCGATAACGCCTAACCCCCGTCGCGGGAACTCTTTTTTTCATTCTGCGTCCTGAAGAAGCATGATCAATATACACCATGCTTTTTTTCATCGTGAGCACGTGGCTGAGGCCGAACTGTGCGCGATTTACAGTGACACCACCTGGATGGAAGGGGAAGCCCTTCAGCAATTGCGCACCATGGCCCAATTGCCCGATATGCGTTTGGCGGTGGGTTTGCCTGATTTGCACCCCGGCAAGGGCTGCCCGGTGGGCGCTGCCTTTTGGTCCACCGACACCTTTTACCCTTTTTTGATTGGCAACGATATCGGCTGCGGGATGGCCTTTTGGCAAACCAGCCTGCCTCTGGCAAAGGCCAAAGTCAGCAAGTGGCTGCGCAAACTGGACCTGGAGTCCGAGGGCGATCCCCTGGGCACCGTGGGCGGCGGCAATCACTTCGCCGAACTGCAACAGCTTGATACCCTCGATAATGCCGAGCTGTTTGCCCAGGCCGGTCTGCGCAAAGAGGCCTTTCAATTGCTGGTACATTCGGGCTCTCGCGGCCTGGGTGAAGCGATTTTGCGGGAGCACACAGCCCAGTATGGCAACCGGGGCCTGAAAGCGAACACCCCTGAGGCCGCAGCGTATTTACACGCCCATGACGCAGCAGTACGCTGGGCCGAGCGCAATCGCAGCTGCATTAAAGATCGCTTTTTGGACGCCCTGGGCAATCCTGAACATGTGAAGGTGAGCGAGGTCTGCCACAATGCCCTGACGCCGCAGGTGTATAACGGGCAAGGGGGTTGGCTGCACCGCAAGGGTGCGGCACCCACCGATCAGGGCCTGGTGATGATTCCGGGTTCACGGGGGGCTCTAAGCTATCTGGTTAAACCCCTGGCCGGGTCAGAAAGCGCCTGGTCTTTGGCCCACGGGGCTGGCCGCAAGTGGACCCGCAGCGAGAGCAAAGGACGCTTAGAAAAAAAATACCGACCCGAACAATTGCAGCGTACGGCGTTGGGCGGGCAGGTAATTTGTGAGCACAAGGGGCTTATTTATGAAGAGGCCCCCGAAGCGTATAAAGCCGTCGATGCCGTGGTGCAGACCCTGGTAGAAACCGGGCTGGTGCAACTGGTGGCGCGCTTTCGTCCGGTGATTACTTACAAAACCCGACGGAGTGTGCGGCGCTAATGTGGATACAAGTCTCTTCAGGCCAGGGACCTGCTGCCTGTGAGTGGGTGGTGGCCCGCTTTGTGAGTTTCTTAGAAAAAAAGGCCCTTCAGGCCGGTTTTCAGGTGCAGCGTCTGGCGGAAGAGCCCGGTACGGAACGCCAGACCTTGAAGTCCTGTCTCTTGCATCTTGAAGCAAAGGCTTCAGAGGCGCAGGAAGCGGAGTTGTGCGCTTTTGGTCAGGCCTGGTCAGGTACCATACAATGGATTGGACCCTGCCCCTTTCGGCCCCACCATCGCCGCAAAAATTGGTTTATTCAGGTGGCCCACTTTACGGAGACCACGCCCCATGCCTTTGACCCTGCGGCCCTGCGCATTGAAACCTTTCGCAGTGCGGGGGCCGGTGGGCAAAACGTGAACAAGGTGGAGTCCGCGGTACGGGTGACCCATTTGCCCACGGGCTTACAGACGGTTTCACAGCAGGAGCGCTCTCAGTACCGCAATAAGCAGCTGGCCCTGGCACAGCTTCAGGCGCTCTTGACCCAGGCCCATGTGCAGGCCACGCAAGAAGCCCAGACAGAACGATGGCGCTCCCACCATCAATTGGAACGGGGGAACGCCATTGCTGTGTTTCAGGGGCCTGATTTTCGCTTGAAGCATCAGGACTGACGGGTTCTATTCTTCGATTTTGGTTTTGCTGCCGACGCCCTGGGTGGCACTCAGGGGCGTTCCGCCTTCAGGCAGAACGGTGGCTTCTTTGGGTTCGTCGCCTTTGTCCATCAGCTTGTAAGCGGCGTAAGCGCCACCCACGGCCAGCGGAATGGCCACAAACGGATTCTTCACGGCAAATTCACCCACAGGTGCAATCACGTGCTTGACTGCACCTTCCACCACGGCTTCACCCACATCACGGACACCGGGAACGTTGGCCAGGGCCAGTGCGGCACCGCCGCCGACGACTGCGCCAAAGCCTTTGAGGGCGCCTTCGCCGTATTGGCCTTCTTTAATGTCTTTGTAAGCCTGGGTGGCCAACAGACCTGAAGCTGCGCCCACGCCCACGGCACCGGCGATTTGACCGCCCTTGGTGAAGGCACCTTTGGCACCCATCAACTCAATGGCACCCAGCGCAGAAAGGGCTGCACCGGTACCGGTGGCGGCGTTCATATACGTCAGGCCGTCTTCTTTGGCGCTTTTGAGGGTTTCTTTACCGAGCACGTAAGCGCTACCGGTTAAAGCGGCTGCACCAATCCCTTTGGCGGTTTTGGGTAAAACCTGTGCCAGTTTTTCGCCACCGGTGGCAATGCCCAGCAGAGAAGCGCTACCCGCGCTGAGTAAGGCACCGCCGGATACTTCGGCAACCCCTAACGCATCATTGAGCACATCGCCATTTTCAGACAGGCGTTTGGCACCGTCCACAATCAGACCGGCACCTGCAATGGCACCCGCGCCAGCGCCCACAATTTGAGCGCCTTTGGTTTGTACCAGTTCCACGAGGGGTTCTACCACTAAGCTCTTGTCAAACTGGCGACCTATCAGTTCAACGGCCCCCAGGCCGCCGACGGCGCCTGCAGCAGTTTTAAGACCCCCGCGTAGTTTTTCGCCCTGGTTAAAGTCTGAAATACCGTCTTTGATTAAATAAGCGGAACCGGCACCAATGGCGGCGCCCCCTGCGGCATAGCCGTTGTGGGTTAAAATTTCTACGGGTTTGCTTAAGACTTTAGCGCCGGTCAATAACTCGGTACCGCCCAGGGCAGCCACGCCACCCAAAGAGGTTTTAATGGCGCCAGACATTTGCTTGCCGTTGTTGAGATCGTCAATGCCTTCTTCAATCAATAAAGCACCGGCTCCGGCGCTCAACAGACCTGCGCTGTTTTTGTTGAACAGCAACTCGCCTAAGTTTTCGTATTTGGCACCCAGGCCCACAACACCCAGGGCGGTGACACCGGTAGCAACCCCTGAAAGCACGGGAGCGTCTTTATAAAAGCCGCCCATTTCGGTTTTAAAGAATTTTTCGGTGACCGTTTCGCGGTCCTTGCTGACTTGTGCTTCTGGTTTGGCAGCGGGGGCTGCAGGTGTGATGGGCAGAGCTTGCCCGTTATTGCCGATTTTACCCATGTGACATGACTCCTGATGGTTTACTTTGGTTTTATTATAGCGGTTATTTTAAAATTCTTGTGAAAAAACTGTTAATTTTCGCAAGAAACCCTAAACCTCGCGAATCCCCAGCAAATACAGCACGGTATCCAGGCCTGGTTGACTTAAAAAGGCCCCGGCTTGTTCTTTTACGGCCGGTTTGGCGTTAAAGGCAATGCCCAGACCTGCCGCCTGTAGCATGTCGAGATCGTTGGCGCCGTCACCCACCGCCACGGTTTGCTCCAGGGGAATGCCCTGGGCCTGAGCGATGGTGCGCAAAATACGGGCTTTGGCAGCACGATCTACAATATCTCCCGTGAGGCGTCCGGTCAGTTTGCCGTTTTGAATTTCTAGGGTGTTGGCAAAGCTATAGTCGAGTTCCAGACTTTTGCGAATGGCGTCGGTGAAATAGGTAAAGCCCCCTGACACCACCGCCAATTTATAACCCAATCCCTTTAAGGTGCTCACCAGATGTTCAACACCCGGGGTTAACTGAATGCGGCTTTTGACGTTGTCGAGGGCGCTGACGGGTAAATCTTTCAGCAAAGCGACGCGCTCATGCAGGGCTGCCTCAAAGTCCAATTCGCCGCGCATGGCCTTTTCGGTCAGGGCTGCGACCTGTGGTTTAAGGCCGGCTTCAGCGGCTATCTCATCAATCACTTCTTGCTGAATCAGCGTCGAGTCCATATCCATGACTACCAGACGTTTGGCCCGGCGCGCCAGGTTTTCTTCTTGAATGCCCAGATCAAACTGGTGGGCCAGGGCCACCGCGAACAAACGGGGGCGAATGTCTTCCAGCTGCAAGGCCTGGCTGGGGTTTTGGGTCAGGGTCATTTCGATGCATTGTAGGGGCTGGCGAGACACCCAGTTAATGCGCTCCACGTTGAGGTGCATGGCGGCAATTTCTTGCACCAGGGCACTGAGGGCTTCGGCTTTGACTTCAGGGGCCAGATAGGTCAGATGCAAAGGAGCGTGGGCCACAGGGATCTCATCGGGGTCGAGCACCAAAAAGTCAATGCTGAGGCCCCGGTGGTGGAGCAAGCGTCCCAGATGGCGAATGACGCTGAGACCGTGCTCCGGGGTGACGTCAACGAGAATCGAGAGCCCCAGTTGACCCAGGGTGGTGATCTGCTGTACATCGAGCAACTGAAGCTCTTGCTGGTGAAGGGTTTGCAGCACCTCTGCTAAAATGCCGGGGCGATCTTGTCCTGAAATATGTAAAAGAAGGCGTTCGTGGTGGGTATTGAGATTGTTCATGGGAAACAGATTAGCATAAGTTAGGGAGTCGCCAATGAAAGAACATCAAAAACCTGCTGCCAGCATGGCATCGGCCACCTTAATAAACCCGGCAATATTGGCTCCTTTCACATAATCCACCTGGTAGCCTGTATTCTGTCCGCCAGCACCGTGTTCCACACAGCGGTCATGAATGGCGTGCATGATCGTCTCTAATTCTTGTGCCAGGCTCTCACGAGACCAGGAGGTGTGCTGCGCGTTCTGACGCATTTCGAGTCCCGATACGGCCACCCCACCGGCATTGGCCGCTTTACCGGGCAAATAGATCAGGTTTGACTGGCGTAAAGCATGGGCTCCCTCAGCGGTAACAGGCATATTGGCCCCTTCACCCACCAGTTTACAAGGGCCTGCAATTAAAGTTTCAGCATCTTTGGCATTGAGTTCGTTCTGGGTCGCACAGGGAAAGGCCAGATCACAGTCAATTGACCACACATGCTTCTGAGTGTAATGCTTCAGTTTCAGACGTTCCGCTAACATCTCAAGGGACTGGCCCTGTTTTTTACCCGCTTGAATCGCGCGCAATTGATCCTGACTCAGGCCAGATTCTACATAAATGCAACCCGAGGTATCACTCAGGGTCAGTACCTTGACCTCTTTTTTAATCAGTTTTTCGGCGGCATGCAGGGCCACATTGCCCGCACCCGACACCACAGCGGAGAGTCCTGCCAGTTTCTGATTGTGGTGGGTCAGGGCCTTTTCGGCCAGGTGCACCAGACCGTAGCCGGTGGCCTCCTTGCGCAGCAAGCTTCCACCATAGGACAGGCCCTTACCGCTCATGCTGCCTTCAAATCGCCCCACAATCTGCTGGTACATGCCAAAGAGATAACCAATCTCACGTTCACCCACACCCATGTCCCCGGCGGGAATATCCTGTTCGGGTCCAATGTGTCGATACAATTGCAGCATAAACTGGCGACAAAAGCGGCGGATCTCTGCATCACTGCGGCCTCGGGGATTAAAATCGCTGCCCCCCTTGCCAGCGCCCAGGGGCAGTCCCGTGAGGCTGTTTTTAAAGATTTGTTCAAAAGACAAAAACTTAAGCAAACCTTCGTTCACCGTGGGATGAAAGCGCAGCCCGCCTTTATACGGACCAATGGCGCTATTAAACTGTACCCGGTAGCCCGTATTCACCAGGATCTCACCAGCATCGTCTTCCCAGGTGACGCGAAATTTTACCACCTGCTCGGGGTGTAAGAGGCGTTCAATCAGACGCTCGTTGCGGTATTGCTTGTGTTCGTTCACAAAGGGAATCACGTCTTCGAGGACTTCGCCCACTGCCTGCAAAAAGTCAGGCTCATGGGGATGGGCGGTCTTCAGATCTTCCATCAGGGTATCGTAGTTATAGGGTGTGTTGTTTTTTGTTTTTGTCATGAATAAAACTTTCTGTTTTTATTCTTAACGTAAAAGCCGATAAACCCTCATCGCTATTTAAAAAGTATAAAACCCTTTTTTACAACTGACGATCCTGTGCCCATTGTTGCAGTTGGGCGTAACTCCACAACCCCAGGCTCTTGTTTTTTGCCGCCTCAGGAAAGAGCTTGCCAGGTTCGGGTAAACAAAAGGGTTCCCGTTGCAGGTTGACGGGACGCCACAAGCCGCTTTCGTTGGGATGGTTAATGTCAACTTCGTTGTGGGTGCTGATCAAAACATATTCAAAAGGATGGCGCATCAGGTTTTTGAGACAGCGCCAGATCTGTATATGGGAAAGAAAAGCAAAGCAATCGCGAATCAAGATTAAATCTGCTTCTGGCAGATTTGAGCGGGTCAGGTCAATCTCAGAAAAAACGATGTGAGGCCCCGCAAAGCGGGCCTGGTTTTGCGCAATCAGCTCGCTGACAATATCGCCGCCATGGTAATGAATGCCCTCAAGATCCACGTATTGCATCCAATAAAAGTCTCCGCAGGGCACGTCCAACAAACGGCGGGTGCCCAAAACCTGAAAGATTTTGGGCAAAAGGTGAATTAAAACCTCGGTTTGATCCAGGTTAGACTCCAGCCCTGAGGCGGTCTCGTTACTCTGCCAGAGGTTTTTTCGATAAATGTGCGTGAAGATTTCCTTGAGGTTCATGTACATGGATGCAACTTTACCAGATTTTAAGGGCAAAGGGAAAGGCACATTTGTGGGCGAGTCGCGCCTCGCGGTATATTGAGAAGAGAAAAAGCTGAGCGCATTGCTGCAGCAAAGGAGCAGATAGGCCATGACAGAAAGTACCGTGTCTCCCACACCCCAGGGCACGATAAACACCGATAAAGCACCTCCGCCGGTGGGGCCCTATCCCCATGCCCGCCGGGTCGGCTCTTTGTTGTTTCTTTCGGGAGTGGGACCCCGTCAGCCCGGTCAGACGGTGATTCCAGGCGTCACCTTGAATGATCGGGGTGACATCGTGGCTTATGACATTGAAGCCCAGTGCCACAGCGTGTTTCACAATGTCAAAGTGATACTCGAAGCCGCAGGTGCCCGCTGGGAGGATCTGGTGGATGTGACCGTGTTTTTAACCAACATGGCCGCCGACTTTCAGGCCTTTAATCGCATTTACCGCACGTACTTTCCTGATGCGGACACCCAGCCCTGCCGCACTACCGTCGAGGTCAATGCTTTGCCCACGCCCATTGCCATTGAATTAAAATGTGTGGCGGCCCTGTCATGAAAAAGCCTTTTCCGCTAATGGCCTGGATTGAAGAACATCGCCACCTGCTTAAGCCGCCAGTGGGCAATAAGGTGATCTGGCAAGATACTGAGTTTATTGTGATGGTGGTGGGCGGCCCCAATGCCCGCACCGATTATCACGTGAATGAGGGCGAAGAGTTTTTTTATCAGCTGGAAGGGGATATTGAACTCAAAATCATGCAGCAGGGGCAGCCTGCAGACGTGACAATTCACGCGGGTGAGGTGTTTTTACTGCCCCCCAACACGCCCCATTCGCCCCGGCGCCCGGCCCACAGCGTGGGCCTTGTCATTGAACGGCAACGCCGTCCCGGCGAATTGGATGGTTTTCAATGGTATTGCCCCAATTGCCACCACAAGCTCTACGAAGAGTTTTTGGCCGTGAACAATTTAGAAACCCAACTGCCGCCGGTCTTTGAACGTTTTTACGCCCAACACGAAGCCTGCGAGAACTGTCAAACCCCGTATCCCAAACCGCCTGTACCCCAAGAAAGTTAGTCCTCCATGAAAATCGATATTCACACCCATATTATGCCCGCTCATTTGCCAGACTTCGATGAGAAATTTGGTTATAAGGGTTTTGTGAGCTTGCATCATCACACCCCAGGTAAAGCCCTGATGATGAAAAATGGCAAAGTATTTCGCGAGATTGAACACAATTGTTGGGATCCCGTGGTGCGTTTAGACGAATGCGATAGCCATGGGGTAGATGTACAGGTGTTGTCGACGATTCCGGTCTTGTTTAACTATTGGGCGGTGCCTGAAGATACCCTGGCGGTGGCCCGTTACTTGAATGATCATCTGGCAGAAACCGTGGCCGCCCACCCCAGGCGTTTTATGGGCCTGGGTACCTTGCCCTTGCAAGATACGCAATTGGCCATTCAAGAGCTGGAACGCTGTATGAAAGAGTTGGGGCTAGCGGGTATTGAAATTGGCACCCATGTGAACGAGTGGAATTTAGACAGCCCTGAAATTTTTCCGGTGCTTGAGGCGGCACAAGATTTAGGGGCTGCGGTATTTATTCACCCCTGGGATATGCGGGGCAGTGAAACCATTCAAAAATACTGGCTGCCCTGGTTGGTGGCCATGCCTTTTGAGTCGGCCATTGCTATTTCATCCTTGATTTTTGGCGGGGTCTTAGAGAAGCTTCCCCGCCTGCGGTTGGCTTTTGCTCACGGGGGAGGCTCTTTTGGCTGCCTGCTGGGGCGCATTCAACACGGTTTTCGCGTGCGCCCTGATCTGTGTCAAATTGAAAATGACCGTGACCCTTTAGAGTATCTGGGGCGCTTTTATGTGGATTCTCTGGTGCATGATCAACACGCACTCAAAGAGCTGCTGCGTATCTATGGCGATAATCGGGTGATTCTCGGTTCAGATTACCCGTTTCCCCTGGGGGAACACCATCCTGGTAGCCTGATTGAGGGAATGGATCTTTCGCACACCGTGCGTCAGCAATTGCTGAGTGGGAATGCCTTAGAGTGGCTGAACAAAAAGGCCGAAGATTTTTTGCGAAACTGAGCTTTTCTTCGGTCTTTGGCCCTTGTCTTTGAAGTTAAATCTCATGCTAGAATAATCCCAAAATAGAATAAAGAGAGCTACTTATGGCCATTGCCAGCGCAAAACTCATCGATATTTTACAGCAAACCATCGCTTTACTAGAGCGTTCTGAACAGTACCAGTGGGGACACTCAGGTGCTTGTAATTGTGGACACCTGGCCCAGGTGATTACCGGCCACGATAAAAGTCAAATTCACTACTGGGCCATGCAAAAAGGCGGAGATTGGACCGACAACGCCGGAGACTATTGTCAAAGCAGCGGTTATGAAATTGATCGGGTGATCGAAATCATGTTGCAAGTGGGTCTACAAATCGAGGATATTCAGGATATTGAAACCCTGTCTAACCCCAGGGTTTTGGCGTATTTGCCCGCGGACAAACGCCAGCTCAGCCACAATAAAAAAGAAGACGTCATTTTTTACTTCCAGACCTGGGTGGCTTTGCTGGAGCAGGAGTTAGGCCTCGCTACCACCCACCAGTGGACGCCCCATCCCACCGCGCCCATGCAAGAGGTGGTCATCTACGACTCTGTTCCCCAGGAGGTCCTCGTCCGCGCTTAGGGACGTACTTAGGGGGAAGAAGACCAGACTCCCGTCAGCGGGTAGCTTACCGGGCCAAAATCTCGACTTTGTTTGACCCGGTAAGGCCCTTTGCGTAGCCAACCGTCTAACAGAGGGCTCGGATCTTTGCCCGATACCTGACGTATCATTTGCGCCAACTGCGTCGTGCTCAGTTTTTTTTCACGGTACAGACGTACAAACACCTGATTCACAAATTGGGGGCCAAACAACTCATGAATCATGGCCCACCAGGCCATGGCTTTGCCCTGAGGTAGGTCCAGATAATGACCTGCCAGGGGCAAGTCCTCGGCGGTGCCCTGAATGGCTTGCCAGTCTGCAATGGACGTGGCGTAGGTTTCCTGATCGCGAAAGGGAAGCTTAAGGCGTTTCATGAGTAAAAAAGAGTAATAATTGGCCAGGCCTTCAATCATCCAGAGGGGCTCCTGGTCAGCGTTCCAAATATGCACCACTTCGTGCAGTGCGGTCCAAAATGAACCTTCAGGCGGAGACGCCAGTTTCATGCCCTGAGGACCCGCCAGTCCCAGTAGATCCACCAGGTGAGGGTCTTCTTCAATGACGTAAGGGTTGTCGCCAGGATAAGGGAGGCCGCTGAGCTGCTCGAAAGCCTGAATGGCCTGGGCAATGGCCTGGCTTTGGGCTTTGGCCCAGAGGCGGTGTTCTTGTTTAAAGTCAAAGCTTAGCGTCAGGGTTTGAGTGCGCAGGGCGATTTTCTGGTGGAGGTTCTCAAAACCCATGGCGGACAGATCTTTGTGTTTCCAGAGGTACCACCGGGGAGACACATAAACCCAGTAGGCAGCGGGCAATGACTGCTGACAGTACACCACTTCGCCAAAATAGCCTGCATCTGCGTAAATGCCGTATTCTGCCTCATCATAGGCTTGTTCACTGGGACAGTGAACCACCTGAATTAACGTGTGGTATTTACCGTGGTAAGTGTGGCGTTCGGTGAGGGCTTCGTGAGATACAGGGGTGCTGCTTAAAAAGCTGAGTATCAGACCCGCGACGAGCCCAAAGGGTAAACCATTTTTGCGCGACATTGAAAAGGGATCCTTTAGGCCCAAACAGCGTACCTCTGAGGATTTCATGGGGTACGCTGTTTTGTCAGGGCAAAAAGTCTAGTTGACCGAGAAACGTTTCTGGGTGCGGACTGAGGTGCCTTTGAGGGTGGCGGTAATCACGGTCTCGCCGCCTCGGGCCAATGCGGTGACTTGACCTTGCGCATTCACGCTAATCACGGCGGGCTGCGAAGAGGTAAATTCCACAGCAGCAGGATTTAAGGCCTGTCCGGTGGCATCAATAACTTGCAATTGGGTACTTTGCCCACTGGCAGCAAACACTTCGGTACCGGCCACAATGGTCAATTGATCAGACTGCACCAGCGTGGGGGTATTGCCCGCATTATTGCCGTTGGGTACATTTAACAAGGGGTTATTGGTGCGGGGCTGGGTGCATGCGGTGCCCATTAAGAGTGCCGCAGTGGCCATTACAAAAGCAAAACGTTTCATGGTCAAGATCCTTATTTTATAAATAGTTAGACGTTCTTTTATCATAACACTCATTGGACGTACTTTGATTTAAGTGTATGTTTCAATGTGTTGAACATCCCATCCCACCACATTGCGGGTTTGCTTACTGAAGGTAATCCCAATCAAAGTAATACTCACTCCTGGTGTACGGTACTTCTCGGCATAGCCCTTGTCTAGTAACTGTTGTAGGGCTGCGCTGCGGGAGGTGGAGGTCCTGGTTTGATTTGGTGAGGCGTGCTCATTCTCATCCGCGATGACTTTAAATTCAAAGAGGTAGACCCGGTTCTGGTAGCGCAAGGCCAGGTCAATGCGCCCTTTGTTCGTGGCATCTTCCACACGCGTATCTAAACCCAGGGCTGCCAATTGGCTATAAAAAACGCTAGCATAATAGCCTTCGTATTGGGCCAGCGGATTCTTACGGTACCAATCATGCGGAATACTCGCAAATAAGGTTTTTAAGCTTTGCTCCAGGGGAGCTGTTTTTCCTGCCTGAAGGGCGCGTAACCATTGCAGCTGCTCAGTGAATGCGACCTGAGCGGGTGCGCCATAGGCAGGCAAAAGGGCTTTGTTTAAGGCACTTTCTACTTCACGGTTAGGATAGCTTAAGGTGTACACCCAATAGCCCGGTATAACTTCCTCGGTCTTTGTAAAGCTTAAATAGCCTGTTTGCCACAGCAGGGCTTCAGCCCCCATCTGTTCTATATCAAAGGCTGAAAGCAAAGACTCACTGGTCTGTAATTGCGCCAGATCGGGAGTGAAATAATGATGTTGGGCCAAAAAATCCACCAGGAAAGTGGGCGTGCCGGTTTCAAACCAATAGGGTTCAAACTTACGTTTTTGAAACAATAAGAGGAGGTCAAAAGGATTGTACACCGACTCCCCCGTCCAATTGTAGCCGTTGTACCACTCGCGGATCATCTGGCGATCCAGCCCAAACAACTCAGGGGCAAAGACGGTATCTATATCTGCATCGGTATAGCCGCAGATGGCTGAGTAAGGGGCATCCATGGTGATATCTTGCAAATTATTGAGCCCTGAAAAAAGATTGACTTTAGAGAATTTGCTTACACCTGTCAAAAAGACAAATTGAAGGTGAGCATCACTGTCTTTGATGACCGAATAGAGATTGCGTAAACCCTCCCGCATTTCTCTGGCAATCTCTGGTGCTTGTAAGTTATCTAAAATGGGCTTATCGTATTCATCGACGAGTACCACGACCCGTTGACCGCTCTTGTGGTGAAGTTTCTCGATCAGGGTGCTAAATCGACTGGGTAAATGCTCTTTAAAGTCCGCGGCAATGTCAAATTGGGCTTCTAGACCACTGATTTGTTTGTGTAAGCTATGCTCTAAATCAGAGCGTTTTTCCATGACACCGGCTCCAAAGCTCAAACGGATCACGGGGGACTTTATGGACCAATCCCAGTGTTGTGCTGCATAAAGCCCCTCAAATAAAACCTTGTTTCCTTCAAAAAGCTCCTTGAGGGTGTCCAGAAACAAGCTCTTGCCAAAACGCCGGGGCCGTGAGAGAAAATAAGCACTGCCTTGTTCAATCAATGCCAAAGCAAAAGGGGTTTTGTCCACATAATAACAAGCCTTCTCACGCAATTTGGCAAAGCTCTGAATCCCAATGGGCAGTGGCTTACGGGGCAAGGTTTGTGTGGCTTTCATTTCTAGTGCCCGGCATACTCTGGCTTTGTTTGGGCGTAGTCCTTCCAGGCTTTGCGAAAGCGCTCAATGTCTTTTTTGGGGGCATAACACACCAGTTTAATGCGGTTACCCTCTAAATACTCTTCCGAGCGAATATCGCCCAGGTCGTAGGCCTGAGACACAAAGCGGGCCTCTTTCAGGGGCAAGACGATGGTGGTTTCTTGAAATTGCTCTGCAAAAATCTCCAAGATCATGTCTTCAAGCATTTCAATGTTTTGACCGGTTTTGGCAGAAATCTCCACATAGGGCACGTTTTCGGGAATATGCTGCCAGGTGTGGGCGGTGTCCTCCACCTGATCCACTTTGTTGACCACAAAGATGGTGGGTTTATCGGTGACGTCCAGTTGTTCTAAAACCTCATTCACCGCGGCGATCTGATCGCCCAACGCAGGGGAGGTAATATCGACCACATGCAAGAGCACATCGGCCTCACGGGCTTCTTCGAGGGTGCTGCGAAAAGAGGCCACCAAATGGTGGGGAAGCTTGCGCACAAAGCCCACGGTGTCGGTCAATAAAAACTTGTGATCACGCATGTGAAACTGTCTTACGGTGGAGTCCAGGGTGGCAAACAAGCGGTTTTCCACAAGTACATCTGCTTCCGCCAGACGGTTAAAGAGGGTGGACTTGCCCACGTTGGTGTAGCCAATCAGGGCAATCGAAAACATGTCCCGACGCCAGCTATTGCGCATTTTGCGCTGCTTTTCAATTTCTCGCAAATCTTCTTCGTATTTGCTAATTCTCTTTTTGACAATCCGGCGGTCAATTTCGATTTGCTTTTCACCCATGCCGCCGCGGACACCCACGCCGCCCACCTGGCGCTCTAAGTGCGTCCATAGCCGCTTCATACGGGGCATGAAGTACTTCATGCGGGCCAGTTCTACCTGGAGTTTAGCCTCACGGGTTTTGGCACGCTCACTAAAGATCACCAGAATGACGTCACTGCGATCCATGACCTGAATTTCCAGGGCTTTTTCCAGGTTTTTGAGCTGGGCCGGGGTCAATTCGGTGTCAAAAATAACCACGTCCGCTGCGAGCTCTTCGGCAAGCATTTTGACTTCCTGGACTTTACCCTTACCAATAAAGGTGCCGGGATGGGGCTTTTCACGGGCTTGCCAGCAGGTTTCTAAGGTGGTGACACCGGCGGTGTCCGCCAGAGAGGCCAGCTCGTCAAGAGAGTAGTGCACTTCCCATTCGGGGTCTTCAGGTTTTTGTAAGCCCACCAAAATGGCTTTTTCTACGGGGGGGTTGGTATCAAACAAGAGGGGTATTCCTTTGTGGGTTAATCTTTAGCTTCAGTTTAGCACTATACGGGCGCTTCATGATATTCAATACAAGTGGTATGATGAAGGGCGCAATGGCATTCTTGAGTATGGGAAAACGATGGAGACATGATATGAACATGCAACGCAATATACTAATGGCTTTATGGGCGAGTACCTGTTTGTTGAGCGGGTGTTGGGTTCCCCAGGTGGTAGAAGGTGTGCGACCCGAAATTTTTGATCCCGCTCCCACTCCACCCCCCGAGGTGGCACAGCAGAGCTTAACCAGTAAAGAGGTGGCGCTGGCCACGCGGGTGACCGAAATCTCCCAAACCGCCGCCGATGTCTTCATGACGCATTCTTTTATTGCCCGGCAACGTCAGGCCGTGGCCAATCATGTGTATTATAACGTGAAGCAAGCGCAACCCCAGTGGCGCTATCAAGAGGGAATATACACCTACTACGATATGCAATTTGGTTATCAATATACCCTTAATTTTTTGAACGCAGCGGGCGAAAACCCCGGCTTTGATCTGCTGGGCTTTGCGTCTTATGGCGATGAACCGCTGCCCGCAAAACGCTTTCCTGAGGTCAAAGATTACCGGCTTAAGCTCAGCGAGACCCGTCAGGGGAAGTCGGTGGTGTTTGAAACCCAGGGTCGCTTTCCTGACCAGGTGCCGCTACAGCAAAATTTTTCAACCACCGTCAGTGGCTCGGGAGCCGAACCCAGCGTCAATTTGGGCTTTGAAAATCTGAAAATGACGGTTTCTGGCCAGGCCAGCGTGTCGATGGGCTTTACGGGCGACATGAGTTTTGAGGCGACCATCGAAGGGCGGACGTACAGTGGTTTTGGCCGTCTGGACGCCGGGGGCTTTGTGAATGAAGTGGATCTTCAACACAACGGCATTACCGTGATGCGCATTGAACGTCAGGCGGACAGCTCCACACCCCGTTGGCAGGTGAAAAAAGCGGACCAGGTGCTCGGCACCGTTGCCTGATCTCGCTCTCGCGTATTTGAAAAACCTGGTGGAAATTCCCTCTATTAGCGGTGATGAGGTAGCGATTGCCACCTACTGCGAGACCCAATTGCTTCAGGCCGGTTTTCAGGTAGAACGCCAGCCGGTGGCGGGCGCTCGTTTTAACGTGTTGGCCGAAAAATATCCCGACCATCCGGATCCCCGGGCTTTGCCTGCGCTGTTGCTGTATGCTCATCTGGATACCGTCCCGCCTGACCCTCGGGATGAACAGCCCCCCTTTACCTTACGCTATGACCACGCGCGGGCTTATGGCCTGGGGGTTTCAGATATGAAGGGAGGCGTGGCCCTCATTCTGGCTGCTCTTCAGGGCTTCCAACCCGTGGGTTACCGCTTGAAAGTGGCCCTGGGGGTCGATGAAGAACGTGACTCACAGGGGGCCTGGACGCTGGTGCGTTCGGGCTGGTGTGATGATGTGGCGTTGGCACTGGTGCCAGAACTTTCCATTGATAGTCCTCAGGAGCACCTGGGGCTGGGGCGCTCGGGGAGTCTGGGGTTTGTTTTAACCAGCCGGGGCCGTCGTCAGCATGGGGCCATTCCTTTACAAGAGCCCTCGGCGATTATGCGTGGCCTTCAGGCGCTTCAGGCTTTAGCTACGTTTCCTGTGTTGTCTCAGGAACCTTTACCTGAACGTCTGGTGATTCATTGTCTACAGGCCCAGGCTGAGGGCTTAACCCATCCCGATACCTGTGTGGCCCACGGGCATGTGTTTCTGGGGGCCCAGCGCCCATCTTCACAGGTTTTGCAGGCTCTACAGGACCATCTTGTTCACCACGAAGCCGTGACCCTGAACGGGGCCGAACGCTCCACGCCGGTCGCCGAAGCTTACGTTACCGACCCAAAACACCCCGCAGTGCAGTGGATTCAGAGCTGTTATCAGGATGTTTTTGCGCAGTCCCTTCCGTTGGCCTATGGCTGTTCAGTGGCCGATGAAAATGTCCTGGCTTCTGCTTGCCAGGGGCCGGTGTTGAGTTTGGCCCCTGTGGGAGGAAATGCTCACCGCCAGGGCGAATGGATTGAACTCAAGAGTCTGGGGCTCATGGTAAGCTTGTACCAGAAAATATTACAGAAAGCAGGCTTGTTTTTTGCGTAATTTGGCTTCTTTGTCCCTTGGTTTATTTTTTATGAGCGCTGTTTTTTTACCCGGTGAGGCGTCCGCTTCTAGCATGCCCAAAGCAGATGCTGAACAGAGCAGTGTCAGCCTGGGGAGCGCGCCTTCTTTGGCCCTTGACGTGGCGATCACGCCTGATTTGATGGTGGGGGCCGCAGCGGGGATCCCTTTGCTTTATGGGGGATTGAGCGATGGCCTGGGATTTTTGCGTTATGACCTGCGTACCAGCTATCTTTTACTCGAAAAAGATAAACTGTACATTCGTGCGGTGGGGGGATTTTTTGGCGATGTGAACCTGCGCAGTGATGTGCAGCGAGAACTTTCTCCCTTTGGGGTTGAAGCGGGGATTGCAGTGGCTTACCATTTCAATACTTATTTTATCGGGCGGGTAAATATTGTGGCTGGCATTGCCTTTCCGAGTTCTACGGGCCTGGGTTTATTTGCGCCCTCAGGGGGCATTGAGTTTGCCTTTCGCCCCAATGAACATTTTGAAGCCATTGCAGGCTTTAATGGCAACAGTGATCTGTTGTCATTACGCTATTTGTTTTAAGGGGGCGTGCCATGAGAAAGCTGATGCTGAGCTGTGGTCTGTGGCTGCTGTTAGCGGGAGGAGCACTCGCCAGTGGGGCCGATACGGTGTCTCGCTCTCGGCTGGGGCTGGGCAGTGGGCCTTCTCTGCTGGGAGAGTTTTCGCTGCTTAATGACCTCGCGGTAGGAGGGAGCCTGAGCAGTCCCTTTGTGTTTTATGGCGGGCTGACCCATGTGCAATACAGTACCTATCTGAACTACCAATTGCTGAAACAAAAAGGCTTCTATATTTCGGGTGTTTTAGGGGCTTACGGCACCTACAATCCTGCGGACCCGACGCAGAGCTCTTATGCTGCCATTCAGGGCGGGGCAGCTTTTGCCTATGACCTCAACCGTCAGTGGGCCTTGCGGGTAAATATTGTGCCCGGCATGGCCCTACATATTCCGCCCACAGGGTGGACTTTTTTGTCGCCGGTGGGGGGGGCTTGTGTGGCCTGGCGCCCCCAACCGGCAACAGAGCTGACCCTTGGCTTTAATGGGAATGGCGATATTTTAACGGCCCACTGGCTCTTGTAAGTTGTTCCGTAATGGCTGCGGCTTGATGGTGAAGACCAAAATGAGCCAGTGTTGCGGCTTTTTCTAAGCGCACACTGCCGTGAAAGGGCAAGCAGCGCTCAAGATGTTCACAGGCGGCCAGGGCCAGAGCGAGTTGGTTTTGATGGCAGTAAATCTGTAGTAGGCGCCGGTAGGTCTCTGGCTCTTCGGCTCCATAGGTCAAAGATTTTTGCAAGACAGAGAGCGCCTGCGCATAATCGCCTGCTATCCGATGGTTTTCGGCGAGCACCCAATGGGCGCCCACATGATAGGGTATTAAACGCAAGCACTGACTGGCAGCGGACTGACTGATTGTACTCAGACCCAGGCGCTGGGCATGATAAGCCAGATGATAATAACTGAGTGCGTTTTTCTCCAGCTCCAGCAGTGGGTCCTGGAGTGTTTGAAAGGTTTCAGCAGCTTCAGATTCTGCGATTTGCCGTAACAGCTTTGCCAATTCGGGTAAACTTCGTGCGGGTTGGCGCTTAATGGGAAGGGCAAAGCCTTCCTGCGTTAATTTTTGACGCAGCCCGGGATCCCAACGGCTCGCTGCCAAAAGCTGATCAACCATGGGGCCCGGCAGGTGTGTCAGATAGGTTTCAAAACCCGAAAAATCTCGCTGTTTCCAGTGGCGACACAAATCTGGAAAAATTCCTGTTGCGGCTTCAAGTAAAACGAGGGCCATGCTGTAATGATCGCCCAGCGTGCTGGCCTGATGCTTTTTCCAAAACTCGGGCGCTGCATACTCTGGAGTAACCTGATAACTGCGGGGCACCGATGCCTTGTGTAAGCTCCTCAAGTTTTCATAGTCCACCAGCGTCAGCTTCTCTTCGTGCCAGATCAGGTTGTCCGGGGTGATATCACCATGGATGACCTGATGCCGTTCAAGGGTATTTAGCAACTCTGCAGCCTGAATAGCCAATTTTTGCCAGTCCCCGGGTGTTAGGGGGGTTACTTTAAGCTGTTGTGCAAGGGTTTTTCCTGCCCGATAGGCGTAGATGACCAGACGGTGCTTGCCCAGGGTATAGCTATCTAAAACGGGCGTGAAGCCTCCGGGGTAATCCTGATGAAGGGCGTTGAGTAATTGAGGTTGTTGGTCCAAATCGTAATGCACCTGGGCTTCTGAAAGGGTTAAGGCTTTTAAATATCCTTTTTGACCCGTATGCTCGTGCCAGACTTCGCAACCTTTTTGTGCCTGGGCTAAGTCCGGAGGTTGTGCACTCGCCCAGCGCCATGGGCCGGGCGGATGAATTTGGGGTTCTAGCTGATCAGCGCGTGTAAAAACGCGACTCAGGCGAGCCGGTTGTCCCGCTGCAAAACAGTGGAGACGGGCTGCGCTGTCATGGGCTCCCACTTGTTCCAGGAGATGAATCCATTGCTGGCGGTAAACACTATTGAGCGGTTTCAGTTGGCAGGCTTGTCGGATCGCATATTCGGCCTGTTGCAAGTGTTGATTTTGTGCGCACAGCAGACTGCATAAATGCCAGGCTGCGTCATCATAAGGGCTCACTTCTAAGGCTTTTTCAATAGCCTGTTGTGCCTCAAGAGGCTGTTTGCGCTTGAGAAGCAGACGGGCTTTTTCACGGTAAAAGAGACCGAGTGGTTGATTGCGTAAGGCCTGCTGTAGATGGATAAGAGCGTTTTCAAGCTCTGCCTCAGGGTTTTCACTGGATTGTGCCACAGCGTCGGCACAGCGTGAGAGCAAAAAGTGTGGCCAGGGATCAATACTCCAGAGTCCGGCAGCCAGTTTGCCATGGTGGGCAGCGGTTTCGAAATCCCGCTCATGGTAAGCGGTAAAGCCCTGATTAAAATGTTGAGATGCGCTTTGGTAAGGACTGGTATCTTTTGTGGGATTATACATGTTTGGGGGTAAGTCGGGCCATTGCTCAGGGTGCATGGGCTGTTCCCATTGTTTTAGCCAGCTCCGCATTTCTGGACTGAGCAAGGTATAGATAGCCTGGAAGGTCATCGGCTCGGGTGCCCAAAAATGGGGGGAGCGCCCCATCAGGAGACCCAGTATCGTATGATAAGTACCCTGTTGAGTCAGCTGAAGGGGATCCGTAATGTGTTCAGGGTGATACCCCTTAAAAAAGCGTGGATATACCAGACTTTTATTCAAGGGTACCGCGCAAGACCAATCCAAACCAATAGGTTGGGGTGATCCGTCTCTAAAAAACAGCTGTGGCAAAACGAGTGAGGGGTTGGTCCAGCCCTTCTCGGCGAGGGTTTGTTGAAGGTAACGCAGGGTATCATAAATGCTGCGTAGCTCTTCTTCTGGCAGTAAACCTGCTTGCCAACAATGGGCAGCTACAGGATGTTGAAAGGCTTCCCATACCCACGCTGGATAGGTCACATAGTTCAGGGTGATTTTTTGCCAGGTGTGCTGAAAGTGTTGCGTTTCTGGATCCCATAAGCCCTGGTTTTGCAGGGCATTATGCACGTTTTCCCACACTTGATTCTGCCAGGGGGCTTGAAAATAAGCGAGGCTTTCGTACAGCACCTTTATCCCCTGAGAGGTCTCGACACGATACAGGTAGCCGTCAATGTGTTGGCGGCGTTCTTGCAGTGTCATGCCGTAGAAGCCCGCACCCGGATCAAAAGGAATGATTTGACCACTGCTCGCAATACGGGGGGAGAGTAAGGTGCTGTTGTGATCCATAAAAAGACTCCTGAAGCTGTTATAGGGATTGATAACTCGCATTGAAGACAATTTGGTGAATGTTGACCTCACGACGTCTGCGATCCCAATCCAGCATCAATTTGCTTGAAATAACGTCATTGAAAGGATCGGTGACTGAAGCTGTGATAAACACATTTTTCAATAAGCCCTGTCTCAGCACATCTTTGTACTGGGGATCATCTAAAATACGCTTGAGTTCAGTGGTGAAATCATTGTTATACGCTCCGCCACTGCGACCTTTACCCACCACCAAATGATTGTCAAAATCAGTGCGTGTTAAGGTTCCTGCAGTAGGCGGTGGCTCAATGGGATAGTCGATTTCCAGGGTGGTAGCGGTTAAATCGACAATACGGTACGTTTGCCCCTGAATATTGATCAGGTCATCAATGGCAAATCCGTCAGTTGAATCTACCACAATTGGGTTTGCTGCAGTACCAGTACCTGTATTATTGGGGGCAATTTGCATACTGTCAGCGGGGTCCGCGTCTGAAAAGCCGATATTTTCACGCAGCTCGCCTACGGGTGCCGTAAGGTCCACTTGCGGAGGATAGCCTGTGACTTCGTAAGTGTCATAAATCAGCTCAATCTTAACGGGAGCACCTGCAGACATGGCATAGGACTTGTTTAAGTACATGGCCAGTTCACGCTCGCCCTTGTCGTTTTTGCCCAGATAAGCGGTATCCCCGTAGATGGGAGCGCGACTGAGAGGACGATCCAGCAGAATATCGTTTCCAATGACGTCGGCGACTTTACGCTGTTGGCCATTGATATAAATATCTTCACCGCGTCCAAAACCTGCTGTAGATACCATCGTAATACGTGGGTCAGAAGGGTCAGTAGCCTGAGATCCATCTTGAATACCTTGTCGCAATCCGACGAAGACATTGATATCGTTCGTCACCTCAGGGTTGAGTTGTCGATCGTCATCAAACAGTGCCAGGGGCCAGGTGCCATTGATGTCAAAGGGACCGTCGGTGCTATATTCCTGAGCCACTTTAAAAGGAATAATTTGTTCCCCGCTATCCACGGCCACGCGCACGGCGCGCAGTTTTTTGACGGTGGCATTGCCATCTTTGTCCTGACTAACCAGATTCAGCCCCACCCGTGCGTCTGACTGAATATAGCCCTGGGGATCGCTAAAAACCTCAGGTCCGATGCGATTGGTTTCAACGGTGGCGGTACGGGGATCGTCTCCCGCAATGCGTCCCACCCGATCCATTTCGGCCAATAATTCCACTGCGTCCAATTGTCCCACGAGATTTGTGCCTCGGTCATCGTAGTCAATGCGTAAGTATTGTCCGTCGGCGTTGGGGCTGTTGGTGGCATCCACGACGCTGACGGTATATTGGCCAGTAAATTGGCGTACCTGAAGATCGGTGTGAATGTTATTTTGAAGGGCAGCCGGTACGCCCCCTGATTCAGGGATTAAAAACAGGGTTTGTGGACTGCTGTTGACATTTTTGGCACCCACGCGATAGCGCTGTCCGGTGTCTACCCCCAAATACACCTGGTTTTGCGGTGCATCCACTTCAAACGAACTGGCGTCATCTACATGTAAAATCAGCCCCGCGCCCCAGCTCTCAGGTGGATGGGTTGTGGATACCTCAGCGCCAGCTGCGGTGAGGAGTGCTCTGGCCTGAGGCGCTGTCCAGCTACCGTCGATGCGGCCGTCCAGACCATCCAACACGCTACTAAAGTTGGCCACGTAGCGGCTACCCGTACGGGTGACGGTTTCGTTACCATAGGCGTCAAAAGTATAGCTGGTGGGCGGTTGATCCGGAAATTGTCCCACGTCTTTGAGGGGTAATGGAATCACATGGGGTTGAATACGACCCGCTACAAACTCGTGTAAAAGCAGATGCCCCCCCTCGTTAATGGGTTGTCCCATATCCAGGGTAATGCTGGAACCATTGGGCTGCATCGCGGCAAACGTCGTATTGGGTCTGCCCACCGCACCAATAGGGTTGGTGACATCATCAGAGGTGAGGACCTGACGTCCTGTTGTGCTTTCTACACTTGCGTTATCAAAGCCGTCCCAGCGAGCCCAGCTTGTGGTGCGCTCCTGGTTTCTGACGGCCGCGTTTTGCTGGGCAACGCCGAGTTTTACATTCACCCACGAAGGGATCTCTGTGTTGTGTACCACCGTGGTCGTGGGCTCGTTAAAGACACCCGCGCGGTTGGTACTATTGCCGTTGAAGTTGAGCGCAGCCCGTTGATTGCCGTTTTGAACGCCTGCGGTGAAGGGAGTGTCTGTACCCGACTCACTCTGGTCAAGGCCTTCGCGGTAATAGTAAAAGTTAGTGGGCAAGGAACCTACATACACCTCACCATAAGAGGCGCCTTCAGGATCTCCTGCAATTAAATTAAGATCGGGAATATAGTCAAAGAGATTGTAGTCGTCGCCGTTCATGGACAAGCGGTTTTTACCATTGATGAAGCTTTCAAAGTCGGCCGCAGTGTCATCATAGGTTTCGTAGTTACTATAGTCATACCCCCGGTCGAAGTTACTCACCTGATTATTGCGGGTGGCGCCACCGGCGGTGGTGTAAAGTCGTGCCACGGAGTCAACATCAGCTTGTGAAAACTCCGCACGGGTGCTGTCATCTTCGTAATAACCCTTACCAAAGCGGTCAAAGATGTTTCCACCAGCATCCACACGATAGCGGGGAACGCTCGTGTAAGCGGGTGAGGTCCGAAACTCCATGAAGGGATTAACAATCTCGATGCCCCAGTCTCGTTCATCAATAGCTCCCACGTTAAACAATAAATTGTTTTCTTTGCGCAGGACGTTGACATCTGCGGTGGGAATTGAGATGCGGTATTGAATATTTAGGTCAGCTCCACCCACGCGATCAATGGTACCGTCCACATGAGCGTAGTCTGGATTGGTGTTGTAACCTGCATCTGTAGAAGTGCCTGTAATAAAGTTACTGGGGTTATTGGTGGTAGAAACCGGGGATGTGAAAGCATTCCCAAAGCGGTTATAAAAGTCAGGGTCCGCCCAGTCAAAACCGTTATTATTGGGATCACCTGCCAGCGGATTGGCCGTACGCCCTGGATCTGCCAATGTGGCACCCGGTGTAAGGGGAGCTTCGCCGAGCATCACTTCGTCGTCAATCAGCCTGTGTCGCTCGTTGAAGTTAGACAACGGATCCGCATCCGCAAATTGGAAGACGCGGGGAGGCTCTGGCGTGAGAATTAGCGGCGTAATGCTTCCACTGGTGGGTGCAGGACTAACGGGGGCGTTGAGATAGACCTCGCGACGGGCCGGAATAAAGGGCGCTGAGGACTGGGTATAGGGGACCCAGTAGAGGGGGTTGCCCGGATCTGTGGCGTAGGGATGACTTGCAGGGGGTGGAAATGCAGCAGCTACCGCTGCATAGTTGGCGTAGCTTACTCCATTGATGGTGACAGGGTAAGCGCTTCCCGGTATCGGCTGACTACTCGCATCATAATTGGCGGGTGGCATTGAAATGGGATTCCCCAGACTATCGAGCACGGTAACGCTTCCGTTGAAGGGGGCGCGTACTTCGTAGGTAGGGATAGCGGGATTGTCAAAGACGGGATCGTTGGTTACGCCCCCTGGGGAGCCCGCGTCTTCTACGATGGCGGTAATGGTGTAGGGACCGGCGCCGTTGACCAAAACCTGGTCTCCCACCGCGAAGCCCACCAGACTGTCTACGGCGATTCCTCCGCTCGGTGCGTCGCCGTTATAGGGGAAACCGGTGCCTGTGTTGCTGCCTGAAATGTTCATTTCGGGGTTGGGGCCGCAGTCATCACCAGGGTGGGTGACGGGTTGGGTAAAGCTCGCGGGGACAAACTCATAGGCTTTTTCTACGGCATCACCCTGCACAATAGCTGTGCCTGCGTCTTGTGCGGTGCCGATACTTCCGTCCCATAAGCGAACCTGATTGTCTACCGCATCGTGATCTAAGTTGAGTCGGCGTCCATTCAGGTTGAGCCACATCTCTCCACTCAAACCAGAACCTTCACCAATGTTGAGCATCCCAAATTCCCAGGGGGAGCGCACAATGTCGTTGCGATCGAAGGCTGTGTAACTGTTGGTGTATTGATCGTTGAATTGTGTGAACTGAAATACATTGGGATAGTATTTGCTAATCACATCGTCAGGATTATTGGTGACTGTTGGATCACCCACCTGGATGATAGGGTTCACATTGCCTGCATTGTATTTGCCCTGTGTCCAGCTGTCGCCGTCAATGTTGTCACCGTCATAATCAACAATTTGAAAATCACTGACTTCAATTTCGAGCTGATTGAGGTCGCCTTCAAAGTAAAACTCTACCCGTACCCGATCCGTGGTAGAACCCTGTACTACCCTCGCGTACAGTTGCTCTCGCCCGCTGGTTTTGAGATAGTCGGTGCCAAAGCTATTTGGTGAGGGTCCTTCGCCGAGCAGCAATAAGGTGTCGCCAGGTTGATCGGTTAGGGTTTGGTAGCCCGTGGGTAGTGGAACCCCAAAGGTATTCCCGCTACCGAAGGCTTCATTGCCCGCAGAGTTCCAGTCATGGCGCGTGAATCCGAAGCGTGAGGGAACCCCGGGGCCACTGTCGTCCCAGGTGGAGCCAAACTGTGCTGAGTTTTGGTGAACCCGGTAACGGTATTGAAAAGAAACCCGTGTATCGCCGTCAATTTCAAGTCCTGGCAAGCAGGTTTCAAGCTCAAAGGCTGCGATGGGACCATCTGCGATGGTGTAGTTGCCGGGGGCAGAGTATTCACTTTCGCCGGGTTGGGCCACAACCCAGGCACCACGGCTGGTACGGAAACGTGGCCCCACCTGAAAGCCCACCACATTCGAGCCTGGGAAATAGGTGGTACCTGTGTAATTAAAACCATCATTATTAAGGCGCTCTTTGCGCAATTCGGTGGGCGCGTCAATAATCATGGGTTCGGTGCCGTTAAGGACTTTTAAGTCTTCATAAAAAGGGTGATCCGGCGGAATGTCGTAAACCACCTTAAATTCTGTGGGGACAGTGTTGCCGTCGGGTTGTTGTGAAACGCTTACGACCTCTAAAGAAATGGGAAGGTCATCAAACTCCCATCCCCAGTTGATGCTGTTTTCACCCACCACATTGGTGTGGGCACTTGAGCTGACACCATCTCCACCGGTATTCAGAGAGTCCGTGGCGTGACTATAGTCCACACCGCCGGGCCTTAAGCCAGTGATGTTGACGGCAGGATATTGATTTGTACCTGGATCGGTCGGGTTTTCACTCCAGTTAATGGGGAAACGGTCGCCGGGTCTCAAGGGCGGTTGTTGGGGCTTGTTGGGCTGTAGTGCTGTAACGTTGACTTGCTTATCATCGCGATTGGTTGTCGTGGCATAGGCGGCGTTGATACGGTCCACATCCCAGGACCACAAATAAGACACTGCATTCCAAAAGGCACCGTTTTCTCGGTATGCTTGTTCTGAGGTGGTGCCCGGTTGCTCCCAATAGGTGCGAATGAGTCCTTGATCGCTTTCGTCAATGGCTTTTGAGCCAAAATAAGGGTTATAGCTGTAGTTGCGAATACGTCCAGGATCGGCAAAAGGAAGCAGATTGTTGGGTGCTCCGGTGGGATAGTCTGGGGGTAAATCAGAGGGGTTGCTAATATCAGGTAATCCGTTCAGGGCTTCGCTGGTACCAATAAAGCGGGGTTCTGACTTGGGTTTCGAAAGTGCCATGCCATCCTGAAAACGACGGTAGAGATTGTTGAGCTTTTCTGTCATTTCATTGGCTTTGGTTTGTAAATCAGCCATCATGGCCTGGTGGTATTCCAGACCCTCTTTCAACTCTTTTTCTAAACGCCCCTGGGCATTGGCGAGGGCAGGATTGTAATCGTAACGGTTGACCTCAAAGGTTTCTCGGCGTCTGATGTTTTGATCCTTGACAAAATTCCGCATTAAGCTCCCGGCATAAATACTTGTCATTTATTGGATTCCTTTCTGGTGAGGGGTGTTTTGTCCTGCTAAATTACCGCCCGTGAGAGGCCAGGGGGCATCTTCGGGAACGTTTAGACTATGTACTTGAATGGCTTTAATTTGTACCGACTGGCCTTCTCCACCATCCAGGGTTGGGGCGTATAAAAAGCCGTCCTTGAGAATCATTCCTTTAGACACCTTGGCCTGCGGGGCCTGTGCCCATAAGATTTCTCCCTGATCTTCGAGGTCTTTGACGGCGTAAATCAGTCCATTACCCATGGCCTGATAAAGGGTTCGACCCTCTGCCAGGTCTTCTCCAATAATGGGCGCGTCCACGGGACCTTCTCCGGCTGTGCCTGGCAGCAGGGTGGCCCAACGTAGAGCGCCTTCGCTATCCAGGGCGACGAGTTGGCCGCGATCGGTGATCACGTAAATACGGTCTTGCCCGGCTTTGGCATCAATAATGGGAGAATAACTGCTAGTGGACGCTAATGGGTATTGCCAACGCATGACACCTTCTGGAGAGATACAGACCACCTGGCCAGGTAGGCTTTCTCCCAGGCGGAAGTTCGGAGGAAGGGTATAAGTGATGGCATAGATATCGCCGTTTTTGCCGATGACGGGCGTGGAACTGGTAAAGGTTTCCCCGGGTAAGGGCAGGCTCCAGCTTACGGTTTCATTTTCGGTGTCTACAGCGTAGAGTTTTGAGGGGGTTATGGCGTCGGAACGGCTGATGACGTAAAGAAGTTTACCGTTTGAGGTAACGGCCCCTGCCGCATTAAAGTCCTCAGCAATCGCTACGCGCATCACTTCTTGTCCTTCTTCAACGGCATAAACCCCCCGTTTTTCTGCGTGATTAAAGGGGTCTGCATTGAGGGTGACAAACACGCGATCGGTATCGTCACTGCGATCAGAGGGCGTGCCCTTATCATTGCGCCAGATGGTGGGCACATAATCTGACATGAGTGCTGGTGTGTCCTCAAAATTGTATTGCCAGGCTAAAGCGCCGTTGTTTTGGTAATAGGCCGACAGCATCATGCGGTCTACGCCTGTGTAACGGTAAGTGTAAAGTACGGGTTGCGGTGCACTGCCGCTGGGGTTGCTCTGTCCCAAACTCAGGTACATATTTCTCAACTGCCCCAGGTCAAAAGGTGTTGAAGCTGCACTTAAACTCGGCGTCGTCAAGTTATAAATGCGGCGGGTATTTTGTTTAATGTCAAAGGTAAACAACTGTTGGTTGTCGGTGTTCATGACCAGTTTGCTGAGGCCTGCGGTAAAGCCCTGTACGCGGGCTGAGTGTTTGACCTGCGGGCGGGGCATTAAGCGTTCGATAGCGATGTTTGCTGCGGTTTCTGTGTTTTCTGGATTCAAACTTCCCTCTTGCAACATGCGGGCAAGGGTTTCGGCATCGAGAATCTCGCCATTGGGAACGCGCCCAATATTGTAGGTGCCGTCCGGGTTTTGGGTAACGCCCAACAAAGCGTCAGTCATTGCCTGGTAGCGTTGCAGATCGAGGGGTGAAAAAATACGGTCGTCACCCAGCTCATGCATGGCGTTGACGATATGTGCGGTTTGCAATGCTCTCTTGCTAAGTTCGATTTGAGCATCTGTGGGAGGCGGGTTATGAAAAACACCTCCAATTTCAGCCAGCGGAATCGCGTTCGGCGTGTTCTCGGTGTAAATGCCTGCAAAAGCTGCCCAGTTATTGCCTTCAGGTATATTTGATGAGAGGCTTTGCAGCGGCAAATTGGGGTCGATTTCTACAAATCCGTTGTCGTCGGCATTGACAGCATATAAGGGCTCGCTAATATTTTGAGAGCCTTTGATAGCCAGTTTGATGTAGCGGGGGCGGCATGATGCACATTGGGTACGAAAGCTTTGAGAAAAGTTTAATTTGAATTGTAAGGTGTGGGATGGGGTGCTTTTGATGGTTTGTATAGGGGATGGTTGCAGAGCGAGAGATGGGGTGGTGGCGCTTTGTGAAAACACCGGAGAGACTTCTTGTGTGTTGGGTTGGACTTGGCAGGAACTTGCCATGAAAATAGAAATAGCCAATATTTTTGAAGGATATAGGATTTTTCTTTTCATGGCATTTATTCGCTTTCAAAATATGATTCATTTAAAATAAAAATGATAATCAAATTATCTTTTTCATATAGAATATAGTGCCCTTTGACATACTATTGTCTTGTTTTATTAAATTAATAAAAAACAATCATTTAATTTTCTTTTAAAAAACGTATTAGCATTCTATTTTTAAAAGAAAACACTTTCTTTCAAAAAAAATATCAATATGAAAATGCCAATGAATTAAATTCAGAATGCCTAACCCGGTTGTCTTCCCTTGATACCTTTGACACAAAGCGTTATTATGGAGCAGGTCTATAAAGGAACTCATGTATGTCACACCCACGTATGATCCCGATGACGCGTTGGCTTAAAGAGCAAAACGCTCAACTTCAGGGGCTTGATTTAGAGCAGGCATTTTTATTTCCCGAGAATTTATTTACCGATACCCGTGAGATTCCCGATGCCGGTGTTTACCTGCCTTTGCGGGGCGAGCGCTTTGACGGCCATGCTTTTCTTGAACAAGCTTTAGCACAGGGCGCCCGTTGGGCCTTTTGTGAACGTGCGTATTATCAGGCCCATCAGGCGTCTCTGGCTCAGCTTCCGCTTATTCTTGTGGACAATACCCTTGTGGCCTTGCAAACCCTGGCCCGTGCCTGGCGGCGTGAACTCGGTGTGCCGGTGATTGCGATTACGGGTTCTTCAGGTAAAACCTCGACCAAAGAAATTTTAAAACAGGTGTTTGCACGTGACTTTGAGGTGCACGCCACCCCGGCCAACTGGAATAATGAGATCGGTGTGCCTAAAACCCTGTTGCGCTTAACGCCTCAGCATACATTGTGTATTGTTGAAATGGGCATGCGCGGCCCGGGCCAGATTCGAGAACTGTGTGAAATTGCAGAGCCTGACTGGGGGGTGATTACCAATGTGGGGCCGGTACACATTGGTGAACTCGGCTCTCAGGAAGCGGTAACCCGGGCAAAATGGGAAATGGCGGATTATCTTTTTGAACACTGGGGCGTGGATGCCCCGCGCCTGGTGATCAATGGAGACAATGCTTTTTTAGCCGAAAAATATGCTGCACTTCCTGACGCCCACCAACGCGCCGTGGCAAGAGTGGGGAGTCACGAGGATCACGATATGCAGTTGTGTGAGACCCATGTAGAGGCATCCTCAGTACCCGTTCAAACCCTGCTTTATGCGTTCCAGGGCGCCCCTTCCCGACGTTTGCAATTGGATTTGCTCGGGACCCATCAGGCCCTTAATTTGTTATGTGGCTTAATGCTTTTGCACCTGCTCGGCTCTCCTCCTTTAGAAGATCAATGCTTACGGGTGCCGCGTCTGTCTGGGCGGCAAGAAAGTCACGATCTGCCTCAGGGCGGTGTCTTGATCAATGATGCCTACAATGCAAACCCTGATTCTATGCGCGCGGCCTTACAGGCCTTCATGCAATTGCCGGGTCCCCATCTGGCTGTACTGGGTATGATGGGGGAATTGGGTGAAAAAGCAGCGGATTATCACCGTGAGTTGGGGGCGTTTTGTGCACAGCTTCCGCTGCAAAAAGTGATTGTGGTGGGTGAAGGAGCGCAGCCGATCATGAGCGGTTTGCGCACAGATCAGGGGCAATTTTGTGCCAATGCGCTTGAAGCGGTCACGGTCTTACGCCGGGACTACGCTGAATGGCCGGGCAGCCGTATTCTTGTAAAAGCTTCTCGTAGTGCACAGTTGGAAGATGTGGTGAAGGGCTTTCTCGCTCATGGGGACTGATGTTTAGTTTAACCCCTTATTTTCGCTTCTTGCGGGTCCCCGCACTCTGGGGGGCTTCTTCTCTGTTGGCTTTGCTGGCGGGGTTGTGTGTCTATCTTTTGGGCGTGGTCTTTCCTCCTTTTTCCTGGATCGAGGAGCAGCTCTTTTATGCCCGTTTGCCTGAAACGTCTACTTCTGAACCCTATCGGGTGATCGCTATGCAGCTCGACGAGAGCGAAGAAACTGAGTTTGTGGCCCATTTGCAAACCCTTCCGCCCAAAACCTTTCAAGCCCTGGGTCTTTGTTCTCCTGAGTTGATGAACACACCTTTTGCCCAACGTCTAAAGGCCTGGCGAGAAAAATCCAGTACACCCCTGTTATTGGCCAGTACCTTGCAGTGGCAAGACAAAATCTGGCGTTTACACCAAACGGCTCCTGCCGAAGCGAAGGCTTTATCTGCACCGGTGGGCTATATTCAACCGGTATCGGTGCACAGTATGGTGTATCCGGTGCATAAACCTTTTGTGTACCAGGCAGTCCCTGAAACCTTAAGCTCGCTTCGTTACTTACCCTCTTTCAGTGAAAATATGCTAAAAGCCCTGGGCAAAGCTCCCTTGCCTGCCACCCAAAGCCACTATTTGCCGACCCCTGATGGTTTTTCTCCCCCCATCAGCTTACGTCAGTTGCAACGCTTGTCCGGGCAAGATTTAAGTCAAAGTGTGCTGCTGGTGGGAAGTATCAAGGCCACTGAAAACGGGCAGTGGATTTCCCCCCTGCAAACGGAAACCCATGCTTTAAAAAGCCTGCTGCGTCAAGAAACCTATCGCCGCTCAGAGCTTTTGAATTTTTTATTGTGCTTGTTCCTGATGCTGCTAACTGTACTCTTGTTTAACCTGACTTTGCAATGGGGGCTCTGGGTGGCGATGGGCGGCGTGTTTACGCTGATGCTGAGTTATTTAACTTTAAATATGTTGGCCTTTCGGGTGGCGCATCTCTGGTTAGATCTGGCTTTGCCTCTGGCGTGTGCGCTGGTGGCTCTGGGGGCCAGAGTATACTATTTTCAGCTGACGGAGGGTCGCACCCGCCAGCAATTGCTCTCGACGTATCGCCGTCACCTTCCCGACAAAGTGGTCAAAGAGCTTATGGAAAGTCCTGCCGATGAGCTGGGGCAAAACGAACGGCGCATTGTGACGGTGATGTTTACAGATATTGAAGGATTTTCACGCATGGGTGAAGAATTGCCCCCGGATCAGATCATCAATATTTTGAACGAATACCTCAGTGCCATGACCGAGATTATCTTTGCCAATAATGGTTCTTTAGACAAATACATGGGCGATGGCATTATGGCGGTTTATGGTAACATAGGGGCAAATGATCCCGCTGGCTGTGCGTATTACGCCGTCAAGACCGCCCTTGAAATGCAGAAAAAAATGACTGAGCTACAAAAGAAGTGGATGAAAGAAGGCATTCGCCCAATCCAAATTCGCATTGGTATTAACACCGGCGATGCGTTGGTGGGCAATGTGGGACACCCCAAGCGCAAAGAGTTGACCGTGATTGGGGACACGGTCAATACCTGCAACCGCATCGAGCGCCTGAACAAACAGTACAACACCCATATTTTGATCAGTCATGGCACCTACCTTTATGTCAAAAACAAGGTCGATATTGAAGCCCTGGGAGAAGAACAATTACAGGGCAAGCAAAGCGCTGTAAAGGTATACCATGTCAAGGGTTGGTTAAAAGAACCGGTTTCATGAAACAGATTATGATTTCTGGCTATTACGGCTTTGATAATGCCGGTGACGAAGCCATTTTAAGTGCCTTGTGCCAATTATTTGAAGATTATCCTGTGCAGATTACGGTATTAACCGCAGGGGCTCACCATAGCCTGCCGGGGTGCCGTTTTAGAAGTATTCAGCGTACCCATTTGCCGGCCATTATTCAGGCCCTAAAGCAGTGTGACCTGTTTATTTCTGGCGGCGGTGGCCTTTTTCAAGACGTCACGGGTCTCGGGTCGGTGCCTTATTACGGCGGCTTGCTCAAAATCGCCCAAACCATGGGCGTGCCCACCATGGTGTTTGGACAGGGCATTGGCCCCCTGCGTTATGGCCTCAACCGCTGGTTGCTTAAACAGGCTTTCCGCAAGGTGAAGGCTATTTCGGTGCGCGACGAAGAGTCCTATGAGTTCTTAGAAGGCCTGGGCTTATCGCCCCTGCACCTGACTGCAGATCCCGTGCTCACCTTAAAGGCCGTGCACCCCAGTCACGCTTTGGAGCTGCTTCACCGCGAAGGGGTCAACCCCACTTTGCCCATGATAGGCGTTTCAATTCGTCCCTGGCCCACCTGGTTCGAAAAACAACTCAAGGCCTTTACGGCGGTGCTGGCCCAGTTCGCTCGTGCCTGCCAGGCTCAATTGGTACTGATTCCTTTTCAGCCCAATCATGACACCTGGATGTGTGAAGAGGTGGCGTACTCCGTGAGCGCTCGCCCCCACGCTCCCCCCCTTACGATTTTGCGGGGCAAATACAGCCCCATTGAGGTGCAAGGGATGATTGGCCGTCTGGATATGATGGTGGGTATGCGCCTGCACGCGCTGATTATGTCTGCTGCTGAGCATGTGCCCGCGGTGGGCCTGGTGTATGACCCCAAGGTGCGACGCTTTGCGGAACAAGCGGGTTACAAATACGTGAGCTCGATTACCGCATTGAGTGAGGTGGATTATCTGGAAACGTATTTGCGTGAGACCTGGCAGCAACAGGATGCCATTCGGGCGCAGTTACATGCTAAAATGCCCCCACTGCAAGCAAAGGTTTATGAAGCCCGTGAGCATGCCTTGCAATTAATGAATTTAAGTACTGTTCAACACGACGTGGCATAAAGACTGATGATAAATACAGAAGCGCACCCCAAAAGCTGGGTGACCAGCACCCTGCTGGATATTGATATTGACTGCCTGGGACGACAGGCTGCTCTCCGCTTAATTGAAGAGACACAAGCGGCTTATCGCAAAGGCGAACGCAAGCAGGCCCTACAGATTGTAACCATGAACGCCGAAATGGTCTATGCTGCCACCCAGGATCCCGACTTGTTGCAAATGCTGCAGCGGGCCGAAGTGGTCTTGCCCGATGGCATTGGCGTGGTGTGGGCCTTAGAACGTCAGGGCGTCAGCGTGGAGCGCGTTCCCGGCATTGAGCTGGTAAAGTCCCTTTTAGAAAAGCCGTTAAAAGTGGCTATTCTCGGTTCTCATCCCGATACAATTGAAGCCCTTCAGCCTGTGCTGGCTGAAAAATACCCGCAGGCTGAGGTGGTTTTTTGCCATCACGGCTATTTTAATGCCGATGAAGAACAGGTGTTGCTGACAGAATTGGGCATCTGCCAGGCTGATGTGCTTTTTGTGGCCCTGGGGGTTCCCCGTCAAGAGCAATGGATTCAAGCCCATCTGGATGTGCCGATTCCGGTGATGATCGGTGTGGGGGGCTCCTTTGATGTGATTTCAGGGCGTCTTCAGCGGGCACCCCAGTGGATGCAGCAAGCCCGTTTGGAGTGGTTTTTTCGTCTTTTGCAGCAGCCCAGCCGTTGGCGGCGCATGCTGGCCTTGCCTTTGTTTGTGCAAACGGTGCTAAAGCAAGGAAAACGCGCCCATGATTAAGTTTGTTGATATTTCTAAAACCTATAACGGCGTCAAGGCCCTGAACAATGTCAACCTGGAAATCCCGAAGGGGACCTTTACCTTTTTGGTGGGACCTACCGGTTCGGGTAAGTCGACACTGATTAAATTGCTGTACCGCGAAGAACTGGCCAGCGACGGTCAACTGCTGGTATTTGGCAAAGACATTGAGAAAGTAGCGCGCAAAGAAGTGCCTTTCTTGCGTCAGCAAACGGGCGTGGTTTTTCAGGACTTTAAATTGCTTGAGCAAAAAACCGTTTGGGAAAACGTGGCCTTTGTGCTGGAGATTATGGGGCTGCCCAAGGCAGAGCAACACAAGCGCATTCAGGGGGTCTTAGATCTAACCCATTTGAATCATGCCAAAGATCTCTATCCACGCCAATTGTCTGGCGGAGAGCAACAGCGGGTGTCCATTGCCCGTGCCATTGTCAACCGCCCGCCGCTTTTATTGGCCGACGAGCCCACGGGCAATCTGGACCCTGAAGCCTCCTGGAGCGTCATGAAGTTATTGGCTAAGATTTGCCAGACCGGTACCACGGTGGTGGTTTCTACCCACAATATGAGTCTGGTGCATCGTATGAAACGTCGCACGGTACAGCTTAAGGCCGGTGAAGTGGTGGCGGATTATCCCGAAGGGAGCTTTCACAGTGG
The DNA here is from genome assembly GCA_964229355.1 of Candidatus Sericytochromatia bacterium. GTDB lineage: Bacteria > Cyanobacteriota > Sericytochromatia > UBA7694 > UBA7694 > CAXRDE01. The sequence continues at coordinate 466,200 of CAXRDE010000025.1, read as the reverse complement.
CCGCTAATCACTTGTTAGGCCAGTTGGCCTACGCCTTTAAACAGGGCAACCAAAATATTGTGCGCAGTCCCTTTATGAGTTTTGTGGTGGTGAGCACCATGACCATTGCGTTGACCACCCTGGGCTTTTTATTGCTGGTGATCTCTGATTTGAACACCGTCTCTGACCAGTTGGCCACCCAATTAAAAATTGTGGTGTTTTTAGAAGATCAGCAAGATCTGGACCGCATGGCCAGCGATATCGAAAATATTGGCGGCGTGAAGGTGCCTGTGACCAAAATTACCCGTGCTGAGGCCCTGGACAACATGAGTGAAACCATGCCAGAACTCAAAGAACTTTTTAAAGACGATAACCCCTTTCCCGCCACCATTGAGGTGGAGGTGGATCACATTGACCGCATGGAAGATGTGGGCGAGCAAATCAAAGATTTACCCGGGACTGAAGAGGTGCAATACAACCCTGAGTTGGCCCAACAGTTGGAGCAGGTACAGGGGGGTATTCAACTTGTGGGCTCTATTTTGGCTTCGATTCTCATTTTGGCGACCCTGGCCATTATGATCAACACCATTCAACTGGCGGTGCACCAGCGCAAGCAAGAAATCGAAATCATGCGTTTGGTGGGGGCTCCCCACTGGTTTGTCAGAATGCCCTTTTTACTGGAAGGGGTGGCTTTTGGGGCCGTGGCCTCTGGGGTTTCGGGGCTGGTGCTGCTTTTTTGGCGTCTTGTGCCCTACCCGCAGATGCAGCGCTGGTTTTCGTTTTTGCCCTTGCCCACCAGCCTCACGCCTTTGCTGGGTATCAGCGTTTTATTGCTGGCCACGGGCATTGTCATGGGGCTGGCGGGTTCAGGACTTTCGGTGGAGCGCTATCTGCGTTTAGAGTTTAAAGACGAAGCCTAGGGTTTAGTCCAGGTCGCTGGCCTGGTGGCGTTCGGGCACCTGTTCCGCTTCGGGACCCCAGGTGCGATTAACCCGTTGTCCCCATTGGACCGCAGGGCGTTCGGCGATGGCATTGGCCCAACGCACCACGTGGGTATAGCTATCGGTTTGTAAAAATTCTGAGGCGTTGTATTGATTGTGGAGCACCAGTCCACCATACCAGGGCCACACGGCGATATCTGCGATGGTGTAGTCATCTCCCGCCAGGTAAGTATGTTCTGCCAATCGCTGATTGAGCACATCCAGTTGGCGCTTGGTTTCTAAGGTAAAGCGGTCAATGGGGTATTGCATGGGATAAGGGGCATAGGCGTAAAAGTGTCCAAAACCACCACCCACGTAGGGGGCTGAGCCCATTTGCCAAAATAGCCACGATAAGCAAGCCGCTTTTGCCTGGGGTTCTGTGGGTAAAAAGCGTTGGAACTTTTCTGCCAGGTGCATTAAAATAGCGCCGGACTCAAAGATCTGAAGCGCTTGTTCGCCACTGCGATCCAGCAAAGCAGGAATTTTAGAATTGGGGTTGAGGGCTACAAAGCCGCTGCCAAATTGATCGCCCTTTTGGATATTGATCAGGTGGGCATCGTACTCGGCCCCGCTTTCACCCGCTGCCAGAAGTTCTTCAAAGAGAATGGTGACTTTTTGCCCGTTGGGGGTGCCCAGCGAGTAGAGTTGAAAGGGGTGGTCGCCCACCGGCAGTGTGGTGTCGTGGGTGGCGCCTGCGGTGGGGCGATTGAGGCTGCCCCAGGTGCCACCGAGATCCGCTTCCCAGGTCCATACTTTGGGGGGCGTATACTGATTGTCTTGCATAAAAGAAACATCCTTTGGTTCAGTTTCTTTTAGTGTACGCCCTGATCAGCTTTGGGTGGCCTGTTGCTGACGGGCCTGGGCCAATTCATCGACGATGTCGCGCACAATGACCCGAGGCATACCCAGGCTGCGTAAGCTATCGGCTACCACATTGGCAATCGAGGCGGACAGGTCTAACTTGCGCTTGCCCTCAGGGGTGTGGGTAAACATGGGTTGGTGGGCATCGATCAGCGCGATATTTTTACAGCCCAGTTCGACTTTCATAAAATCGACGCTGGGCTGTACATTCTCCACATAAAATTGATAACGGCGCAACAGGGAGTGGGTGTCGTCGTCAGCCCGGCCGCGGGCCTGGGCTCGGAAAATCATTTCCTGTTTGCTAATGCTCAGGTGCAGCACGCGCATGACAGGAATACCCTGGCTTTTTAAAAAGTCTAACAGGTGGCGCGCGGCCGCCACGGTGCGGGGATAACCGTCAATAATAAAGGGGACTTCTTTAAAACGGGGATCGTGCTCAATATGGGCGGCAATAAAGTTTTGGGTCCAGCGATCAGGCACCAGCAGTCCGTTCATGGTGCAATACTCTAACCAGTCCAACTGCGAGGTGAACTCCGCCATATTGTCCCGCTGAAAGTACTCTTCCATGCGCGGCATATGCTTGTGAATTTTGTCCACCAGTTCTGCCTCGGCATCTAGCGAGTCAAAAATATTTTGCTCTGCAGAGATCTGGTAATTTTCGCGGAGCAAACGGGCGTAACTGGGATCGTTTTTGGCCCGGGTAATGGTGGTGCGTAAAATTTCACCCATGGACAAATGGTCGCTGGCGGGAATGTTCATGACCTGTCTAAGGGCGGCGGCCACTTCGCCCTTGCCGCAGCTTGACGGGCCGGTGAGAATAATAACCCCTGGACCTCTCAATGAAATGCGTTCAACTTTAAAGAGATCCGCTGTGGTTGGTGTAAGCATAATTATCCTCCGGGCTTCAAAACAGGTTCAAGAATACCACAACCCGGCGTTTAATTTTCAGGGGATAGCCGTTGAACTTTTTCATGCCCTTCCAGGGGGATGGCCATGCCAGATGCATTGCGATGGCCGCCTCCGCCGAAAGTTCCGGCAACTGCAGAAACGTCGAAGTCACCCACGGAGCGCAGCGAAAACTTTCGTTTGTCTTCGTGATCGGCATAGCACACCGCAAAGGGTGCCTCGGGATAGTCTAAACAGAGTTGATTGCCCAGTTCTGAGGCAAACAAAGGGGTATTGATGGCGGGAACTTTATGGCCGTCGATGTTAAACCAGTCCACCTTTTTTAACAGACGATCCATCAATTGCTCTTTGTAGCGCAAGACCACCTGTCCTTCTTTGCGCAAGGCGTCCACGGTCAACTGGTCCCAGACCTCAAAGTCAAAAGGATAAATATTCAAAGCGGTGCAAATCGCCTGGCTGTCGGGAAGCTCCCAGTTCCAAAGGTCCTGGTCTTGCACATATTGCAGCAACACGGGCACTTCTGTGTCAGGGTGAAAATACTGCCAGGCCATAACGGCCCCTGAACGGTGCATGTCGAATTCCACAAAGTCTAAGCCTTGCAGTTGCGCTTCAGCGCTGCGGTGATGGTCCAGCACCTTGACGGCGTGACTTTCGTTCATGGCGAGCAGGGTTTCACGATCATAAGCGAAGTCTATAATATAGACTTCGCTATGGTTTTTTAGCTCTGGAGGCGGTGCACCGTGGCTTACGGGCACGTAGTGGGTTCCCTCGCCAAACTTTTTCCAGGCGGCGTAGGCGGCCCCAAAGCCATCGGGACAATTGGCGTGATACAGAACATAACGGGCTTTCGACATGGTTTCTTCCTTTGGTACATAGCGTAGACGTATATCATGCTAGCACAGCCCCAGGGGAACACCCACAATCTACCCAGGAGAGATCGCCGTACTCATGATCACGGTAGCCCAACGCCTGCGCCTCGCGATAACCTTTTTGAATTAAATCCAGGTCACACAGGCTCTTAAGAATGCGCATATGGCTTGACTCGGGTTCATGCATCCCCGTGATCAGGCTATTGACCACCTGAAAACGATAACCAGGGCGAATTTGCAAGCGACTGAGTCCGACACCGCTGCTTAGCTTTCCCTGAGCGGTTGCTGCTGATTCTAGCGCGCGCATGACCGTGGTGCCTAGCGCCACCACCCGTTGACCTTCCTGCCGGGCGGTACGAATGGCTTGTACCGTCTCTTCGGGGACATCGAACCATTCGGGCAGAGGCAAAAGGCGATCCACCTCCGGGTCACCGGTGCTGGAAATCCCTGCACTGTGTAACAGACTGACCACCTTAACGCCTTGCTGCCGCAAGTTGTGTAGGAGCGATGCCGTCATGGCAAAGGAAGCGCTGGGAGGTTCCACCGACAGCGGCGCGCCTGAAAAAAGGGTTTGCTGATCCCAGATGTTGAGCGGCTCCGCATGGTAGGCATATTGGATGGGCTCTCCTGAGCGATAGAGGGCCGGAATCAAGTCGCGGCTTTCTAAACGCAGGGTTAACAGTCTTTGCTGCTCCACGGCCAGTACATGGGCAAAGAGATCTGAACCCAGTTGTAAAAAGTCACCGGCTTTGAGCAGCGGGGCCAGGCCACGACTTTCGGTACTTTGTTGCCAGCTTCCTGCGCCCAGGGCAATGGCTTGCCAGTACAAGGGTTGCTCTGGAGACGGGCCTTGAAAGGCGGCCAGGCGCACTTCGAAGCCGGGGCCGTGGGGCAGGATTTTTGCGCGATAGCTGGCGGGCAGCGTGGCGGAGCGATTGACCACCAGCACGTCGCCCGCGTTCAGCAGATCCTTCAGGTCGGCCACCTGACGGTGCTGCAGGCCTGCCTTTTGAAACACCAGCAGTCGCGTGTTTTCGCCGCGGCGTTCGGCGGTATAGGTGGGAATGGGTTGGGTGAGCATGGGTTTTCTCCTTTATATTACAAGCTGTGGCGCACGGGGTCGCCGGTGCGCAAGCGGGGCAATAGATTCAGCAATTGGGTGGCGGCTTGTGCCGGATCCTTGAGTTGTGTAGGGTCCGCATCGGGCACCGCGGCAAAATGCATGGGGGTGCGCATATCGCCGGGATCAATGGCCCAAAAATGCAGGCCCTGCGTATGGAGCTCAGCGGCAAAAAGACGCGTCATATGGTCCAGCGCGGCTTTGGAAATGCTATAAGCGCCCCAGTGGGGGTAGGCGTTGACCGCCGCATCACTAGAGATGGTCACCACGGTACCCTGCTGGCGCAGTAGCATGCCCGGGATAAGGGCTTTGGTGAGACGAAACGGGCCCATGACATTGGTGGTTAATACCTGCTCCAGGTCTTCACAGGGTGTATCCAGCAAAAGGGGCAATGGCGTGGGGCCCAGGGTGCTGGCCACATGAAACAGGGTGTCAATCTGGGGCAGTTGCGCTTGAATACTTCCCGCCAGGGCATAGACCTGCTGCTTGTCAGAAATATCGCCTTGTAGGGTCAAGATACCTGGCGCTTCAGCCTGCAGCTTTGCCAGACCGTCGGCGTGGCGTGCCACCACCAGCACCCGCGCCTGAGCCTGATGCAATTGCAGTGCCAGCGCCCGTCCCAGGCCTGAGGTGCCGCCGAGAATGACCACCTGGGTGTTGTGAAAGTGAGAATGTGTAGACATCGTGTGTGTACTCCTTGGGTATAAAGTTGTTATGCTTAGCATAGATAAAGAATGTTCACAAGAAAACTTTCTTGACCATATATTGACCAAAGGTTCTTACATTGCCATGGACATCTTCACTCAAACCACTCGCTATCTGGCTTATAACCTGCGTTACCTGCGCCGTAAAAAAGGCATGAGTCAGCAGCAACTGGCTCAGTATGCTGACATGCCCCGCACCACCCTGACCCATATGGAATCGGGCCAGGGCAATCCGTCACTGCAAAACTTACTGCGGGTGGCGCTGGCCCTGGGAGTCTCTGTAGAAAGTTTGTTGGCGCGTCCCCGTCCTGAGGCGGTATACGTGCCTGCCCATGAAGTGCCCTGGCGAAGCCATCAGCAAGACCGAGTGCGACGGTTTCAGTTATTGCCCGGGGCCAGCCGCGGTCTCGCCGTTGAACGCATGGTGCTGGAAGCCGGTGCCACTTTGGCCGGACAACCCCACTTGCCGGGCACCCATGAATATCTCACGGTGATTCAGGGGCAGGTCATGGTATATCTGGTGGGGGACAGCTATACCCTTTCGCCGGGTGATGTGCTGGCGTTTCCGGGCCACCAAAGACACTCTTATCGAAATCCCACCGCTGAAAAAGCCAGTGCTTTTTCGGTGGTTTTGCCTGCACCACCCGCCTCATGATGCAGACCTATGCCTTTCGCCCCTCTCTTTTGCAGCCCCTGCGTCAGGTTTTTGAACGGCAGCTGGTCCAGAGGCTATCTCCTGAAATGCTTGCGGGTGGACGCCCGTGGCGTCAGCACATACCGGGCACCGATTTTGATGTCTTCTCTTACAATACTGAACCCCTGTTGTGGCTTTCTGGGCACCACGAACAGGGGTTGGGGTGGTTTCAGGCTTTTTTTGACGCCTTGCAACTGACACGGATCTTGCCCGGTATGACCCGCCTATACTGTGGCTTTTTTGTAGTGGGCAACCGGGCGCTGCACCCTGGTTGGCACGACGACTATCTGGAGCCCGCCAATGCCTGGACCCTGCTCACCCCTTTGTACCCCTGGGTCAGTGGCCATGGCCACCTGCTGTATTACCCCACCGCTGAAGCCTTTGCCGCTCAAGCTGGCCCTGAGCGCTATGTTTATACCCCTGGTGAAGCCCTGTTGATTAGCCATGGCCTGTGGCACTGTACTGAGCCCTATGGGCACCATGAGCGCTTACGGGTGCTCGTCAGTCTCACTTTTGGCGGTGAGGATATGCGCTACTGGCCGGCTTTAAAACCGGTATTGCAAGGGCAGTCTCTTTACTATCGCCGTCCCTGTGGTCATGCCAGCAATGTCCCCTGCCTTTGCCTTTGGAAACACAAAGCCTCAAAAATTAACGCATAACGATTTATTTTCTGAAAGATTGGGTATATAGTAAGGATATTTCAAACAGGAATTTTAATGTATGCCCAACATTGGTGATCGTCGAGTGAACCTCAGTACCCTGCCTACCGCCACCCGTAACGCTGTCAAACAAGCCCAGTCTCCAGCAGAAATACAAAAAGTATTTGCCCAGGATGGCAAAATAGACCCCAAAGAACAGGCGGTGCTCGAAGAAATTGACGCGGAACTGTCCGCCATGACCCAGGATGAAAACAAATCCTTGACCTTTGAAGAAGGCCAAACCCAAATTCAAACCGTGGACTTTGGCGATCAGGTGCAAATGAAACAGTCTACCGAGCGCGCCGCAGCGGTAGAACGGCTGATGAAGCGTTCCACAGAAGGGCGTGCTGATGTCTTAAAAAGTGCGGCCAATACAGAGGACGTCAAAGCCTTTCTGACCGCAGACCAACAATTGGCCGGAACCCAGGAGAGTGGGGCCAAAACCCGCTATGGCGCTCAGGGGGCAGGGGCCAGTAAGGTGCTGATCCAGGACGCCGTCATGCTTGAAAAATTTGGTCTGTTGACGGCCACCCAGAAGCAAGACCTCGCGGCGATTGTCAATAAACTGCACACGGTAAAGGGCTTTCAGGGGGGAGATAAGGTCCATTATATGGAGGTGGGGACCAGTGCCATTGGCGCTGAGGATATCGCCACCTTAGATGCCATGGTGGAAGACGTGATGCAGCGCCTGGACGGCAAGCCTTTGCCCCGCACGGATTACGGTCAAATTAGCTTATTGGGCACAGCGCAAGCGGGTTCACCTGACGCGCAATTTACCACCATTGCCGACAATTTGGACGGCTTAAACGCTGAGTTCGATGCCTCTATTCACGATTTAGAGCTAAGCTACTCTGAAATGGGTGGCGGTGCAGGCGGTAAAGTGGGCGCTCAGGGTCGCATTTTTGGCCGTATTGAAGATGCGGTCAAAGAAGTGGACGGCCACATTCAAACCTTAAATGAGCAGGTGTTGCCTGCCCTTGAACAGCAGCTGGCAAGTCTTGACGCGAACATTCAACAGCGGATTCTGGCCCAGCGCCCTGAATTGGCTGGCCAACCTGAAGAACAGCTTCACAATGCCACCATCCTCGACAAAACATTGGCGGCAGACCCTGAACTGCAACAATTGCAAGAGAAAAAGCAGGCGGCCCTGTCCACCTATAGCCTGCTGGCAGATCGTTCCACGCAATTGTCTTCAGCTAAAATTACCGGCTTAAAGCGCCTCGGCGAAGTACAAACCATCGTGCGTGAAGAAAAAGTACGTACTTCTTCGGTGAATGCCATGGCCCAAAAGCTGGGGCAGGCCACTGGCGATCTGCAAGTTTTGCAAGATCAACTGGAGCATATGGGCAAAACCCATGGGGCTTCGGGGCACGGCCCTCAGTCTTTAAATGAAATCATTCAGGCTGCTCAAAGACAAGCCCAGCAGCCTTATAAAGACCTGGCCAGTGCAGAGGCGTTGAAAGCGAAATTGGGCGAAATCCGTGGCAACATGATTACGGGTATGAAGGGCTTGATAACCACGTACGAGAGCTCCTCCACCGCCAATGACAGCGCCAAACAATTATTGCAAAAAGAGCTGGCCACTCTGGAAGCCTTAAAGCTAGATGATCCGGCCCAGGCCATTGAAGTGTTGCAAGAGGTGAGAGAGCACCTGATCGGTGAATTGGGCAAACAGGTGGGTCCCCTGATTTCAAAACAAGAATTTATGTCACTGACCGGTCTCGATAAAAAAGTCACCGCCTATGCCCAGGGCGATATGGCCACCCGGGGAGCCGTGGATGCTAAAATCTCAAACCTGCAGGATGCCATTGCAGAGGCCAAAGCCGAAAAGCAAAAAACCATTGAGCGCACCGTAGACGCTTTCAGCAAGTTTGCTGACGATAAAATGGCCTACGGCACCCATGCCCAGGTAAGCTTTTCGATCAGTGCGGGCCTCGGCGTGGGCACAGAAGAATTTGGTGCTTACGCGGGGGTGGGCGTTGAGGGCACCGCGCGCATTGGCAAAGACTTTGGGGTGGGGCCCACTTACTCGGCCACCTTTGATCTGGACTTTATTGCAGAAGCCAAAGTCAAAATTCCCTACCTCATGGATTTTGAAGCCAAGTACAGCGAAACCTTACTGAGTCGTGGTATTGCTTTTAACACCATGGATGAAACCAAAGCCTTTGTGGCCGATGTGAACCAGCAATTGGAGTTGGGCATGCAGGTGGGTGTTTTAGAAGACGCTTTACAAAACGCCATGAATCCGGGCTTGTTTAGCAATGTGGACCCTGAAAAAATCAAAACCCTGACCCAGGAGTTGGCCTTGCGTAAGCAAGAGCTGATGGCTACCGAGCAACGGGTAGACAAAGCCATCGACGAACACACCATCAGCAATGACAAAACCAGTTGGCAGGGTAACCTGGCCCTGGGGGACGATGGCCATGGCCATGGCGCCTTGACCATAAAGGGCAAAACCGAAACCAATGTGCAAACCTATCAAGAAAACGGTCACACCGTGCAGTCCCGCGAAACCACCAAAATGGGACAGTTTAATGTGGGCCATTACGGGGTAAAGGTCAATGTGCAGAGTTCTGAAGCCCTGGGCCCCAACGGAGAGCCTTCAGGGCACAATAAAGAACGTTATGGCTTCTATATTTCGATTCCCCCCGGTGATGTGGGCAAGCTGCTCAAGAAAGGTGCGTCTTTGAGTCAGTCCATTGGCAAAGAAACCTTGAACCAAATTGCCGGTAAAATTGTGGATACTGTGGGGGCTATTGATCCTGCGGCGGGTCTCAATACGGCCTTTGTGGTGGCCTTGCTCGAAAAACAATGGGCCCAGGCCACGGCCACCCAGGCCAAAGATTTACATACCATTGGTCACGCCGCTGATGGCCATCACGGCGGCGGCAACTTCCACCATGAATTCCTGGTGGGGCTAGAAGCGGTCTATTCCGACAATAAATTTCAGTATGCAGCGGTGGAAGCCGCTTATGAAGCTGCCGGGAATAAAGCCGGTCGCTTTCAAATTCCCGCGGGGCCCATTCCTTTACAAGGCCGCTGGAATGTGGGCTTTGAAGCAGAAGTAGGCGTGGTGGTGGCCAAGTATAAATCCAATGACTACAAAGCCAACCAATTTATGAGTATTATGCAGGATCTTAAGCCGGGCATGAAGCAGGCCTCTGGGGCAGAAATGCTCCAGCAATTCGCCACCGAGCCCGCCCTGTCTCAGGACAAAAAACTCTTTGATTATACCCATGGTACCCTCAAAGATTTACGGGCGAAGCATCCAGAGCTCGGGGGCCTCAGCGATAGCGAAACCCTGGCCCGCGCCCTGGCCGATGCTGAGAAGTATTTAACGGGCACCTTTTTTGAAGATCTCTTGCACCGCCAGGGCGGGGGAGGGCACTAGCGTATGGCCGAACAAATCAGTCATGTGCGCTTAAAGCTGACCGGAGAAATGACCTGTGCCTTTCAAGGGATGCTCTTAACCCTTGAGGGTGCCACCTTGAAGGTGCTGTTTGAAGCCGAGCGCCAACCCTATCATGTGGAGCTTCATCTGGCGTTGACACGGGCTGAAGAGGTGTCTGCCTTAGCGGCTTTTTTTCCCGGCTTAACGGGTTTACACGAGCGCCCGCCCTTTCATTTTGGATTCTCGATGAAGCCCGAAAGCCTGAGTCGCTATGCCGCTGACTTTGCTGCGGTGGGCACCCTAGAAGATTGGGTCACGGTGGCTAACGGGGCTTGTTTTGAGTTATCCCATTACACCTATATTGGGCGGGTGGACTTTTAGGTATGGCTGTTAAAAAGCCCTATGTCCCCACGCCCCCCCAGCTGGCAGAAGCAGAGTCGCTTTTGCAGACCTTGCAAGAGATTCAGGATTATCTGAAGAGCACCCAGCCCCGGGATGAAATCACACAAAAAAGTCAGCGCTTAACCCAGAGACTCCAGCAAAAACTACAGCAATCCCGTCAGCGGGTGCAGCAATGGGGGGCCTCTGAACCCAATCTCTTTGCCCAACGAGCGGTCGAAAAACCGGTAGATACCCGTCAGGCGGAATATATTCAGGTGCTCACGCAAGACCTGGGACCCCTGAAATCAAACCCTCCGTCTGTCTGGATTTCTGAAGGGCCTGAGGTACAGTGTTTGCAGCAGTTTCTCGCTTTCTCGGGTTTTGAGCTGTCGGATTCGGGCCGCTTTGACGCGCAGACCCAACAGGCCTTGCGCCAATGGCAGCGACAGGCCCGTCTGCCCAGTAGCGGCGTTTTAGATGCCAAAACCCGCCCGGTTTTGAATCAGCATCTTTTGCACTGGCGCCGGGTGCAACAGGCCCGTGAGCGTTTTCAAGGGGTGTTGGATGCCGCCCGTCACGACTGGCTGTTGGCTTTAGGCACGGAAATGCCCGCAGAGATGCATGAGCGTCTGGAGCGGCTCCGTATCCAGGTGCAAGCTCTGCTTCAGCAAGGGGCTGATGCGGCATTTTTTGCATCTTTGAGTGCTGTTGACGCGGTGGTTCCCTGGGCATATTTTCAAGCCTGTATGGGCACACCCGGTCTGGCCCATATTGTGCACCAGGGGGCTGAGGTGGAGTGCTTGCAAAAACTTTTGTCTCACCTGGGATATCCCCTTAAAGTTAGCGGCCGTTTTGATTTGGAGACCTTTATGGCCTTAAAGCAGTTCCAGGCTGCCCAGGACCTTGAAGCCACAGGTCAAACCGATTACTTGACCTTGACCCAGCTGAACCAATGGGTTTTACGCGAGAACTGGTGCCAGCAACAGCGGCAACGGGTGCGTAAGTTTGTACTGTCGTTTTTTGAGTCATCTTCCCTTAAGGGCTTTCCCTTCAATACGGAAAAGGGCGTTGATACGATGCCTTCCTTTGAAGCATTGATGGCCCATCTTCACCCCCATTGAGGTTTTAAAGCGTATGGCATGGACATTTTGGATTGGGGCAATGGGTTTGGGCGTTTGTGTGTGGGGCTTACTTTTATTGCGTAAACGTCTACACAAACAAAAGCAGGCAGAGCGTTTGCGTACCCATTTGTTTTTGAGCGAGCTGGAGCGCAGCCGCCAGAAAAAATTGAAATGAATCCCCGTCTAATGAATTCCGACCAAGTTGTCGGTTTTGTTATACTGGGAATAAACACCTCAACAAAAGGATACTTACCATGATTACCATTGACGCTTCTGCGCGGGATAAAATCAAAGCCATGCTGGACCATGAAGATAAAAGTGCCAGCGCCCTGCGCATTCGCATTACCGGTCGTACAGCAGAAGGCTATCAACACAAGCTTTCGCTGGTGGAACCCGGTTTTGAAAAACCGAGCGATTTAGAGCATGTTTCTGAAGGCATTCGCATTTTAATTGATACTGCTGATGAGAAAAAAGTCACCGGTGCACGCATTGAGTTTGTGGACGACATGTACGGCGGTGGCTTTAAGGTCACCAACCCCAATGTGCCTGTGTGGTCGAACGATGTAGAAAAGCAAGTGCAAGAGCTGATTGACCAACAAATTAGCCCATCGCTGGCGGCTCATGGCGGCTTTTTAGAACTGTATGAAGTCAAAGATGGCAAGGCTTACGTGCACTTTGGCGGTGGCTGTCAGGGCTGTGGTATGGCGGATGTCACCTTAAAACAAGGGGTCGAAAAACTCATCAAAGACACCATCCCCGGTATTACGGACGTGATTGACTCTACTGACCATGCCCAGGGCGATAACCCTTACTTTAAACCCAAACCCGGTCAGGGCACGCCTGCGGGCGCCGCCTCTTAAGTTAAACATGAGTGCTTCGCTCTGTACCCGTTGCAAAAAAAGGCTGCCTGCCCAATGTGTGCGGGCAGCGGGCATGCAGCTTCATGCCCAGTGTTTTGTGTGTGACGGGTGTAAAAAGCCCCTTGAGCGAAGTTTTCAACATAAAAAAGAGCGGCTTTACCATCCGGCGTGTTACCAGCGCATGTTTGGTTTGCATTGTCAGCAGTGTCAGGCCGTTATTGAAGGGCCCTACGTTAAAGATGCCGCAGGGCCCTACCATCAGGCCTGTTATCAGGCGCTTCACCAACTTCAGTGTGCCCTGTGTGCAGAAGTCATCTCAGGTGCTTATTTGCAAGATCCCTGGCAGCGCAAGGCCCATTCAGAGCACGGTGCGGTAATCACGGTGCAATGCCATGTGTGCGCCCGTTTATGTCGGGCGGATCAGGCCAAAGCGTTGGCGGATCAGCGACAGGTGTGTGAGATTTGTCAGGCCAGCGAGGTGGTGACTCCCGCTCAGATTCAGCGGGCCAAGCAAGAGGTCTTACTGCATCTCAATGCCGTGGGCTTTGCATATATTCCTGATTATGTCAAAGTCGAAATGTATGCTGAACAAGCACTGGTCAATGAACGCATGCGCGTCTCAGCCACGGGAAACATTCACGGATACACCCGTACGGCCCAGCGCCATATTCCCCAGTATGGTCTCATTCTGGAGCACAGTATTCATGTGTTGAACGGCATGCCGCGCCTGGCCTTTATGGGGGTTCTGGCTCATGAGTTATTGCACGTGTGGATTCATGAGCAGGGCCTCAAGCATCTGAGCCCTCCCCAGGTGGAAGGCTTTTGTAACCTGGCTACCGCACTGATGTATAACCGGGCCGCCACCGCTGAAGAGCGCGAATTGTCTGAGGTGCTATTGCAACGTCTGCAAACGGATCCTGACCCGGTGTATGGCGACGGTTACCGACAGATGGCGCAGCATTTAGAACGACTGGGCTGGCCAGACCTGCTGCAAGCCATGACGCAACCCGGCGCCCTGGAGGCGTCTTTGGGGTCTACCGTCCAGGATGTGGCGACGATGCCTTTGCCGCCTGTCACTTCACCTGGCGAGAGGCCTGTTGCTGCTACCTCTGAGGTCAAACGCACCGTGGGCAATGCCGAAGATTCTGCTCAGCGTTTGGCTGAGATCAAGGCCCGTGTGAAGGCCCAAATGGATCAGGTGCGGGCAAAATCCACGCTAGCCTCTCGTACTGAGAAGCCCGCAAAAGGGCTTAAAAAGCTGGGTAAAAAGAAGCGGCCTTAAGCTTTGTGGGCTTCCGCGAACAAATAGGCTTTGAGGTATTCCAGGTAGTCGATCATGCCGTCTTTGTCGCTGTCGCCGCCCTGCAGTTCAGGCCAGGCCCGCAACATTTGGTTCAATTCACTGCGCTCTTCATCAGTAAGCACGCGATCGCGGTTGCGGTCGCTTAAAAAGAAATTGTCCTCGATAATACTGCCGTAGAAGTCCTCATAAAAGCGCAGGACGCCTTCATGCAAAAACTCCTGGGGGGTAATCCGCCCGTCCTGGTCCTTGTCATAATCCTGAAAGCCGTTGATTAACCCCGGCAAGCGCAAATCCAGATCTTTGACTTCATCCCGCAGCAATTGCTTGTCCTGATTGCGGTCAAGCCGTTGAAAACGCGCCAGACGAATATTCTGAACCCCCGCCACCAGGATGTCATCGGCTGTCTGGCGTGTCGTGTTTAGTTGATTCAAGGGGCGCACCGCGGGGAGCGGGGTGGCAACGGGTGGGGCTTGACAGGCTCCGAGCAGAAGACTCAGGCCGATGAGGGTAAGGTGCTTGATGTTCATTTAATCTCTTCAAAACTGATTAAGGTATTGGCCAGGCCATAGGTGTTGGTGCGCTTTTTCAGGGCCTGCTCAAGCTCTCTGCGCGAGTGGGTGCGGCCCGCGCCGTTTTGACTTTGGGGATCGCTGACCTCAATCGAACCATCATCGTTGACTTTGTTAATGACCACGTAGTGTCCCCGACTGCCGCTGGCAATATTGCTGGTGAGCAATACCAGTTGTTTGCCCTTTGCCAGTTCCTCGCGCATTTTGCGCAGGGTGCTGTCTACATTGGTTCCCAGATTGTCTTCGCTAAAGCGAATGTTGCGGCCTTCTTTTTCGGCCTGTTTGGTGACGGCCCGGCCCAGTTGGCCGGTGGTAATGGCAAAGGCACCACTGCCGTTGCCCCGAGGGGCTCCGACGCTGGCCCGAATACTGCTCAGGGAGGGCATGCTTAAGCCAAAATTTTTGCCGATAATAAAGGCTGAAGCGGGGCCGCAATTGGCCTGTTTTTCTTTGGCAGTCCCCTGACTGAACTGATAGATATGGTTAAAGAAACCTTTGACGTTTTCAACAGCTTTGTCTTTGAGGGCAATGGCCTCATCAATGGCGGTATTAAAAAATTGTGAGCTCTGGTGCGAAAAACTCGACCAGGTTTTCTGGGTTTCTTGACTGAAGTTGGCCAGTAAATTGCTCACACGTGAATATTGCTGCTGGGCCCAACTGGGCTGGCTGCGTTTGACTTGAATGGTGGGTTGAGAAGGTGCAAAGGTGTGGGCCGACCATTTGGCAATGACGTTCGTGGCCTGGTTCCACACAGACCCAATATCATCCCAGAGGTTCCAATCCGTAAAAGAAATGTTTTCTACTGCACCCCCCTGGGGGGCCTGGGAAAGCTGAACCGTATGGTTTTTATTGCTCAGGGTTGCGGGGGATCTCAGGGGGGATCGTAAACTGTCCTGCAGCGAAGGCGCAGTGGGTTGGAGAGAGAATGGATTTGTGGGAATGGGGCGATTGTTGGGGGTTAAATGGGGCATAGCTTCCTCGTCATCTTACAAAATCCGGACTCCTGGCGAGCCACTTACTTAAGGTATAGCTCGCCAGGACCTAAAACTGACGTAAGAAGACTTATTTACGCTTCCAAATTTGGCTTTTACCGAGGGCTGGCATGCCCATAACGTAGCCGCGTAGTTCTAAGGTGTTCTTGTCTTTGAGCTTCATTTGGCAGCTGTAGGTTTTGCCATCGGTGGGGTTGTAAATGGTGCCACCCACCCACATGTCATCTTTAAAGCTGAGGCCGCTTAAGATTTGCAGGCCCTGCAGGGGACGATTACGCAAACTGGCCTGGGGGTTTTTACTGTCGACTTTGGGCTTGCCTTTTTCGGTGGGCTCTTTTAAAGAAATAATTTTGCCAATGAATTTACCACCGGATTGAGAAATTTGCACATTGGATTTGGCTTCTGGGGTCACCCAGACACCGACGACATCGTTGGCTGCAGCCAGTGCGCTCTGGAATGGAGCGGCCACCATAACCGCTGCCGTTAATGTTAAACCTAAGAATTTTTGCATCACTTCACCTCATTTTTTAGATGGGTCTAGTGTAGCAAGAGATCGGCCTTTTTCCAACATCTCTTGTAACACAGGCGCCCAGTAAGGTGTGGTACACACCACGCTACCGCTCCAAATGCTGCTGTGTCCTTGCCAATCGAAAAAAACACCTCCTGCCTCTTGCATTAAAATCGGTAAGGGCGCGCTGTCCCACACCTGCATGCGGGGGTCCATGGCGATCTCTACGCGCCCGGTGGCCGCCAGTACAAACGAATAGCAATCGCCCCAGTTGCGCTCGTTTTCGATGTTTTTTAACCAGTCCGCCAGGTCCGGGGCCTGGCTGCGGGCCAGGTCTCGTTCGTGGATCTGGGCCAGTACACGACTCTGATCGGTTTGTTGTGAAACCTGGGCTTTGCGCCCGTTCCAAAAGCATCCCATGCCCTGAGCCGCTGCGATGTGTTCCTGCAGGGCGGGTAAATGAATCACCCCCACAATGGGCGTCCCCCGGTAGACCAGAGCCAGTTGAATACCAAACACAGGAATGCCGTGGGCAAAGGAGCGTGTTCCGTCAATGGGATCCAAAATCCACTGGTAATCATGATGTCCCTTTTTTTCGGGGCTGTGTTCTCCAAATTCCTCACCTAAAATACGATGCTCAGGAAAACGTTTTTGGATTTCTCGGCGTAAAAAAAGCTCAATTTCGCGGTCTGCCTGCGTCACAGGGGATAAATCTTCTTTATACGCCGTGGGCAAACCCAAATCGGAGCGAAAGTAATGCATGGCCATTTGTCCCGCTTCGCGAGACAGGTCTTGAGCCAAAGAAAATGCTGCTTTTAACATAAAAGACCTCCGCGGGTAGCATACGCTAAATCTCCCGATTTGCGTCTGGACTGAAGGGGCTTTTCCTGATAACATAAAGGGTAATTAATGTGTTTCTACGGAGCTGTAAGATGAGCAAGTTTAATGAGCTTTACGGTTATTTGTCAGATCGGCAAACCCCCCACCTCTTTGTGATGGCCGAAATTCTTTATTCGATTAAAGAGAGCATGGACCAACACAACCAGCAAATGGTACAGCTGAACCAAAAACTGGATACGCTCATTGATTTAACCCGTCAGCAGGGTCAGGCTGATGCAGAGGGCAATGCCTAGACCGTTTTTTTTTCGTAAGCCTGTGGCTTTGTCCAGTTTGTCCAGGGGCTTACTCTGTTCAGCCCTTGCCCTGTCGGCGCTGTCTGCGTGCCTCGCGCCTCAACGGGCGGTTTCTCCGGTGTCTTCGCCTTTACTCAATCGGCAAAGCACGGGGCAGGCCATGCCGCTGCATTCCGCATTTGTGGGCAATGCGGCTTTACCCCCCGCTCTACTGGCGCAGCATTTAAAAGGGGCACAGGCTTACAGCGATCAGATCAGCCAACGCCGCGAGCTGGATTTCTTTCAGTTACACGGTGAGGTGGTGGGTTTAAAGCTCAATGACACCAGCTATATTCTTTCGCTGTTAGGCACTGCCAAAACCCGTAACGATCTCAATGTGGAAATGCGGGTGCTGACCGGGGCCAATACAGGCATGAATCTGAATTACTCAGGGCCGGTGACACGGGGCCTGGAAGCGGGACAACCCGTCCTTACCCAGTCCTCAGAAAGTGCTGCGCCAAAAGAAACGGGCATTCACTTTGAATTGATTACCGGTTTGCCCTCTGAGCACATTACGCGGACCTATGGCGACCATCTGGAGCAATGGGCGCAATATTTAAAATACCGCTTTCAATCTCAGCCCCTTCAGTTTGATGATGGGCCCCTGATTTACGCCATGACACAACAGGAACAATTGCTTGGCTTTGCGTTTTTCAATCAACGCAATCTGTTGACCCTCGGAGAGCGCAAATACGCTGATGTTCAGTCTGTGGCGGTTGTGGATACCGAGGGGCGTTTGCAAGGCAGCTATGCCGTCGTGGCTTTTAACCCCAAAACAGCCTCCCCACAATCCCGTTTAAATTACCAGCTTGAACAGCCCGATGACCTGGGTACGCTGGTGTTACTGGGTGAATTTTAAAAGGACTGCACCTATGAAATCTTTCTTTCCCCGCTTTTTGCTGAGTTCCCTTGCCGTGATGACGCTGGCCGCCTGTGATGTACCCGACGTACCCACGGGGCCCTCTGATCCTGTACCCAGTGCTTTGCCTCAGGGCCCTGCCTGTTATCAGGAAATCGAATGTATTGTTGACACCACCCGTGATAACACCTTACGCCGTGATGCCCAGGAAGTCATTAATACCCTTATTTTGACAGAGCAGCCGGAATATAACCGCATTTGTCAGGCCAAAGCCGATGAGTTAACGGCACAGCTCCCTCAATGTAAAAAGGGCCAATCTCCTCAACCGTAGACTTGCTTCTGTCCTTTTTGCTATGATAAGTGAGTTCATTTGAGTTTTTTTCTTAAATAAAACGTCAGCAATTGGAGATTATAATATGTTATCAACCCGTTTAATGGCCACCTTATGTGCCTTAACCTTAATTAGCGCCACCGCTTGCGCTCCCCAAAGTGTGACCCCACAAGTTAACGCGCCCGGACAGAGTGACGCTGTGCAACTTGAAGATGATGTCACCATGGACCTGATTTTAACCGAGGAGGTTGAGGGGGTCGAAAACCCTATTACCCCTGAGCAAATTGAGTCCGTAGAAGTAGACGGTGAAGTGGTTTCCACCCGTGAAATTGATGTGGAAACCGGTGCCTTTACCACCGCTCAGGCCAAAGACAGCAAAAAGCTGAGCGTTAAAGCCAGAGCCGTGAAAAAAGGCGGCAAGGCGCTCCCCATCCTGCGTATCAAAAAGACCAAAACCTTGCAAGCGGCCTCTGCCCGCGATGTGAAAATTAAATTTAAGTCTCGCCTTGGTCAGTCTCGCACCATTCAACTCTTGCGTCTTAAAGCGTTGCGTGATTTAGAAAAACAGAGAATGCTTCGCATTTTGGCCAAACAAAATGGCGAAGTTGTGGGTGGAGCGAGCGATGATGATGGTCAATTAGATCCCCGCGTTCTGCGGTTTAAAATGAACCTCAAGAATCGTTTTGAACTGCTGAAAGAGCGTCAAAAGCTGGTGTTCAATCCCGACACCCCCCTCCCAGAAGATGGTGAAGCGCAGGAAGAGAGTTCGGCGCCCGTCACCGATGAAGAAACCCAGGAATTTGAAGTACAGTCCATCAGTCCCATTGCTGCCTTTGTGGGCAAGTGGCGGGCAAACTTACTCGGAAAATCGATCCTGGCCTCTCTCAGCGATGAGGGCAACGGCCGGATTGGTGGAACGGCGACGGTAGACGGTCAAAGCTTTAGTGCTGCCGCTGAATACACCCTTTCAGAAGATACACCGGATACCCTTCAGGTGGCCGCTCAAAGTCCCACGGGCACCGCTCTGACCTTTGAGGCCAGTGTGCAAGAGCAAAACACCCTGACTCTGAAACTGGTGGACGCAGGCAATGACCCACAGATTACACCGTTTTTAAACATTCCAGTGGCCTTAAAACGCGACTTCTAAATCAGAACGTTATTGTAACTTGCGCACCGACAGCTTAAGCCCCGTTGTGGTATATTCTCTCAACGGGGTTTTGCTGTGACTTACGATTTTTTAGATGCTTTTAAAGACGAGCTGTTAGACGAAGAATGGTTCTCGCTAGAACTGTTAGATGTCTATGCGCCCAGCAGCAGTCAGACCATTCATGATCACCTTCAATTTCAAGCGGATTTTGACTTTGATTTGCTGCCCGACACCCCCCAGGAGGAAAGCCGCGAGTATACCGTCGACGCTTATTTTTTCTTGCCCCACAGCATGGGCATTAATCGGGAGAATTTTAGTCGCGACCAGTTTTATACCTCTCTGACCAACTATTTGCGTATCCGCACCCCTGATTTTTCGGAGTATCAGGCAGACACCTTAATTCCCTCTGCCGATGCCTATTTCAAACAGCATTTATTTGCGCACCTGCGTCAGGCTCTTGAACCCCTGGTGATTCAAGAGGTCAAATTATTTGGGTGCAACTTAAATACCCAACTCAAAAAGCTGCGCTCTCTCTTTTTTAGCCTGTATCGTCCCGAACAGGGCCTGAGCAATGCCCACATGCGCCGTTTAGAATCGATGCTGATTCATATTCTGCAATACCTCAGTGATTTCCGCTCTCAATATTTGGGAAAAGTCCGCTATCAGAGTTACCTGGTAGATGCTGAGGTCAGGCGGGTGTTTGTGCTGGTGGATGAATATCTGTCTTACCGCCTGGAAGCTTCTTTGATTCGCATTTTGCAGTATTTAGAAGCCCGTCCCTGCCATTTTGCAGAACTCCTTGAAAATACCCTGCTCAGTGAGATGGAATACCGGGAAGCCGAAAATTTGATTCGTATCTCTGATCAAACCGATAAGTCCATGCGGGAACGGTATTATTACCGCCTGGGTTTGCTTAAAAAATATGTGTCTGAAGTGCTTTTTTTGCGGGTTGAAAATCTGCGCAAAGATAAGCTTTATCGCAATCTGGTGGCCGCCGCCGGCGCCGCTTTGGCTGCCCTTTGGGCAGGTTTAATTGACCTACAGCGCTTCTACTTAATGGCCAGCTCAAATAATAGTCAGGATCTTTCTGATTTTACCCTGCGCTTTTTCTTGATTGTGATCGTGGGGGTAGTGGCTTATATCTTTAAAGATCGCATTAAAGAACTGAGCCGTGAATTCTTTTATTCACAGTTGAAGCATAAATTGCCCGATTACGAATTTGAAATGGTTTTAGACCATTACCACCGCGAAAATCAGCGTTTGGAACATGTGCGAGTAGGGTATGTGCAACAGATGATGCGCTTTTTATCTCGCGATCACCTGCCTGCAGAGATTCAATATATTCGCGATATGGGGCATCGTACGGTTTTAGATCCTGAACGCCATGAACATATTTTACATTTTTCGCAAACTCTGCAGGTGGATACCCACACCATGGCCCGTCAAACGGAACAGATTCAGCGACTGCACAATATTTTACGGTTTAATGTGGCGGCTTTTCTTGAAAAACTCGACACGCCCGACAAAACCTTGCGCTATTATGATCTACAAAATGGACTGGCCATGATCAAAGCGCCCAAGGTTTATCATGTCAATGTGGTTTTTCGTTATAGTTCCCAGCGCGAAGACCCCAGCGAAGATCGCTTGCCCAAACACTATGAGTTTGAACGCATTCGCCTGATCTTGGATAAATCAGGTATTCAGCGCATTGAACCGATTTTGGCGAGGGGAGAACTGGGGTACACATGGTAAACACCTTGTTTTTATCGGAACCGGCTTTGTGGAATGCCGAAACCTGGGTGCAAATTCTGGCGGGCCTGTCGCTGTTGTTTTTATCGCAAACCCGGATTTACAATACCTTAAATCAGGTGGTGTTTCAGCAATTGCGCACCAGCGTGCACCGCTTTTTTGCCACACCGTTGCATCAGGGCGCGGTGGGGGTGGTTTCGGCCCTGTTCTTACAAACCAGCCGGATTTCGACGCGCATTACCAGTGAGTTGGTAAAGCGCCGTATTCTCAGTGTGCGCCAGGGATTTTTGGTGATTCTGGGAGCCGGTTTAGGCAGTAGCCTGAAAGCCCTGCTCTTTGCTGGACAATTCGAGATTATTGTGGCGCTGTTTTTTCTTTTGAGCGGCGTGGCGGCACTGGTGTTTACCCGCAAGCGGTTACAGTTTTTGAGTGCGCCTCTGCTGGCAGCGGGGTGTTTTTGGGCCAGCTTAACCCTGATTTGGCAGGGGGTGGCACCCTTTTTACAGCATGTGCTGTCTCGGCCCGAAATGCTGGATCGGGTTTTTGGCATTACTTTACCGGGTCAGTTCTTATTGACACTAGCCACGGTGATTTTACTTTTGTTTTTGCGTACAGGCACTTTATTTGTTTTTGGTGTTTTACAGTTGGCCTGGATGAACCTGGTGTCTTTAGAGGCCGGATCCGCCATGATTCTGGGGGTTAACCTGGCCCTGGGGCTGTTCCCTCTTGAAAACCGCCTCAAAGAATCACGGGTGGGACAGTTGGTGTGGTCCCACGCCCTCAATCGCCTCAGTTGTGGCCTGCTGATTTTGTTCTTTTTTCCCTATCTTCATCGTTTGCTATTGCTGCTTCCCACCGGTACAGCGCCTGTGGCCCTGGCTTACCGCCTGGCCATTTTACATATTCTCATCAACTTTATGATGGCCGTCAGCGGCTTTTATGGTTTTCGTCTCTTTGAGCGCATGGCCCGCTGGATCCATCCCGGTGAAGATTCGCAGCATTCGGCCCTGATTCTCTCTCCTCGGGTTCGCCGAATGCTGCAGCAGGCACCAGCTTATGCACAACAAGAGGTCAATAAGCAAATCTCGATCGCCTTAGAACAGGTCAAGCGTCTTACCGACCTAAACCTTCGCATGTTGAGTGAAGGGGAGTCCGTGGGAGCCATGCCCACCCAGGAACAGTATCTGTTTGAAACCATTCAGCACAGTATTTACGATCTTTTACTGCCCATTTACCCTGCTCAGAATCAAGAAAAAGCGGCCGTGTTAAAGGCCTTGCGGGTGGTGGATTATTCCAGTCAGCTGTATTTGCAGGCCTATCAGCTGTATACTGAACTGAATCAGGGGTTTTCGATTCATCAATTTACGCTGCCCCAGGCCATTCAGGAGCCTTTAGAGGCTTTTTTGAGAGAGTTCAACGAATTATGGCTGGTGACGCTTTTAGAGCGTCCGGGCCGCTCAGGTGGATTACTCGAAAACCGTCTGGAGGCTTTAGAAGATAGCTTTTTTGATCTGTTAGACCGGCAGAGCACGCCCCAACAGGTCTGGGGCTATAAAGTGATGGGGCTCTTGCGTCAGCAGAGTATTCAACTTTATCAGCTCTACTGTGCTCATGTGCCTCCAGAAGCGTCTGCAGAGCATCCAAATACCCTTCAGGATTAATTTTTTATGTTCGAACTTCCCTTTTTTCTTCAGCAGCTGATCAGTGACCGCTTTGAAACCCTCGCTGCCCACAACCCGCAGGCCCGGCAGCAATTGCAACGCGCCGTGGCTACTTTAAGTCAGAGTTACCTTAAAGGCTCTGATCAGGGGCATTTACAGGGTGATTTGGCGATTTTGGCTTATCTCAGTGCCCGTTTACCGGCCACCTATGCGGTGGGTTCAGCCTGCCTCCAGAGGGTCAAGCATCTGGAGCCTCAGTGGCAACCCGAAACCCTGGTGGATGTGGGCGCAGGTCCTGGCAGCATGAGCCTGGCGGCATTGGCGTATTATGAGCCGCGCCATCATGTGTTGTATGAGGCCGACGCACGGATGATTCAGGCGGGCAAAGCCATTTTTGCGGCCGGAAACATTCAGGCCCAGTGGCAACAGGGGTATTTGCCTCAACTGCCGACTTTGCCTGCGGTTTCGGGGCCACGTTTGTGGCTGGCGGGCTATGTGCTCAATGAACTATCCCCTGCTCACCGTGAAAAGTGGTACGCTCGTTTAATGGCCCAGTGGCAGCCAGAAGACCGTCTTTTGTTGATTGAACCCGGAACCCCCCGTGGCTATCAGCATATTTTAGAGGCCCGTACTGCCTTTTTAGATCAGGGGGCCCATGTGGGGGGACCTTGTCCTCATCAGCAAACCTGTCCCTTGCCCTCTGGAGACTGGTGTCATTTTGCTGAGCGTTTACCCCGCAGTCCCTTGCACCGTTTTTTAAAGGGGGGAGAACGCAATTTTGAAGATGAAAAATATGCCTATTTATGGGTTTCCCCTCAGGCTGTTGTGCCGGTACATGCAGCGCGTTTGTTGCGAGAGCCGCGTCACCATAAGGGGCATATGCAATTGCGCTTATGTACGGCAGACGGGGTGCTAGACCCTGTGGTGGGCAAAAAAAATCCGGCTTATAAAACCTTAAAAAAATCGCACTGGGGCGATGGTCTGGATGCAAAAACCCTGGCCGGGGTGTTATCATAAGCTCATGCAAAAACGCCAATTTTTTCAGACTTTAATGGCAGCAGCATTGACGCTGCTGGGTACACAGGTTTTTCTGGTTGGGCCAGCTTCGGCACAATTGCTGGGGGGGGTGAGCGGTGAGCTCAGCTTCTTGCGGGGCAAAGACTACCCCGAAAACCCTGAGGACTCCAAAACCGCGCTGATTTCGGGCGCTTACTTTGGCACCAGTGCTGTGGAGCTGCGACCCGGGGTAATTCTCAGTGAAGGACAGTCTCAGGGATTTTTGGTGGATGTGGGTTTGCGCATCACGCCCAAATGGTTTGGTCAAAGTGAATACCTGTTCAATCTGGTTTCGCCCTACGGCGTGCTGGGCGGCTCGGTGTCTTACCCCTGGAGTTTTGGCTGGAGTGCCAAAGCCGGGCTTGGCATCGCCGTTCTGCGCTACGCTTCTATCAACGCAGAATTGGGGTATCGCTCTCACCGCCTGAGTGAGAGCGCGCTACTTGAGGGCGTAACGGTAGGGCTTCACGCGAGCTATCCTTTTTAAAAGCCTATGCTTCTGTTAATCCTTTAAATCTTGCCTGGCTTCGGCCAGACCGTGGATGAGGGCGGGGTGTAAAGCCTCGTTGCTGGCAACGATCGCGCCGCTATAGGGATCAAAGCGCGTGTTGTCGTAAGCGCTCACCGTGCCCCCTGCCCCTTTGACAATGGCGGCACCGGCCACTAAATCCCAGGGGTTGAGGTGCTGTTCCCAATAGCCGTCGTAAGCGCCTGCGGCCACAAAACACAGGTCCAGCGCTGCAGAACCAGGGCGGCGAATGTCCTGGGTGCGGTCGGCAAAGTACAAAAACTCTGTATAGTTATTGTCTTTGATGGCGTTGCGTCGATAGGGGAACCCGGTTGCCAGCAGACTGTGCTGCAGTTCCTGGGTTTCAGACACACGCAGAGGCTCATCGTTACAAAAAGCCTGGCTTTGGGTGGCGGTATGCATCCCGGTATACAGCTGTCTCAAATGGGGAGCATACACCACGCCCAGGCGCGGAACTCCATCGACCAGAAGGCCTATTGAAACGCAGAAAAAAGGCAGACCATGGGCGTAA
This sequence comes from Candidatus Sericytochromatia bacterium, assembly GCA_964229355.1. GTDB lineage: Bacteria > Cyanobacteriota > Sericytochromatia > UBA7694 > UBA7694 > CAXRDE01. Next base: position 441,249 of record CAXRDE010000025.1, on the reverse strand, counting down.
TTGAGGGTGCCGTCTAAGGGATCAATGGCCCAGAGGTATGTGTCGTTTTTGCCGCTCAGGTGCTGCCCTGATTCTTCGGCCAAAATACCGTGGTCAGGCAAGTGCTTTTGCAGGTGTCTGAGAATGGCCTGTTCCGAGGCCACATCGGCTTCGGTGACCAGGTCTCCGGTGGCGGACTTTATTTTGATATGAGAGAGCTTGCCAAAGTACTCCATCAGCAAGTCGCCCCCAAGACGGGCAGCCTGGATGGCAATGTTCAAAAAGTGGGTCTCGTTTTGGGCGTCTTGCATAAGCTGTTGCTTTACTGAAGTTGAAGAATGGCGGAGTCTTTATGGCTATTGCCCGCATCTGCAATATACAGGGAGCCATTGATCCAAATCAGAGCCTGGGGATTGAGCAGATCGCCTTCGGCCAGTGCTTTTTTGAGGTTTCCCTCGCTGTCCAACCACAGCACTGTGGTTGGGGTGAGCAAAAAGAAATTGCCTTCGGCATCCACGGCGAAGTCTTTGACCGTTGACCAGGGCAAAGCACCGGTGGTGTCGGCCCGAAGCGTCGGAGCTGCCTGACCCTCAGACGTCACTTTAAAAATCCCGTTGCGGTTCAGGGCATAGAGATCACCATCGGGGTGCTGGGCCAGGGCCTGGACCCCTTGTAAGTCGCTTAGCGGGGTGCTTTGGCTAAAGGGAGCGCTTAAACGCTGTAGGCTGCCTGCGCTTATCACCACATAATCGCTGCCCCAACGCGCCACATCGCCACCCTCAGGCAGGTTAATTTCATGATGGGTGATTTTTTTAGTGGCGGTATCCAGATGGTAAACCCCCTGGCTTTGATCGCTAATCAGCACCTGGGTGCCGTCAATGGCCAGTCCGCGAATGGTTTTTTCCATGACGTATCCCGTGGCGCCAAAGGTAAAGCGCGACAGCAGAGAAGTTCCCAAATCGCTCCAGTCCTCGCCCTCTAGACCCATTTGTAAGACGGTGCCCTTGGATGGGGTCTGTTGATCGACGGCCCCAATAAAGAGCATGTTTCCGTTACTGGTCAGGTTCATGGCCTGCCACTGGCTGAAAGTGTCCTGATCCGTTAAAAAACGTTCTCTGACTTCGTAGGTGCCCTCGGCAAAGGCGCCCGGTGGCGCATAAGGGGCGTTTACCGTAATGGTATCCGGCAGTTCACCAAAGGGAATTTGTACCGGCGGGGTGGCAGGTTTTGCGCTGGGCTGGGCAGAAGCGGGTGTGGTGGTGACCTGAGAAGGTACCTCCGCAGGTGGCGGGGTTAAACCGTTTGGGCCTGTCTGCTGGCTGCTGGGATCGGGAGCGGGCTCCAGGGGAGAAACGCCTGTGCCTGGCGGAGTGGCGGTATGGGTGTCCACCACCAGACCGCGAACCTGGGCCTGAGCTTCTGAGATATTGATGGTGTCCTGGCTACCACAGGCTGGCAACAGGAGACAAAGTAACAAAAGTTTACGCATAAAATCATTATAGCGTATTGCCTGTGTGCACAGGGGTTTTGCTATAATCTTGATGTTTTGTTAATGGTTTCCTGATTCTTGCAGTGTTATGTTTATGCTTAGCATCTTCTACAGGAGTTTTTATCTCATGTCTTTTAAAATGATCCCTCAACGGGGACTTGCAGCACTGTGTTTTTTGTCTTTAAGCCTTGGCGCGGCCCCGCTGTGGGCCCAGGAAAGTCCCGGTGCTCCTGTGGCTGATACTCCCATTGCCTCTGCCTTTCCTGAGGCCAGTGCCACCCCTCCTATTTCTGTATCTGCGATACCCGAAGGGCAAATGTTAACCCCTCCAGGTACCCTGCCCACGGCACAGGGTATTTTGCCCGATGATTCCAATCAGGAGGCTTTACCTGCTGAAAGCAATACCGGACAGGAATCAGGCGACGCGGTTAGCGGAGCCGATATTCCTCCAGATCCTAACGTGATGGACAGTGCGGTGAATACCCCCATCTATACCCGCCCGCTCGCGGAGGCTCCCGCGCCTTTAGATGCCCCCGTGGATGGCAATGACAATGAGTCTTCGCCCTATGGTCCCCTGGCGATCATGCTCTGGACTTGCTTCTTGGCGGCAGCAGCGGCCACCAGCTATTTTCTTTACGTTCGTTTCGGAGAAAGCCGTGCCTAAGGCGGCTTTGTGTCTGTGATACCCGAAGTTCAGTTGTGGCATAGCCCCCATGTGTCAGAGCGGGTGGCTGTGGGGACAATTTACGGGGTGGGTTCAAATTATGCGGCCCATATCGCCGAAATGAAGGGCAAACCCGCCAATGAACCGGTGATTTTTATCAAGCCTGCCACCGCCCTGGTGAGTGGTGAGGCTGCTTTTACGTATCCCCAGCGCTTGACCCAGTGCTTACACCACGAGGTGGAAATGGTGCTTTTGCTGGGGCAGTCGCTCTGGGAGGCGACCCCGACCCAGGCCGCTGCTGCCATCGCTGGAGTGGGTGTGGGCCTGGATTTGACGCTAAGAGATCGCCAGCAAGAGGCCAAAGGGCAGGGACGGCCCTGGAGCGTGGCCAAGGGCTTTCGCCACAGTGCACCAGTATCTCTCTTCTTACCGCCCGCTCAGTTGGGTGACTTACAGCATTTGCAACTCACCTTATGGGTCAACCATGAGGTACGTCAACAGGGAAACACCCAACACATGCTCTATTCCGCCGTGGATTTGCTGTGTTATCTCTCCACGGTTTTTCCGCTGCGTCGTGGGGATTTGGTTTTTACAGGCACTCCTGAAGGGGTGGACGCTTTGCGACCCGGCGATGTGTTAAACGTGGCCCTGACGGGCGAGACTGAAATTCGTCAGACCTGGCGGGTCGATTAATCATCCTGGATTCTATTACAGGTCTATTTTTAGGGCCTTACGGTCTGAATGACCCGCAAAAAATTTTGCCCCAGAATTTTACGAATGCGGTCTTCGGACCAGCCCCGGCGCAGCATTTCGTCTACCAATACCGGTTGCCAGCGAATATCTGCAAAGTCAAAGGGCAGGGTGATCATGCCGTCATAGTCAGAGCCCAGCGAGACGCAGTCCTCTCCGCCGATACGAATGATGTGCGCCATGTGGTCCACAATGGTACGTAAGCGTTTGGCTGAGCGATCCCGGGCAATAAAATTCCGCTCAAAAATGACGCCAATGGTGCCACCCCGCTCAGCAATGGCACGAATTTGCTCATCGTCAATATTGCGCCAGATATCGCAAACACTTTTGACCCCTGTGTGGGTGACCACAGGCGGGACACCGAGGGGCATACAATCCACGGCGTCCCAGAACCCGGCGGGATTAATATGGGAGAGATCCACCAAAATGCGCTGGGCGACCATGGCCTGCACAAAGTCTTTACCAAAGGGGCTGAGTCCCCGGTTCTTGGCCAGGGCATCAAAATTGCTGGCCCCAATGCGGCTGCGGGTAAAGTGCAGCAGGGTAATGCGATGCACCTCAGGGATGCGCTGTAGGTCATGGAGATTGTTGTCGATGGCCTGGGCACCCTGGATGGAGATCCAGGCCGCCAGATGTCCCGATGCGCGTGCCTTTTGGTAGTCCCCATACGAAACCACATGCTGCACCGGTTGCCCCAGGCGCCGGGCCTGTTGAATGCTGCCGAGCATGCGGGCAATGTGTTGCCGCAACGCCCCATATTTGTGGGACCGGGGCACCCAGGGGTTGGTGGGGATGTCAAAGACAATACCGCTCATCCGCGCCGCCAGCGCCCGGGGAAAATCTACCTGTCGGCCAAAAGGGGCATATTTTTTGCCCCAGGGCTCATGCCAACGCTCCATACGATAGCCCACCAGGCGCTGCCATAAAAAGCTGTCGTTGTGCAGATCAATCACTTCTGAGTCCGCGTAGAGCTGTACCGCTTCGTGAGAAATCTTCAGGTGTTGGGCCCACTGTTCAGGGGTGTCTGTAAACGATCTATGCATGGGTTTAGTATACCTCGAGCCACCAATGGCTGTGGTTTTGTGGCACAATACCGCTAAAAACTTCAGGGAATGTATAGGATGTCTTTAACGCTTGCGCTGGGTTTATTTATTGTGGGCTTCTTTTTATTGGTCAAAGGAGCAGATTGGCTGGTGGAGGGTGCCTCTTCTTTGGCGCGCCGCCTGCGTATTTCAGATTTTGTGATTGGCCTGACCGTGGTGTCTTTTGGTACGTCGATGCCTGAACTGATTGTGAATATCACCGCCAGTCTACAGGGGAGCTCAGATATTGCCATTGGTAATGTATTGGGCTCAAATATTGCCAATATCCTGCTGATTTTGGGCGTCTCTGCGTTGATTTTTCCGCTGCCTATTCAACGCAACACCATTTTAAGTGAGATTCCTTTTTCACTGGCAGCCACTTTTTTGGTAGGGTTTTTGGCCAACGCCGTACTCTTTGGTGACCCCAATTTGCTGTCCGTAAGTCGGCCGGATGGCATCATTTTATTGACGTTTTTCTTTCTGTTTATGAGCTATATCGTCTATTTAGCCAAAACAGGGGTTCAGGACTTGACCGAAGAGTTGCCTGAAGAATCTTTATCGGTGGTCAAAGCGGTGGTCTTTAGTGGGGTGGGGTGTGCCATGCTGTTTTTAGGTGGCAAATGGGTGGTGGACAGCGCCATTACCCTGGCTACTCTCTGGGGCCTGTCAGAGAGCCTGATCGCCCTGACCGTGGTGGCCATTGGCACGTCTTTGCCCGAGTTGGTGACTTCTGCCATGGCAGCCTGGCGTAAAAACGCAGATATTGCCATTGCCAATGTGGTGGGTTCAAACATTTTTAATCTGCTCTGGATTTTGGGTATTAGTGCCGTGATTCGCCCTTTGCTGTTTACCACCACCAATAACCTGGACATCCTCATGCTGATCTTTGCCAATGCCCTGCTGATTTTGGTGTTGCCTTTGGGACGCCGTTGGGTGATTGACCGCCTCAACGGGGGGCTCTTTCTGGGGTGCTATGCGCTGTATACCGTTTATTTGATACAGCGCGGCTAGTGGTACAGCGCGGCTGGACAGCTAAAGCTCAGGGCTGTGCAGAAAAACCATAGGCCTGGCGCAGCCGATTCGGGGCGGGTTTGACTTTGCGGGGATCCACCACAGGCAAATGCTGTTGTCTTTTGACGCTGCGTTTAACAAAGTTGGAGCGTTGGGCGTTGGCGGGGGTATTCTGTGACATGGTTTCTACCTTCTTTCGTGTGATCTGTTTTGATCATAAAAGAAAGGGTGGCCGGGTGGAAATGGCTTTGATGACGCTTATACTGGCTCTTAGCGGGGCTTTAGCGGCTTTTTAACGTTTGGGCTCACACCAGCCGCTGCCTGCAATATATTGGTATCCGGCCTTGCAAATGCCCACGCTGCCTGCGTTACAAGGAGGCACGGCGTCGGGGGTGAAGCTTTGCGCTCGAACCCAGTCAGCGGCCCCTGTTTCACAGGGAAACAGCGGTTCAGGGGAGTAGGATTGCTCCCGGGGGGATTCTGAGGGGGCGCAGGCCATTAAGCTCCAGAGAAGAACGCTACAAAGACTGAGCTGACGCATCAGAAAAATCCCCAAAAAATGAAAAATCGAGGTGACAGGATTTGAACCTGCGACATCCTGCTCCCAAAGCAGGCGCGCTACCAAGCTGCGCTACACCTCGGCATTCATACTAACAAGTTTGGGGGCAGAACAGCAAGGCTATTCAAGGATTTTTTTGCTGCTTTTCTTGCCAAAGTTTGAGGTAGTACTTTTCCATGCGCTCGCCCTGGGCTGAACCCTCGCAAAGGGCCGATTGCCACAGGGCCTGGGGGAGATAGTAAGCGTAATGGCGCAAGCGTTCGGGGTTTTGCAAATGGTTGACCACCTGGGCCACAAAGTGTTGGGGGGTTTCTGCCAAAAAAGCCTGGGTCTGGGTATTGGCATACAGTGATTGAGCAATACCTCGCTGGGTGTCGAGGGCCACCACGGGGGTGCCGGCCCAGTAAGCGTCGCAGCTGCTCAGGGCGCCGTTGTAGGGGGTACTGTCCAGAATGAGATCCTGGGTCAGGTAAAAACTGTAATGGTCAGGGTACTTCTGGTTGTCTTCAAAAGCCAATTGTTTGGGGTTACCTCCCACCTGGGCGAAAGATTGACGTAAACGATGCTGTAGCAGCGGGTCACGGTAGTAAGCTCCCTTGAGGGTCAGTTGGGTATTTTGGGGTAAGACCCTCAGGCTCTGGGCCCAGAGCCTGAGGGTGTCGGCATTGATTTTATTGGGGCTGGCGGTGGCCCCGAGGCGAAATCCTTCAGGGTCATGGCGTTGGGCCTTCGCCTGTTGGGCCCGCCGCTGGGCGCTGTGAAGATCCTGGGGCAAGGCAGGGCCGGGCTGCCAATGAAAAAAGCCCTCCGCTTCGAGGCATAAATAGGGCAATTGCCGCTGAAAGGCCCGAGGGAGCACATAAGGGTCCGCCAGAACGGCGTCAAACAGCGGCGCTGGCCCCCAAAAAGGCGGGTTTGAAGCCAGGAGAATTTTGACGCGATGAGGGAACTGACAAAGCGCCAGGAAGCCTTCGGGATGAAACCAGCCGCTCAGATCCACAAATACGTCAAAGCGATCGCTCAGCTGTTCAAGCAGAAGATAGTCCTCAAAGTAGGGGCGTAAATCTTCACCGGGGGGGGAGGGGCCCACGGCGTAGATCTTGTGGTTTTTTTTGGCGGCATGGTAAGCAAATAACGCGGTGTAGCCCAACTGAACCGGGCTGGACTGCCATTCGTTCGAGAGGTAGGCAATGTGTAGCGAAGGGGAGCCTGAATGGCTGGGCTGGGAGGATGGTGCAGATTTGGGTGGGGGCGTGTGGTATTTGGTGTACCACTGCTGTCCCTGTTGCCAGAGTTGAGCCTGGGTGACCTGGGGATTGCCAAAGGCTGTGAGCAAGGCCAGGGCATCCAGACGGGCGCACCACCCGGGATAATCGGGGTGATTTTTCCAGAGTGCCTGACCTTCAGGTCCGGTTAAAAACCGAAGGCTGCTTAAGAGCCTGTCCTGTTCGCCCGTGGCGTGCCACAGGGGCAATAGCTTTTGCCATAAAGCCATATTTTGGGGGTATTGCCGCAAGAGCTGTTCATAATCAGCCGCCGCCTCAATGAAGCGGCCCGCCCGTTGCAAGGCCTCAGCCCGATGAAACAGGGCCTGCCAGAGGCTGTGATCTTTGTGGTAGGCCTTGCCCAGGGCCAGAATGGCGGTTTGCGCATCCTGGTGCTGTAAGGCCAGGTAGCCCGTGGCAAAATCACTACAGGCGTGTTCAGGATAAGCCTGTTGCAGGGCCTGCGCGTGAGCCTTTGTGGGCGCTTGCACAAAGCGTTGAAACAGCGCCTCAACCGTCAAATCGAATAAATGCCTCCAGCACAGGACCGGCAAAATTGCTGTATTGACGCCAGCCCGCATCGATGCCGTAGCCGAAATCTGGATTTTGCTGCCAGTGAAAACCCAGTAAGCCCGTTACACCTGCACCCCGCAGATCGTCGTCAAAGGCCCCACCGCCGCGCAGGGCTGCAGCCACAATAAACTGCCGGAAGAACCACTTTTTCTGAATGCCTAATTCTACCAGGCCGCCTGAAAAGGTGTTGGGTACCAGTAAATAAGCGCCTGACAGGGTTACATAGGTCTCTGAAAGATCCACAATGGGCCCCAGGTTGATGTCTAAGTCCAGTCCAATATTGCCCCCAAAGTTTTCGGGGTTGAGGGTGTACAATCCACCGCCCCGCAGGTTCAGGCCAAAACCACGCTGGGGGTATTCCACCACCTGATCACCCAACTCGAAATCACGGCCCACGATAATGGGTTGGGCAATAAGGGTGTCGCTTTGACGTTCTCTCACCTTCATAAAGCCCACCTCACGGCGTTCGAGCTGGCCTTCTCGGGGAATGTATTCAATCACTTTATAACTGGCATCGGTACGAATGCCGAGTCTTTCAGCGGTTTCGCCTTCACCGAGGCTGATTTCAATGCGATCTTGCTGCATATTGGGTTCCGCAATTTCGGCGCGAATGAGAAACTCATTAAGAGAGCGAATATTTTGAATCACGCCCCCCATAGACAATTGTTTGACGGCGGCGTCCATCATATAGCGTTCGGGGCGCTGACGCACCACCTTTTGGGCTTCACTGGCAAAGGTGCGGTTATTGTAGAGCGCTTTTAAGACCCGGCTGCGCTCGTCGCTGCTGAGCTTTTTGCTCAGATCAATGGGGTCACTGCTGGCGCTGGCGCTTTCTGCCGCTCGGCGTACCAGGCTTCCGCTCAGACGAACAGCTTTTTCACGCTCCACTTCCCAGGTGTCACTGACTGTGTGATCCGGTACCAGGCCGGTTTTTTTGAGATTATACAGGTCCATGTCTAAGCGCAGGTCGCTTACCGCATGCATGTACCAATCGCCGTCCGGCCGATCTTCGTTTTCCGGGTAGGGTCCTTCTAAGGTAATCGCGTCAAACTGCCAGCGCGGTACAAAAACGTAAGCGGACTGGGTAATCTTTTGGGTTTCGCTCCAACTGACAACTTTATCTCCAAAACGCTGATCTTCGGGGGTCTTTCCCGCTGCAATTTCTCCCGCATGGCTGGCCTGGTAGGCCTGCACCTGAGCCAAAAATTCCGTTAAAGAAAGCGCAAGGGCGGTGCTTGCCAGATGGTAATCAAAGCGAGGAAAGTCTTCGGCAAAGCTCTGGGATAGTTTTTCGTTGAGGTCATAATCCTGAGGGTAGAAAAACGAAATGTATTTCCGCTGATAACGTTGCAAAGTGGGAGCTTCTATGGCTTCTGTGGCGGGGTTGACCTGAATGTTTTGGGCGTGTGCTGTGGGGACCCAGCTGCTCAGACACACGCTGAGACTTGCCAAAGACACTGAAAACAGAACCCGTGATGGACGTAAAGACATAGATAGCTCCCTTTTACTGATGAAAAATGTGTGCTTTATTGTAGCACTTTTTTAAAGACTGGCCTGTTCGCTTTCGGGTTTCCGGCGCAGGTCATAGAGGTCGGTGCGACGATCTTTTAAATTGTGCACACTGCCGTTGTGATGCAAGTCTTTTAGCAAGTCCAAATTGACATCCACAATGAGGGTCATTTCAGCATTGGCGGTGGCTTCAGACACCAGACCACTGGTAGGAAAAGCAAAGTCGCAAGGCGAGAGGACCGCAGACTGGGCGTATTGAATATCCATGTTATGCACGCGGGGGAGGTTGCCCACGGAGCCTGCGATGGCCACATAACACTCGTTCTCAATGGCTCTGGCCTGGGCACAGTGACGCACGCGATTGTATCCGTTTTGGGTGTCCGTCATAAAGGGCACAAAGAGAATTTGCATGCCCTCTTCAGCCAGCAGCCGCGATAACTCTGGAAACTCTGAATCATAACAAATCAAGATGCCAATGCGGCCCGCGTCGGTGTCGAAGGTCTGAACCCGGCTGCCGCCCACCATACCCCAGGAGTAGGCTTCGCTGGGTGTGATGTGAATTTTACTAAAGCGCTCATGGCTGCCGTCACGGCGACACAAGAATCCCACATTGTACAGGGGCTCTGTGGGATTGTCTAAGTTTTCCATGTAGGGCATGCTGCCCGTAATAATATTCACGTTGTAGCTGACGGCCAGCTCTTTAAAATACTTGAGAATATCGGGGGTATAAGCGGCCAATTTTCGCACCGCCTCAGGTTCGGGCAGATCGTTGTAGGGAGCCATGAGCGGGGCGTTAAAAAACTCGGGAAAGAGAATAAAGTCACAGTCGTAGTCGCTGACCACATCCACAAAAAACTCCACATGTTCTTTGAATTGCTCAAAGGAGTTGACCAGACGCATTTGCCACTGCACCAGCCCCAGACGTACTTCTGGGCGGGGGGCATTGATGAGTTTTTCTTTGGCTTCGTAGTAAATATTGCTCCACTCCAAGAGGGTGGCATACCCCAGTGAGGCGTCATCGCCTTTGATATAGTTGTGCATAAAGCGTTTGATTTGAAAATCATTGGCCAATTGAAAACTCAGGGTGGGATCAAAAATTTCCCGCTTGCGTACACTTTCGATATAATCTTTGGGTTTAAGGGTGTCTGCATACTGGCTATAACCGGGCAGACGGCCACCTGCAACAATGGCTCGCAAATTGAGGTTTTCGCACAATTCTTTGCGGGTGTCATAAAGGCGGCGCCCCAGGCGTAATCCCCGGTAGTCGGGATCTACAAAAATTTCAATGCCATAGAGCACGTCGCCGTCGGGGTCATGGGTGCCAAATTTATCGTCATCGGTGATCTGTTCGTAGGTGTGGTTATCGCCGAATTTGGCGTAGTCTACAATAATCGAGAAAGCAGCGCCAACCACCTGACCATTGACTTCAATACACAACTGCCCCTCTGGAAATTTATCGAGCAGGATGTTAATGTAGCGCTCTCTCCAGGGCTCTCCTTTCCAGTTGGGGTAGGCACGCTTCATGGCTTTCTTTAAAGCCGGGTAATCGGCACGACGAAGGGTGCGAAGTAAAATGGTTTGTTCGTTATCTAACAAGCTTAAATTTTTTCCTTATTTTGTGATGATAAGCCTATCTTAGCAAAGGGTTATACTATAAAGTATACTCAGTTCTGGCAAAAAGGAATCATGGAATGAACGTGAGTACAGAAGCAAACCCACAAGACATCTTAAGTCAACACTATAACCAAGCAAATGAATTTTTTCAGCAGGGCGAATTTCAAAAAGCCCTTGATTTACTCGCGGTTGCCCGTCAATACGCCGCGGATGAACATCAACTGCAACACATTGAAAATACCATTGCGACCGTCAAGCAAAACATGGGTCAGACCGTTGCGGCTGCCCCAGAAGTCGACAATACCCCGGAAGAAACCATGGAAGCAACCCCTGAAAAAAACCGTCCCAATAGCATGCTTGTGCTCACAATTTTGGTGGGCCTGGTGTGTATTACCCCCATTGCAATGAAGTTTATTGAGATCTTTTCACAACCCCGTCCAGACAGCACGGTGAATGCAGTGGCTGAAACCACCACGGAAACCGAAGCCACAAATGCTGAACAAACCGAAGGTACTGAGGCAGGTGTGGTTGCCAATGATGGTTCTGCGCCGACACCTGAAGCCACTGCCGCAGTGATTGTGAACGCTGAACAGCCCGATGCGGTGCAAAACACCCAGGTGGGCAGCACCGCCTCCATGACCATCAACGCCAGCAATGTCAATATGCGCGCCGAAGCCAGTGTAAACGCCAGCCGCGTGGCAACCCTCTCTCAGGGCACACAAGTCGAAGCCGTGGGCCAGACCGTGAGCGCCGATGGTTTTGAATGGCAACAAATTAAAACCACTTCAGGTGCCACCGGATGGATTGCCAGCCGCTTCTTACAAGCCAACGCAGCGGCACCCGTGGCCACTACCGCAAATGCCACGACCCCTGCGGCCACCTCGCCTGAACAGCCTGCTTCTGCTGTGCCTGCGGTGGAGGGTGCTGCAGCAACGGGAACGCAAATGCGCATTGCGGGGACGGGCATTAGTGTTCGCACCACCCCCGGCACTTCAGGTCAGCGTTTGATTGCGTTGTCAAACACCCAGGTAACTGTGCTAGAGCCCAAAGCCATGGAAGCTGACGGCTATACCTGGAGTAAAATTCGCACCGAAAACGGCACTGAAGGTTGGGTTGCCCACCAGTTCCTCAGTCCTTAAACCGATTCCCCATTTTTAAATTGCAAAGGCGTGCCTTCCACAGGCACGCCTTTTTTCTTAAGGGGGTTTTCGAGTAAAATAGAAAGTATGCAAAATCAAATGAAGCCTTTAGCTCGCAGTCTCGCCTGGAAAGATCTCCTGATTAAAAAGGGATGGATTGAAAACCAGCGCGTGAACTTGCCCGATAACATCATCGTCTATTTGTACTTTGCACCCGGAACCACAGACATAAACACCATCGAGTCTGTGAATTTACACCAGGTGTCAGAAGTGGATGACAATTTTCTGGTGCACCAGGTGTCAGAAAGTGAACAAGAGTTTTACCTGTGGGAGGACATTCAATGTGTCAGGGTACGTACCAAACGCAGCAGCCTGTTTCAACGCAAAAGCAAAAACGCACTGACCGCTCAGGAGGACGCATGAGCGTTGGGCGTCTGTGTGTAGGTGCCTTACTGGGGCTTTGCTTTTTGCCCCTGACGGCTCAGGCCAAACCCGTTGAGCGGGTGTTGGGTCCTGGTCTTGTGAACTGGACCGAAGGCCGTTTACAGGTCACCGGCACAGGGGTGGTGCGGCCGGGAGCCGGTCTGGGAGCTCAGCGTCTTTTGGCCCAGCGCGCAGCGCGGGTGGATGCGTATCGCCTGCTGGCGGAAGCGGTAGAGGGCGTTCAGGTCTTCGCGGAAACGACAGTGCAAAACTATACCACCGTGAATGAGCAGGTGCGTATTCAAGTGCAAGCGGCCATTCGGGGGGCCCGCCCGGTGGGAACCACCCGCTATTTGTCGGATGGCACCGTGGAAGTGGATGTGCAGATGCCTCTTTTTGGCCATGGTAGTGTGGCGGAGGCCATTCAGTTTGGGCAGGCCGTCCAGAACCAGTTTGCTTTTCCCTTTCGCACGCCAGAACGTTATTTGGCCTATCAGGGCTATAACATTTTGCCTATTCCTGCGACCTTTTCGGTGGCCCAGTCTTCAGCGGAAAATTCTGCCTATACAGGGCTGGTGATTGATGCCTCTGACTTAGCGGCAGAGCCAGCGCTGGGTCCCTTTATTCTGGGGGCTGGCAAGCGGATTCACCCCGATGCCACCATCGGTATTGATCCCGATATGATTGTTAAACAAGGTCCTTTGCATTATGTAGAAGACCTGGAAGCCGCGCTGGCGGATCAAGTGCGGGTGGGCGATCGTCCGTTGGTCATTGAAGCCAAGGCGGCGATTGGTTCGCCGGTGCGCAGCAATATTTTGTTAAGTCAAAGCAGTGCTCAGCAGATTTTAGCGGCCAATGCCCAGGGCCATTTTCTAGAAGCATTAAAGGTGGTTTTGGTGTTATGAGTCTACAGCGTACGGTATTGCTCGCTTTGAGTGCCCTGGGTTTAACGGGGGCCGCCTATTACGGTTTGGCTTCATCGGCCGCCCATCCAGAGAAATCCCTTGCCTCATCTCAAGTGGTGAAAACCGCTGCGAAGCGAGTTCATCGCCCTTTACAGGCCATGTCACCCCAGGAGGTGAATCATTTTTTAGCAGATCTGCCTCGCGATCCTGTTCAGCGCATTGAGCAGGTCTCGGCCCAGGCCCTCGGCACCCCTTATTTTTTGGGCCCCCTTGGTGAAGGTCCTGAGGCCCCCTACGATAAAAAGCCGCTGATTAATTTACAGCAGGTGGACTGTGTGACCTTTTGCGAGCAAACCCTGGCTCTGGCCCTGAGCCACAATTACGAAGACACGGTGCAAACCCTGCAAAAAATCCGCTATAAAAACGGCGAGATTAAAATGGAATGCCGTAACCATTATACCCTTGCGGACTGGACCGTTAACAACCAATGGCTGATGGATGACATTACCCCCCGATTGCCGGGGCATCAGTGGTTGACCCGTACTATTAGTCATCAAAAGTTATTTGCCATGCAAAAATTTGAAGGCATTCAGGTGCGTGAGCCGGATCGTGTGTTGAAGGCAGCGTATATTCCTGAAGATGCCATCGAAAAAGTCTTGCCGCAGTTGCGCTCGGGGGATATGGCGGTATTGATCCAGGATCAGCCCGGTATTTTTGCGGCGCATACGGGGTTTATGATTCGTAAAAATGATCAGTGGGTGTTCCGCAACGCCACGTCTTTGCAACCTAAACAGGTGGTGGATACTCCCCTACCGGTGCTTTTAACGTCTTTAAAGCAGAGCAAACGCTTGATTGGCATGAGCTTTGTGCGGCCGCGGCCGGAGGCCTTTGGTGCCCTGCAAAAGGACGCTTCTTAATGCGGTGGGGGCTGGGGTTGGTGCTACTGGGGTGGACGCTGACCAGTGTTGTAACTCCTGGCAGAGCTCAGGCCCTTTCTGCGCGTAACGCGGCGCTGAATGAGGTGCTGGTTTCCACCCAAAAGCTCGCGCAAGCGCGTCGCAGTTCTCCCTTTGTGTCGGAAACCTATGGTCGCATGGCCCTGCGTTTACTGCAGCAGCATCCCGACCATCCATTACAGCCCTATTGGGTGCACAGTTTGGCCTATAGTGCGCAACCTGCGGCCCAGGTGCTGAATGCCTTGTCTCCTCAAGATCCCTTGCGGGCGCACTTTTACTGGTGGCGGGCCATGCGGCAAAATGCAAAAACCGCTGCGGGCAAGTCGGCCTGTCGCCGAGATTTTTCAGCTTATGTTGAGACCTTGCGGACATTGCCCGCGGATATTCCACTGCCCCGGGTGCCCGAGTCCACCGAAATGCAAGCACAGTTGCCTTGTGTGGTGGACTTGGCCGAAGCCCAGCGCCTGGCCATTGCTGATGTCATTCAGGCCCACGATTACTTTTGGCTTTTGCCCCGGGTGCTCCACAAGGTGAGCAATCCCCAGGCTCTCTTCTTACAGGGTGAAAACCGCTTGCTATTGCGGCAGTACGCGGCAGCGGCAGCCTCTTTTGTGCAGGTCATTCAGCATCCGCAAGCCAGTGGCACCCTTAAAAAGCAAGCAGTGGTTCAGGCCGGGGTGGCGGAAAAAAGGCGCAATCGTCTGCCACAGGCCCAACAGTGGTGGGACTGGATCTCCCCTGAAGATGATGCGTTTTATCCGGAGGTGCTCTGGCATCAGGGTAAAGGGGAGCTGCTATTGCAGCGTTATCCTGAGCACGCGCGGGTGCCAGAGGTGTTGTCAGAACGCCTGGATAAAGCGGTCATTGCACAGCATCACACCCAGATTATTGGACTCTCCCGACGGCTTTTGCAGCATTTTGCTTCCCACGAAGCGGCTCATCAGGCGCGCTATTGGCTGGCCCGCAGTCTGGCCCGTCGTGGAGAAACGGAGGCGGCCCGTGAGTATTATCAGCAGCAGGCGGGGCAGGCTTTAAACAACTACTACACCCAGATGGCCCGCTGCCGTTTACAGGGCGATGATTGTTTCGCGTTACCCCGGCGTTCTTTGCAAGCGGCGGCTCCTGATCTGCCTTTTTTGCGCCGGGAGCCTATTTTGCAGCAGCTGGTGCGGCAAAAAAACCATGATGTATTGGAGATTATCGCCCCTTTTGTGGCCTTGAATGCACAGGAGCGGGACTTGCTTATGGCCTACGCTTACCGCTATAACGGTCACTATTTTCGCTCCATTCGCAGCATTTGGCGTCAGCAAACCCGAGACCCCGAAGTACTGCGTTTGATGTACCCCTTGCATTACGACGCCCTGCAAAAAGAGAATGCCCGGCGTTTTGGGGTGCCGCAGGCCTTGATTGCGGGCATTACCTGGCAAGAAAGTATGTACAAAGCAGATATTCGCTCGGTATCGGGAGCCAGGGGGTTGATGCAATTGATGCCCCGTACGGCGCAGTATATTGCGGCCAAAGCCGGTTTGCCGGGACTGAGTCTCTGGCAATTGGATCATCCGCCGGTGAATATTCGCCTGGGCACCTATTATTTGCAGCAGCAGTCCCAACGCACCGGGGGCAATCTCATGAAAATTGCCGCTTCCTACAATGGAGGCCCCAATGCGGTCTCCCGTTGGGTGCAATCTTTTGGTAAGATTGACGATGATGTCTTTGTGGAGCGTATTCCCTATGCTGAAACCCGTCGGTACGCAAAGCAAGTGACGATGCATACCCGTATCTATTCACAACTTTATGGAGACTAATGCCATGACCCTCAAAGAAGCCGTGTTTAAACAAAGTATCACTGAACTCCAATGGGCTGCGCAGGTGGTGGCCTCAGTGGGGCCCACCTACCTACCCGCCCAAAAGTCAAATCACCATCTGGCTTTAAACTGGGATGCACGGGGCTGGATTGTGTCGCCTGAAATCAAGCCCAACCGCTCTTTTGAGGTGGCTCTGGACATTGCCCATTTGCAACTGCATTTTTTAGGCCATGCGCATGCTCCCAATCGTCAGCCCAGCTCGACCTTTACGTTGCGCGGGCATACGCTGGCTGCCGCTTACACCTGGCTTGAAGAGACCCTGGCCACTTATTTACAGCGAGACTTTGAGCATGTGAAACGGCTTTCTGAATTGCCCTGGGACCTGCCAGCACACCCCCTCAATCGCGGCGCGTTGTTTTCGTATCAGGAGTCTTCCTTTAAGCACTGTGAAGAAGCCTTTGTGGCAGCTCACGCGCAGCTCAGCGCCTTGCATCAGCGGTACCATGCCAATGCCTACCCGCTGCATGTGTGGCCCCAGGAGTTGACTTTGAGCACGCTACTGCACGAGATTGACCGAGAGATTGAAGTGGGTTTTGCCTTGAGTACGCAAAAGGTACCGGAGCCCCACTATTTCTTAAAGTCTACCCAGGTGCCCGTGACCAAACCCAATTTGGCCCACGGGGAGTGGCTGGGTTCTCTGATTGTGCTGCCTTTGCGTACCCTGACTTCTCTGGCTCCAGCTCAGCAGGCGCAACACGTGGCCACCTTTTTGGCAGAAAACACCCATTATTTATGGACCTTGCCTCACCAGTCTGAGGATGTGTTCATGTAGTCACTGACATCCTATAATAAAAAACGCCGAGGTCATCACCTCGGCGTTTTTTTAGGCATGCTTTCAGGACCTAGCGGTTCATGGCAGGTTTCACAATCACGTTATCAATCACGGGGCCGATTGAACTGTTCGGCGTGCGTGATACAAAACGTAGGGGGGTGCGGCTGCCCTGGGTGGCTTCCGCAGGAACCTCTACCTGAATCGTAGACCATCCCATATTGTTTTTGCTTTTGCCACGGGTATCAAAGCTGTGAATCCCCAGAGAGCGTTCTCCCCAGAAGACCTCCAGCTGTTTGATGCCGGGCTGACCGGTAATGTTTCCTGCCATCTGAAAGCTCAGCGTGTAGGCCTGACCGGGTGTCGTGTAAAGGTTTTGATACATGTCACCGGGTCGATCTGGATTCAAATCCAGCGACTGTTTGCCTTCAGCAGGTTGCCAAACGCCCACGGGGTCTAATTCCGCCTGGGTGGGTTGGGTGAGGGTCCAGCAGTCCAGAGGGTTTACGAATTTGTGGTTATTGCCTGAAATCACGGGGAGTTCAAAACCACCGTTGACCACCAGATTTTGGGGGGTTCCCTGACAGGGATCCTGAGGGGTCGGTTCGGGCGTAGGCTCCGGAGTGGGCTCGGGCGTTGGCTCGGGAGATGCCACGGGTGTAGGCGGCGTGATATTCAAAAAACGGGCGGGCACCTGGCTGCGGTCCACCATGGCTTCACGGTGCACAATTAAATCATGGCCGCCGGGTCGAACGGTATAAACCGATTCGCCGATAGGGCCCTGGGCGCTGTTGGAAAGTGGAATTTCGCGTTGCAACACCTCTTGATGATCTTGACCCACAATGATGCCCGCTTCGATGCTTGGGGGCTGGTTTAAGGTGAGGGTGAGTTGATTGTCGCCGACGGTGTCGCCGTGATCAATCAAAATGCGAATGTCATCGGATCCGCCAGGATGGCCCAGGCTAAAGTCAAAGCTTAAGGTTTTATCGTCAATGACCTTAAACACGTCACCTTTTTCGAGGGTACGTTGCTCTGAACCCGGTGTTTTTTGCAAAAGGCCTGGCAGTTCAGGGGCAATACGGGCCGCGAAAAAGTCGGTGTCGCTTAAATTGGCAGAGCCGTTTTGGGGGTTAGAAACCACGCCTACAATGCGCCCCGGACCGTTGATTTTAAAAGTGCCTGCGGTGCGGCTGCTGCCTTTATTGTTGGCAGCTTGTAACCAGCGCAGATAGACGGCTTGAATGCCTCCAGTTATCGCTGTGCTGGTGCTATCTTCAACGGTCAAAATGCTCAGTCCGCCTCGGCCATTGGCTACAAACAAGACCTTATTGCGGTAGGCCACCATATTGGCAGAAGCATTGGCATCAAAGCTAAAGGAGCCCAGTCTTTGCAGGGAACCGTCAGCATTGACTTGGGCCATACTCACGCCATCTTCGCCTTCGGCGGTAAAGGCAAAGGTGCCGTTCAGGCTGGCACCATTGGTCAATCCACTGGGGGCTTTTAAGCTACCTAAGGTGCTCATATTGCTAAGATCCAGAGTTTGCGCTCCTCCGTCACCCAGACCCATTAAAGCCTGCTTGCCCTGTACATCCACCGTGGACTGTGAAAAGGGAATGGTCGCTGTGTTGGGAAGTTCTTTTTGGCGTAAAACCTTGAGGTTACTATCTAAAACATGCACAGCACCGGGTGTGCCTTTAATGGCGACCACCCGTGAAGCATCGCCCTCTTTGTAATCCACGCTGACAGCACGGGCATCTTCGAGGGCATAAAAAGTTTCTTGAGACAGGGTGCTTACATTAATTTTTGCGACACCGCCGTCTTTTGCTCCGGTGGTTACATAGAGGCTTTGCCCAGTGGCGGCAATGTCTGTGGCGGCAAAGGAAGGAACGTCGATTAAGCCACCATCAGCCACAAATTGCTTGCCATCGGCAGAGAGGGTAACAGCCTGTACCATGGCACGGCTCTTGAGGTTTTCTCGCAAGCTGGCTCCACTGAGAAACAGGGTGTTATTGGCTTTAGTAAGGGCATAATAATCGGTGTCTTTGAGGGTGATTTCGGAGAGTAGTTTGGGCTGGTGGGGATTTGAGATGTCGATAATATACGCACCTCCAGAAAATTCATCGCCAGCAATGTCATAAGAAACATAGGCCAGGTCGCCTTCAATGTGTACATTGGTGGCCTGAACTTTGGTGTTGCCCACCAGGGGGGGAGCGACTTCGGCGACCCACTTGAGTTGCGGCGCGTTTGAGGCCTGCTGGGTGTTAAAGGATTTCTCGTCAGTGTCGCTTTTAAGGGGAACCGCCTGGTCTTTGGGGGTAAGACGTTGGCTGAGGTCAGCGCTATTGTTATTGATGTTGAGGGTGCTCTCATTTTGAGCGACCCCTGAGGTTTGCGCCCCGGGAAGGGTGGTACACCCGGAGAAACTGGTGCCCAGGATGACAGAGAGCGCCAGAGGAGCAAGATAAAGACGATTTCTGAAAGACGTTGACATTTCGAATTTTCTCCACAGGATAGAATAAGTATTTATTCTATATTGTGCGAGAAAAATGTCAAAAAAGGAAGGGTTCCTTAAGGAACCCTAAGCTAGCTCAAAGCTAATTATAGCAAGCCTTGACGGCTTGTCAACTTTGGTTTAATCGAGCAAATCGTCAATGCGGGTTTGCAGGTGAGCGGGGAGCTGTTGCCAACTGCCGTTGGCTTGCATCTGGTTTTTCAATTGCTCAAAAGGTACTTCGCGATCCCAGAAGCGATCGTAGGCACTGACCGCTTGCTCCATTAACTGTACAGCGGCGTTATCACCTTTAACGGCTTCCTGGCTGAGGCTGTTCAAAATCAGGAAGGCTTCGTTGTCTTCTAAGGCATTCATATAATCGGTCATGGGGAAACCGGGGTCTTTCATGACCGCCAGCATATCGCTGCTGCGGGTTTCCTGGTGCGTCATAATGCGGCTGACCACGCCAGCATAACCGGTTTCAACGAGGTTCTGCGATAAGCGCACCCGATCTTGCACATCACCGTCGAGCCAGATTTGCACACCGATCTCGCGGGCCTGTTGCTGGCGCTCTTCCACCGCTTCGGGAGCCGTCATGCCTTCGAGCTTTTTCATAAAATAGTTTTGATCGGTAATTTGACCCAGGGCTTCAAATTTGGGATTGAGATCTACTTTGTCTTTAACAAGGTTTAAGTTACCCAGATCCATGCCGCCTTGATTGTTGGCTGCGGGAGCGGTGGGCTGCGGAGCTTGAGGTGCAGGTTGTTGAGGCTGCGGCTGCGATTGTGGAGCTGGGGCTGCGGGCTGTTGTGCGGGGGCTTGCCCGGATTCATAGGCCTGAATTTTAGCGGCAATGGCCTGATAGCGCTCTACTTCTGCAGGCTGTGCCTGGTAACCCTGGGCGGATTTTTGTTCTAAGTCACTGGCCCATTGAAAGTCAGCACGGGACACGCCGGCTTTTTCTGCCAGAGCCATACGCTGAGCGCTCAGACGGTCCATAATCTGGGTGTGTTTGGCCAGTTCAGTATCGCTAATGGGTTCACCCCGTGAGGCTTTTTGCTCTAAGGCTACGGCCCATTCTAAATCAGCTTGTGAGACCTCGGTGTCGTCTACCAGCGATACGCTTTGTTGGGCAGAGCCTGCAGGGGCTGGTGTGGGTTGGTATTGGGTGGGGGCGTTATTGACGGGAGCCTGGGGGCTTGCCTGTTGGGGAGCCAGGAGTTCTTCGATGGGCTTGAGCTGGGGGCGATTCTGGGTAGGATAGCTGTGGCTGGTGGAAGATACATTGGGCATGACAAAACTCCAGGTAAAAGAATAAAGGTATTATCGGCAGGGGAAGCTTAAAACTTGTGTTGCGGGGGCGAAAATAGCAAAAGCTCCCCAAAAGTCCAGGCTTTGGGGAGCAAAAAAGCAGGAGGTATTAAAAAATACCCAGCTCGAATTTAACGTCTTCAGAGGCCATGGTGGCCGGGTCCCAGGGGGGAGCAAAGGTCAGGCTGACGTTGACTTCGTCTACTTCGCCGGGGAATTCATTTTTCACCACGGTGGGAATTTGTCCCATAATCACCGGGCCATAGGGGCAGCCGGGAGACGTCAGGGTCATTTCTACATCCACATCCTGGCTGCCGTTTAAGTTCTGGTGAATGGCAATGGTGTAGACCAGACCCAGCTCCACAATATTCATGTGCAATTCAGGGTCAATCACCTTTTGTAAGGCTTCACGCACGTCCTCTTCGTTTAAGGGAACGGCTTTTTTTTCGGGGGTTTCGGTCAGTTCGGTTGGTGTTGTTTCTGACATGGTTATTCCTTTCTTAGACCTGTTGTGTGCTGCGGCGGCTATTTCGGTGCTGGCGGCGCTGTAACAGGCGTTGGGTGCGCGCCAGGGCATCCACAAAGCGGTCGACTTCTTCGTGGGTGTTATACACGTAAAACGAGGCCCGCGCCATGGTGCTAACCCCGTAAAACTGCATCAGGGGCTGGCAACAGTGATGGCCGGTGCGTACGGCAATGCCCTGCTGATCCAGGAGTTCGCCCACGTCTTGCGCGTGAATGCCTTCCAGGTTAAAGGAGACAATGCCACCCCGGTGTAACACATCATCGGGGCCATACAAGATGACGCCCTCCATGGGTTTTAGCTTTTCGAGCGCGTAACGCAAGAGGGTTTGCTCATGCTGGAGCACCTGGTTAAAACCCAGATTTTCAAGATAAGTAATGGCGGCGCCCAGGCCTACAATACCCGCCATATTTGGGGTTCCGGCCTCAAAGCGAAAGGGCAAATCACCCCAGGTGTGGCGATCCATCCATACTTCTTTGATCATGGCGCCCCCCCCACGATAGGGTGGCATGTGTTCTAAAATTTCAGGGCGTGCATACAGAACACCAACGCCGGTAGGCCCCAGCATTTTATGGGCTGAGAACACCAGAAAATCGATATCTAAAGCCTGCACGTCGGTGGCCATGTGGGGAATCGACTGAGCACCGTCCACCAGGACCCGCGCACTGACTTTGCGAGCTGCCGCAATAATGCGTTCAATGTCGTGAATGGTGCCCAGCACGTTGGACATGTGCTGAACCGCCACCAGACGGGTGGTGGCATCGATTAAAGTGTCTAATAGCGACAGATCCAGCTCGCCACTGGGCAGCAGGGGCAGGGTGCGCAGGTTTGCGCCGACCCGCTCGGCCAGCATTTGCCAGGGCACCAGATTCGAGTGGTGCTCAGGCTCGGTGAGCAAAATGCTGTCACCGGCTTTGAGCTGGTGGCTGCCCCAGCTCTGCATAATGAGATTGATGCTGTCGGTGGCGCCCTGGGTAAAGATCACTGATTCACGGGTGGGTGCGTTGATCAGGTGCTTGACCTGATCCCGCACCTTTTCGCAGGCGTCGGTGGCCCGGTGACTCAGGGTGTGAACGCCCCGGTGGACATTGGCATTGTCATGGGTGTAATAATGACAAATGGCATCAATGACTGACTGGGGTTTTTGCGTGGTGGCCGCGTTATCGAGGTACACCAAAGGATGGCCGTTGATCTCCTGATGCAGAATAGGAAAGTCGGCCCGAATGGCCTCCATATTCAACATGGGATCACTCCACTCCTTCTTTGACCAGTAAACGCATGGCGAGGTGCTCCCGTAAAACCGCTTGTAGGGCTTCTACAGGAAAACGTAAAATGACCGCTTCCATAAAACCCTCTACGAGCATGGCTTCGGCAGTACCACGATCAAAACCACGGGACAGCAGATAGAACAGTTGATCGGGATTCAGAGAACCCACTGCCGCACCGTGACCCGATTGCACATCATCGGCCAAAATCTCTAAATTGGGAATGGCGTCAGAACGGGCTTCGTCAGACAGAAGCAAGCTTTTGCTGACCTGGTTTGAGACGGTTTGTTGGGCTTTGGGATCCACATAGATCATGCCGTGGTAAAAGGAGTAAGCCTTGTCCCGCAGCACGGTGTGATACATCAAATCAGAGACGGTATTGGCGTGAATGTGGTTTTGCAAGGACTGCTGGCGGAAGTACTGATCCCCATCGCCCACAAAGAGGCCCTGAATATTGACTTCAGCACCGGCTTCTTCGAGGTCGGCACCGGTATGGGCTTCGTGGTAAGCGGCTCCAATGCCCAAATTGAGCACATGGTAGCGGGCGTCACGGGCCACATGAGCCTTGGCATAATGCAGGGCATGCATGTGACGGTCCCAGTTCTGCATATAGACGGCATTGATCTGGGCGTTGCCATTGAGCCAGAGTTCGACCACGTCAGAAACCCAGGCGCTGCTGTCATTTTGAGAGGCTGCATCATGAATCAGAGTGACCTGTGCGCCGCGCTCAGCCACCACCAGAGAGCGTTGAAAACCGAAGCTTTGGCCACCGGCTACGGACTGTAGCGCGCAGATGGGCAGCTCTACCTGTACATTGGCAGGCACGTACAAGAAGTAACCGCTTTGCCAGTAGGCCATGTTTAAGGCCAGGGCTTTGCCGCTGATGGCGGGATACACCTTGCCAAAGTATTTTTGCACCTGTTCAGGGTGTTTTTCTAAGGCTTCAGATAAGCCCATTAAGATCACGCCTTTTTGGCTGAGTTCGTCGGCCAATTCGCTGCTTAACAGGCTGTTGTTTTGGGCCAAATACAGGCCGGCACAGTCGCCCCAGCTGGTGACGCGCTCCGTTAAAAAGGGGCTTACCGCTTCGACGGGCTGAGCCAGGGTGAGTTGGGTTTGATCCAGGGCAGGTGCTTTCCGCAGACTGCGCTGAAGTGGGGGGGCATCGGGCATGTCAGTGTAGATTTCCCAGGCCTGTTTGCGCAGGTGGGTCATCCACTCGGGCTCGTCGCGCTGGGGCAATACACTGGCGTCATACTGATGCAACCAGGGGGTAGAAAGGGTTTCGAGCTGTGACATTAACCGATAGAACCTTCCATTTCTAATTGGATCAGTTTGTTGAGTTCGACGGAGTATTCCATGGGAAGTTCTTTGGTGAACTCCTCAATAAATCCGTTGACGATCATCAGACGGGCATCTTCTTCGCTCAGGCCTCGGCTCATCAGATAGAAGAGCTGGTCGTCGGAAATTTTACTGACGGTGGCCTCATGCTCAATATTGACGTTGTTTTCGTCAATTTGCATGGTGGGATAGGTGTCTGAACGAGAGTTTTCGTCCATGAGCAGGGCGTCACAGCGCACGTTGGACTTGACCCCTTCGCAGCCGGGCAGCACTTTGATCAGTCCCCGGTAAGAACTGCGTCCACCATCTTTTGAAATGGACTTTGAGGTGATGACCGAGGTGGTATTGGGTGCCAGGTGTAAAATTTTTGCACCGGCATCCTGGTGTTGGCCTTTACCGGCCCAGGCAATCGATAAAATCTCGCCGCGGGCACCTTCACCTTTGAGGTATACCGCAGGGTATTTCATGGTGAGTTTAGAGCCTAAGTTGCCGTCTACCCATTCCACGGTGGCGTTTTTGTGGGCAATGGCCCGCTTGGTCACCAGGTTAAACACGTTATTGGACCAGTTTTGAATGGTGGTATAGCGAATTTTGGCGCCTTCTAAAGCCACCAATTCGACCACGGCAGAGTGCAGCGAGTCAGTGCTATAGGTGGGTGCGGTACAACCCTCGATATAGTGAACGGAACTGTTCTCATCCACAATAATCAGGGTGCGTTCAAACTGTCCCATGTTTTCGGTGTTGATGCGGAAATAAGCCTGCAAAGGAATTTCGACTTTGGTATTGGGGGGAACATAGATAAAGCTGCCCCCGCTCCATACCGCAGAGTTCAAAGCAGAAAACTTATTGTCGCCAGAGGGAATCACCGTACCGAAGTACTTTTTGACAATTTCAGGATGCTCCCGTAGAGCGGTATCCATGTCGGTGAACAGAACCCCTTGTTTGACAAGATCTTCACGCACGGAGTGGTAAACCACTTCCGATTCATACTGGGCGGTAACGCCGGCTAAAAACTTCTGCTCAGCTTCAGGAATCCCCAGTTTGTCAAAGGTTTCGCGAATGTATTGGGGCACATCGTCCCAGTCGTTTTGTTGCTTTTCAGAAGAACGTACAAAGTAGTGAATATTGCCGAAATCGATTTCATTCAATAATTCGGTATTGCCCCAGGTGGGGATGGGACGATCGTTAAATAATTTCAGGGCGCGCAAACGGAAGTCCAGCATCCATTCGGGCTCTTCTTTCATGGCGGAAATTTTACGAACGATGTCTTCGGTTAAGCCTTTTTCAGACTTGAACACATACTCGTCTTCAGGATCGTGAAAGCCGTATTTGTAATCCTCTTTGAGGGCGTTCAGCTCGTCACGGGTTTTGTCGCGCTTTTCGCGAGCGTCGAGGGCGTTATTCAGGGTGGCCATGGTTAAACTCCTTTAGGGTGGTTTTTTCGCTGCTTAGGCGTGAGCGGGTTCGCGGAAGGCTTTTTCGATTTCATCGTAACCTTCGGCTTCCAGCTGCAGGGCCAGGTCTTTGTCGCCAGATTTGACCAGGCGGCCATCAAACATGACGTGGACATAATCGGGTTGAATGTAGTCCAGCATACGTTGGTAGTGGGTAATGATCAGCAGACCCATGTCTTTTTGTTCTTCGGCGACTTTGTTGATGCCTTCGCACACGATGCGCAGGGCGTCAATGTCTAAGCCTGAGTCCAACTCGTCGAGAATGGCCATGCTGGGTTCTAACAATGCCATTTGCAGCACTTCGTGACGTTTCTTTTCGCCGCCTGAGAAGCCTTCGTTGAGGTAGCGCTTAACGAACTCTTCACGCATGCTCAGCATACCCATTTTTTCTTTGAGCACCTGACGGAACTCGCGGACGGTGACTTTACCACCACGACGGGCTTCTAACATGTTGCGCAAGAACTGAAAAACTTTGACACCGGGAATGACCATGGGGTATTGAAACGCCAGAAACAGGCCTTCGCGGGCGCGTTCATCGGGGCTCATGTCCAGCAGGTTTTTGCCCTGAAAAATCACTTCGCCCTGGGTAATGGTGTAGTTGGGGTTGCCCATTAAGGCGTTAGACAGGGTGCTC
Source organism: Candidatus Sericytochromatia bacterium (assembly GCA_964229355.1). Taxonomy (GTDB): domain Bacteria; phylum Cyanobacteriota; class Sericytochromatia; order UBA7694; family UBA7694; genus CAXRDE01. The sequence goes on along the minus strand of CAXRDE010000025.1, from coordinate 415,678 downwards.
TTACCTGAACCATTGGGGCCCATGATGGCGTGTTTTTCGCCGGGATTGATGGTTAAGTTTACCCCTTTGAGGATGGTTTTGTCGGCGACAGAGACGTGTAAATCACGAATAATTAAGCTGGGGGACATAGATGTCATACCTTTCTTTAAGCGTGTACCGGCAACGGAAAATCGCGGTACAGGACTTGTTCTATTCCTGTTTCTTCTTTTAATAGGTCAGCCAAGCTGAGATTGTCTAAAATGCGATAGACATGGCGGGCCACCATCATCCAGACCGGGCGCACGGAACAACCGTTCATGTGCACACAGGACTCTGATTTCCCAGAAAAATGCTGGCAGATATCGGTGAAAAAGTCGCCGTCCACGGCGCGCATGAGATCACCCACACGGATGTTTTCGGGCTGACGGGAGAGTTTATAGCCGCCGTACATGCCCCGAACACTTTTAACCAAACCTGCCTTGCGCAACTGAGAAAGAATTTTTTCTACATAGGCTGTAGAAAGTCCTTCCTGGAGGGCAATGTCCTCAGCGGACATGAGCTGCTCAGCGTTGGCGTGTTTCGCCAGCTGGAGGAGGCAACGCAGTCCATATTCTTCAATCGCTGAAATTTTCATAGGCCCTACCATCTAAGCTTGTTCTGTCTTTAGTGTAACAGCTGACCATAATCCCGACAAGTTTTTCCGGTTTAATTCCCGATGTTTTTATCGGATATGTATAACAGAGGGTTTAAAAGGCGTTTTACCAGGTTTTACTGAAAATAGTTGCCTCGAAAAATCCTGTTTTGCTGAAGAGTATCTGCTAAATCGGTAATTCATTCTTTACCTGAGCTTAATCTTTGCAAGCCCCCTTAGCGATAAAGCAACATGGGTAAAATGCCGAACACGATCATCGGCAAAATCAGTGCCAGCAGTTTTAGCCGTTCTCTGCGCGTAAAATCCGGCCATTCCTGACTGGCCCCCGGCGGTTCACCAAACATCAGTTTAAACACCAGGGCAAAGGTGGCGTAAGTATTCAGCAAATGAAGGGCTAAAAAGACCAGCCCCAGGGCTTTTGAGGTGTGAAACAAAGCGCTCAGTACAAGATCAAAGATAACGAAGCTGGCAAAGCCAGGTGTAAAGGTCGCCAACAACAGAATGGCCATGGCCAGCATATTCATATAGGGGTAGCGCTGCCCCAGACCCAGATAGCTGCGAATATCGGAGATTTCCAGGCGGCGGGTCAGAAAATGACAAAACAGGTGGAGCAGTCCCAGCGACACGATATTGATGCCGAAGTATGCGATGGCATCCACAAAGGCAGAGCCCTCAAGCCACAGTAAAGCCACAAAAGATAGGTACCCATAGCTTACGCTAAGGGCCTTTAGATTGTGGGCGAGGGTGTGATGCTTTAAGCTGCGCAGGCTGTAAAACAAAGCGCTTATCAGGCCCAACGCAGCGAGGCCGGGGAGCTTGTGCAATACGGCCAATAGTCCCCAGCTTGTAAGCCACAGCAAATGCACGGGCCGAGGGAGCGGATGCAAAACCCACGCATGCAGGGCCTGAAGCGGTTGGGCCAGCTTTTGCCAAAACAGGGTTAAGCCAAAATTGTGGTAGACCACGGTATAGAAGCTAAAGCGCAGACGCGATGAAATCCACTGATACCCGCGACCGGGTGTGGGAAAGGGCTCATGGTGTAGGCGCTCCAGTTCATGGAATTGATGGATATTGGAAGGGCTGCGCAGAAATTGATAACTTCTGAGCATGGCGTTGCCGTACATGTGTAAGACCACCCAGGTGTAATACCCCAGCGCAAACTCCAGGTACATAAACCCCACCTGGGCCACGGTGGCATAGGCCAGTGTGGCTTTGACGTCACTTTGCACACGGCTTTTGAGGAGAGCGTAACAGGCTGTCAACAGCCCCATTGCGCCGATGATGGCATTTAAAGTGGGGTACAGGGCAAAACCGTGACGAAACTTTAGCAAAAGCAAGAGACCGGCGTGAATGGACAGGGCACCATAAAAAATAGCGCTGGAGGTGGTGGGGCCTTCCATGGCACGGGGCAGCCAGCGTGAAAACGGAAATTGACCGGATTTGCCGAGGCTGGCGAGCCAGAGCAAGGTGAGAAACAGCAGGGATTGAGGGTGAAAAAACAGAGCTGCAATCAGAAAAAAGTCGCAGTATTTGTAAATGCTGAGCACAAACAGAGCGTTGTGAGCGGTTTTGTGGGCATTTTGATAAAAAGACACCAAAAACACAGAGCTGAGCCCCAGGAGTTCCCAGGCCATGAGCAAAAAGAACAGATTATCGCTCAACAAGAAGCTATAGAGGGCAAATTGCATCAGGTAGAAATTGAGAAAAAACTTGTAGTAACCCGCTTCATGGGCCAGATAATTGTGGGAAAAATAGCTGATAATACCGCTTAAAAGGGCCACCAGTATTAAAAATGCGCCCACGAAGGGCTCCATATGTACCGTATAGGCATAAGGGTGATGGTGCTGAAACCAGGTAAAGAGCTGACCCTGATACACCGTCTGGGTGAGGGTTAACAGAAGGGCGTTGCCCAGGAGTAGGGCCTGTACACAGGGGCCCCAACGGGCGAGCAGCGGTGCATAGGGCGGTGCCAGGGTGATTTTTAAACCCAGGGTCAGTGCAAAGAGCCCTGCGGGCAAAAGCAAAAAAAGCGCCAGGCAGGTGGGGAGCCAGACTTCCAGGAGCGCGCTCATGGGTGCACCGTCTCAGGGAGCGTCACGGTCAGAAAATGACCCTGCTCAAAATGATAGTATTGGCCCTTGTGCCAGAGGTAGAGAAAAGCCCAGTGATGATAAAACAAGGTGTATAGACCGGGGTTGGCCTGTAAAATCTGTTCACAGCATTGCGGGGACTGTTCCACCAAAAAAAGCATGCGTTTGGGGATGTGGATTTCAACCATCTGTCGCGAGAGCCCCAGGCGAATATCGCTGGCAAAACCGCTCATGACGCCATAATAACTGACGAGGTTGTGATTGAGTTTTGAGCCGCTGCCAAAGATTTCGTTATCGGTGGTGCTGAAGTAATACTCTAAATTAATGCCCAGACACACCGGCACCACAGCCGCAAAAAGGCGGCTCAGGATGTGCCCGTCGGGATCCTGGCGCGGATCATAGGAACATAAAAAGGCTTCCCGTTGCAGGGACAGCCCACGGGTCAGCTGCCGTCGGCCGATGATGCACAGGGCATTGGTGGCATGGTTATACTCGGGGCGTGCTTCGCGCAGGACGTTGGCCCGTATTCGTACCTGCTGTATGCGTTGGGCTGTGGAAAGATGAGCCGGTAGATTATGAAAGGCCTGACTGCGCTCCAAAATATTGTGTTCCAGGGCCCGCTCGACCTGCCTTTGAAAATCAGTAAAAATAGCCTCTTGTGTGGGGGAGAGCGCTTCGGCGTGCCAGAGCAGGGTATCTCGACAGGTGTCATGGTAGCCAGCCACAAAGCGGGTTTCAGCGGGAATCTGCAGCTGGTGATGCTGAGCCAGCAGTTCACGAACGGTCGGATGGTTGGCGATTTGAGCAAAGACTCTGGCATTGGCTTCTCCCTTACCGCCCCCACAGGCTCCACAATTGTAGCCATACTCGTGGGGGTTATTGAGGCTTGAAGAGCCGTGACCCACCACGCACACCAGGGGCGCAAAATGGGAGGTAAGACCAATGCTTTTGAGTAACTGGGCCACCTTTTCAGCGCCCTGAGCATAACTTAGACCTGCGGGATTGTCTTCATCGTGAAAGACCAGATCCCGTAAGCGGCGAGAATCTGGGCTAAAAGCTTGATGAATGGCCTGCCGCCAGCGCAAATCGGTGGCCGGAAAAAACAATTTAAGCAGCATGGGAAAGATCGCCCAAAAACCGGTGAGTGGGGTCAGTATCCAGGCCAAAAAAGAGACCCGAGAATGCCACGTGAAAAAACGATAGAGACGGGCGTAACGCTGACGCCAGGGTTCTTTTGCATCGGCTTCTTCAGCAACAACCTGGGTAACCCGAAAGGTGCCCTCATGACCCGGGCACAATCGGCGGGCTCGAATTTCTTCAAAACCTTGAAAGTGCATGTTCATTTCAAAATGTCCTGCCACCCCAAAGGTTTGGCAATGGGGGGCTTGCTGTTCCAGGTGCCGACGCAAGGACTCTTCTCGATCATCCAGGCAGGTGATGTATTGCACCTGGGCTAAGGGCGAGGGCGGAACGGTATGGTTTTGGAGGGTGTGTAAGGTGCGGTTTGTGTAGGTGGCTTCTAAGGCCTGTTGGTACAGCAGACGGCGGGCGTCATCGTGAAGCTGAGGAAGGTACTGAAAAATTTCGGGGGCTTGCCAGGGGAGCGGATCGGGACCACTCTGATGGAGTGTATAGTGCAGCGCGCTCCACTGGTATTCGAGAGTGTAGTGAGCCTGAGCTTCGGCCTCTTGCTCTCGGGCATAAGCTTCCAGAGAAAGGTTTTCAGAGGCAGGCATAACCTGTGGCACAATTACTGCTTCGAAACATAATAAAACCCGCAAAAAAGCGTCAAAATCGTAGGGGGTGGTGTCCAGTTTTTGCTCGGGATGGGCTTCTAAGGTGTGAAAAAGACTGGCCCAGCCTTTGATACGCAGACAGAGGTTGAGTAAATAAGGGCGGTATGCACTGGCGGGAACGCCCAGGGCAGTGAGATAAGCGGCGATGGCTTCAGGGTGAGTGGCAAAATGTGGGGTTTGCTGAAGGTGTTGGTGAATGGCCTGAGCCCAGCGGTTTTCTAAGCAAAACCCCTGTTGATAAAGGGCGCAAAACGTTGTCCACAGGCCCTGTGTGGCTTTCTCGTTGCGCCAGTAAGCATTGCCGGGATCGCTATAGGTGCTAAAAAGTTTGGCAAGCAGGGGATGCAGGATATCATCGAGGTGGATGCCGTGGTGTTTTTGTAGCAATGCCCCATGGGTGGGAAAGACATAGGTTTTCCAGGGGGTAGGAAGGGTTGGTGCCTGTGCAGCCAGCCAGGGCAGCCACTGGCGCAAGGCGGGGATCTGGGTTTGTTGATGTTGGAGGGCTTTGTGAATCGCAGCAGGGTTTTTAAGTCGAGGTGGGTCACTTAAAAAGGCAAAAATAGCCTGTTGGGCTTCGGTGCTGGCCTGAGGAAATGCCTTTTGAATGACCTGTTGCAAAGCTCTGGGGTGAATGCGCTGTGTTTTTAAGTGGTGAAGGTAGTCACTCTGACTGAGAAAACATTGCCCATGATACAACTGGCTTGCAATGGCACAGGCTTCTGCAAAGGGATAGGACGTAAACGCCTCCAGTGGGTTATGATGGACAAAGTATTGCAGTGGCCCCTGGTGCGGTAGGTGGCGGCGCACCCAGGCGATATCTTCAGACAATCGGGTGGAGCAAGTCATGGTGACCCAATCAGGGAAAAGTGATGCCAAAGTCTAGCACCCTCTCTTACACTTTGAATATGGTTTTGGGATAAAAAACCTTGAAAAAGAAAATGAATAATTCGGTTTTTTATTTATAAAAAGAATGTTTATTTAAGAAATATTGTTTTACCCATCAGAAAGGATTTTTCCCTTGAATACTTCATCTGCTTTTTTGCGCCCGGCTACATTGGCTGATGCACCGGGCATTGCTCAGGTGCATGTGAACAGTTGGGCTGCCGCTTATCGTGAGTTAATGCCCCCGGAAGCGATTGCTTCGCGTCCGGTGGATGTGCGCATTGCCCAGTGGTCAGAATGGCTGGAACAGCATGAACCGGGCAGCATTTGGGTGGCTGAAGTGCAGGGGCAGGTGTGTGGCTTTGTGTCTGGTGGGCCGACCCGTGGGGAATGGCAACGGCAAGCCCCGGGGGAAATTTATGCTTTGTATCTGATGCCCGAGGCTTTTGGCCAGGGCCTGGGACGCTTGTTGTTTGAACAGATGCGTACCGAACTCGCGGCGAGAGGCTTTGAGCGACACTGGGTCTGGGTGCTAGAAACCAACCTCAAGGCACGGGCCTTTTACGAAAAAATGGGCGGGGTCTGGGCTGCGCAGAGCGAGATTCAGATTGGGGATCCTCCCCTGGCCTTTCAAGAGGTGGCGTATCTTTTTTCGAGCAGCCAGCCTGACCGGTGATAGCGGTAAATCTCACCCTGCTCCCAGGCAAACAAAAAGAACCATTCGTGCTCCAGGCCCTCTTGTAAAGTGGGCTGCTGAGCCAGAATCGTGGCAATGCGCTCGCGCGGGGCTTCCACCACAACGCTTAAGCGCAAAGGGGCATACATGAGGCTTTTGCCGTTGTGTACCGACTGATAAGGCAAGCCGGTTCGCAAGTCACCGCTATTGCCTTCAATTACCCCCATATTCCCCAGCACATGGTGCAGGGCCTTATCGCCGCTGGAGTATAGCTCAGGGGTCACGCTAGAGGCATAGTATTGTAAGTTTATCCAGGTGGCCACCACCACGGGTGCTGTCAATATCCCTGTTAAAACCTCGCCGGTGGGGTCCTGGTCGGCCGCGTAGTGGTGCAAAAAGCTGCGCCCTGCCAAATTCAGTCCCGTGGTCCAGGGGCGACTGCCGATCAAAAAGGCGGCGTTGCCCGCCAGGCCCCATTCGGGACGCTGTTCAGACCAATCCACACTGCGCTTGAGCAAGTGGGTGGGCGTGGTGCCCAAAACGCGAGCGCGCTCTTCACGGGTGTGGCTACAGGCTGTGTGCAGGGTTTTTAACAGGGCTTGCAAAGCGTCCTGGTGGCTTTCGGGTACCGGGTATTGGCCCCGCAGCACGTGAACTTCATCGCGGGTGGTGTCATGGAGTCCGGCCAAAAAATGGGTGCTGGGGGGCACTTCAATACCCCGTTCACGGAGTCCTTCACGCACGTCAGCGCGGTTGAGAATATTGACGGCCATCAGGGCATTGGGAGCGCCGGAGTGTCCACAGCAGGCGCCGCAATCATAGGCGGCCTGGTGCGGCGTGTTTTGGACGGTGCTGCCGTGCCCACACAGCATCACCAATGGAGAAAGCCCCTGGGTCAGACTGAGCTGTTTGAGCAGGTTTTCGGCGAGATCGATGTGTGTGTTGAGATCCAGCTCTGACAAATCAGGGCTTGTGATGGTGGGGGGGAGCACGTACCTGCGAAAGGTATTGGCCAACAAGGGAATTAAATAACCCAGGCCAAAGATTTCGATAAAGCCAAACGAAGACACCGCGGAGGACTTAAACTGCTTCCAGATTTTATAAAACAGGCGCAGGCGAGCGGGCCAGGCGCTGGTGTTTTGCGCTTCCAGGGTATAGGCGGGGGTGGCTGGAGCTGGACAGTGTTTGACAAACTCCAGATCTCCGGGGGCACGTAAAGCCATGGGCATGCCAAAAAATCCGGCACAACCGAGGGCCGCTACGCTGGGATCCACGTGCTCGATGTGACGCCGAATACGTTCGGAGCGCACGTCAATGCAGAAAAAGACCTGGGCGCTGAAGTGTGCGGTTAGAGACTGGGGGAGGGGCTGTGCTTCTGAGGCTCGCCATTGCTGCCAGAGACCGCGTTGATAGGCTTGCTCTAAGGCCTGTTGACAGAGGTAGCGGGCCTGGGGGTGAGTGGCATGATCCGGGGCTGCGGGAATGGTATGGGCCACATCGGCCTGAAAGGCCTGCCAATGGGGATAAGGACTGTGTTTCCAGAGGGCCCATTCGTAAATTAAGCGCATGGCCAACAGGCCCATCAGGGCTTTATCGGTGCTGGATTGCATCCGTTGCCGGTATTGAATCCAGGCGGCCCAGCCATTCATGCTCAACAGATAGGCATAAAGCATGTCTTCCCATTCTTCCGGGGGCACCTGCATTTGCTGCAGTACGTTTTCCAGGGCTTCAAAGGGTTCCTCGGGTAGGCGGCTCAGATAGGCGTTGAGCCCATGAAAGCCCAGTTTCTCAAGGCGTTTATCATGGCGAGCCTGGATTTTCCAGGCCTGATACAGCGACAAATGCTGCCAGGGCGAAGCCCAGTGGGCAAACCCTTCATCATAGTGGGCAGCACAGTAACGGGTGATTTCGTCCTGCACCAGCATCTCCCAATAGGTGCCGTGTTGGGCGTCGATCCATTCTGACAGACGGTAATACTTTGTCTTTTCTGGGGTGTCTGTGCCGGTTTGAAGGGCATGAAGTACCGCTTCTTCTGAGATCGCATAGGGAGTGTGCTGTAAGACGCTCTGCAGGTCTTCGCGGGTAAAATCGCCCCGGGCATAGGCCTGCTGATAATGGGACCAGGGCATAAGAATATCCTGGTGGGCGATTTTCATGAGCAATTGCTGGGCTTCAAAAAAAGAAAGGTGACTGAGACCCATAAACGGATTGACGGCCACATAGTCTTCGAGGGGCCACACGGGAGCGATGCGGGTTTTTAAGGTTTGCCAGACGGTGTTGAGTGTCGGGTGGGTGGCTTCTGTCATGGGGACGACTTTGCTCCTTTGGGGGACTTGCGGCGCGTGCGTTTGGGGACAAACTCCCAGCCTGAGAGGCGCTTGAGATAAATGTCTGCGTAAAATTCATTGCGAATCAAAATGTATAACCGGTGCAGGCGGGCCGAAGGCGCGGAGCGGCGCAGGTTTCTTTCAAGCAGCAAAATGCCCCAAAATGCCAACACAAGTAAGACCCCCAGGGTGATTTCGAGCGGGCGAGGCAAATGCAATTTCGGGAAAATAGGGTGCAAAAAACTGTCGAAGCTGTGATGCAGCAAAAAGTAGATATAGCTCATGGCAAAGCTGAGTAAAGGCGTAAAGTAAAACAAGCGCCGAGATTGTTCGTAGCTGTGTACGGCGAGGGCTGTACAGCCCAGGCTAAGCAAGCTGAGCAGAATCAGGCCACCCGACTTACTCCACAGGGGAATGTGTAAACACCAGGCAGCCAAACTGCTGACCCCTGCCATCAGCAGGGCGACACCCACCAGGGCCAGATTGCCCAGGCTGCGTGGCGGTCCGGACTTGCGGAGGCGAGCCTGTTGCATGTGTTGTAAAATACTGCCCGCGTTTAAAAAGGCGTGGGCTTTGTACAGGGAGTGCACCACGATGTGGAGGGCGGCAGCGGTAAAGGCACCCAGACCACATTGCAGCATCATCAATCCCATTTGCGAAATGGTGGAGTAGGCAAGGCGTTTTTTTACACTGGTCTGGGTCAGCATCACCAGAACGGCAAACAGGGCGGTAAAGCCCCCCACCCAGGCCAGGGTGAGTAAAGCCAGCGGGTAATGCACCAGTAGCGGGGACCAGCGCAAGATCAAAAAGCCCCCGGCGTTAATAATGCCTGCATGCATGAGCGCTGAAACCGGGGTGGGGGTTTCGAGGGTCTCAGGAAGCCAACTGTGAATGGGAAACTGAGCGGATTTGGTCATGGCCCCCAGCACCAGTAAAAAGCTGGCGACTTGCAGTGACGGGGTAAAGGCGGTTTGGCTGATTTGGGCAAAAATATCTGCGTAATGCCAGTGATGAAAGTGCCGCACGATCAGTGCAAAGGCCATGAGCAAGGCCACATCTCCCAGACGACTCACCATAAACTTTTTGCGGGCGGCCAGGCGGGCCTGGGGACGGTGTTGGTAGTGCAGCAGCAATTGATGTAGTCCCAGGCTGCTGCTGATCCAGGCCCCCATAAACAAGGCCACATGATTGCTGCTAATAAAAAGCATCACCGTGGCTGCGGTAAAAAGTAGCCACTTCATAAAGCGTCCCTGTTGTGGATCCCCGTCTAAATAGCGAATAGAAAAACGCCCAATGAGAGCTACCATGAGGCTTACCAGGAGCAATAGAACGAGACTCAGACCATCTAAATAGAATCCCAGATGATGCCCCTGTACATGCAAAAAAGTCAGGGTGTGGGGAGTGTGTAACCAGCTCTTTTGAAGCACCATGCCCAGCACGCTAAATAACGTGAGGAGGGTTTGCACGGTCATGAGGTGAATGGCGGGTTTGGGCCAACGGTTCCAGAGGCGATCGGGCAAGCAGATACCGCTTATCATGCTTAGCATTATGATGAAAAACAGCCAGACAAAAACCATGCGGCGGCTCCTTCTTTGCTCTCATTATACACGAAAAATATGTCGTGTATGTTTTTTCGTGATATTTGTGGCGCTTTTTGAGGATTTTGTGTTATACTCAGGAGTCAAACCCCCAAAGAATGGCATGGTTTGTATCGTGCGTAAAAGTGAGCATAAATGGACGTTTTTGAGCAATCACTCTCATGTGCTTGTGCTTCTGGCGCAGAATGCAAAACGCACCTTGCGAGAGGTGGCTCAGGACATTGGCATTACGGAGCGCGCGGTACAGCGAATTGTGGCAGAGCTGGAAGAAGCCGGTTATTTAGAACGGCACCGAGAGGGCCGTCAAAACCATTACCAAATTCACCTTGACAAGCATTTAAGACACCCCATTGAGTCCCATCGGACGATTGGTGATTTGTTGGATTTAATGGGTCCTTTGCAAGATCAGTAAGTGTGATCGCCAGTGCCTTTTTCATGACAAAGATAAAGTGAGGATAAAACATGCAAACCAACCCAGAAACCCCTACCCGTATCAGTGTCGCCTATGGCGACGGCATTGGCCCTGAAATTATGGGCGCGGTGTTAAATATCCTGGAAGCAGCCCAGGCTCGTCTGGATATTGACGTGGTGGAAATGGGAAAAAAGTCCTATTTAGAAGGTCACAATGCCGGGATTCCCGCCAGCACCTGGGCCTCGATTCAAAGCAACAAGGTTTTATTGAAGGCGCCCATTACTACACCGCAAGGCGGCGGCTATAAAAGCTTAAACGTCACCATGCGTAAGACTCTGGGCCTGTTTGCCAATGTGCGTCCCACCTTGTCTTATGAGCCCTATGTCAAATCCAAGCACCGCGATATTGACGTGGTGATTATTCGTGAAAACGAAGAGGACTTGTACGCGGGCATTGAACACCGCCAAACCACCGATGTGACCCAGTGCCTTAAGCTGATTACCCGTCCTGGTTGTGAACGCATTATTCGCTATGCCTTTGAGTACGCCAGAGCCAACGGCCGCAAAAAAGTGAGCTGCTTTACCAAAGACAATATCATGAAGGCCACCGACGGCTTGTTTCATGCGGTGTTTAATGAAATCGCTCCCGAATATCCTGACATTGAAACCGACCACTGGATCATCGATATTGCCAGCGCCAAACTGGCCAACGAACCCGAAAAATTTGATGTGATTGTGACCCTGAACCTCTATGGTGATATTATTTCAGACATTGCCTCTGAAATTGCGGGGTCTGTGGGGTTGTGTGGTTCTGCCAATATTGGACAAACCTGCGCCATGTTTGAGGCCATTCACGGCTCTGCTCCAGATATTGCGGGTCAGGATATCGCCAACCCCTCAGGCCTGTTGCACGCTGCGATCTTAATGCTGAACGCCATTGGGCAGGCCGATGTGGCCACCCGTGTGCACAATGCCTGGTTAAAAACCATTGAAGACGGCGTACACACCGCAGATATTTATGATGCAAAACTCAGCCAGTCCAAAGTGGGTACCCAGGCCTTTGCTCAGGCGGTGATTGAGCGTTTGGGGCAACAACCCCAACACCTCAAAGCCGTCTCTGGCGAAAAGCACGGTTTGCCGGGTGCTTTGCCTGAATACCGTCGCCCTGAAGTCAAAAAAGAGATGGTGGGTGTGGATGTCTTTATTGACTGGCCCCATGCAAACCCCGATGAAATCGGACAGGCTTTAGCGGCCATTGATGGCGATCTTGTGCTCAAGATGATTACCAATCGCGGGATCAAGGTTTATCCGGAAGGCTTTTCGGAGACCTTTTGTACGGATCACTGGCGCTGTCGCTTTGTGGCCAAAGCCACCGACGCCAGCGTGGGGCACGCCCAGGTGATTCACTTATTGCAGCAATTGTCTCAACAGGGTTGGGACTTTATTAAAACCGAGGGCCTGTATCGCTTTGATGGAGTCAACGGTTTTTCAATGGCGCAAGGAGAGTAATCGCACATGGTCAAAACGTCACTTTTTCTGGTGTTACTCAGTTGGGGAAGTGGCGTTTGGACGTTGCCGGATGCGGATGCTCTCAGGGACCGTTATGCCCCTGAGGTGCGTCAGCAATACGCCGATTATCTCAAGGCCTACGGCCAGGTGAAAAGTGCCAAAGACGTGCAGCAGGTGCTGCAATGGCAGCAAGACCGGGCCGAGGTTTTTTCTGAGCCTTTGCAGGCGGCATGGCAAAAACACTGGGAGGCTACCAGCCGTCCTGATGCGGCCCATGCCAACCTGCCTGCCCCTGATTTTAGCTGGGTGGAGGCCGCCTTTCCGGGGATGGTTCTGGCCAATGAAGCCGAAGGTACTGTGGTGATTTTGCGTCCCCATTGGAAAGCCCTGGCTCAGCTGGCGCAACGCACCCCGGAAGTTGACGATGATCGTCTGATGGCATTGATGTTGCGCTTGCACGGAGATCAGTGGAGTGCCTTTCCCAGTTGGATGGAGCAAACCTGGGATTATGGTGGCTGCTCTCGGCTGGGCAGCGGTCAACACACCGCTTTTTTGAAAGAAATCCGCGCGCAATTGCAGCACAGGTCGCTTTTTTCGACCCAGTTGCAGGCTGAAGAAAAGGCGCTGGTGCAAGATGCTTTAGAGGCTTCGGAGCTGTGTTATGCACCGACATTGGCCCTGAAAGAACTCAAGACCCTGGCCACTGCGTTTTCCTGGTCGAGTGCACAGGTCCAGGCCCTGCGCGCGCAAATTCAGCGCATTGAAACGGGTAAGCTACCCAGCATGCAGCAAGCCTTGCCGTAAGCTGTAAATACGGGGGCATGCTAGAATGAAGACTATGCAAGCCATAGATCCATTGCCCCGTAAAAAATTACCAATAGGCATTCAGACCTTCCGTGAAATCCGCGAAGAGGGCTATTATTATGTGGACAAAACACTTTTTGCGTTAGCATTGATTGAACAAGGTAAACACTATTTTCTTTCACGGCCTCGGCGCTTTGGTAAAAGCTTGTTTATTGACACACTCAAAGAGCTTTTTGAAGGCAATCAAGGGCTTTTTGAAGGGCTTTATGCCGAAAACAACTGGGATTGGTCAGTGAAGCACCCTGTGATTCGCTTGAGTTTTGGAGCAGGCGTGCTTAAAACACCTCAAGATTTAGGGCACAGTGTAAATAAACAAATCAGCAAGCTCGAAGCACAATTTAGATTGGCAGCAGATTTTAAAGAGCATTTACCCAGTCGTTTGAGTAGTTTGATTGAAAAACTGCACCAGCAAAACGGTCAGCGGGTGGTGGTCTTAGTCGATGAATACGACAAACCCATTTTAGATAACTTGAGTCAACCTGATATAGCTCGTGAAATGCGCGATGGCCTACGCAATCTCTACTCAGTGTTCAAAGACAGCGATGCCCACCTCAAATTTGTTTTTTTGACAGGTGTGAGTAAATTCTCAAAGGTCAATTTGTTCTCAGGGCTCAATAACTTACGAGATATCACCATTGATACGTATTATTCAGCTATCTGTGGGTATCGAGATACAGATCTGGATCAGGTTTTTGCACCAGAGCTGCCGGGTCTGAGCCGTCAGACAATCCGAGAATGGTATAACGGTTACAATTGGAGTGGTGAATCTGTTTACAATCCCTTTGATTTACTTTTGTACTTTCAAACCCATCAACTTAAACCCCATTGGTTTGAAACAGGTACCCCTACTTTTTTGGTGGACTTTTTAGCAATGCAACATTACTTCACACCTAACCTGGCTCATTTACAAACCAGCCAGACATTGCTTTCCACCTTTGATGTGGAAAATATCCGACCTGAAGCCTTATTGTGGCAGACGGGTTATCTGACTTTTAAGCAGATCACAGAAACACGTCCAGGGCGTTGGCAATATACCCTTTCGTATCCTAATCTTGAAGTTGAAGCTGCTCTCAATGAAGTGTTGCTTCCTGCTTATGGCCTGGATTCTCAGTTGGCTTATACAGCCCGTTCTCACACGGAAACTGCCTTGATGAGCCACGATCTTGAGCAATTACGTGAGAGTTTTCAAGCGCTGTTTGCCAGTATTCCCCATGACTGGTATCGCAACAATTCACTGGCTCAATACGAAGGTTATTATGCCAGTGTTTTTTATAGCCATTTGGCGGCTCTGGGCTTGGATACCCGAGTTGAGGATGCAACTAACAAAGGCCGCATTGACTTGGCCCTGTGTTACCAAGATCGGGTCTACCTCTTTGAGTTTAAGGTGGTTGATGGCTATGAGCTACCGCAGAAGCAGACACCTGAGGGCCATAGCCCAGCCCTGCAACAGCTTCTCGACAAGGGCTACGCCGAAAAATACCGTGAACCCGGAGTGAGCATCACATTGATTGGCATTACTTTTAGCAAACAAGAACGCAATGTGGTGGGCTGGGAGACGCTATTTCTTTAAGGACTTACTTTTTATCGGTTGACAAAAAAGTATCCAGGGCAGCAAACAGTGCGGGTTCATTTTCTCCTACCAGAAAGTGCCCGGCTTTGGGAATCACCACCTTTTGGGCTTGCGGCAAGCGGGGGAAATAGGCCTCAGTTACTTTTGAAATATAGCTGTGTTTTTCGCCCCGTACACAGAGCATGGGCAGCTGAAAGACCGAAAAATCCAGCGGCAGGTACTGTGGATAGCTGCCAAAGAACATCGCCTGTATGCGCCGGTCAGACCAGGTATAACTCTCAATAAAACGCTCTTTAATAAAGCTGGTGGAGTCGTCGTAGTCTAAGGCAATTTCGCGCACCGCGTTGCGAATATGTTCAGGGTTATGGCGATGGTAACGGGTATAGAGGGCATAAAAAGGCAAGAGACGACGAATCCAGGGCGCCAATTCGGTAAACAGTGCGGCTTCCATCCACACCAATTTTTGCCACTGAACCTGTTGGCGATGGTATAGCAAATAGCTGATTAAGCCCCCCAGAGAATGCCCGATGCACAGGGCGTCGGGGCTCACATGGCGCCCAATAAACCCTTCGAGATCGGCGATATAGGCGTCGAGCGTGTAGTGGGCCGCCGGGGTGCGGCCATAGCCGGGCAGATCGGGGGCTATAACCCGGAAGTGCTGACCCAGGTGGCGAATCAGATTTTCGTAGAGCAAGGCGTGAGCGCCATTGCCGTGCAGCAACAAGAGATCGGGGCCCTGGCCGTGCTCAATATAGTGAAAGCGACGGCTGCTGAGATCCAGTTGATAGTATAAGGGCGTGTGATGAAGACTCATGAGGGGCACCCCGGGTGTTGATACTGAGGAAGGTGGACAAAGGCTGCACCATAAGCTGGGATCTGTAAGTGATTTTGGGTCAACGGGCGGCCGGATAAGCCCTGCTGGGCCAGAGCTTGTGTTTCTGAAATGGGGCTGCCATTGAGCCAGACCTGTTTGGCCTTGAGGTGTGGGGCGCTCAGTACGTACTGTTGTGCCCCTTGCCAGGGACCGGGAACTTGCAGAGATAGTGTCTGATTCTGTAGGTTTATGCCCAGCAAGCTGATGCCCTGTCGAGGGTGGCAATGGACATAGTGCCGTAGCCGGGGGGTGGCCCCGGAGGGTAATGGGCTGTGTAAAACTTCGGGGCCCATCAATTGTTTCCATAAAACACTGCTCCAGAAGTCAGGGCGGGGTTCAAAGCTCTGTTCTGCCAACAGTCCGTAATCGGAACCCACAAGCGCCTGGCGCACCTGCAGGCTGACCCCCACTTTGGCCAGGGCCCCCAGTTGATCGAGCCACCACAGACTGCTTGCCCAGCGGTCAGAGATCTCTGGTGAACCGCCACATTGGGCATGACCTGTCTCGCCCAGCCAGTGTGGGGCTTGAATGGCGTACCGGCGTCGTAAGCGTTCCTGGTGCCGGGCAAAGTCAACCCCTGTGTTTAACGCAGTGGGTTCTAGAAGGCCGTGAGTAGAGGTGGGGCGTGTCTGGACTGCACAGCGCTGGGACTGTTGGGGGTAATAATGCCAGGTAAAGAAAGAAAGGTGTTGTCCAGCCTGACGTAAGATGTCAGGGCTAAGGCCCAGGGGTTCACCCCAGTGGGGCCACCAGGCTGTGGCCGGGCCAGCCAGCGGTTGATGGGGGTGTTGTTGCTGCAGTTGGACCAGCTGTGTCGCATAGGTCGCCGCTGACGGCCAACGGCCAAAAAAGAGGGGGTATCCATTGGGTTCATTACCCCACTCCCAGGCTTTGATGGGAGTGTTTGCCTGTTGCGCCTGTGCCATGATCTGACTGGCGTTTTCTAAGGCCCAGTGCGGGTTGTGGGTGTGAGGACCCGTGCTCAGAGTGAAAATCAAAGGGGTGCCAAGCTCTGTACTCAGGTTATGAAAG
This sequence comes from Candidatus Sericytochromatia bacterium, assembly GCA_964229355.1. Classification (GTDB taxonomy): domain Bacteria; phylum Cyanobacteriota; class Sericytochromatia; order UBA7694; family UBA7694; genus CAXRDE01. Next base: position 399,415 of record CAXRDE010000025.1, on the reverse strand, counting down.
GTCTGCCAGTGCTCGGGGGTTAAGGGCAGTAAACCCTGTTTTTGGAGGCCGCTTTCAGTGCTTTGATTGGCGGCAAAGGCGACCCGATCTGCATCGGTGCCCCCGATACGTAAATAGGTGGGTGCCTGGCGGGTGAGGAGTTGGCTAAGGGCCAAAAATCGCGGATGTTGAAATGAAAAAGAAGCTGTGGGTTTTGACCTTTGCCAAAAGGGAGCATTCATCAGCAAGGCGCTATCCAGGGCCACAGAAAGATAGGCTTCGTCTACGGTGTGTAGACGCTCCTGGGCAATATGTACCTGAATGACTGCGGGAGGTGGTGGGGCCAGCGTTGCCAGCATTAAAGGCGCTGCAACTGCCGACGACGGCGACGGCGCGCGCCCCGAAACACAAAGGGCGTGACAATGACGCAGGCCAATAGCCCCATAAAACCCAGAAAGGGAGCCAGCGGGGCCTGGGGATTGAGCAGAAGCTGGGTACCGTAGCTATAGAGCAGGGCAGAGGGAATCAAACCCACCAGATTGGCAAAAAACACATCGCGGTAACGCACGTTAATCAGGCCGCAAGCGGCGTTAAATAACGCGTAAGGTATCACAGCAAGGGTGCGCACCAGCAATAAATAGAAAAAACCGTCCTGGGCAAAGCGCTCGTTCAGGTTTTGCCAACGGGTTTGATCAAAGCGCCGCTGCAGCCATTTGCCGCCGAGCACTCTGACCATAAAAATGAGCAGGGTCGTGCCCAGGGTGCAGCCAATCACGGTCCAAAAACTGCCCCAGGCGGTGCCAAAGAGTAAGCCCGCCACACCGGCCATGAGTGAAAAAGGCACCAGCAAACTCAGGGTGCCAACAATACAAGCCCCCACAAACACTGCGGGTGCCCAGGTGCCAAAGGGAGCGATAAGATCCCGCAGGGCCGCCTTGTCCACATACTGGGCCCACTCATAATGACGAAAGGCCAAAGCCAGACCCAGCATCAGGCTGATCAGCAAGGTGCCCAGCAGCCAGGGACGTGCCCGTTCCCAGAAGCTGGGCGGGGTGGGATCAAAAATCTCCAGGGGTTCTGCGGGAATGGGGCTGACCGGTCGTTTCATGCAATGGGCTCCAGAAGGCGCTGGCAAAAGCTCCGCCGATGCTGGGGGCTGAGTCCCAGGGTCTGCACCTGTGCCCGGTGAAAAGCCGTGGGATAGCCTTTGTGTTGGGCCAGACCATAACCCGGATAATGGCTCTCGAAACGTTCCATCATGCGATCGCGGGCCACTTTGGCCAGTACCGAAGCGGCAGCAATCGATAATGAGCGGCTGTCGCCCTTGACCAGGGCGGTTTGGGGGCCTTCCCAATAGGGAAGCTGTTTGTTGCCGTCAATGAGTAAATAGTCCGCCTGCTGAAGGCCTTTGACGGCTCGCCACATGGCCAGGTAAGTGGCCTGTAGAATATTGATACGATCAATCACCGGGGCGCTGACCACGCCCAAACTGTAATCCAGGGCGTGGGTTTGAATCTGTGTGCAAAAGGCGTTGCGCTTGCGTTCGCTGAGTTTTTTTGAGTCGGTCAGACCGCTCAGTTGTCCTGTGGATGCAATATCTGCGGGCAAAATAACAGCAGCGGCCACCACGGGGCCGGCCAGAGGACCGCGCCCCACTTCATCGACACCGGCGATGAAGTGGTAGCCTTGCTGCTGTTGTTGCGCTTCGAAATCAAACACGTGGGGGAATTACTTCACGCGTTCGATGGTCAGGCTTTCGATTTTCACGTCTTCCAGAGGCTTATCGCGGGCATCACGCTTGACATTGGCAATTTTGGTGATGACATCCAGGCCTTCGACCACTTCGCCAAACACCGAATGGCGGTTGTCGAGGTGCGGGGTGGGCGCTTCGGTAATAAAGAATTGGCTACCGTTGGTACCAGGGCCTGCGTTGGCCATGGACAACATGCCGGGTTTGCTGTGCTTGAGTTCAGGGTGGAACTCGTCATCAAACTGGTAGCCAGGACCACCGGTACCCACGCCGAGGGGGTCTCCACCCTGGATCATAAAGCCAGGAATGACGCGGTGAAAAATTAAACCATCGTAGTATTTGCCCTTGGTTTTTTCACCGGTTTTGGGATCGGTATACTCTTTGGTGCCTTCTGCCAGGCCCACAAAATTGGCCACGGTCTTGGGCGCGCGTTTGTGGAAGAGTTTAATTTTCATGTCACCCATGTTGGTTTTCATCAGGGCGTACATTTCTTTGACATCGCTGTCGGGTAATTGGGTGTTTTCGGTCATGGTAATAACGTCTCCGTGTTCTGCATTGTTGTTATGATTTTGTTCAGAAGATTCAACTTTTTCTGAGCAGCTGCCCAGTCCAATAATAATCAGACTGGCCAGGGTCAGCATCCGTAAACTTTTCATGGCTCTTTCCTCGTTATTTAGTCTACACACATGCGGCCCCGCAGGGTATTGGGGGTAACATCCATAATTTTTACAGGGACTATTTCGCCCACCAGGCGCGGGTTGCCGCCAAAGTGCACAATTTTATTGCCACGGGTACGGCCTTTGAGGTTGTCCCGTTCAGGGTCATAGGACTCCACCATGACCTCTTCAATGCGGCCCAGGTGGCGGCGGTTTTGTTGCAGGGCCATATCTTTGACCACCACGTTCAATTCGTGCAGACGGCGTTTTTTAACGTCTTCAGGCACCTGATCTTTAAACATGGCGGCAGGGGTGCGGGGACGGGGCGAGTAAGAGGCGGTCATGGAGGTGTCAAAGCGGAAGCGCTTAACGGCCTCAATGGTACCCTGGAAGTGCTCTTCGGTTTCGCCAGGATAGCCCACAATAAAGTCTGAGGTCAGCACCACGTCGGGAATACGGGCCCGCAGTTTGTCGACCCATTCGGCGTAAAATTCGACGGTGTGATTGCGGCGCATGCGCTTTAAGGTTACATCGTGTCCTGCTTGCAAGGGCAGGTGTAAAAACTCACAGACCTTGGGCAGGTCAGCCATGGCGTCAATGAGGTCGTCGCGCATGTTGATGGGGTGAGAGGTCAAGAAGCGAATGCGCTCAATGCCGTCAATATCGTGGATGTGGTGTAAGAGTCTACCCAGAGAACTGGGGGTGTCTAAATCCCAACCGTAGGTGTTAATGTTTTGGCCCAGCAGGGTGATTTCTTTATACCCTTCGGCAGCCACTTTGCGAATTTCTTCGGCCACGGCCTCGGGGGTGCGGCTTTGTTGCTGCCCGCGAGTGTAAGGCACAATACAAAAGGTGCAAAAGGCTGAACAACCGTGTTGCACGGTCACCCAGGCGTGGTGTTTGCCTTCGCGGACCACGGGGACTTCTTCAGGGTAGTCTTCGAGCTGGCGCACAATCGAAACGATGGGGCGTTGGGTTTCTTGAAACTCTTGCACCAGTTCAGGCAGCTTATGAAAGGTGTGGGTGCCAAAGACGAGATCCAGGTGAGGCACCCGCTTGAGCAGGTTTTCTTTCTCGTGTTGGGGCACGCAGCCGCCCACGCCAATAATAAGTTCAGGGTTTTCTTTTTTGAGGCCTTTGAGGCGGCCCAGGTGGCCAATCAGACGATTGACCGCGTTTTCGCGGATACTGCAGCTATTGATTAAGATAAGATCTGCGTCGTCCACAGTCTCAGTCCAGGCATAGCCTTCTTTGGCTAATAAACCCAGCATTTTTTCGGAGTCAGACTTGTTCATCTGACAGCCAAAGGTTTCAATATGCACCCGTTTGTTTTGAACAGAAGCTTGCTGTTCGGCGGTTGCCGTACTCATGATATTTCTCCTCGGGTGGGGTGGGATTAAAGTGATCGTTTCAATTATACCTGATGCAAGGGCTGCCCACAGAGAGGGTTTCTAAGAAAAAGCAGTGCCTGTGTGAACGGGCACTGCAATGCTTGCGGACGAAAAATGCCTTAGTTGGTTTTTACCGCATTTTTGTTCAGGGATTTAGCGGCCATTTTTTTGAGGCGCGCTGCGCGTTTGGCGAATTTACGGCGGGTGCGGTCACCACTGTCAGGGGCCTGAAACACACCCAGTCCAAAACCGGCACCGAGGCCTAAACAGGCTCCAAAGAAAAAGTAGAGGGCAAATTTTTTATCCATGAGGGCTCTTCTTTCTTGCAAAGGTATTTACCCTTAGTTTATCAGCTTTTTACGCGGAGCGTAAGATTTTAAAGAAGCCAGGATTGAGCGCGATCACGGCCCATAAACCGATAAAAACGCCGACGCCCAGGAGTTGCTGTGGGTTTTGCAAGGCCTGAGTGGGCAGTTGGCTCAGGCTGATACAGGTGCTGCCGGCCAGAGCCAGCGACGCACTCCAGCGGTTCTGGGTGCGCCCTGAGTGCAGACATAGGCTCAGGATCAGGGTGCTAAAAATGACCGCTGGCCAGCCCAGGCTTGTGGCGAGCAAAAGGGCAAAGCCGCCCATAAGCAGTGGGTAGCGCTTTTGACCCACAAAGGCATAGTGTACGTTTTGCAGGGCCTGTTGATGCTGTTGAAAATTTTGGTAAGACTGCATCATATAAAACAAACAGCTTAAGGCCAGGGTTAAATACCCACAGAGCAACAAGGGTTGAGTGGGCAGATGTTGTGCATAACCAAGTCCCACCGATAAACCGCCAAAAAGCAGCAGACGGCTCCAGGGTAAATAATGTTGAAAAACAGCCCCCAGCAGGTGAGGGGCCTTGAGGAGCGGCAGTAAGATGTCATCTTGAGCGTCGAAGTGAGACTGGTGGGTTTTAAACTTTTTCATGGGCTCATTTTAGCAATTCTACTCGTCATTGGCTGTATGTTTGCGTACAATAGGGTGTATGACTATACCTATTTCTCACGATTCCCCCCTTTCTCCTCCTGATGAATCTGGAGCGGAGCACAGCACGGCTCTGAAGCGGCTCATGGATACCAATTTCATGGAATACGCTTCTTATGTCATCAAGGATCGGGCAATTCCCTTTTTGGAAGACGGCCTGAAGCCTGTTCAACGTCGGATTTTGCATACCCTTCATGAAGTAGATGACGGGAAATTTCACAAGGTGGCCAATATTGTGGGGCACACCATGCGTTATCACCCCCACGGAGATGCCAGTATTGAAGCGGCGCTGGTCAATATGGCCCAAAAAAACTACTTGATCGACCAACAGGGGAACTTTGGTAACCCCCTGACCGGAGACCCCGCCAGCGCGGCCCGTTATATTGAGTGCCGTCTGACGGATTTGGCCCGTGAAGCTCTCTTTCAGCCTGAAATCACGGAGTATGTGGACTCCTACGATGGCCGAAATCAGGAGCCGGTGGTGCTGCCTTGTAAGTTGCCGCTCTTGCTCATGACCGGTGTAGAAGGCATTGCGGTGGGGCTATCAACGCGCATTTTGCCCCACAATTTTATTGAGCTGCTCGAAGCGCAAATTGCGATTTTAAAACAAGCAGACTACACCATTTACCCTGACTTTTTACAGGGGGGCATGTTAGACGTCAGCCAATACCAAAAGGGCATGGGGCGTTTACGTATTCGGGCGCGCATTGAGGTCAAAGATCCCCGCACATTGGTGATTAAAGAATTGCCCTTTGGCACCACGACCGAGAGCCTGATTGCTTCCATTGAAGGGGCTGCCCACAAAGGCAAACTTAAAATTGCCTCGATCAATGACTTCACCACCGAAGAGGTGGAAATCGAAGTCAAAACCCGTCAGGGTGTTGCTGCCGAAGACCTGCTGCCCCAGCTCTATCTCTACACGGACTGCGAAAACGCGATTTCAGTCAATGCCATTGTGATTCGCGATCAGCATCCCGTGGAAATGGATGTGCATCAGATTTTAGAGGCCAATACGGCTTTGCTCGAAAATGTGCTGCAGCGCGAACTCCAGGTCTTGCTCGATAAACTGCGCCGCAGATATCGCGATCTGATGCTGGTGCAGATTTTTATTGAAAACAAAATTTACCAGGCCTTAGAAGAAGCGGACGATTTGGACGTGCTAAAGGTGATGTTACGCAATACCTTAGAGCCCATGCTGGATGAACAGTTTATTCCGATCCCTGAAGAAAGCATCGATAAACTGCTCAATATTCCCATTCGGCGCATTACCCGCTTTGACAGCAACAAAGCCAACGAAGATCTGCAAAAAATTGCTGCTCAGATGCAGGAGACCCGTAAAAAACTCAGCCGCATGACTGAAGTGACCATCGACTATCTCTCCGATCTCATCAAAAAGTATCAATATGTTTACCCCCGTCGCACCATGTTGAGCTCTTTTGATACGGTGGACGTGTCCGAGGTGGCGGTTCAGGACATTAAAGTGGGCTTTGACGCGGAGAACCGCTATGTGGGTTCAGATATTCGCAGCGAAAATCCGATTTTGTGCTCAAGTTTTGACAAACTGCTGATTTTCTTTAAAAACGGCGGTTATCGGGTGATTGATATTCCTGAAAAGCTGTTTATTGAAGAAGATGTCCTCACCCTGGACCGTCAAAACAATTTGCCTGAGGTGAGCGTGATTTATAAAGATCATGAGAACGTCTATTATATGAAACGCTTTCAGGTTAATAAATTTATCTTGAATAAGGACTATCGCTTTATTCCTGAAGAGGCGGAGCTTTTGTTCTTTTCTACCGCGCCAGATCCCTTGGTGCAGCTTAACTTTAAACCCAAAGCCCGCACACGGGTTTCAGAACAACTGGTGGACTTTTCCAAAATGCGGGTAAAATCTGTGAGTTCGCGGGGCAATAAAGTCACAGATAGAGAAATTAAAAGTTATAAGGTTAAGCAGCGACTCTAAAATTTAATGTGCTTTTGATGGTTTGCAAGCTGTAAAATCGGGTATATTAAGAGCTTGTATGCAAAAAAAGTGCATCAATTTTAATGTATACATATTTTGAAAGTATACGTATTTTGAAAGCTGAGTGTGGTACACGCATGGAATTCCTCGTTTCAAGTCTCATGGATAAACTTCACCATTCTCCTTCCTTGCTTTTGGTATTGACCACAGCGCTGTTGTTTATGATTGGTTTAGTGGCCCAGGTGCTTTCGGATCGCACCTCTTTGCCCGCCATTATCTTTTTGCTGGGCTTTGGGTCCCTGCTGGGAAAATACGGCGTGATTCCGCTGATTGACCCGGCCATTTACGGCAGCAACGGCCTGCGTGCCATCATTGCCATTGCGGTGGCCATCGTGGTTTTTGAGGGTGGCCTGTTGATCGATGTGAAGTTCTTTCGCGAGAACTGGGCTTCTGTGGTGGGGTTGGTGACTATCAATGTGTTGATTACCATTCTGGGCATGGCCTGGGTTACCAATAAAATCATTGGCATTGATTGGAACGTGGCCCTGCTGTATGCCGGTTTGGTGTCCGTCACCGGCCCGACGGTTATTGCACCCATTTTACGCCGCATTCACGTGCGCCATAAGGTCAAAGTTATATTAGAAACCGAAGCCGTATTGGTGGATGCGGTGGGCGTTATTGCTGCCGTGAGTATTTTTAATTATCTCATGGCCACCGCCAAAGCCACGGGACCGCTGCCTCCGGTGAGTGACATTATTACCAACGTGGTGGTGAGTTTGACCCTGGGGGCCGTCAGCGGTGTCATTTGTGCCTGGGGCGCCCGTCAGGTGGTCAAAACCTTTGCGCCCCTGCGCGGTGAAGTAACCCGTCTGTTGGTGCTGGCCACGACCCTGGCGTCTTATACCTTAGGTGAAATGTTTTCCCATGAGAGTGGCATTGCGGCGGTGGCGGTCACCGGCTTTATTATCGGCAACACCGACTTTCCTCACAAACACTCCATCAAAGAGTTCAAGGGTGATTTGACCATGATGTCGATCACGGTGGTGTTTTTGCTGCTTTCGGCCAGTTTAGACATTAATTATCTCTTGACCATTGGTGCCCGTGGTGCTCTCTGCGTCTTGATTTTGATGTTGGTGATTCGACCCACCGGGGTGTTTTTATCCACCCTTTTCGACAAAATCAACTGGCGTGAGCGCATCTTTATTGCCAGTTTGGGGCCCCGAGGCATTGTGGCGGCCTCTGCGGCGACCTTTTTTGCTTTAGAAATGGAAGCCAACGGCATTGCGGGCAGTAACACCATTCGGGGATTGGTGTTTATGACCATTTTAATGACGGTAATTATTGAAGGATCAGGAGCGCGTTATATGGCGGACTTATTAGATATTTCTCCCGACTCAGTGCTGATTGTGGGCGCGGGCAAAATTGGCAGTACATTGATTTATCAGTTGAAGGATCGCTCAGATCAGAGTGTGATTGTCCTCGAAAACGACGAAGCCAAGGTGGAGTCTTTGCAGGCCCTGACCCAGGAAGGGGTCTATATTATTACCGCTGATGCCCGCAATGAAAACATCTATAAGAATCAGTTAAAGAATGTCCAACATATTTCCACGGTGATTGCCACCTCGGGGGATGACTGGTTGAATCTGCGGGTGTGCCAAATCGTAAAGCGCATGAAGCCTGAAGTGCGGTTAATCTCGGTAATCAACGACGTCAAAGGTCGTGAGGTCTTTGAAAACCTGGGCATTAAGACCATTAACCTCAGAGAGGCTGCTGCCACGGTCATTCACGTGATGCTCGACAAGCCCCTGATGCAAGAAGAAATTCAAACCAGTTAAAGACCCACCGGGAATTGACAAAAAATTAATGATGAAGTAACATAATCTTAAGATTTGTTTAAATAAAGAGGTTTTTATGGGTTCTTTGCTTCGTGTTTCTGCTTTAGGTCTACTGGGTGCGGTCTTACTCTCTGCTTGCGGTAGCCGTGCACCTTTGCCCGCCGGGCCCCAATCCATGCTGCCCCAGGCCAACTTTCAACGCTTCTCGCAGTCTCAAGATCTGGTGGCGGTGGCAGGCTTAAAAGCCGGTGACCAACTCAACGTAAAAGGCCCCTTCTGGACCAAAGGTGACGGTCAGGTACATGCCCTGTCTCCAGATGCTTTTAAATTAGAATTTAAAATTGCCACCTATCACCTGCAGGTAGAAGCCATTCGTTTAAACGATAAGCAAGTCCGCTTTATTACCGTCGACGTTAAGCAAAACCGCACCGTCGAAGCGGTGGGTACCTATGTGCGCAACGGTAATACCACGGTGTTCGACATGGGCAAAGGCCAGGAAGTAGAAATGCTGACCGTCAAGGCTGGTGCTCCGGGTGCCTTTGATGTGGATGTGGTTCAACCCGGTCGTTTAATGGGTGCTGATATGATTGAGCCTGAAGGTAAAACCACCCTGCGCTTTAGCAAAAAGTAAGTCTTCTGTGATTAAAAAAGCGCCCCTTCTTCTTTGAGAGGGGGCGCTTTCTGATGGGAAGGAGATTATAAAATGCGCTTACCAAAGGCCGATTGGATGAGCTCCACACCCAACTCAGCGGTTTTGTTGCGTAAATCTAAAATGGGGTTGAGCTCCACCATTTCTAAGCCGATTAGTCGACCTGTCAGGGCAATTTTTTCCATGAGCAGGTGGGCTTCGCGATAACGAATACCGCCTTTTACAGGGGTTCCCACACCCGGCGCAATGTCAGGATCTAAACCGTCAAAGTCAAAAGACAAATGAATGCCTGCGGTGCCACTGCCCGCAATTTCGATGGCCTGACGAATGACGGTGGGCATGCCCAATTCGTCAATGTCGGTCATGGTATAGGCTTTAACCCCTGTCTTTTTGACGAGTTCCTTTTCTTTAACATCTAAGTCACGAATGCCAATTAAAACGACATTTTCAGGCTTTACCTTGGGTGAGAACCCCCCAATACCCGTCAGTTCTTCTGTACCCAGGCCCAGAGATGTGGAGAGGGGCATGCCATGAATGTTTCCGCTTTCGGTGGTTTCAGGGGTGTTCATGTCTGCGTGCGCATCTACCCAAATAATCCCGATGTCTTCGCCCCGCTCTCGGTAATAGCTGCTAATGCCTGAAACGGTACCAATAGCAATACTGTGGTCACCCCCCAGCACCAGCGGAAAATTCCCTTTTTCAAGAACTTCTTGGATCTTGTCACTTTGGCGCTCGCAGGCCTGCGCAATTTCTTTGAGAAAGCGGGCATTGGACTGACCAATATCCAACTGTTCAGGAATTTCCACCTGAATATTTCCCTCATCGACCACCTGAAAGCCCATGTGCATTAACGCTTTTTGTAAGCCAGCGATCCGAAAGGCGGATGGACCAGCATCTACACCCCGGTGGCCAGCCCCCAAATCCAGGGGAGCCCCCAGAATAGAAATGGTTTTATTTTGTTTAAACATGACGATATCCTTTATATTTCAAACCAGAAGGTACTGCCTGTACCCGGTGAACTGTTTACCCCTATTTTACCGTTATGGGCTTGAATGGCCAACTGACAAAAAGAAAGGCCCAATCCGGAACTGTATTTGCGTACCTGGGGGCTGTTTGTTCTCAACTGGGCAAATTTCTCAAAGATGCGCTCCCGATCTTCTTCTGGAATGCCGGGCCCGTTGTCTTGTACCTCTACCCGCCCAGGGCTGACACGGATACAGATTTCACTGCCTGCGGGGCTGAATTTCACGGCGTTGCCTAAAAAATTTCCGATGACCCGTTGAATCAGTACTTCGTCAAAGCAGGCTTCCACAGGACCTTCAGGCCATTCTTTTTTCCAGCTGAACTTTAAAGCATGCGCCCCCAACTGCTCCAGTGCTTTTTGGCAGACTGCCTTGAGACAGGCGTTTTTTTGCACCACGGGCATCTGGCCAGCTTCAAGGCGGTGGGCATCAAGAAGCTGGGTAATCATGTGTACCATGGTGTCGGTACTTTCCTGCGCGTTCTTTAAAAACTTTTGACTGGTTTCGTCCCATTGGGCTGCTTTCATTTCGAGCAGCGATAAATAGCCCAAAATCCCCGTCAAAGGAGACCGCAGGTCATGCACCATCATATTGACGAGATTGTCCCGCAGGCTTTCTAATTCCTGTTCTCGCTGAAGACTTTCGCTTAGTGCGCGGTTCTGTTTCTGCAGAGATTGATTCAACGCATTGATTTTTAAATGGGTTTCGACCCGTGCCTTGACCTCTGCAAAGTGAAAGGGTTTGGTGATATAGTCCACGCCACCGGCTTCAAAGGCCTTGATTTTGTCCTGGATATCGTTGAGGGCTGAAATAAAAATAATGGGCGTGTTGCGATATAGGTGTTGGGCTTTAAGCTGTTGGGCCACTTCATAGCCGTCCATTTCAGGCATGTTAATATCCAGTAAAATCAGATCCGGCAGCTTGCGAGAAACCGCTTCCAATGCACCCTTTCCATTGGTGGCGATTCGTACTTTATAGCCCTGATCTTTTAAAAGTTCAGTGAGGACTTTGAGATTTGCGGGGGTATCGTCCACCAATAAAATATCTGCCATGGCGGAAAGGCTTGGCAAGTCACTCGGCATGATGATGTCCTTCTTTATTTTGTTGGCGCAAAAGTTCTGTAATGCTGTCAAAGGCATAATGGTCTGCCAGCTCTAGCAGGCGCGCTTTAAGATCGGTAGGCAGGGTTTGCTGATGAAGCGCTTCGAGAAAGGCGTCAAGATCACCTTCTAAAATATACTGCATTAAGATTTTGGTATCTTCAGGGGCAAGGTTAGCGTCGATCTCGGGGGAGTGAGGAGCTTCTACTTCTTCAGTGGGCTCATGAAACCCATACCTTAGTCCCAATCGTGTTTCTAAAGTATACAACAAGGTGTTGAGGTGTAGGGGTTTTAAAAGAATATCATTTGCGCCCGCTTGCATCAGGGCTTGTTTTTCGTGAGAAAAGGCGCTGGCGGTGATGAACACAATGGGCAAATGCTTACCAGTGCTAAGGGTGCGAATACGTTTTGCTGCTTCCAGGCCATTCATACCGGGCATGTCTACATCCATCAAAATCAGATCGGGGTACCAGCTTTGAAAAGCTTGAATAACGGCTTCGCCTTCGTTCACGGTATGGGTGTGAAAACCCAGGGCGGTCAGGGCTTCTTGTAAAAAGAGTTGGTTGGCGATATTGTCGTCAGCAATTAAAATGCGGGGCGCTCCCGTGTCCAGGGGGTAAACATAGTTGACCTGCTGGTATTTGTCGTGATTGTGTTCGGAGGCCAAAGGGGTTGTTTCGTCACTCAGGGAAGCACTTATTTTGAGATGAAAGATGGTGCCGACGTGGCGTTCGCTGGTTAGGGTAAGGTCACCCCCCATCATTTGGGCGTAGGTTTTGCTGATGGGCATGCCCAGGCCTGTACCCTGCTGGGCTTTGTTACCACTTTGGGTTTGCCCAAAACTTTCAAAGACCAGATGCATTTCTTCGGGCGCAATGCCTTCACCGGTATCTTCTATTTCAAAACGCAGGGTTCCCAGCTGCCAAAACACACGTATGCAAATAAAACCGCTGGTGGTAAATTTTAAGGCGTTGCTGAGAATATTAAACAAAATTTGTTTTAGCTTGCTTTTGTCTAAAACCACCCGAGGGGGAATGCTCTCATTCAACGCCAGTTGAAGCTGGAGCCCCTTGCGTTGTGCCTGGGTTAAAAAAAGCTGATGGACGTCTTTCAGCAATTCATGTAAATCAACGGACTCTTCTTTGAGTTGTATACGCCCGGATTCAATTTTGGACATCTCTAAAATATCATTGATAAGTCCTAACAGGTGTTCGCCGCTTTTGTTCATCATCTGAATATGCGCCAAGTGTTGGGGGTTCAGGTGTTTGTCACGCATGAGAATTTGTGTAAAGCCGAGAATGGCATTCAGGGGCGTGCGGATTTCGTGACTCATATTGGCTAAAAAAGTGGATTTGGCCGTATTGGCCGCTTCGGCGGCTTCTTTTAAGCGCGCCAAATGAAATTCGCTTTTCTTGCGTTCGTTGATGTTTTGGATACTTCCAATCATGCGGCGTTTACGGGTTTGCACGTCGCACTCAATTTCTCCCTGTACGCCCACATAATGAATGCGGCCATCGTGACCCACCAGGCGGTGATCCAGGGCATAAGTGCTTGAGGTTTGTAGCGCATAAAGCCAGGCTTCACTCACCCGCTGAAGATCTTCAGCATGGATAATGTGTTTGACGTCTTTGCGGTTTTTGGGCAGAGGAATGGGGGTGTCAAATAAGGTTTTGACCTCTGGAGAAAACCACAATTTGTCATCTTCTAAGTCCCAGGTGAAGCTGCACATGCGTCCAATACGTAAGGCCTGAGATAAGCGACGTTCGCTTAACATACGGGCCTGTTCACTCATGCGACGTTTGAGGGCCACTGTTAACTGCTGCTGCACTTCTTCGAGCATGCTAATTATGCTGTCTGCATTGTCTAAAGGGTAGTGGCAGAAAAACTCAAAAAAACAGAGTACCCGTTGTCGCAACTTCAGGGGAAACAGCAGCTGGCTATGAAAACCCAGCTTTGTCGCTGCTTGCATGCGCGTGCTTTCCTCTGAAGGAATCTCCCGATAAATAACACGTTCTTGTGCCAGGTAAAACGGTTTCCACACGGGGCTTTGATCGTGTTGCAACGCACTGAGATGAAGGGGGGGTACCTGACAAAGCGTGGATGAGGCTTCTGGCTCCATGGTGAAACAAACCTGGCGGTGGGGGAGAGGCATGGATTGTTGCGGCTCTGTAAAGACCACATGGCCCAGAGACCAACCCGTAAAATAACAGAGCAGTTCCAGGGTTTTGTAATAAAAGCTTTGCTCGTCAATGTCGCTATGCACCGTGGTGGCGATGCGTTTGAGCAACTGGGCCCGTTGTTCACTTTCCTGAAGACTAAAGTTAATGCGGGTGAGCTCAGCGGTACGGAGTTGGACATGATGTTCCAGTTCTTCGTTGAGCTGATGGGCTTGTAGGTTTTGTTGAAAACGCTGTAAATTGTAACGCACAATGCGTTCGATATAGGGGGGAGTCAGTCGGTCTTTCACCACATAGTCTTCAGCGCCGGCTTCAAGCACGGCACGGGCCAGTTCTTGGTTATCTGCTCCTGTCAGCACCACAATGGGTGCCTTGATTTTATGCTGATGCAACAGCGGAATCAAATCAACGGCGTGAAAAGCCCCCAGATAGCCATCTACAAAAATGATATCCCACGGGGTTTTGAGGTGTTTTTCAATCTGTGAGGGATTGCGCTCCCAGGTGAGAGCCACGCTAAAATTAGCCACCGACTGAAGACATTCCTCAAAGAGCAAAACATCATCTTCATCGTCTTCGAAAAGAAGAATATTGAGTTTATCGGCCTGCTTCATGGGAGATTTTGACCCTTGTGCCTGCAGCGGGAAGTCACCGATAGACCGGTCTCTTTCCAGGCTTCTTCTACGAGCAGGCAGTCATCTAAATCGTCATCGACAATCAGCAGATAACTCATGAGGCGGGTTCCTCCTGAATAGCCATGGGGGGTTGTGCAAAGGGTAAAACCATAAAAAAGCAGCTGCCTTCTCCAGGGGTGCTTTCAACCCATATCTTACCCTGGTAATAATCCACAATCTTGCGGCAAATGGCCAAACCGATACCGCTACCCGTGTATTCATGGCGACTATGCAAACGTTGGAAAGGCTGAAAAATACGCTCTGAATAGACAGGATCAAAGCCAATGCCGTTGTCCGTGATTTCAATTTGAAAGTCTACGGCTCCTTCTAAACTACAGGTCACCGTAATTTCAGGAGCAACACCCGGACGACTAAATTTCAATGCGTTGCTGAGTAGGTTTTGAAACAATTGCTCCATATGAACAGGGGCACTTTGCACCATCGGCAAATGGCCGATGGTGATCTGCGCGCGGGTTTCTTCAATTTGTAAGCTCAGGCTTTCCAGAACCCGCTCTATACAGGTGTTGAGGCTCACAGACTCTAAAGAGAGCGTTTGCTTGTCAATGCGGGAATAAGTCAAGAGGTCTTGAATCATGTATTGCATGCGTTCGGCGCTGTTGTTCATGCGTGCTAAAAAGTCTTTTCCTTTTTCGCTCAGACTTTCCTGGTCGGCCAGACGCTCTCCAAAGGCACGAATTTTGCGCAGGGGTTCTTGTAAATCATGGGAGGCAATATGGGTGAAGTCCTGAAGATCTTTATTGTGGCGTTGCAACTGTTCGGCCTGATGCCGCAACTGCTTTTCGTTATTTTTTAAATGGGTAATATCGTGTCCTTCGGCAATAAGGTGGGTGACCTTTTGGTGAGGGTCAAACACGGGGCGTAAAGAAAAGTCCAGCGTGAGTACACCCTCTTTGCCTAAAATCTTGATTTCTTCGTGCACACTCTCGCCTTTTTTCGCGGCTTCAATGGCCTGGCGAATGCGCTGCTGCTGTTCGGGTAAACCATGAAACCAATAGCATTTGTCGAGGGGGTATTGTAAGACCAACTCTTTGTTGATACCGGTCATGGCCTGAGCATTGAGATTAATTTCCTGAATAAGGCCATCAGCATTTAAAAGGCCCATAAAAGAAAATGCCGAAGAAAAAACACTTTCATAAAGACGGGTCTGAGCACGGCTTTTTTCTTCAGCCGTTTTTTGAGGGTGAATATCTTGAATCTGGGAAAGTACATACTCAAGGTCCCCCCCTTCGTTGCGAGAGACCGAAACGCTTAAGGCCCCCCAACGCACTTCTCCTGAAGCATGAACATAGCGTTTGTGCATGGCGTATGCGCTAATGTCACCGGCCAGTAAGGCTTCAAACTGAAGCAGATCTGAGGATAAATCCTCAGGATGGGTAATGCTCTGAAAATCAATGCTTTTGATTTGTTCTGCGGTATAGCCTAAAAATTCACAAAAAGAGCGATTCACTTCTAAAAAACGTCCTGTCACGTCTAGAATGGCCATGCCAATGCCTGCGTTATTAAACGCAGCACTAAAGAGACGTTCATTGCTTTTAAGGTCTTCCTCCATGCGCTTGCGCGATGAAATATCCTCAAGCATGCCCAGGCAAAGATGGTGGGGGGGCTGTGCTTGTTTTAAGGCGGTGAATCGCAGACTGCCCCAGAGGGTATGTCCCTGTTTATGCACATAGCGCTTTTCGAGATATAGAAACTCAGGCTCTTCTCGGTGAGCCAATTCATTGCGCTCAATGGCCCCCAGCGTACGATCCTCAGGA
Organism: Candidatus Sericytochromatia bacterium; assembly: GCA_964229355.1. GTDB lineage: Bacteria > Cyanobacteriota > Sericytochromatia > UBA7694 > UBA7694 > CAXRDE01. The sequence goes on along the minus strand of CAXRDE010000025.1, from coordinate 383,436 downwards.
TGGGTGACATCCATGATGGTGCGTGCCAGAAGCTCTTCCTGGGTATAACCTAAAAAGTCACAAAAATAGGGGTTCACCTGAATAAAACGTCCGTGGGTATCTGTGATGGAGATGCCAATGGGCGCCTGAAAAAAAACAGAGTCTTCTGCAAGACCTGTGTGCACATTCAGAGAAGAAAGCTTTGATCTTGTGTCGGCTGCTGATTGATGCTGAACCTCTTCCACGCGTTTTCACCTTTTTATTTAGATTAGACAGAACAAATCCGGGGAGCTTTCATGTATATTACGGATATTATAGCAATTTATTTTGGCAAAAAAACATGACCCACTACGATTGGCCCCTGATTCCTTTAGCAGAACGCATGCGCCCACAACATGCCCTGGCTTATTTCGGTCAAAATCAGCTGTTACAGGGCGATGCACCCGTGGCCCGGATGCTGGCCACAGGGACTTTACACTCCTGTATTTTTTGGGGACCTCCGGGTACGGGTAAAACCACCCTGGCCCGTCTGCTGGCCCACCAAAGTGGCGCACAATTGTTCGAGTTATCGGCAATATCTGCCGGGGTGAAAGAGGTGCGCCACGTGTTAGAAACGGCGCGCCAGCAAAAAGAAGGCCTCTTTGCACAACGCACCGTACTTTTTATTGATGAAATTCACCGCTTTAACAAAGCCCAGCAAGATGCCTTGTTGCAGGCGGTGGAAACCGGTGATGTGGTGTTAATGGGCGCCACCACTGAAAACCCTTCTTTTGAAGTGATTGCGGCCCTGCTCTCTCGCTGTCAGGTGTACGTGTTAGAGCCGCTCAGCCGGGAGGCTTTACAGCATATTGCTGAACGGGCCTTAGCAGAAGATGCAAGCTTGAAAACCTTTATCCTGCATATTGAAGATTGGGAACCGCTCTTTTTAGGATCCGGGGGTGATGCGCGGGTCTTATTGAACCGTTTAGAGCAAGCTGTGCAATGGGCGGTTCAACAGCGCACTGAACGCTTAGCCGCGGGTGAGCCTCTGGGGACGATTGTGCTATCCGCGGCCCTGCTGCGTCAGGTGTTTGAACGCCCCCTCGCCCATGATAAGCAGGGAGAGTCTCACTACAATTTGGCCTCAGCCCTGATTAAAAGCATTCGGGGTTCTGATCCTGACGCGGCCATTTACTGGTTGGCCCGCCTGTTAGCAGGTGGCGAGGACCCCGCTTTTATTGCCCGCCGTCTGGTTATTGCTGCCGCGGAAGATATTGGGAATGCGGAGCCCTATGCCCTGTCGCTGGCGCAAGCTTGCTTTCAGGGGGTTAAGAGCATTGGTATGCCAGAGGCCCGGATTTTGTTGGCGCAAACGGTCACCTATTTAGCAGCCTGTCCCAAGAGTAATGCGGCCTATGTGGCCATTAATGATGCCCTGGACTGGGTGAAGCGGCATGGCGATGCGCCGGTGCCCCTGGCGTTGCGGAACGCACCCACCGCCTTGATGAAGTCGCTGGATTATGGCAAGGGATACCGTTATGCCCATGACTACCCGGGGCATTTTGTGCCTCAGCATCATTTTCCTGAGGCCATGAAACCCCAGGCTTTTTATCGGCCCACTGAACAGGGGCGAGAGCGTTTTTTAAAGGATCGTTTACAAGCCTATTGGCCCGATCGCTATCCCCAGGACTAACCCTTAATAATTGCCGGTAATCATGTCTAAGCTGGTGTAATCGCGGTCGTTAAACTGCACCTTGACCGCGCCAATGGCAGAGCCCACGCCCACCACGGTACCCACGACAATGCCGGCTACAGCGCCACCCACAGCCACTGAACGCAAAGAGCTTTTGATACTGCTGCCAATGCTGCTGCTTAAGCCTTTGGCAGTGTCAATGAGACCCACCCCGGCGGTTTCGGCGACTTTTGCGCCCACCTGGGTGGCGGCTTCGCCAGCGGCTTTGGTGGTGACGTGCTTAATCCCGTTGTCTAAAACGGTTTTGCCAATAAACATGGCGGTCACGGCGGTGGTCATTTCGCCAATCCCCTTAACAATCCCGTTTTGGCCTGCGTCTTTTAAGGTCTTGGCGGTAGACACCCAGGGGGCTTTTGCCCCTTCCCAGGTGGTATTGGTCTCGTTATTAAGATGTACCACGGTAAATTTTTTACCGTCTACACGGGTAATGTAGTTTTGTTTGATGCGAGACAGGTCCAGAGACCCTTTGGCGGCGGTATCGCCGTAGGCCACATAGAGCTTATTGTCCTCACCCTTGAAATAGACTTCATCAATACCATTGGTATCGGTAATGGAGCGGGCGGTTTCTAAAGTGAAATCGTCGGCCACCCGGTGCAGGGGCAGTTCGTGTCCGCCAATGCGGGCCACGGGATTGGCGGTGTGGCTGCTGTAACCCGTTTGCAGCAGCTCTGTAACTGCCGGGAAAGCCTCATCGCTGACGTTTTGGGTCTTGATTTGGTCCAGTAAAAAGGCGGCTTCGTCTTTGTCGAGCTTGTGGTCCTGAAGCGCTTCGGTTTTCCAGGCCTCTAAGCGCTCCGGGGTGAGTTTTTGGCCGGGCAATAGCTGTTGAAGTTGTTGAAGTTTTCCGAGGGGTGAGAGGTTACTCATAAGCACTGACCTTTACTGCAAACACATACTTGTTTTTATTATAGGCGAAACAGTGTAAAACTTGTGCCAGATATCCTAAGGCGCTGACTGCGTGCTGAAATTATCCAGCAAGGATTGACGCAGATCGCTCAACAAGTGATCCAAATGGGCTTCAGCTTCTTCCGGGCTACTGGCTTGCATGACCTGCTCTAAGGTGCCTGCGAGGCGACGAATGGCTACTTCAGGCAAAAGCTGGGTTTCAGGAACATCCTGGGCTACTCTGAGGTTTTCGCAGGCCACCTGCACCTCGCGTTTGCGTACCTGCAGCAATTTGCGCAGGGCACTGTCCTCGTTAAAAATATCGGCCACCATCTGACGCACCTGGGGCGCGCTGGGAGACTGCAGGTGCTCGGCGCTGATCATAATTTCTGCTTTTTGGGGAGACAATAAACAGCGTAAGGTCGCGCTTTGACTCTGATCTTTGCGGTATTCGACGGTGAGATAAATATCAGGATCCGCAATGCCGGAGAGGGCATATAAGTCATAAATACAGTAGTCTCCGGCGGGCAATGTATACGGGTTATCCGCAGGCAAACGCTTGCGTTTGCACCAGGCATGTTTGACTTTATCGGGAAAGAGACTACTGTAACTTAGACGCATGAGAAGAATCCTCTATAAACTGAGGTGTACTGTAAAGCACACTGGAAGCCTCATTATACGCTATTTTCTGCTGTTGCTGGCGACGGCGCCAATAAAAACTTGCGCTCAGACCCAGTAAGAGGCCTAAAAGCACACATCCCAGGGCCCAGAGCCAAAGTTTTTGTTCCGGTTTGTTGCCAAAGACAGGTGCTGCAGGGGGATTGTAAGGCTGTACCACCAGGGTCTCGTCGGGCTTTAGCCCTACCACGGCTTTGACCAGTTGCTCCACAGACTCAGGGGAGTGGTCTGCGCTGGCGGGATACACCACGGTAATGGAGCGTTTGCCGGGTTGTGCCGCCACCTGGCTCAGGGTCTCGGTGGTGTTATAGGTCCAGCGGGTTTCTTGCTGGGTACGCTCGGTGTTTTCGGTGGTGCTTTGCTGCGATGTTTGTGGCTGGGTTTTTTGTGCCGCAATCTGTGGGGTGTCGCGGGTGATACGGCGCTCCTGGCGTGCATCTTCTCCAGCATCTTCACTGATATTCACCTGGACACCAGGCCCCAGAACGCTCTCTAAATACTGTTTGACCACCTGTGGGTTTTGCCGGGCGTGGGCAGCAGGTAAGACGATGCCCAGCAAGGTGCTGAGCAGGGCACACAAGAGAAGCGATTGAAATGGATGTTGCATAGCTTGATTGTGACGCCTTAGCCCGAAGATTTCAAGTGTAAAAGGTTGGTGGTCCATGAAAAAGCCAGCCAGCCGAGGCCAAAGCAGATCAGACTAAACAGAAAGGCGGTTTGCGCGCCCAGGGCATGACTCACCACGCTACCCGCGGCCAACACGCTTAAAAAGAGGGTGTAATAGCTTAAAAAGGTGCGGTGGGGGGCGTGGCTGGTGCTTTGTATTCCAGCCACGGGGATCAGCAGTAAAACGCAAAATAGACCACTGAGCAAAAGGCTTGTCCAGGCACTAAAAAAGCCCACAATCCCAAATCCTATGCCGCTCAATAGTAAACCACTCATGAGCTTTGCACCCTGTCGTTCCTGGGGGTTAAGCAAGTAGCGCCCGTGGGGGTCAAAGGACAAAACCACATTAAACAGGGGCTCCATTAACCAGGTCATGAGTACAAAACTAAAATATACGGCCATGAGCCCTAAGGTAAAGGCGGGCCAGGAACGCCCGCTATAGCTAAACACCAGCCGCAACACCACAATCCAGATCAGCATCATGAGCAATTGTTGTTTACCGCCGTAGCGCGACATCCAAAAGCGATACCGCTGAAAAAGACGATAAAGACGGTAGCGCCCTTTGAGGGCTTCGAGCATACCTTCCCGGGCCCAGGCCAGGGTGGGATCGAGACGCAGGGCCTCACGGAAGGCATTCAGGGCTTCGCCGTGCTGTTGAGCGTGCAGCAAGGACCATCCACGGTTGGTATGCACCCGGGGATTTTCGGGATCGTAGGTCAGAGCGTGGTTGAGGTTTTCTACGGCTTCAGCGCTTGCTCCCATGCGCACCAGGGTCATGCTACGCAGATTGAGCGCATCAATATGGTCGGGAGCATAAGCCAGGGCCTGTTCGGCAGCTTGTAGGGCTGCGTTCCACTGACTTTGCTGCCAGTAGACCAGCCCCAAACGGGTGTGGTAATCGGGATCTTCGGGGTCCAGGCGCAGGGCTTCTAAGTAGGCCTGTTGGGCCTGTTTGAGCTCACCTTTGTCCTGATGAACGACCCCCAAAATATAGTGGCTATAGCTTAAGTCAGGTCCCAGGGCCACCGCTTGTTCGGCGTGGGTTTGTGCGCGCTTGAGTTGGTGCATTTCGCTATAACACAGTGCCAAAAAGGCATGAATAATGGGCTTGTCCGGGGACTCGCTGAGCCAGTCTTGCAAGACCGTCAACGCCATGCCATACCGCTGTTGGTCTAAAAGCCACTGCACTCTTTCTGCATAGCGATGCATGGTTACAAAGGGTGTTGATCGAGATAGCGCAGAATATCGTCGTAAAGACCGGCCTGGTTGGCATACAGGGCATAATTTTTTGCTGTGGCAAACCACTCTTTGGTGCTGGGATGGACCGTTCGGGCCGCCTGTAGCAGGTCTTTTTGGCTGAGGGGCTCGGGCTTGCCGCTTTGAAGGGCTTCACTCAGTTTTTGCTCGACTGCTGCGTCCACCAGTGCGGTGAGATCTGCGCCCGAATAATACGGGGTTTTACGGGCCAGGGCTGCGGTATCGATTGCTTCCACCGGCTTCCCTGCCAGGAGCATCTCTAAAATAGCCTGTCGCCCGGCAAGATCCGGCGGCGGCACAAAGATAATGCGGTCAAAGCGGCCGGGACGTCGAAAGGCGCTGTCCAATTGCCAGGGAGCATTGGTGGCTGCCAGAATCAAAAGCCCTTCATTGCTCTGGTTTTGGCCGTCCAGCTCAATTAAAAACTGATTGATCAATTGGCGGCCTGCGCTGTGGCGCATGTCGGAGCGTTTGCTACCCAGGGCATCTACCTCATCAAAAAATAAAACGCAGGGGCGCTGCTGGCGGGCTGAAGTAAACAATTGATGAAGGTTTTTTTCGCTTTGGCCGAGCCACATATCAAGCACTTCGTGAATACCCACCGAGATAAAGTGAGCTGCCACTTCTCCGGCACTGGCGCGGGCCAGATGGGTTTTGCCGCAGCCTGGCGGGCCGTATAGCAAGACGCCCCCACCGCTTTTTTTACCGTAGCTGGCGTACAGCTCAGCGTGCTTAAAGGGCGCAATGAACTTCACATGAATTTCAGCTTTGACATTGTCCATACCTCCCACTTGCGAAAAGTCAATCACCGGTTTTTCTCGGGGAAATAATTCCTGGGGTGGCGTTAAAGCCAACGGCTCTGGACTGGCTTTTAAAGGCTCAGCAGGGGGGTGGAGAGAGACGCTCAGAAACAGGGCTTTTTCGAGGGCCTCGTCTTTTAATTCTGGGGAACGCTTTAAGGCCCGTTGATAATGGTCTCGCGCCAGAGGAATGGCGTCATGGGCCAGATGATGGCGCGCCCATAAATAGTCGACCCGCGGGTGTTCCTTCGCAGATAGCGTCTCCAGCAGGGTAAGAGCGGTGCTGTATTTTTTGAGATCTTGATAGGCCTCAGCCAACAAAAGGTAGTTTTCAGGGCTGCGTTCCTGCTCCAGCACGGTTTTAAGTTCTTTAACGGCAGCCTCGGGCTGACCGTGCTGAATCAGCATTTCCGCCAGATGGCGGCGCAGTACACTATTCTGCGGTGTGGCAGCCAGGGCATCTCGTAAGCCCTGAATGAGTTCATCTGCAAATCCCATGGGTCGTTCTTGCTCTTAGTTTTCGTTGTTTTCTAGCAATTCAAAGAAGCTGCTTTCGATGACGGCCTGCATAATGTCTTCTTCTTCATCGCCGAGAAGCTCTTCTAAAGCTTCAAACAGCATGGCGTCTTGAAGCTCCAGGAGCGAGCGCGCGGCGATTTTTTGCACCAGCCAGTGTTCGTCTTCTAAAGCTTTGCGAAGGTCTCGCTCCACTTCTTCGTAAGGCATTTGACGCAGGCCGATCAAGGCACTCAGGCGAGCGCCCCAGTCAGGGTCTTCTTGTAAGACCTCGCACAGGTAGTCACGGTATGCTTCTCCGCGCCCGCAGCGGCTCATGGCCACCGCAATGGCCAGCTGAACGCGATCAGAGTCACTGCGCTGAAAAAGGGCTTCTAAGTCGTTTAAAAACGGCTCCAGCTGACGTTCACCAATCACCCGAATCACTTCGATCAGCACGTTGTCATCATCGTCTTCTAAGCCCACGATGACGGCCTGATCGGCATCGGGGTGGGCCATTTTACCCAGGGCCCTGGCCGCCATGCCGCGCACGGACTCGTCAGGGGCCTGCAACAGGGTGTTGGTCAGCGGTTTAATGGCCCGTTTATCGCCAATTAAAGCGAGAGCCCAACCTGCGATCGCCTGATAATGGGGCGGCTTTAAACGTTGAATTAAAGGCTTAATGGCGCGCGAATCGCGCATTTCACCCAGGGCAATGGCGGCGGCATCGCGCACGTTGCTGCTTTCGTCTTCTAAGGCGTCAATGAGCACCTGTAGGGCGCGCACATCGCCCATTTCGGCGAAAGCACCCGCAATGACTTCGCGCAGTTGAGGATCGTTTTCTTCTTGAAAGCGTTCAATTAAGATTTCGGTGACCTGGGTAGCCTCTGCTTTGCCCAGTAACCAAATGGCTTCCATCATGCCCGAAAAGTCAGGGTCTTCAATACGTTGTGCCAGGGCTTCTACCACGTCGGCATCAATCATTTCAATCAGTTGCTTGACGGCCTCTTCGCGAATGGATTCATGATCATGCTCCAAAAGCTCTAAGTAGACCTGTTGTAGCACGGTTAATTTGGGTGTTTCAGCCATTAATGAATCCCTTTCTGGCCCAGTTTGAGAATATGTTTAAATTCAGCGGCAGTGACCGGCTGAATCGAAAGACGCATGCCTTTTTTAAGGAGCAGCATGTCTTTGAGAGGGGCTTCAGCGCGAAGATCTCCCAGGGGGAGATAGTGCTTAAAGTGACTTTCGTAGCGCAGTTCGACCATTTCCCAACGGGGGTTGTCGGGGCTGGATTTGGGATCGTAATAGGGGCTGGTGGGATCAAATTGCGTGGGGTCTACCAGGTGAAGTTTGCTGACAACAGCGGTGCCGGCAATACCCGGAGGCTTGCTATTGGAATGATAGAACAGCACCTTATCGCCCACTTGCATGGTGTCGCGCATAAAATTGCGCGCCTGATAATTCCGAATGCCGTCCCAGCCGGTGGTGCCTTCTGCTTTGAGGCGATCCAGACCGTAGACATCGGGCTCTGACTTCATTAACCAATGGTGCATTTCAATCTCCGTGTCGTATTACAAAAGCGAATAGAGTTCAGTATAACTTAATATCGGGTGCTCAAAACCCGTGCAATGTAAAAGAGTACATAAACCGTGGCTGCCATGGCGCCCAGATCAAAGAAAGCCAGCCAAAAGGCAGTGCGCTTTTTCCAGAGAGGCCAGGATAGCCCCCAGAGTAGGGTGAAGACGCTGGCACTGACGAGAGACCACAACACTTTGCCATACCAGCCCATCCTCAGACCCTCTGAGGGGGTGAATCCCCACTCCCAGCGACGCAGCACGGGGTAATACCAGAGGTTGGGGTAGGGCAATACCTCGGTGAGAAAATAACACAGGCAGTACACAAACACAAAACCACTGCCAAGGGTCCACCAAAAGCGTTGGGGATAGCGTTGGAGATAACCTTCGAACACTTAAACGACCCCTTTCAGGGCGGTAAGCCAGAGACCCGCGATCAGGTTAAACCAGACGGTGAGGGTAATCGCGCAAGACAAGAAGACATATAAAAACACCCGCTCGCGGTCTTTGCGGGGGTCAAAGGTTAAACTGAGTAAAAAGAAGACGCCCACCATTCCCAGGCCAATGGCTGCCCAGTGCTCTTTAATGTCAAAGAGATGGCTGGCCCAGGGCATGTGTTTGTCAAAGTAAAGGTCTCGCACATGGTAACGGTAATTGGGGTATACCACAGCACCCAGGGCAAAGGTTAAGCTGTAGGCCACCAGTACCACTTTTACATACAGCTTTTCGAGCCGTACCTTTTTATAGCGCTTCCAGAGGTAGGGGACGGTCAAGAGCACGTTATGGGTCATGGCACCCAGCAATAAGATAGCCATAAGGCTATGCAAAATAAGCAGCGGTTTACCCCAGGCTCCTAAAAAAACAGGGCTGTTGAGGGACTCGGTCAGGTTCACTGTGGACATATGGGGCATTGTACCCAAAAAAACAGATAAATGTTAAACTGCAAGAGAAATTTTGGAGGACCTTTTATGCTCGCGACCCTGACTGCCCACCCCTATTGGAAAAGCCTGAAACAGTATTTGCCCGAATATTTTTCAGAAAATCTGTTTTTGCAGGGCTTTGGTCTCACCAAAGTACCCACCCTGTTTTTTTTACAGCCCCGCATTATCGAAATTAGCGATAAAAATTGTGTGATTAAAATCCCTCTGACCTGGCGCAGCAAGAACCATTTGAACTCCATGTATTTTGGTGCCCTGGCGGCTGGCGCGGACTGTGCCGGTGGGTTTATGGCCATGAATGCGATTATGCGCCAAAAGTTGCCCATGAACATGGTGTTTAAAGATTTTAAGGCCGAGTTCTTACGCCGTGCCGAAGGCGATGTGTACTTTGTCTGTGAAGATGGCCTGGCGGTGCAAAAGCTGGTGGATGACGCCATGGAAACCGGTGAGCGGCAAAATATGACCGTGACTGTGACCGCTTATGTACCCACCGACCGTCCCCAGGATCCTGTGGCAAGCTTTGAGCTCACCCTGTCTGTGAAAAAACGACACAAGGCGGCGCATGGCTAATGGCTGATCTGCAGCAGGGTTTGCAACGTTGTGCGCAGGCACGCCAGTTTCTGAAGTCTGCAAAGGCCATGAAGAGCAGCAAATCACTGGTGATGAAAGCTTTAGAACTGTACCGTTCTGTGCTCGAAGAATTTGGCCAGGATTTGGCTGAGCCTTATTGGGGCATGGCCTACATCGCCTATGCAGGGGGCCGCCCGGACATAGCCACCGCTTTTTTAAGGGCCGGTTTACAGTTAGAGCCGGGTCATGCCCGCATGCGACAGCTCTTACCCAGAGCGGTCAAAGCCAGTGCCCAGCGCGAAGAGCGTTTACAGGCCCAGGCGCAGGCGCAGGCCCGCCAGGCGGAGAGCCAGACCCACGCAGTCGCTGAACCCGAGGGGCCGCCGCCAAACCAGTTGATTTCAGATATTGGTCTCGACAATAGCCCCGCCACCGTGCATCAGGGGCCTGAGGTCGACATGTTGCAGCGGGCTTTGCGCAAGCAAGGGCATTCTTTAATGGTGTCAGGGGTTTTTGACCGGCCCACCTACACGGCGGTGCGTTCGGTGCAAAGTTTGCATAAATTACCCGTCACGGGTTGGGTAGACGCCGCCACCCGCGAGGTGCTAAATCCGGTGGTGGCTGTGGTGCTGGCGGAGCAAGAGGCCCACGACATTTTGCAGGATATTATTCGTACTTTAATGGGCCAGCTGCAATTAGCGCCCAATGCTTTTCAAAGCCAAATGATCACTGAATTTATTGATTTGCTTTTGGAGCAGGTGCAGTCTTTTCCTCAGGAAGAAGAGGAAGAAGATACCTCACCCGATGCTGAAAACCGTCCCCGAGAAGCCCTGCAGTCTCGCCTGGGCAATATGGGGCAAATGGGGATTGTGAGTAAAGGACTTGAGGTATACCGTGCTCAGCAGGTGTTAGCCCAGTTGGGGTATCCGGTGAAATGCAGCGGACAATTTGATCTGCAGACCTTCTCTGAGTTAAGCCGCTTTCAAATGGACCAAAAATTGCCTATTTCGGGCATTGTGGAGGGGGCGACGCGCGATCGCTTAAACGAGCTTTTGCAGCCTATTTTTTATGAGGAAGCGGCTCGCGAAGCCATTTTAAACACGCTGCGGGAGTTTCAGCAGGTATTGCAGCTTAAAAAGTGGGCCAGCATTGAAGCCCGTCGCGAAGCCTTTACCGACGTGTTATTGGAAATGGTGAAGACCGCCCGGTTGCCGGAAATTCCCGAGCGCATTGCAGACTTTTTTCAGCTCACAGATAACCTGGGGCCCTCAAATCGTCCAGGTCATGTCAGTCAGGGACGGGAAGTGCGCCTCTTGCAACAGGTATTGTACAAGCTGGGGTATCAGAAAGTGGAAATCAACGGCACCTATGACAACAACACCTATGCGGCGGTGCGTTCCTTTCAGATCAGTAAAAAGCTGGCCATGACCGGTATGGTGGACGAAAAAACCCGCTCAGAATTGAACGGGTTGATTGTGGATGTTTTAAGTCGCCAATAAGCTGCCTGAGCTTTGTTTTTGCTGACTAGTTGAGCTGGGCCTGGATGCGGGCCAGGTTCTCTTTTTCTTCGGCCACTTCGGTGATCAGTTTGGCGCGCTCGGCTTCGTAAGCTTCTTGTTGGTCCACGGCCACCGTATCGGTTTGGCTCAGCAAGGCCTTAATGCGTCGATCCAGCTCCAGGATTTCAGCTTCTTTACTGCTGATGCTGGCTTGCAGACGCGCGGCTTCTGCACTGAGAGCGCTTTGAGAAGCGCCACTGTTTTCGGTACCCTGGCTGCTGACGTTATTGACCAGCCGGTTGAGCTGTTGGCTCAGGCCTTCTAGCTCATCAATTTTTGCGCTGATCTGCGTGTTGACTTCACGAATCTCATTTTGAAAAATACTGGCATTGGGGCTATCCAGGGTGGTGCCTCCGGCGATGACCTGTGCCCGTAACTGATTGCGTTGGTCCATTAAACGGGAAAGCTCTGTTTGGGTCAGGTCAATCTGCAACTGTAGGCTTTCCAGTTCTTGTTTTTGCAAGACATTGTTGGTGCTCTGAGAGGTCACCTGGTTCTGAGCGGTGACTGTGTTTTCAAGCAGCAACTTGATCTCGGCCTCACGCTCCTGAAGTTCGCGCAGTTCGGTGCGCAATTGCTCCCGTTGCTGGCGCTCGCTGGGATCTTGCACTTGAACGGCTCCAATCAGACTTTGCAGCTCTGCCTCGCGTGCGGAGATCGTCTCAAGCTCTCGCAGTAAATCAATACGCTGAGCGCTGAGTTCTGTAAGGCTTTTATTATTTAAAGACTCCACGCTGGTAACGGGTGTAGAGGTGTTGGGGGTTTCGGGAGCGCGGGCACAGGACACCATGCTACTGAGGATGGGAGGAATAATGAAGCTGAGGAGTAAAGAACGGTATAACATGGGGTGCTCGCTTTCCAGATAAGACATCTATAGGCTGCCTTTAGGGCAATTGTAACAGAAAACAATGCTTTTTTTATAGCGTTTTAACGGGTTTTAACCTGTACTTGTCCTTAACATATCTATAGATCACCAAGAAAAAAGGAATGTATACGATGAAGATAAAATCCAGGGGTTTAAAGAAAGTGGCGATGGGGGTAAGCGGATTTTTGGTGCTTGGTTTGAGCACTGCCTGTAGCGTTTTTGGGAATAATGGAGACGTTAAAGAACCCCCATACCGGGTCTTGAAGCAAGAAGATGTGTTTTCTTTGCGACAGTATGATCCCATGATTGTGGCCGAAGTTCAGGCGAAAGGTGCCTGGGACACCGCTTCTTCAAAGGGCTTTCGCCCCCTGTTTGAATATATTGATGGCCAGAATCAAAGCCGCACAAAAATCGCGATGACAACGCCCGTCTTACAGAGCGAAGGCCGGGGAGAAAAAATCCCCATGACGGCCCCCGTGTTTGTGGAGCCCCAAAGTACGTCTCAGGTATGGTCCATCGGTTTTGTGCTTCCTTCAGATTTTACCCTCGAAACCGCTCCTGCTCCTGTCAATCCACAGGTCAAGCTGGTGCCAAAACCCGCGCGTCAAATGGCTGTGATACGCTTTAGTGGTGTGGCGAATTCCGAACAGCGTCAAGCGGCTTCTCAGAAACTGCAGCAGTGGGTACTGGCCCAGGGATTTCTCAGCCAGGGAAAATTTCTGTATGCCGGTTACAACCCACCTTTTACGCTTCCCCCTTTTCGCCGCAATGAAATGATGGTGGAGGTCGTTAAAAATGACGGATAAGTTGTGTATCATAACGGGGGCATCCAAAGGCCTGGGGCGCTCTTTGAGTCAGCGCTACCAACACGAAGGCTGGCAGGTCTACAACCTCAGCCGATCTGAGGCCGGAGATGCTTCTGTACACGTGCCCTGCGATTTTTCGGATTTAAGGGCTACAGAAGCTATTCTCTCAGCCTGTTTTGAAAAACTGGCCGCGGCGTCCTGGACCCAGATTCATCTGATCCACAATGCCGCGCAGGTGGGTGCCATCGGCCCGCTGGGCAGTGTTTCAGAAAGCACCCCTCAGGACTGGCAGCAGACGCTGGATATTAACTTTGGTGCAGTGGTGCAGGTGACGGGGCTTTTTCTGCGTTTCTTTCAGGGGCAGCCCGCTCAAAAACTCATGGTAAGCGTGTCGTCGGGGGCTGCCCACAAGGCTTATGCGGGTTGGTCGCTCTACTGCGCCACCAAAGCCGCCGTGGAACGTTTTACCCTCTGCGTGGCCGAAGAACAACGCACCCAGGAACACCCCGTGGACGCCGTGATCATTAATCCCGGTGTCATGGACACAGAGATGCAGGCTCATATTCGTCAGGCAGACCCGGAGCACTTTCCCCAGTGGGAACGCTTTATACGGCTCAAAGAAGCACAGGCCCTGCCTTCACCCGACAATGTCTCAGCCAAATGCATTGTTTATCTTTTGGGGGATCCCGTGTCAGGAGAAACTTTTCAGGTTACTTTTTAAGAACTTTCGTCTTTCTTGTTTACATTATGTCAACAACAGGTTAGAATAAAGATCAGAAATGAGGTACATATCTATGAAACTGCCACTCTTACTCACCACCTGTTTAATGTTGGGGGCTTGCAATTTACCCCCGGCTCCCCTGCCTAATCCCAGTGCTACACCTTCAGCCAGCGCTGAGCCTTCTGCCCAGCCCACGGCAAACGCCACCCAATACGGTTTTCCCCTCAAGATTTCCCTCGCCCCCGAATGCCAGGAGACCGGTAGCTCCACCCAATACGAAGTGCTGGCTGACGGAACCTTTCGTTATCCCACAGCCCCTGAAGCCCCCAACCTCTTTTTAGAACCGGGCAATCTGCCTTTGAGCACGACCCAACTGACGGCGGCGCAATTGGCCAGCTTAAAAGCCACCCTGGCGGCCCAGGATATCGCCACCGCGTATGCAAGTACGACCCCCGTACCTGATGATGCGCCTCAGACCCTGGAGTGCCGTACCGTTTCGGTATTGGAGCTTGCGGTCAACGGCAAAGCGGAAAGCTACGCCTTAAACGGCAGAACCCGTGTTACCAACGAAGATTACCGCAACCGCTGGCAAGCCATTCGTACACAACTCGAAAGCTTTGCGGCACCCGTTCGCGACAATACGCCTATTCCTACCGAGCCTGAGTACGCGTTCCCACCCCTGAAGCTTGAAGTGGAAGGTGAATGCGATATGGGCACCCGTACGGTGTACGAAATTGAAGGTTTGAATCAGTTTACGGCTTATGATGCCGAGGGCAATAAAACCGTTGAGCGTATGTTGACCGAAGCCGAACAAACAGAACTGCGTCAAGCGTTGGAGCAAGCGGACTTAAACACCCGCCTTGAAGACTCCGAAGCCGTGCCTGAAGATGCACCTCAAACCCGCGAATGTCGCATGGTGGACAAACTGACCTTACCGGTGTACGGGGTTCCCAAAACCTTTGACCGCAACGGCCGTGACTATAACCATACTGAAGCCTACCGTGAAGGGTTTGTCGCCATTCAAACGGTGTTAGAAAGCTTCACTGAATAAGTTTCCCGACTCATTTGCCCATCATCAGGGGAGTGCCCATTGCGGTACTCCCTTTTTTTCGTGCGCTTAAAACGCAAGGCTTTCGCCCTGCTGCTCTAAAGCCAAAAGGGCCATGGCAAATACCGAGGTGGCACTCCACAGGGCGCTGTCCTGGCCATAGTCCAACTGAACCCATTGGGCGGGAGAAATGCCCAATTGCTGTAAAGCAGGCTGAAGCACGGCCTTTGCACCGAGGGCAAAGGTGGCAATTTTTAATTCACTTCGGGCACTGGCTGTAAACTCTCGCTCCAAAACCCGTTCAATGGCCTGGCTCACCTGGGTAATGAGGGCTTCTAAAAATCCCTGACGAATCGCCTCGATATCATCGGCACTGAGCAGGTGGCGATCGAGGCCAATGCTTTCGGCCAGATAGCGCTGGGCCTGTGCCTGGGCTGGCAGGCACTTGCCGTAGGCGTGCTGCTGCAAAAGGCTGGTGGAGGTGCTTTCTGAGCTAACAAACAGGTTCTCAGTGCGGTAGCCCCGAGGCACCACCTGGTAGCTTTGTCCCGCACAGGAGATACGTTGGGCCAGTTTTTCTAAGGGTGTGACGGTCATGCCCAGCCAGTGAATGCGATCCTGGTGGTAGCGAAAACGTAAATAATCATTGGGCTGGGCCAGGCCTGTGGGATCGATGCGGCCTCTGTGAATGGGAATAATATCTAAGGTGGTGGTGCCCATGTCTAAAGACAAACCGTTGTGCATTTTTTGGCTGGCCAGCCAGGCTGAACCGTAGAAATTACTAAACACATAGCCATACAGGCTGTTGGTGTCGTCGACAGGGAGTTCTGCCAGCGGGGTCAGCGCACCGTCCGCCCGTACCAGCGCAACGGGCACCGCTTCAAAAAAGTCGTTTAATACCTGAGCCAAATGCAGAATCGAATCACTGTACGGATCAAAGGCAAAAGAGTGACTGCAACACACCACCACCTGATCCAGATCTTGCTTTGCAATCCTCTGGGCTTGTAAAAACTGTAGCAATTGCAGGGGCAAATAGAGGGTAAAGTCTATGGCCCGATCCTGACTCACCGGTAAAGGCAACGAATCCCAGGCACACTGCTGGACGCTGCCGTTATCTGTAGCTAAAAATAGCGCTTTGACTTTGGCGTTGCCCACGTCTAAGCCCAGCACCTTTTTCATGGGCGAAAACCAGCGCGAAGGTGTTTGACCAGGCCTTGCCAGAACCCCACCCCATACGCCAGATGCAGAATAGGAAAGCTCAGCAAGACTTCAGGTAGGGCCTTTGGTTTTTGAGCGGTGCGTTTGATCCCCATGATGAGAGCGAGCAAGGTATAAGGCAAGAGCATCAAAGCCAATAAACAACGTCCCCGACGGGTGCCGCTGCTCAGCAGCCCGCCAAGCAACCCCATCACAAAAATACCGGGCACCAGATGGCGAATCTGGGTCGAGCCGGGGTGATCTTTCATCACGCGAAACTTCCAGAAACCGTAGCCATGATACTGCTTCCAGAGTTGACGATAAGTCCCCCGCGTATAATACACGGCGCGAATTTCAGGAGAGAGGTAGATACGGCAACCTGCAGCGCGCAAACGGTAGTTAAATTCGTCATCCTGGTTGCGGGTTAAGTCAGGATTGAAATGACCTATCTTTTCAAATACGGTTTTACGGTAGGCCCCAAAAGCGAGGGTATCTACCCAGGCGGGCTTTTGACTGTAGCGAAAACGGGCGTTACCCACGCCAAAGGGTGAACTCATCGCCAGGGCAATGGCTTCTGCCCGAGGGGTTTCGCCCCGATTCACAAGAGGACCGCCCACACAATCTGCACCGGTTTCATTCAGTAATCGCAGGCAGGTACTGACATAATCCGGGGCAATTTCACAGTGGCCATCTACCCGAATAATCACGTCTCCCTGAGCGACGTTTAGGCCATAATTCATGGCATAAGGCGCCGTTTGCTCGGGATTGTCGCAGAGGTGAATCCAGGGGTGTTTTTCGAGAAAAGGAGCCAGCAGTGAACGGGTTTGATCCGTAGACATGCCGTCAATAATCCAGCATTCGAGGGCCGGATGATCCTGGGAAAGGATTGCCTGGATACAGCGCTCGATGTAGGCCGCTTCATTGCGAATTGGTACGAGAATAGAGACAAGGGTATTTTCTGACATGCGTTTCTAATGTAGCGTATTTACAGGTACAATACAATATGCTCAGTGTAATTATCTGTACCTCTCCGGGGCGAGAAGAAAATCTGGATGCAGCTCTGGCGTGCTTGTTTTATCAGCGTTTGCTGCCCAGCGAAGTGATTGTGGTAGACGACGGCTCTTTACAAGGCGAAGCGGTGGTGCGCCATCATCAGAAGCAACACCAAACGCCCATTCATTATTTGTGGCGGGTTAACGACTGTTGTGTGGCCCGTTCCCGCAATCTGGGGGTCGCCCGCGCCCAGCAACGCTTGCTGGTGTTTATTGATGCGGATATTTTACTGAACGAACGGGCGTTAGCAGCGTACTGGGCCTATTTACAAGATTTTCCTGAGCATGCCATATACGGTTATTTTGGGTATCAGTTTAACTATTTGGCCCCTTCTTATCTTGTGCCTGGACGCACGGTTTTATGGTGCGATAAACGCTTTGTGCACTATGGGCCTGATCGTCTGGTGCCAGCCCCCAATATGTTGCGCTACCCCCATGAATGGGCCTGGAGTGGTAATTTTGCCCTGCACCGCGAAACCTATGAGCGGGTCAATGGCTTTAATACGGCCTTTCAAGGCTGGGGGGGAGAAGATCTCGACTTTGCCTGGCGTTTGCGTCAGCAGGGAACACCGCTGCACTTCTTTTTGGACGCCTGGGGCGAACAGCAGGTGCATGGTCGAGAAGAACGTTTTCATACTTTCCCTCCCGAAGCAAAACGCATAACCTATCCCCATCACTATGTGTCACCCACGGATTATACGCCCGAAGTGCGCTTTACTGAAGAAGCGGGTCGCGATTTGCGCCGCATTGTGTTTGAACACTATATTCCTCGCGGCCAGATGCTGGCTACCGAGGATTTTTCACCGGAACTGGCGTTTGTGCCGGATTTATAGTTTGACGGGAATGGCTTTGACTTCGATAATCTCAGCCACGCTGGCGGCAAGCTCAATGGCTTCTGTGCGGCTTTCCTGGGTGAGCAGGCTCAGCACCACCTTGGTGTCGATTTTCTCTTTGAGAATCGCCTCGGGGCTGGGGTAGGTTTTAATAATCTCCCCAATTTTTTCGAGCTGCATCACCACCAGCGAAATCCGTGCTGACTTCATGCGACAGGTAACACTGAGTTGAATATGTAACTCTAAGCAGTGGTAGCCACTTTTCTGGGCTTCTTCAATAACGTGTTGCTCAATATCTGTATAGCGCAGCTTCCAGTGGGTAGGGCCTGCAGCCAGCCTCTCTTTGAGACTCGACATGGGCGGTCTGACCCGGGGCTGTTGCATGAGCTTTTGCAGACGCTCTTTGGCGGCGGCACTGATAGTGGCCGTGCTCAGGGGGCGTTGGCTCTCATGAGCTTCAGAGAGCTGACGGGCCTCGGCCAGGGTTTTGATGCGGGCATGTACTTCCGGAAAAGCCTGAATGACACTTTCAAAGACCACCTTGTTGAGACGGTACACACGGCACAAACTCAGGGTTTTGACGGTGGCGGTACGGGGGGCGCTGTGAAGAAGGGCCATTTCACCAAAAATGTCTCCGGGGTAAAGGGTTGCCACTTTTTGAAATTCTTTGAGCACCTCGACTTCGCCTTCGCGCAGCAAGAACATGGCGTCTCCGCGCTGGCCTTCGCGCAGCAAAATCTGACCCGCGGGGTATTCTTCGTACCGCAAACACAACTTGATTTTTTCAAAAAAGGCATCAGGAGCCCCTTTGAACACCGAGATTTCTCGCAGAACCCGATCCAATTGAAAAGGGGTTTTGAGGCGCGTTGACAGCGTGGTACGCAAACTTGTGCGTAAGCCATCGGCTTTTTCTTCGGGAGGTGGAGTATAGGGTTGGGTTTTTGACTGGTGTGCCGCCAGGCGCAGCTCTGTTAAGGGAATATACCAGAGCAGGCGTTTTTGGGTCGGACTGATCTCGACGAGTCGCTCACGGTTGCCAATCAGCACATGTCCATTTTCTCGGCGAATGAACACAACGGCGTCCTTTACCCGATAACGCAAGTCCAAAGCATCCTGGTAGTAAGCGCAGGAACTAAAGACCTCTCCCTCAGCATCCAGTTCGTAATAACGGTATTGCACGGTATCAACAATATTGAGATGCTGGTTAGGCAAGCTTTCGCACCAGCCCGGTGCTTCGAGTGCCTGTCGTTCTAAGAGGGTTTTGCGGGGGGTGCGCGACACCTGGCTGATTTCTAAAACGCGCCGGTTTCCGGTATCGGCAATGATGACGTTGCCCTCTGTGGAAAGGCATGCGCCCTGAGGGGCTCGTAAATGGCCGATGTCTTTGCCTGCATGACCTGGCGTGCCGTAGGACCATAAAATGTCGTTATTGCGATCAATAATAAAGACCTGGTGTAAGACTTCATCCACCACCAAAAAGCGTTGGGTTTGCCCTTCCTGGTAAGGTGAGTCTCCTTTAAAAATGCCTTGTACCATCACGGGATTGCGAAAAGACAGGTTTGCGTCCCAGAGTATCTCACCAAACAAATCGACGATTTGTATGTGCCCTTGCTCGCTGCACACCAGCACCTCACCCGCTGACAGCAGTTGGGCTGACTGGGGTGTGAATTCCTCTGAGAAGTTGATTTGCCACACTACCCGCGGGGCGGAGTGCTCTGACAAATAGAGAAAGATCAAGCGTCGGCGGCGTGGATCTGCCACCAGGGTGTAGCCCCAGGGTAAAGCGCCCATGCTCTGGGTAAAGCTTTCTTCACGGTGTTTCCAACGGGAGAGCTCCAGGCCGCACATACCACAATGCCACTGGGTCATTAAGTGATCGCACTGGGGGCAGCGGTCGGGTAAGGTATGCCACAATGGAGGGGTGCTGCGTAAGGCTTGCCAGGCCAATACCGCGTCGTGTTGCAGCAATTGGTCAATATTGAGACCGTGGTCTTTGAGTTGAACCTGAACCGTGTTCTGGTTGGCAAAGCGCTCTGCGAGTGCCTGGGCGCTGGCCTGGAGGTATTGCGAAAGCTCTGCCTGGGCAGGGGGCTGCGCGGCACGACGACTTTGGGCACGGGCCCAGCCTGATAAAATAGCGTAGATATCTGTGACAGGTACAGAGCGACTCATGGCATCTCCTTTGCTATGTATTGTAGCATTCAAGTACCGAAATCGATTCAATTTTTATTGGGTTTTTGTGATGATATGCCAAGAAAGGATAGTTGTGGAATGCCAAACCCGCGTGACGAATTTTTAGATCAGGATCAGGGGACCATGCCCTACCCGCCTGAGCACGGTAACCGACGCCATTTTTTGCGTTCGGCGAGCCTGTGGATTTTTTTGACTCTGGCTTTGCTGGCCTTTGGGGTGGGTCGGCAGGTGGAGCCCACCTGGACAGCGGACAAAGTAACCTTAGATATTCAGCAAGATAAGCAAGGGCTTTATTATGTTTCTCAGGGAAAACCTCAATACTTGCCCGAAGAACTGCCTGCTTATGCCGACTCTCCGCTGCACCCGCAGCAACTTGAACAAGGCAAGCCCGCTGTCGAAGTTGCTTTTGCGCAAGAGGCTGTGCTGACCAAAACAGGTGAGCAGTCCACCCGCTATTACCAGCTGACCGCCAAGCGCCATTGGGGATTTTGGTCTTTGTTGCCGGCGCTGGTGGCCATTATCTTGTGTTGGTTGACCAAAGAGCCTATCACCGCGCTATTGGGGGGTATTGTGACCGGCGCCTTTTTACTGGGGCAGTACAACCTCACCGAAGAGGTAATCGTGCCCAGTTTGGCCAGTACGGGGGCTGCACAAATTCTGTTGCTGTATTTGTGGCTGCTGGGTGGCTTAATGGGCGTCTGGGCCCGCATGGGGGCTCCCAAAGCTTTTGCGGAAGTCATGACCCGTTATTTTGTCAAAGGCCCTCGCTCTGCCCGTCTGGTGTCCTGGGCGCTGGGACTTGTGTTTTTTCAGGGGGGAACCGTCTCGACGGTGCTGGTGGGTACCACCGTTAAACCCCTGGCGGATCAAGAAAAGATTTCTCACGAAGAACTCTCTTATATCGTGGACTCCACCGCTTCGCCCATTGCCTCGGTGCTGGCTTTTAACGCCTGGCCCGGCTATGTACAGTCCTTTATTTTTGTGTCGGGGGCCGGGTTTTTGGCCACAGAAACCGATCGTATCGCCTTCTTTTTTCAGAGCATTCCCCTTCACTTTTATGCGCTGTTGGCGGTGCTGAGTACTTTTTTGCTTTCCATCGATAAATTGCCCTGGATGAGCCAAAATCTGAAAGCGGCCATTCAGCGTTCCCGTACCGAAGGCCTTTTGGATGCACCGGGTTCAACCCCTTTGAGTGCCAAAGAGTTACATACCACAGATATTCCTGAGGGGTACACGCCTCACGTGATGGACTTTTTTGCCCCCCTGTTGTTACTCATTGGGCTGGCCATTGGCACCTTTGTCAGCAGTGGCTCACCCAACGTGCGCTGGGCTTTTGGCGCGGCGCTGCTGCTGGCCTGTATCATGGCTTTGTTTCGGGGCATGTCTCTCAATGATCTGATGGACGGTATCGGCAACGGCATGAAAGGTGTGGTGATGGGCTCCGTGATTTTGCTGTTGGCCATTACCCTGGGCGGCATTAGTAAGGCCACGGGCGGTGGTAATTACCTGGTGGAGCTCCTGGGCACCAGCATGCCTTACTGGCTCTTGCCGGTGATTTTGCAAATCCTAACCATTGTGATCGCTTTTTCCACGGGCACCAGTTGGGGCACCTATGCAGTGGCCTTTCCGCTGGCCATGCCGTTGGCCTGGGCGCTGGTGCAGGCCAACGATATGAGTCACCCGGTACTGTACATGATGATTTGTTTTTCGGCGGTCATGGACGGTTCGGTGTTTGGCGATCAGTGTTCGCCCATTTCGGATACCACGGTGCTCAGCGCCATGTGTACGGGCTGTGATCTGATGGATCACGTTAAAACCCAGTTGCCTCAGGCCACCGTCGCGGCGGTGTTGGCTGCTATGGGCTGGACCGCACTGGCTGCTTTTGCGGTGTAATTACGATAAAGCCGTAAAAAGCCCCCGGCATGCCGGGGGCTTTTTTTAATGGCTGAGGGCACATCCCAGTTCGAGACGGTGATCCGGATGAATACGCGCCACCAAATTGGCACTGGGGTGTTGTAGTTTGGCCTTAAGTTGGGGAGTTACCCTGGGGTCATGTTGCGTATAATAGTTGGTCAGACGTGTTTGTAAAAAGTCTGCGCTTTCACTTTGGCAGGCCACTTCCACTTGATAACTGATTTCTGGATGTTTTTGGGACAACAGTTGTTTTTTTCGCTGTAGTTCTGCAGGGCTTTTTTGAAAAAAAGCGTTATTGCGTGGGTGCATCTGATGCTCAGCCCAGGCATCGACACTAAAATGTAATTGTAAGCCCGCTTGAATCGCTCGCAGCCCGAAATCCACGTCTTCTTCTCCCCATCCCGTATAAGCGATGTTAAAGCCTTGCAACTGGTGATACTGCTTTTGCGGAATTCCCATGTTACCTCCCCAATACATAAATGCGGGCTCGATAAGCATTTGGACAAAGGGATAAAACTGTCCACGAAAGCAGGCTTCAAAACGTTTGTCTATATAGTTTACTTCACGATTTGGATTCCAGTAAGAGGGGCTTGTATGTTCCATATTATTGCCAAAATACCCGCTCCAGAGGGCTTCTGGATGGGCTTCAAAATGTCTTTGGTAAGCCTTTAGGCCCTCTGGGTTTAACAAAATATCGCCGTCTAAAACGACAAAAAAAGGCTGAGTGGCCAGGGCTGCCGCTCGGTTACGGGAACGCGCGACACAGCGATCATTGTCGCGTCCCAGGTATTGAAGGGGCAGTTCTTTTTGCCACGCTTTGGCGACCGCTTCTCCGGTGTAACCGTCATCGGTCACAATCACTTCAACGGGGGCCAGGGTTTGTGCTGCAATGCTCTGTAAGCAGGCGTTGAGGTTTTCTTCACGGCCAGGAGCCGTGGTAATAATCACGCTAATCATAAGGTCAATTCGGTATCCTTCGCGAAGGTGATGATGTGTGTAAGTTGTTTGTAAGTTGCTTTCTTTACACTAAGCATAACGAATAGATGAGGTGCTCAGCAATGATGCTCAAAGATAAAACTGTATTTTTAACCGGCGCCGCCCGCGGCATCGGCGCCACCTGCGCTCGCCACTTTGTGGAGCAAGGTGCCAAAGTGATGTTGGTGGACCGCGACAAGGAAGGTCTACAACAACTCAGTGAAGAACTCAACACCACAGGACAAAACACCCTTTTTGCTGTGGTGGACATTACCGACGCTGAAGCCGTTGCTCAGGCCGTTAAAACCCTGCACGATACCTGGGGACGGGTTGATGTACTCGTGAATAACGCGGGCATTACCCGTGATGCGCTGACCGCAAAAATGTCAGCAGAAGACTTTGATGCAGTGATTGCGGTGAACCTGAAAGGCCCCATGATTTGCACCCAGGCGGTGTTTCCTTACATGAAAGCCCAGAACCACGGCGTGATTTTAAATGCCTCTTCGGTATCGGCCCTGGGGAACGTGGGCCAGGCCAACTATGCGGCCAGCAAAAGCGGTTTGATTGCCATGACCAAAACCTGGGCTTTAGAGTTTGCCCGTTATCAGATTCGGGTGAATGCCGTAGGACCTGGCTTTACAGATACTGAAATGTTACGTACCATTCCTGCAGAGGTCATGGATAAAATTGTGGCCAAGGTGCCTTTGCGCCGCCTGGCAAAGCCCGAAGAAATTGCCGCGACCTATGCCTTTTTGGCCAGCGATCAGGCCGCCTTTATTACCGGCCAGGTGCTGTATGTGGACGGCGGCTTGACCACCGGATTTTAACCTCCCTCAACCCTCAATTGCCTAAAGGAAAACACCATGAAGAAAACTGTAACCCGCGAAGACCAGTTCGATCAGCTCATTGCCAACTATTTTGATCGCCTCTGGGCCAACCCCTTTTATCTGAGTATGATGGGCACCAATCTAAAGAATCTGTTTGCCTTGCGCCAACAGTGGAACAAGCAGCTCGAAGAGCTCTGGTCCTTGCTGCAATTGCCCAATCAACAAATGCAGCAGCGCATGATGCATCTGTTAAATACCCTCACCAGCGAGTGGCGTTTTGAACAAGAAGAAATGAACGCTCGCCTGAGCGATATTGAAGCCGAACTGGCAGAAATCAAAAGTCTGTTGCAAGCGCAGTCCGATAAAACCGAAAAAACCGTAGCCTCTGGCAAGGGCCAGAAAAAGGAGTCCAGCAATGCCTGAAGTCTTAGCCAAAGCCGACGTGCTTGAGCCCCTGGAGTGGGCCACCCCTTTATATGCAGCCCAGCAGCGCTACCAGCGCAAGCCGGTGACCCCTATGCATGCGGTGTATACCGAAAACAAGTTGACCCTCTGGAAAACCAACACCCCTGAAACCAGTACCAAAGTGCCGTTACTCTTGATTCCAGCCCTGATTAACCGCCACTATATTCTCGACCTGAACGAGACCAACAGTCTCTGCCGTGCCCTCAGCGAAAAAGGCTATGAAGTTTATCTGGTGGACTGGGGCACCCCAGGTGCCGAAGACCGCTGGCAAAGCTTTGCCGAAGTGATTGAAGGCCCCATTCACCGCATGGTGCGCAAAATTACCCGCTTGCACAAAGGACAGGCCCCCGTGCTCTTTGGCTATTGCCTGGGCGGCATTCTCAGCATGATTTACACCAGTTGCTTTCCTGAGCGGGTGGCGGGTTTGATTGCCATGACTGCTCCTGTGGACTTTAGCAAAGCCGGTGTCATGGCGCTGTGGACCGAGAAACAATACCTGGACCCTCAGGGTCTGGTGGCGGCCATGGGCAATGTGCCTCCGGAGCTGATTCAAAATGGCTTTGTGTCACTCAAACCGGCGCAATTTTTGAAGAAGTGGCGCACCGCCTGGAACAAACAGGACAACGCCGCCTTTTTAGAGGGCTTCTTCACCGTCGAAAACTGGGTGAACGACAATATTCCCTTTCCCGGCAATACCTGGGCCGAGTATATTCAATGGCTTTACCAGGAAAACCGTTTGTACCATGATGAACTCTGGATTGGCGCTCACCACGCCAGCCTGAGTAAGATTACCTGCCCGGTGCTGAGCATTTTGGCAGAGACCGACCATATTGTACCGCCTGAGTCAGCACAACCCTTGCATGACATGGCGGGCGCAAAGGACAAGACTTCCTTGACCTTGCCCGGCGGCCACGTGGGCATTATTGCCAGTGGCAAAGTGTTCCCTCAACTGGTAGAGTCTGTGGACTCCTGGTTAGATAAGCGGGCAGAAGTTTTTACACGATAGTTTATGGGCACATGGCCACGTAGACTTGTTCTTTGAAGGATACAGCAGAGGTATTTTACCTCTGCTTTTTTTTGTCTCAGCGCCCGGTTTTAACCGCCGTTTCGCCACTTGCCCCGCTCAAAAAGATACTCTAGCGTTTCTTTGCCTTTGTGGCGAACCCGTTGGCGGATTAAGGGGACTTTTTCATCGACTTTGGGAATGGGCTTGTGGAGGACCAGCGTGGTTTGCTCACCGTTGTTCAGGGTAAAGGTGACGTCGTAAGCGGGTTGGCCCTCGTAGCGCTTTTCACTGGCCCGAATTTGGGTTACCAGGGCTTCCGTGTCCTGTTTGCTCAACACTTCTCGGGGGTTGCGCATTTCATAGCTGATCCAACCCAGCATGGGGCCAATAAATACCAGCATGGCAATGGCCACGGCCTTAGGATTTCGAGCGGCGATCATCATGGCAATAACTTCCTTTCTGTATTATAGGCGCGCTCCCACATCTTTAAGAAGGTTTCTGCGGAGTGGTCCACATTGTGGGTGTCGAGGCCCAGGTGTTGCCAGTCTTCAATCAGGGCGGGCAATAACCCCATATGAGCGATGCCCTGGGTGTTAAAGGCCTGTAATTGGGCGGATCCCTGTGGCGGAGCGCCCTGGGCCAGGATTTGCTCCCGTCGCTCTGCCAGCGGCGCATTGGGACAGGCCTCGTCCCCATAGCGCGGGCCAGCCTGGCTAATAAAGCCGTTAAAATCTGAGGCCAGGGCAATCGAAAGCTCGTGGGCTTCAAAGGCCTGATACATTTGTGCCAGGGAACGACTGGTACCGTCGCAATTGTTCAACACGCTGCCTTGAGATTTGCCGCTTGTAGGCTGAAAATCTTTCATGGGGTTTTCACCGGTGCGTAAGCCCACCATGCCGCCGGTGCGACGAATAAACACTGCGGTTTCGGGAGTGGTGACAAATTCTTTGAGCTCTTTTGCGCCTTCGGGGGTCAACAGGGGACCATAACGGGTATGGGAGTTATATAGCGGATAGCCATTGTGTTTCTCTGTTACGTAAGCGTAGATATCCCGTTGTGCCACGATGGACAGGTGCGAGATGTCAATCAGCATATTGAGGCGAATCATTTCTTCAAGCAGTTCATAACCCAGGGGGCTCAGACCTACCGGGTTATGATAACCATCGCCGGTCATAAAGCTGATTTCGGGTTTGAAGAGGGCTTTAACGCGGCCAAAGGGCTTGAAAATATCCCGGTGAAAAGCGGCGCCGCTAAAGTGGGTATTGACCTGGTGGGCCAATTGAATCGAGCGGACGCCCATGGCGTAAAAGTCGTGCAACTGCTGTTTCCAGGGGCCATCTCCCTGGGGAAACAGGTGATCTGCTTCAATGGCCAGCACCACAGGCAGCTTACCCTGGGCACTCACACGACGGGCTTCCCAGGGGTCGCGCACAATGCGATACCAGTCGGTGTTGTTGTGCATGGCCCAGAGGGAGTGCAACTGCAGTTTGACCGAGTCCATATCGTTGGCGGGTACGCCATCCTGATTTAAACCCGCCGCCACCATGGCGCCCGCCAGCCATTGGTTATTCACCAGTGAAGCCATCATCAAACCCAGCCCATTTTCGTGGGCGATTTTGAGATCTTTGGCGCTGACTTGCTCGTGTTTAATATCTTTCCAATGGGGCCACTGGGCGGTTTTGCCATATTGCTGGGGCGGGTGAGGATCCAGTAAGGCCACGCCGGTTTTCAAACCACTTTGATTGAGGGTGGCATGGTTATGGCCATCGCAATTGGGCAGCCGTTGTTCCCAGGGGCCTTCGCGGTGAGATCCCCAGTACCATCCCCCGGCAAAGGCCAGGCTGCTGGCCTGATGCACGTGAATATCTGCAAAGCCAGGAATGGCTTTCGGCAGGCCGGGAGCAAGGGCGGTATCCGGTTGCCACACCTGGCCTTCAGGGCCGGATTCCAGAGGGTCGTTTTGCCAGTCTAAATCCAGACCTACGGTGGGTTGGCCTTTGGGATTGTGAAGACGTAAAAAAAGACGTTTATCCCTCAGGTTTTGGTATTTGCGGGTGGAGGTTTCTGCCTGCGGGGCTTGCAGCTGAAAATGGTCCAGCACCTGAGCTTGCCCTGTGGGGCCGTGGGCGCACACGGTGACGGTAATGGGATGCGAAAAGGGCTGTTGGGGGGTAATTTCTAAGTGCTGGTGATTGAAGATCAGCGGGGCCATTTGCAAAAAACGACGCTGCTCACCGGCGGGGATGTGGGTGGATTGGGCCGTCACCAGGCGTCTCAGGGGCAAATGTTCGTCGTTTTCAAACACCTCATTGAGGTTTTGGTTTACCAGATTATAGCGGTAAATGCCGTCGCCACACAGGGCCTGAACGTCCTGCTCGGCAAGAAGGGGGGGCAGCTGGGCTTTGGCCCCAAAGTGGCCGCCCCATACCAGTGAAAAAGAGAGAGAAAGCGTCAATAATTTATGCATAATGCTATTATACACGGCCTTTTTGCGGTGTTGTACTGTGCTTTTTTAGGGTGCAACAGTGCTGTGTCGCCATCGGGTAAGCTAGCCAATGTACGAGGTACTGCCCTTGTTAAAGTAAGACTTAAAGGTAAAACATTGAGGTTTAAAAAAGAATGAAAAATAGCGTGTGGAAAAAATATTTGGCGGTCGCATTTTCAGGGTGTGTGATGACGGCGATGACGCATCCCACGCTGGCTTTTGAAACAAAGCCAGCTCCTTGTAATACAACGGCCTGTTTGGATTTAAAAAAGGATCCCTGGGTCGCCACAGGGCTCAATCTGATTCCCCTGGGGGTTGGCTCTTTTCATCAGGGCGATCAAGTGGGCGGCACCGTAGTGGCCGCCATTGATGCGGTGAGCCTGTTAAGCATTCTGGCGCCCTTTACCTTTTTGCCCCAGACCACCCAGAACGGCGGGTGGTCAGCAGCTTTTTTGGTTGGGTATGGTGGTGCGGGGTTGTTGTTGGGGCGTTTGGTGGGCGTTACCGTCCCCTGGATTCACTATGCCGCCTATGAGAAGGGCAAAGCCGATGCCCAGCTGGGCTTTACAAACCTTGAGCCGGGGCCTTCTACGCTGGCGCTGGTGAATTACCAGTGGGAATTTTAACGTCCAATTTGTTGGTTTAAGTGTTTAAACACCGCCGGTGTGGTGCGAAAGACCGCTTGCTTTTGCAGCCAGTTGCTGGCACCGCTGCCATCCACGTTGAGACGGTAGGTGGCCAGGGTGCGGCCCCCTTTGTAAGGGCTTAAACTCCAGGAACCGCTGCCGTCACTGTTTTTGAGGTTGCCTTCTAACATTTTCCAACTCAATTTACGGTTGGCATTGTCTAAGGTGTACTGGTTCAAGACCCAGATTTCGCCCACCGGGAAAGGAAACTTGAATTTGACGTACACTTTGGCCTGATTGCCTTTTTTTTCACGCACCTGGGATTGCACCACACTTTCGTAATACTTTGGGTAAGCGCCAAAGTTGGTGAGTGCAGCCCAGACTTTTTCGGGGGGAGCATCAAAAATGCCTTTGGCCTGAATATAGTCCTGGGATGCGTCAATCAGGGCGATGTCCAACTCTCCTTTTTCAAGGGCGGCCATGGACTTGGCGGCCATTGCGGGGGTATGGTGGAGGCCGTAGGTCAAGAGGGAGCACAGGGTTAGAGCAAAAAGGCGTTTCATAAAGGATCTCCAAATATATTGTATTTACTCTAGTAAAGTTTTTGATGAGGCTTGCTGTCAAGGCGTCACAGGAATAACTTTTTAGCATAACTTTGCTACAATACATGGGCATCAAAATTAGAGGAGATTTCCTGTGAGCGAAGCAGCTGTAGCAGAAGAAAACACCACCATGTTGAAGCCCCATAAAATGGAGGCTACCGCCAAGTACTTGCAAATGTTGATCGATAAATCGATTTTACGCAACAACGTTATGGAACGTTATCTGCCTGCTGTGCGCAGCGTCTTTGATAATTTAGAGCTGCGGCAAATTCATGATCGCATTGTGCAAGAAGTGGTAGAGGATTTTAAAAAAGAAAAAAGAGCTTACGCCATTCACCATTTCCGCAATACCAAAACCAAGTGTACCTACCCCGGTGATGACCGCATCATCGAAGGCGTCTACCTTGAAGTCGTAAACCCCATTCGCAATAAAAACATCGTCATTCCCATGGAGGTGGTACACAATATTATCCACCACCAGGTGCCGGGCTTTTTAGAAATCATGCGCAACCTCGGGGACAGTCCCATGGGCGAAACCGAAATTTACTTTGAAGTGGGCAATTTTCTAAAGGTGGTGAGCGATCTGGATATGCCTCCAGAGGTCTATGAAGAATTGACTGCGATTCAAGCCCCCATTGAAAAGATTGTGAACGAGCGCTTTGCCGCCATGACTGCTGAAGAAAAAGAATTGGACCTCAGCGGTTTTGAAAACGACGACTACGAAAAAGAACGCAATATTCCCTCCTTGTTTACCATTCTTAAAAAAATGGTGGAATGGGGCGCCGACGATATCCACATTAAACCGAGCTGTCGTCCGATTGGGGTGTTGCGTGGGGATATTGTGCCCCACCCTGAATTTGAATTTTTTATGGAACCCGAAGACACCCAGCACTACGCCTACCGCACCCTGACCGAAGAGCAGATTCTGCAGTTCGAAGAAACCCGCGAAATGGATACCTCCTTTGCGGTGCCCGGGGTGGCGCGTTTTCGGTGTAATTGCTACTGGGCCCAGGGCGCCATTGGCATGGTGCTGCGATTAATTCCCAACGATCCGCTGCCCACCCACGTGCTGATTATTCCTCAGATTTTGAAAAAACTGGTGTTTGAGCGTCTGGGACTTGTGTTGGTAACAGGTCAGACCGGTTCCGGTAAAACCACCACGCTGGCCTCGATTATTGAGTTTGCCAACCAAAACCGCAAATCCCACGTGCTGACCTTAGAAAACCCGGTGGAATACGTTTATACCAATAAAAACTGTGTCTTTACGCAACGGGCTGTAGAAATTGATTCCCTGAGCTTTCCCATGGGCATGCGGGCCGCCCTGCGGGAAAAACCCGATATTATTTTGATCGGGGAAATGCGGGACCAGGATACCATTATTGCGGGCTTAAAAGCCGCAGAAACTGGTCACCTGGTGTTGAGTACCCTGCACACCAACGACTCGGTGCAAACCATTAACCGTTTGATTAACACCTTCCCGCCCCATGAACAAGAACAGGTGCGTTTGCAGCTGTCAGAGACCATTCGAGCCTCGATCTCTCAGCGTCTGCTCAAGCGTTGGGACCGTCCTGGTCGGGTGTGTTCCATTGAAATTCTCTTAATTACCCCCAACGCGCGGGGCGAGAACTCGCGGGACTATATTCGCCGCAATGAGATCAATGAGCTGTACAAGGTTATTGAAACCTCGCCTTACGATGGCATGCAGTCCGGGAATATGTCACTTTTTGACTTCTACGATAACTGCGTGATCAGCGGCTCTGACGCCCTGGCGTTGTCTGATGACCCGGAGCAAATGATGCAATTGATGCGTCGTGTGGCGGGCAAGGGACTTGAATAAAGCCCCCTTCTTAGGCATGGGGGTGGTGCTCTGTTGCGCTGCCCCTGTGTACGCTGAGGCGTATTTAGAAGTGACGGCCACTCCGCAAGAGGTGGTGTTGGGAGATACCTTTACCTTGCGCATTAGTGTCGTACAGTCCTCTGAAAATTTGGCCCAGGATTTTGCCGTGCCCCAGCTGACATTGCCTGATCTGCCCCATTTGGAAGTGGTGAATTACCAAACCCAGACCTATCGGGTGCAGTTGGGTGATCGACAAAAAATGAACACGGAAGCTGTTTACATTCTCAGGCCGCAGCAGGTAGGCACCTTCAAAATTCCGGCCCTGGAACAGCCTTATCAGGAGGGCAATCGTCGGTATACCCTGCGTTCAGAAACGGTGGTGGTCAATGTGGTGTCCGCGCCGGGGCAATTGCGTCCCCTGGAGAGTCCTGCGCCCTCTGTGTCCCCACAGCTGTCGACGTCACCGCCGGTGTCTCCTGCCGAAACGCCTTTGGCCCCTTTTTCAGATTTTTCGCCACCGGGTATCGACCCTCAGGGTGAAGCGCAGCGTGAGCCGTCGCTTGCGCAGCAGATTTTTCAGGGCGCATTGTTGCTGTTGGTGCTTGCCGCAGGGGTGGCGGTGGGTATTGTTTGGCGTAAAAAAGCACCGGCAGGTACGCCCAAATCTGCTGGAGTCGCTGCGGAGCCCGCCATTGTTCTGCCTGCAGCGTTAGCCCATTTTCCTGAGAGTCAGCGCCAATTGGGTTCTGAACCCATGGACGCGGTTTTGCAAACCTTTCGCCGGGAACTGATGGACAATTTGCATCAGCGCGGCGCCCTGTCCGAAGAAAAAGCCAGGCAGGCCCTGAGTAATCAAGAAATTTTACAGGAAATGCAGCGACAGCTGGTGCCCATGGCTTTTTATGAGCGTTGCCAGGCTTTGCTTAAAAAAGATGAAGCGCTGCGTTATCAGGGGGCCGAAAAATCCCGTGAAGCCTTGCAACAATTGCTTCAGCAGGCTGAAAGTATTTTTCAAAAATCTTGAAAAAGGGCTGTATTCCTTATTTTTTGTGTGGTATCATGGGGAGTGTTCCCCACACCCCATCAAAACCCCTGCGTTTTTTAACAAAATGTAACTCACCCGTCAAAGGACGCTTCATCGCAGAACATGCTAGCTGATTACCACATTATCCGTGAGCTCACGCGTACCCAGAGCTGTTGCCTCTGGCTTGCTCAGCATGGCAGTACCGGACAAAAGGTGGTTCTCAAGCGTCTGCTTCCGCACGCTCTGGAAGAAGACGGACTCTCTCTGCACGAGCGCCAGCAGCGCTTTCGTCGCGAATGCAATATTCACCTGTATCTCAAGCATGACAGTATTGTAGAAGCCCTGGATTATTTCGAACACGAAAACCAGCCCTATCTGGTTACCACTTATAAGCCTTACCCCACCTTAAAAGAGTTACTGCAGCGCAAGGTGAGCTTTTCACCCCTCGAAGCGCTAAATATCGTGCAGCAGCTGTGTCAGGCCCTGCACTATATCCATGATCAGGGCATTATTCACCGGGATATTCACCCGGAAAACATAATGGTGACCGAAGAAAATCGCATTTGTCTGATTGACTTTGGCTGTGCCCGTAAGGTCTTTGCCCCCAGCGTGACCCAGGATACCCTGCTGCGTGGTGAAATCCAGGTGCAGGGCACTTTTTATTACATGTCTCCAGAGCAGTTTCTGGGCCAGAGCGAGCTGGATTTTCGCGCCGATGTCTTTTCGGTGGGCGTGATTTTATACCAGTTGCTCACCGGCCATTTGCCCTTTGAGGGCGAAGCCCTCTCTGAAACCATGCATAATCTTTTGGACGAAGCCAAAGACCCTCACCCTTTGCGGTCTCAAAACCCCTATGTGCCTCCGGCTTTAGAAGAGGTGGTCTTTCAAACCCTGCGCAAAGATCCCGATTACCGGACCCCCACGGCCCGTAAACTGGCTCTGGAAATCGAAG
Source organism: Candidatus Sericytochromatia bacterium (assembly GCA_964229355.1). Classification (GTDB taxonomy): domain Bacteria; phylum Cyanobacteriota; class Sericytochromatia; order UBA7694; family UBA7694; genus CAXRDE01. Next base: position 350,872 of record CAXRDE010000025.1, on the reverse strand, counting down.
CGCTCCTCACCCATGCGACGCTGTATTATGGGGAAGCGCGCTGGCATTTAGAGGTGGGTAAATCCCGCGAAAACGCCCAGGCGTATCTTATTCATGCGCTGCAGCAGGACCCTGAATACGTGCCTGCTCTGGAGTTGCTGGGCCAGCTGTTTATGCAACAAAAAAACTGGGAGCAGGCCCGTCGGTGCTACCGCCGCCTGCTGGACCTGAACCCCCGCCACGGAGAAGCCCGCTTTCAAATGGGCCATATTGAGCAGGCGGAAGGCTATGATTCCTGTGCCGTGAAGGCCTTTGAAAGAGCCCTTGAGAATGCACCTGAGCGCAAAGAAGTGCGTCTGGCGTTGGTGGAGTCCCTGTTACGGGTCGCGCGTTACCCTGATGCCCTGCCCCACTTGCAGCAGCTCATGGCCCAGGGACCTCCTTTCAGCCAGGTTTATGAACTGGCGGGTCAGGTGTATAAAATGCTGGGGTATCGCGAAGCGGCCCTGGGTTGTTATGAAAAGGCACTGCAATGTCAGGCTGATCAACCCGCTGTACTCACTGAATTGGCCGCCTTGCAGCACGAGCTGGGCCGTTATTTAGAAGCTGCCCTAACGTATCAGCGTTTGCTCACCTTTGACCAGAGCCCTCAGCTGCGCCATAATTTGGCCAATGTGTACTACCAGACCGGAGAAATTGGCGAGTGCCGCAAGTTATTAGAGCAACTGATCGCAGATGAAGGCAAACCCCACGGCTCCGACTGGGAGATGAGTTACAGTTTGCTGGGGTTTGTGTACTCCCGTTTGAGTCAGCATGAAGATGCCATCGAGATGTACAAGCATGCCCTGATGTGTAACCCCGAAAACCTTGAAAACTATCTGTTTTTGGCTGCCGCTTACCGCGAAAAGCTGCAGTTGGAAGATGCGCTCAATACCTTGAAGTATGTCTCTGAGCGTCCCTGTGGACAGCAAGAAGCCATGGTGTACTTTTTGATTGCCCGCGCTTACTATGAGCAGGGCAAAGAGAATGAAACCATTCAGGCGCTGGAGCAGTGCCTAAGCTGTCACCAGACCCTAACCGCTGCCATGCAGCACCAGGCCTCTCAAGATTTAGACCTGCTCTACGAGCGACAAAAAAACCGTCTGCGAAAGCAGCGTCTGGCCCGTTTTCGCCGCAAAGAGAGCACCACCGTACGAGATTATTCACGCGAAACCTCCATGAATTTGTTGAACTTACCTCCCACCAGCGGTGAGAAAAAGCGATAACATAGAGGCATGAAAGTTTATTTGACGGCATTGGCCCTGACCGGCCTGAGTGTAATGAGCGCCTGTAGCCCACGGGAAGTTAAAATTGGCGTCACCCTCCCCCTGAGTGGGCAGTCTGCTCCCCGGGGAGAAGATATGCTCAACGCAGCAGTGTTGGCGGTGGAAGAGCAAAACCAGGCCGGTGGTATTAACGGGAAGCGGATTTCTTTGCATATTGAAGACGACCGTGATGATCCCGAAAAAGCGCTGGCCATTGCTCAGAGTCTGGTGAGCTCGGACGTGCTGGCGGTGATTGGTCATTACAGCAGTACCGCGACCCAGATGACCCTCCCTACCTATGCCAGGGCGCATCTGGCGCTGGTGTCTCCCGCTGTGGCGTTAACGTATATTCCCGGAGAAGGCCAGACCTTTTTTCGCACCTTAAACGACAACCACAAGCAAGCGGTTAGTGCCAGTGCCTGGATTCATCAATTGCAATATAACCATGTGGCCGTGGTACATAACCCCAGTATTTATGGGCGAGATCTCGCCCAGCAAATGCTGATTGCGTTGCGTCAAGCACCGGCCTCAAAAGTGCCGGCCCGTATTACGGTCATTGAAGACGATGGCACCGAAGCCACCTTGCAAAAATTGCAGGCGGATATTCCTGAATTGGTGTTTTATGCTGGAGGTTACCAGGCCGCAGCCCACTTTTTGAATGCGCTGTTTTCGCGGGGAATTGCGGTGGATTGGATGGGGGGAAGACCCCTGTGGGAGCATGATTTTGCCCGTTTGCTGGGGGTACAGCAAGCCCAGAACGGCTGGGTCATGGCAACGCCTTTGACCCCTGAGGCGGAAGCCTTTTATGGCCACTACAGTCAGCGCTTTGGTCGTCCGGGTCCTTTTGCCTACACCACTTATACCGCTCTACAGCATACTTTTCAGGCCCTGGGGCAGTCGGGCAAAAAAATGACCCGAGAATCGGTAAGTCAGGCTTTACAGCAGCATTTTGCCCATTACCGTCCTCCTGCCTCTGCGGTGTTTTCTCTGCGCGAGACCGGGGAGTTTGTGCCTGCCGAAACCCCTGAACGCTTTGGGGCCACCGCAGGACAAAGCCTGGGTAAACCCCTTGCTGCTGTGTTAAACACTCCCCTGCAGATCAAGCCCGCGCCTGCGAGCCCATGAGCTTGTGGCGTTGGGCCAGAGCATTTCAGCCAAAGCCCCCCCTGTTGTTCGGGTGTAACCAGTGCGGAGATTGCTGTCGCGAAATGCAGGTGCCCCTTAACCACCAGGATATACTGCGCATTTATCGACAGGAGCCGGAACGCCCCTTGCAGGAGTGGTTACAGTTTCGCCCGGTGGAGACAACGCACCCTGAAGTTCTCTGGTTAAATGGTGCACCGGGGGTGCTCATTTTGCGTCAGCGCCAGGGAGCCTGTGCGTTTTTGGGGGCGCAGCAACAGTGTCAGGTGTATCAGGTGCGCCCGCGGGTTTGCCGTATTTGGCCTCTGGAGCATACGCCTGGGGAGCGGGATTTGCGGGTTGCACCCCAGCATGAAATGCTGGTAAGGTTAGCCTGTGATCGCACCCCGGTGCCTTCTGAAACGGTGACCGAGCTGCAGGCTGAAATGGACGCCATTGCGCGGGATTACCGTGCCTATGCCTTGCTCGTGGCACGCTGGAATGTCGGGGCCAGCACGTCAAACACGGGTTACGGGCTGGCGGATTTTGTCCGCTTTTTGTCGGAGCGGGTGTGAAAGGATAAACCATGCGTTTTGCACAACATTTAAAAAAACGGGTTGCGTTCATTATTTTTGGATTTATCGGGCTGGCACTCTCTGTGCTCGGTTTTCTGTGGTGGAACACCTCAGCCACTCCCCGGTGGGATATCCAACAGCGTTTGTTGCTAGAGCGCTTTGAAAAAATGCAGCATTTACAGGTGTTAAACAGCCATTTGCTGGCCCATGAACGCTTCAGTAATCCGGCCTTTTTGAACGCCAGCGAGTTTGTGGTGGTGGCCCGTGCCAAGGCAGTGTATGCCCTCGATCTCTCGCAGGTTAAGCTGGAACGAGACCAAAAAAACCTTACGGTTTACCTGCCCCCGGTCAGGGTGCAAGACCTGATTATGAACGCCAAAGATGTAGAATTTGTGGGGGTCAAAAAAGGGCTGTTGACTTCTCAGCAAACCTTTGCAAATTTTCAGCAAGAAGCGGTGCAGGCGTTACACGCCCAATTGGCCCGTCAGGCCAGGGATGCACAGGTTTTAGCCGAGGCCCAGGCCCAGGCCGAACACTACTTTACTTCTTTGTTTAAAGCAACGGGCTTTGAAACCGTAACCTTTGCCCCCCTGTCAGCGGCAAAATCTGGTATGGTGAAGGGGCCTTGATTCTACTGGTGAGGTTTTCTTATGCACGTTGAAGACATTAAAATCCCGGGGGATACGACCCTCGCAGCCAAGCTGTATGTTCCCACTTTGCCCGGGCCACGCCCGGCCATTCTTTTGTGTCATGGCTTTGCCTCGTGCAAAGAAGAGTTTATGGCCCTGCCTCACAACCTCTGCCGCGAGGGCTGGGCGGTTTTGACCTTTGACTATAGCGGTCACGGCGAGAGCACTGGACACCGCGCTTATGTGAGTGAAAAAGGCCATTTAGAAGACACCCTGCGGGCGTACCAGACCCTGATCGATCGCCCAGAGGTGGATATTGACCAGACCTTTATTATCGGGCACAGCCTGGGCACCAGTGCTGTGCTGCGCTTTTTAGGAACCCCTGCAGCCAAGCTGGTGCGAGGCGGCATTTTATTGGCCCCCATGCGCCAAACCCGCGAAAGCCTTAAGCCTTTTGAGCAAACCCCTTATTCTATTTTGTCGCAATTGTCGAAGCCCTTTCAAAAAATTTTTGGTAAGCATATCTATGTGCCTTACCGGGTCAAAGCCAAAGACATTTATGAAAGCCCGGAAGCCATTCAGCGGGCCAATACCCATAAAATTTTACAAACCCACATTTCCGTGCGCAATTACCCCTATGTCATCGAAAAGCAAGACAATGTGCTCTATGCCGAAAAAGTGAAAGCGCCCATGTTGGTGATGGCTGCTGAAAAAGACAAGCTTATTCCCGTGGCCCATTCGAAAGCGGTGTTTGATGCCTTACCTGTGTCTGACAAAACCTGGGAAGTGGTAACCGAATCGGGGCACTCGCTGTTGGGCGATCGCAAAGCCAAAGAGGTGACCCATCAAATCATCGACTGGTTGACCGCCCACATGCCCGAAAGTCCTGTGACAGCTGCGGGCTAGTACGCCATGAGACGCGTGCACAGCGCAGTCGGTCTTCTGACCTTTTGCTTACTCTGGGGCTTAGTGCGACCTGCCCACGCCACCCCTATGTTGCTGGTCAACGAGGGGGAAGGCTTGCGCCCTGTGGCCCTGTGGGTGAATGATGACTTTGCGCCCCCCCCGACCCAGCGTGAGGCCCAGGATGCCTTAGGCCGTGATCTACTGGCGGCTTACCGTGAGTTTCCGCTGTTTTTAAACGGTGAAATTCAAAACTATTTTTACCCTGAGCTGTTTCAGCCTGCGCCCGCGCAATGCACGAGCTATGGGTTGTGGACCGGTAATATTGAGCGCAGTTTGACGCGGCCATTGTTGACCATGACCCCTGACTTTCCCGGCAGCAAGCGCTACGCGGGAAATTACCCCGATAAAGCCCTGCTGGCGGCGGTGGTGCCGCTGGCCCAAAAAGCCTTTGTGAGCAAGGGGTTTCAGAAAAAGGACTTGCAGCGCTTTCGCACCCGTCAAAGTACGGCCTTTACGTTGGTGAACGGTACCCGCTATTTTGCTGCCATTGAGGCTGAAATCCGCCATCCTCAGAATCCTTGCCCCGAAGCCAGTGCCCTGATGGTGATCGAAAAAGTAGGGCGGCGTTACGTGCAGCGCTTGCTCAATTTTCGACGCAATACCACCGACTGTGGCACCTATCGTTTTGTATCAAGCTTTGCCACCGATAACCGCACCCAGCATATTTTGATCCAGGGCATTGCCAACGGGGCCCGTTGGTACGACATTTATGCCTGGCAAAACGAACGTTTTAGTCAGCGCTTTCACGGGGCCGGTCACAATTGTCCCCCCGACACGGCCTCTGATTCAGGCAAGCCGGAGTAAACGGCGCACGATAAGTTTTTCAGAAGGAAGGGCGGGTTTTATGTCTAAGCTGGAGCATACAGAAGTCTTTAACCGCACTGATACCGTGGTGGAATCCTGGTATTGGGCGTTGAAGTCCAAAGATCTCAAAAAAGGGGCGATTCAAGCCCTGAATTTTGTGGGGCGAGAGCTGGCGGTGTACCGCGGCGAAGACGGTGTGGTGCGTGCGGTCGACGCCTACTGTCCCCATATGGGCGCGCATCTGGCGGAAGGCCGTGTGGACGGTGATGGCGTGCGCTGCTTTTTTCACCATTGGAAGTACGATGCCCAGGGGGAACTGGTGGATATTCCCTGCCGGAAGCAACCGGGCATCCAGGCGCGCATTCAGCATTACCCGGTGTGTGAAAAATACGGCGTCATTTGGATTTACACCGGCAAGGAACCCACCCATGAAGTGCATTATGTTCCTGAGCTCGAAGGGGTAGAGGTGGCCCACACCTTTGGCAATACCTTTGTCAAAAAGTGCCACCCCAGCGTGGTGTTGGTGAATGCCATTGATGCCCATCACTTTAACTCGGTGCACCACTTACCGGTGCATGTGGACTTTCATACCCATGCGGTCAATGATCATATGATTCAGTGTGACAATACCACGGTCATGCCCACCCGGCACTGGCTGCTGCGCTTTTTTAGTCGCTTTTATGCCGGTCCTTTGACCTACTCGCTGTGTTACACCGCAGGCACCACCGGTTCCGTTACCGTGGGGCCGGACTTTTTGCACTGCCATATTATCTTTGCGCTGCGCCCCACCCCCGAAGGCCATGCGGAAGGTCTGACGATTTTAATTACCCCCACCACGGCGGTCAAAAACAAAGCCCGGTGGTTAAATGCCTTTAACCCCCTGATTTTGTGGGCCACCAAACAGGTGGGCAATTATTTTGCCAAAGGCGATACCAAGCTGTTTCAAACCATTCGTTTTCGCTTTCAGCGCCCTTTAAAAGAAGATCAGGCCATTATTCGTTTTATTCAGCACTTAGAACAACAAAAAACCGTTTCCTGGGGAGGTGAGTCCGCAGCTGAGGTGGACTTGCCCATGGCAGCCCCTTCTCGTCGGGTGTCGTCGACTTTATGACCGCAGCGCGCTATGCTCTGGTGACCGGGGCGGGCTCGGGGTTCGGTTTTGAAATTGTGCGGCATTTGTTGGACGCTGGTTGGCATGTGTTGGCCACCTTTAAAACCGCCGCTGAACAAACGGTGTTTGCACCCCATGAACGCCTGGTGTTGGGGGTGATGGACTTTACGCACACTGCGGATATTCAGGGCATTGTAACCCAGTTACAGGCCTGTTTTCCGCGTCTGGATCTGCTGGTGAACAATGCGGGCTTTGGCACTTATGGTGCGCTGGAAGACCTTTCTGAAGCGCAATTGCGTTTGCAAATGGAAGTCAACTTTTTTGGCCCTGTGTGCTTGACCCGTTTGCTTTTGCCCGCTTTGCGGGCTTCTCAGGGGCGTTTAATTACCGTGACCTCAATTATGGGGCAATATGCCATGCCGTTGGTATCGGCTTACAGCGCCAGTAAATACGCCTTAGAGGGATTGTTTGAAGGCCTGTATTATGAATTGCAACCTCACGGGGTGCAGGTGTGTACGGTGCAGCCCGGGGGCTATCGCACCTCGTTTTTTAAGGCCTTGCACTGGGGCGAACACAGCCAGAGCCCCGATTCGGTGTACGCCCCGTGGGGGCGCCATTTTCAGGGCTTTATGGACAGGCTGGCCCAACGCCCCAAAGCCCCGCACCCCAGAGAAGTGGCCCAAAAAGTGCTTTGGCTGCTGCAGCAGCGGCAGATGCCCCGTTCGGTGGTGGTGGGCAAAGACGCCCGGGGCATTGCCCTGCTAAAAAAGGGCTTGCCTGCGGCGGTGTTTCATCGCCTGATCCAGCGTGTGAATCGGCATATTTTAAAGTTTTAGAGGGCCGTGAGTTGCTGAAACAGGTCCTGGGTGGTGGCATTAGGGCTGACCTGTTTTTTTTGTAGCAGGCTTTCCACCTGTTGGATCCACGCCTTGCCCAGGGCAATGAGGGGCTGGAGATGGGCGGTTTGCACCTGGGGGTCTAAGGACTGGCGAATGAGGGTACGCCGTTTGCGCAGGTAAAGTTGCCAAAATTTGCGATTCACCTGCTGGAGCTCAGCGGTGGAGGCTGCTTGTGCAGGATAGCTGGTGCGGTACACAGACAATTGGGTGATCAGCGCATGCCAGTCGCCCACTTCCTGTTGCGCCTGCAACAAGAGATCGTTTTCCAGTTCCGCCACATAAATCGAAATAAATCCCAAAGACAAAAAGAAAGCCTGAAACAAGAGGCCCCAGCCGATCCAATGGGTGGGTGACCACAGGGTGCAGAGACCGCCGCCCACCACCAGGACCGCAAAAAAGGGATTGAGCCACGCGGGGTAGCGCACATTTCTCATGGTTGCGGGGTATCCTGGGGTTTTAGGCCGTCGGGCATGGGGTAGTCGGTGGAGTAAACCCACAGGGTGTGGGGGTATTTTTGCATGTAATTGGCCTTGTAATTGCCCAATTGGCCCGTGAGGACCCGAAAGTTTAAGTTGATCACGTAGAAATAAGAGGGGCCATAATCGGGGGTGGTGCGGGAAATTTTGCCCTCGCTCAGCCAGTGGCTCGAAAAACCACAGCCATAAAACAAGGCCACACAGGCCACAAAAGGCAAAAACTGTCCGTGGTACATGCAATACACGGCCCAGGGCAAAAACGGTGTGCTCACAAAAGCACCCCAAAAATGCATCCACAACACCTTGTCGTTGAGGTGCAAATACAAGAAATAGTCCTCAAAATTGTCAAAGTCGGCGTACTGGTAGGTGTTAATATACTGACGCCGAAATGCGCGGCTGGTGGTCACTCTCATGGGGCTATTTTAACACGCTTTTGCTGTCGCTCTGCGCCGTAGACCCACAGCCGATACACAGCGGTAAACAAGGCCGCATTGCCCACAGATAAGGCGCCGTAGGCCAGGGGAATCCAACCCATGCTCTGGGCCAGTGTCAAGGGCAAATGCAGACTCACAAGGGCAAAGGCCAGGGGTGCATTTTGAATGCCCGTTTCAAGAGAGAGGGTGCGGGCAAGGGCTCCCCGCGCCCCCACGGCCACACTGACAAGCAAGCTCCCCAAAATCCCCGTAAAACTGAGCAGTCCCACAGCGCTCACAATGCGCAAGTCCTGGGTTTGAAACAAAGCCTGGGTTTTGGGGTACCAAATGATCAGCATGAAGCCAATACTGAAATAGCCAATGACACTGCCGATTTTTTCGGCGCGCAGGGCCAGGGTTTTGGATTTCAAGCGTATGCCAAATCCAATAAACACCGGCAACAAGGCCACGCCCAGGGTGCTGGCCAGATTGCCCACGGGAATCGAGATGGTGTACTGTTGATCAAAAAACAGGCCAAAGCCCTGCAACAGCAGTGGGGTCATCAACACCGAGAGCAAGGTGCTGGTAAAGGTGAGCAAGAGGCTGATGCTGACCTCGCCTTTGGACAGGTAGGTGAACATATTGGAGGTGCTTCCGCCCGGACAGGTGGCAATTAATAGTACGATCCAGGCGGCTTCAGGGGGCAGGGCCAGCACCATGACCCAAAGACAGGCCAGGCTGGGCAAGAGCAGATACTGTAAGGCCAGCCCCCCGCCGAGGGCACGGCGATTGCGCAAGGCCTCTCGCAGATGCGCGGGAGACAGAGAGGCGCCAATGCCGATCATCAGGCCAAAAAAAGACAAAAAAAGCAGCCCTTGTTCCAGTGTGCTGAGCATTTTAAAAACCTCTTCTTACTCTATGGCAGTGTAGCGGATATGTGTGCGCCATTTTAGTAAAGAAGAGGGTATTTTAAGGTTAAAAAACAGTTAACGATTGCAAGATCCCCACAAAAGGATGGCATAATAAACACAGGTCCACTCCATTAATCTAAACAGTCAGGAAGCGCAGCGTGAGAATCGAAGCCAACACCGCCGTCACCGCTCAAGTTAGCCGCCCACTGCCCAACTCGGCAGCTGCTTTTCCTGCCTATGCCAACACCGCTGCACCTGGCGGACAGGCGCCCACCCAAACCCCTTATGCCCGCGATAGCTATGTGCCCTCTGGCTATGTTCAGCAAGGCCCTCAGGACAACGTGCTCTACGGACAAGGCAAAAATATCAACATCCGCATTATGCAAAAGGTCCTGGGTTTAAACTCCAGCTATATCGAAGCGGCCTTTATTGACAAAACCCCCGAAGATGCCCTGCAAATCGAAGAAGTGGATTTTAACCTTCAGGTGCAAGCCGGTGAAGTCTCCGTTAGCGATGTGGACGCCACCCTTACCGTCGAGCAAATTTTAAACAAACGCGCCCAGCGCACCGGTAAAAAACTGCCCATTTCGCAGCTGCGTGTGGCCTTTGCCCCCGATAACGAAGTGGATGTGGAAGGCAAGTACAAAGTGCTGGGCATGAACATTCCCTTTGCCGTCAACGGTAAACTGGATGTCACCACCGGTGGTGCGGTGAAGTATACCCTCGGCAAAGCCAGCGTGGCAGGCATTTCGGTGAACGGCCTGATGAAGGTCTTTGGCCTGAACCTCGAAAAACTCTTAAAACTCAATAACCCCGCTGAAGGCCTGGTGACCCGTGACAATAGCCTGTATGTGGAAGTGGGTACCTTGATCAGCCAGCAAGACGGCGCCCCCGCGCTGCAGGCCCGCATTCGCGGTATTCGTACCCACCTGGGGCAGCTGCAAGTGTTAATTGGCGAGCGTCCTGAAGACGCCCAGCGCGTGATTGATCAAAAACAGGTCAAAGAGCCTTCGTACATTCATGGTGAAGGTGGCCACGCCTACGTGGATGGCTTCTTTGTCAAAGACGGTCAGGTGTCCCTGTACGACCGCACCCCGGACACCCCCCTTTACATTAACGTCAAAGGTTTAGAGCGCAGCATTCAAATTCGCAGTGGCCATGTGGCAGTGAGCGAAGACCGTTTGCAGTCCTTGATTACCGAAGAATTAGCCGGTACCAACACCTTTACTGGACTCACCACGGATCTGCAAGAAGATTACGCCAAAGTTTCTGGCAAGCTGTTCAATGCCATTCCTTTGTCGACCCGCATGACCTTTGGCGCCACAGAGGATGGTCGCTTGCAACTGAGTCCCAGCCGCACCAAAGTCCTTGGCTTTATTCCCGTTCCCGGTGGACTGGTGCGCAACCAGTTAAGCAAAGCCCTCAAGGGCAGCGAAGTGGTGGGCAAAGGCATTGCCATGGGCAATATTAACGGCATCGATTTAGGCCATCTGCAACAGGTGACCCACCAGGACAATTATGTGGTGCTCACCAGCGGTCAAAGCGCTGACCAAAACCCTTAATCCTGCTTACTGGAGTATTGTTATGTTTCGTTTGTTTTCTTCTCGCGTTTCCCTGGCTTTAGCAGCCCTGACCCTGAGCGCCTGTAGCGCGCAACCCCGCCTTCCCGTGGCGCTACCCCTTAATACCCTGCGCGCCCCTGCCCTGCAGGCCCAAAACCAAATGCCCCAGCAAACCCCCGCGTTCTTTCCCTATGAAGTGGGGCAAACCTTACAGTACGCCATTACCCTCTCTCCGGTGAATGATCCCCTTGTGGAAGAAAAAGCCCAGTACACCTTAAAGGTAGAAGAAGTCAACGTGCAAGCCCAGGGGCGTGAAGTGGTCTTTCGTGCCAGCACCAGCTTTGGGGGTAAATACCAGTATCCCCGCATGCTCGAAAACGCCCAGGGTGTGACCCTGCTTGACGCCACCCTCTTTGGCATGGGTGCCGATGAAGTCAAAGGTCTAAGCATTGACTTCTTGCACAAAAACTTGCAGGTGGGCCAGCGCTGGGAAGATGAAAACTGGATTGCCAAAGTGAAAGCGCGCGAGTCGGTGACTGTACCCGCAGGGCGCTTTGACGCCTGGCGCATTGAAGTGATTGGCACCTTTGAGCAGGCCTACACTGCGGTCGGGGACTATTGGTTTGTGCCCGGTGTGGGCATGGTGAAAAGCGTGTTGACCCAGCCCGGTTGGCACATTACCAGCGAGCTGCAATGAAAATTCCGTTTCTGAAACCTCCGCTGCTGGCTTGTTTCGCTCTCGTGATGGTGGCCTGTACCCCGACCCTGTACCTGTGGCCCACGGGTAAAACCGCTGAAACCCCTGCCACGTCACCTTCGGCCGGTATTGCTAACCCGGCGGCCGTGTTCTGCGAACAAAACACGGGGGTGCACGTGATTCAAACCGAAGCGGGCGGACAGGTGGGCTATTGTGTGTTTACGGATCGCAGCTATTGCGAAGCCTGGCAGTACTTTAACGGCACCTGCAAGCCCGGCGATCAGCCCGATGCGGATCGCGTGCTGATGCCAGGCCGCTTGCCTTAAAGCGCGATGTCTTTTCTTACCCTGGGTTTTTTAACCGCTCCCCATTTGCCCCATTTAACCCCTGACGACCGGCTGGTGCTGCCTTACCTGGCTGCCCTGGGTATTCAGGTGCGTCCGGTGCTGTGGCCCGACCCCCGTTGGGAGCATGGCCGTGAAGCCCTATTAGAGGGCGTTTCTGCATTGGTGATGCGTTCCTGTTGGGGCTACCACCAGGACCCTGTGGCTTTCGGGCACTGGTTAGACCTTCTGCAGCGGCTGACTGAGGCGGGATTGCCCGTCTGGAACACGCCCGCTATCTTTCGCCAGAACATGCATAAGGCGTATCTTTGTGAGGTGAGAGAGGTCGGACACGCGATTGTGCCCACTGTGCTGGTCTCAACCCCTGAGCTACAGCGGCAGCCACGGGCTTATTTTACGGACGCTTTGGCCTGTGAAAGGGACAATCCGCTGGTACTTAAACCGGCCATTTCGGCCTCGGGAGAACACACCCATTTATGGCGTGCCGCTCAGCCCCTGCCGGATTTGATGGCTGCGGAAACCGCGGACCGTCTCTGGATGGTGCAGCCCTTTGTGCCGAGCATTGCCACCGCGGGTGAGTATTCGCTGGTGTTTTTGGGCGGGCACTATAGCCATGCGGTGCGTAAACTGCCTGCGCCGCAGCAATTTTTGGTGCACGAAGAGCACGGGGGGCTAACCCAGTTTTGTGTGCCGGCCCCTGAACTTTTGGCCGCAGCTCAGCAGCTCATACACAGTCCGTTGAAGGGTGCTTTATTGGCCGACGATATGTACCTGCGTCTGGATTATGTGTGGTATCAACACCGCTGGTGCTTAATGGAAATTGAGCGCATTGAGCCTTCTCTTTATTTGGCTTACGACCCACAAGCCCCCTTGCGTTGGGCCCAACATTTACATCAAAATTGCCTGCGTTTTGGTTTGACACTTACCGGTACCCACAGCTTATAATGTAGCAACTTTGCGGCACGCAAGTGCCCAGAATAAAACCAGGATGTAACCATGAATTTAGAGAATTCCGATAACGAAATGTATCAGGCGCTGGAGTCCATTATGATTTCAGAAGAAACATTACAAGCCCGCATTCGCGAGCTAGGGGAAGCCATCGGAAGAGATTATGCGGGAAAAGTTCCCGTGGTGGTGGGCATCCTTAAAGGTTCTGCCATTTTTATGGCGGATCTGGTAAAAGCCATTCCCATTCACGTGACGCTGGACTTTATGGGGATTTCTTCTTACCACGGTGGCGTCAAGTCCAGTGGCGTGGTCAAAATTACCAAAGACCTTGAAGAAACCATTGAAGGCCGTCACGTGATTATTGCCGAGGATATTGTGGATACGGGGCTGACCCTGAGCTATTTGATCAAAAGCTTAAAGCAGCGCAACCCCGAGAGCATTAGCATTTGTACCCTGCTCAACAAAGAAGCCCACCGCAAAATGGTGGTGGAAGACATTAAATATGTGGGCTTTGACGTCGAAGATCAGTTTGTGGTGGGCTACGGCTTAGACTACATGCAGAAATTCCGCAATTTACCCTGCATTGGCATTTTGAAGCCTTCGGTGTATCAGCGTCAGCATCTCGACACTTAAGGCTTTTTATAGCTCTTTTATTTGCAATTAATATCTCCTTGTGTTGCCTTTTTATATATTAAAAAGCACACAAGGAGATTTGATTATATGTGGAACAAATGCTTTCAATCGGTAGCCCTGTTAAGTCTGGCCCTGAGCCTGAGTCTGCCCGCAGTGGCTGCGACATCGGTCGAAATTCAAACCGCTTTTGACAATCAGGTAAAACAAATTCAGTGGGAAGCCATGCCCCTGACGAAAATTCAAACCCAGCTGAAGGCTGCAAAGGCCCAGTTGGCCGCTTTTAAGGCCAGTAAAGATGTGAAAACCGTGGCCGAAAACAAATGGAAGCTGGCCAAAGAGATGGAGCAACAGCTGCTCTCTCTGCAATTGCAAGCCGCTGAAAAGGCCATGGAAGCCAAAGATTTTAGCCTGTCGCAGGACTTTTTAAAAGAGGCGGAAGCCCTGAATCCCGGCCTGGCCATTACCGCCTATTACCAGGGCTTAAATCATTTGGCCCAGGGTAAAACCTGGGATGCCACCCGTGCCTTTTATACGGCCAAACGTTTGAACCGTTACCCCGCGCAACGCAAGGTGACCAATCCCGTTAAACCCTGGGAAGTCTTAACCGCCGATGCGGACCGCTTAGAAGCCGCCGTGAATCAAGAACTCCAGGCCCTGGGTAAAGACACCGAATACCCCATCAGCCTCAATTTTGAGACAGGTAAAAATACTGCCTTGAAACTGGTCCCCGGCATTGGCGCCCATTTGCAAAGCCCCAAAGGGGATTTTAACCTCTACCTCGAAGACGATATGCTCAACAAAGCCTTAAACCATCTCGGCAAGCCCATGGATATTCAAGAACGCACCATGCGGGGCCAGGTGTTGCGCTTTCACAGCTACGATAACCTGCTGATCGGTGTGAATCCCGAAAACCACATTGAGCGCATTCAAGTGGCCATTCCTGGCTATCAGGTAGAAATCAACGGTAAACTTTATGGCCTGGGTATGGCGGAGTCGGAACTGCTCAAGGCGCTGGGCACCGAAGATCACGGTTACGAAAAAATCGCCTCTGCCGACACCCAGTTTAGTCATGTGATCGCTTACAACGACTATGGTGTCAGCTTTGGCATTACGCCTTCAGGTCAGGTGGGAGTGATCAGCATCTGGACCCTCGAATAGGCACCACGTAATACCCTTTACCCCTGCTCTAGGTTTGCCATGCCCCCCATTGTTACACGCATGACGCGTGTTACAATGGGGGGCATGGTTTTCCCTTTTTTTGGTGACACTTATACCGTTGAGCAGCTGTGGGTGGATCAGGGCTATACGCAGATCTACAGCGGAACCCATGGGCCTGGGCCTGGCGCCTTGCTGCCCGTGGTGTTTAAATGCCTGGACCTTTCTCGGGTGCCTGACTGGGCCACGCTGCAGCACTTAAGCTACGAAGCGGAGCTGCTGCAATCCTTTGCCCACCCCCGTATGCCGGCTTTTTTTGAGCGCAAAGAAATCATGCACCAGGGGCAGCGCTATGCGTGCCTGATTCAGGAGCGCATGCCCGGTGAAAACCTGGCTCAGGCCTTAAGGCAACGGGTACAATTTACCGTGCCTGAGGTACTGCAGGTGCTCGTGCAAATGCTGCACTTGCTCCGGGCTTTGCACCGCCACCAGCCCGCGGTGATGCATTTGGATCTGAAGCCCTCGAATATTTTACAAGACGCCCAGGGGCGGTGTTCTCTCATTGATTTCGGGGCTGCCTTATACGTTGACCAGGAGCCCTTCTCCCTGGTGGGTACCCCCGGATTTACGCCCCCGGAACAACTGAGCGGTCAGCCCGTGCCCGCCAGTGATCTCTACGCCCTGGGAGCCACCGCCCTGGTGCTGCTTTCGGGGTCTCCGGCGGACCGCTTTTTTGATGGCCATCGTCTGGACTTTTGGGAGCAGGTGTCTCTGTCTCCGCGCTACAAAAGCTGGTTAGAAATTATGGTGCACCCTGATGTGGCGCTGCGCTTTGACGATGCTGAGCAGGCGCTGGATCAATTGTTAAAGCACGTTGCCGCTGAAAACCCTGAATGCCTGCCTGCCCTTCAAGCCGCTCTGGCTGAAATCCCGTTGCAATTGAGCGCTTCACACAGGCGACAGCAGGCAGAGACTGATTTGACAGCAGCAGAAGTTCAGGAAGTTCCTGTGCTGGCGGGGTATCTTTTTGAGGGGTGCCAGAGTTCCCCTTTGCAACGGATCAGCGAAACCTGGTGGGCCCTCAGGGAAGCCGACAACCTGCCCGTGGTGATTAAAAAACTCAACGTGGCCTTGCTATCGGACTGGCATGCCCTGACGTCCTTTGAGCGAGAAATCGAGAATCTGTCCCATTTGAATCATGCAGCGTTTCCAGAGCTATTGGCGGTAGAAAAAACCGATACGGCCTGGTACCTGGTGCAGCGGCGCTTGCCCGGCGTTTCTTTACACACCCGACTCGCGCAGGGCTGGACGCCAGACCCCATGGCTTTGTGTGCCTGGTTATTGGCCGTGTTAGATGTGCTGCGGGTGCTGCATACCCAAAGCCCTCCGCTGGTGCATCGCGACCTGCAACCCGAGCATATTTTAATGCACGAGGACACGCCGTATTTATTGGGTTTTGGGGGAGCTCAGCAGCGTTTGGTAACGCCTGGCAGCGGCGGGTCGACCCAGACGGGCAGCTTTGGCTATACCGCGCCAGAGCAGTACCTGGGTTTGCACAGCCCCAGCAGCGATATCTTTAGCCTGGGCATGTGTGCCGTGTATATCTTGCGCCGTCGTTCTCCGGCCACTTACCGTTGGGAACAACAAACCCTGTGTCTGGAAGACGTGACCTTGCCCGAGGGCCTGAAAGCCTGGCTGCGGCGGGTGACCCATCTTGACCCCCAGCAGCGGCACCGCAGCGCGGAAGACGCCTATGTGGCCCTGAAGCATCAGTATGAAGAGCTGCAGGCCGCAGCCCTGCGTTTAAGCGATGCAGAACGTCAGCAGCAGCGCTTAGATCATCTGCGGCAGGCCGAAGATCAGTATGCACAAAAGGTGCTTGCGCTGGAGCCCCAGGCCATGAGCCCGGAGTGGTACGACAATAATGGGTGGTTAAAGACTTTGAAGCGTCACCAGCAGCCCTTGCCCCCCACCTTGCGTCTTCAGCTTTCAGGGGAGCCTGCTGAGCGTCTGAGACTCGAAATTCCGGGACCCAGTTTAACCCGCGAACCGCGCGTTAAAAAAATGCGCGCACTCCTTAAGGGCTCTTTTTTTCTGGGGGTGCCCCTGGCGATGTGGGGTGTTTTGGTCTCGCAGGGCCTTTGGCTGTTGCCCCTGCTGTGCAGCGTGGGCGCGTTTGTGTGGTGTCAATACCGCTTGCGCCAGGTGCAACACAGTTTTTTGGAATGGGAACCGTATCGGGGCCGTTGGTTTAAAACCCCCAATCAGGCCCTGGGCAAGTCCTGGCACACGCCGCAGGGGCATTTTGAATGGCGCGCTGAAACCGAGATTCGCTTAACGCCCATGCCCCGCAGCTGGCTGTGGACAGGCTCTTATTACACCCTGTGGTTGCAAGATCAGCCCGTGGTCTCGGGCTTGTTTTTACTGGATAGCGAAAAAGCGTGGTTGCTGACCTTTTTGCCCTGGTGTCTGCACCAGCTGGCAGAAGCTCAAGAAGCGCCTGAAGAAACGGCTTAAGAAACTTTAAGCTCGATTTTAGGGGCTTTATAGCTTGATCTTTTATACTCAAGGTAAATGAACATGACAAAAAAGATTGAGGAACACAAACCATGAACGCTAATTTTTTACCTTCGGCGCTTTTATGCCTGGCGCTGGTGGGTTGTACCACTGCCCCCAGTCTTAACTTCCCGTCGCAAGAAACGGCGTCATCGGTACAGGTGCAAACCCGCGATGATAGCGCGGAGGGCCTGTCGCCCCGTTTACGCAAAATGGTGAACTATGCCCGTGAGCAAATGCAAAAACCGGACTTTGCCCTGCAATTGCGTCAGGGAAAAAACACCTTTGCGGTGAACGGTGATTTTAATACCCAGGCCAACCGGGCGGCCAATAATAAAATGTACGCCATCGGCGGACGCGGTTTGAACACTTTTACCCGCATGGATCGCATTTACGAGTACAACCCCACCACCCACACCATGACCGAGGTGGGCAACACCGATCTCAGCGACGGCACGCAGCTGCCCTCTGCGGCGGTGGCTAAACATCCCGGTACCGGTCACGTCTATTACCTGGAGTCCTACAACGGCAATCGCCGCCTGGCGGTGTTTAACCCAGCCAATGGCACCCGTACCGTGATTGGCAACACCAACCTGACCACCGACACCGTGCAGCTCACCTTTAATAAAGGCGAAGAGCTATACGCTTTAGACGGAAACCAGCAATTGTATTTGGTAAATGCCTATACCGCTGCTGTTACCCCCATTAACCTCACCAGCACCGACGGCAACGGTTTTGGCGGCGGCAGCGGAGATATCGCCTTTTACGTGGACGATAACCGCATGTACCGTGTGGACGGCGTGGGCAAGGTTTTTCTTTTTGATCTGAACACCAATCAATCCACCCAATTGGGCACCATCTCGGGCATGGCTTCGGGTTTGACCGTCGCCGGCCTGGGCTTTAATCCCAATGGCCAATTGTTGGTACTGGCAGCCGATACGGCCAATGAGAGAACCCGCATGTATCGCGTTAATCAAAGCTCATGGGCAGCCACCCTATTGGCCACTTATGACAGCAACAGCAATCCCAACAACACCTACCCGCTGGCCGACCTCAGCTCTGCCCAGGATTATGGATGTCCTGCACTAAGTAACGGACGCCCCGTGGCACCCACCCTGCTCTTCAACGATAATTTTGCCACCATGCCCACGCAATTTGGCAATTTGCCCTGGGAAAACAATCCCGATACCCAGAGCGGTTGGCGGCAGTGGAACGGCGATTACTTCCCCGTGAGCAATGGCGTGAAACTCTTTAATCCAGGGCCTTACGATCCCAGTCCTGGCGGCATAGACGATCCCAACAATGACCGTCTGGGGGTGCGCAAGTTCCCCGGTGAGTACGAAGCGGATCGCCAAAACCTCTTAGAGACCTCCATTGCCCGCAGTGTTCAGCTCAAATATGACCCTGCGCAAGGCGATAAAGTCAAAGCCAAAGTAGACGTACACGCTTTCTTTGAAAATGGTGACAGCGACGCCACCCTAATGCTGGCCTTTGATGATCCCGCCGAAACCGTGGCGGTGTCCAGTACGATGCGGGGTGTGGGGCTTAAAGACAGCCAATTGTACGTCGAGGCCGAAATTCCTGCCTGTGCCACCAAGGTGACGGTGATTGCCATGGGCTATCTGGGGCAAAATGAACCCACCAGTGGCTCTGTAACCTTTAAAAAGGCATCTCTGGAGTTTATTCCCGGCGACTATTACACGGCTCAAAATCTCTTGAATGCGCCCTTTGACACAGCGTCTCAAGATCCCACTCAGGGCGACAACTTCCCTGCGGATATGGACGAGCGCTTTGGACCTTACCCCATGTACCTGGTGGACAACTGGCCTGTGGTGGCAGGAGATAAGGCGCTCACGGCGGTGAACCCTGAACAGGCCACCGATTACGGCGGACTTGTGAAACGCATTGACCTGCCCGCTTACGGTCCTCAGGATACGCTAAGTGCCAAAATGTATGTGGCCACCACCTTCACAGACCCCAATTCAGAGGTCTCACTGCTGGTGGACTATTTTGACGCCAACGACCAAAAACTGGCCACCCACAATGCGCAAGTGGTGAATATTCGCCAGTACCGCTGGATTGAGATCGATCGGGCCAGTATTCCGGCAAACACCAGCTATATCAAGGTGGTGCCCATTGTGAAAATGGGAGCCAACGAAACCGCCGCCTTTTTATGGGATAACCTGACGGTGGATTTGATGCAATAGCGTCTTGAAACAGAAAGAAAGATGAATATCCCTGCGGGTTTGTAGGGGGAACACCCTCCCTATAGGCCCGTTTTTTGTTACGCTGGGCCCATGACTTTTTTTTGGATTGTAATGGCGCTGGGGTTTGGGGGCTTGATTCGCCGCTTACCCGTTTCGGCCCCAGACCTGTCCCGCGCTTTAAACCAATACGTTTTGTGGGTGTCTTTGCCTGCCCTGACCTTGCATATGGGCGTGACCATGCCTCTGTCCTGGCAGATCTTATTGCCCGCCAGCGTGGCCTGGTTTGGGTTCTTTGGGGCCTGGCTCTGGGTGCGCTGGGTTAGCCGTCGCCTGCAATGGGATCGGGCCACCACCGCGTGCCTGCTGTTGACCTGTGGTCTTGGCAACACCTCTTTTGTGGGCTTTCCGCTGATTCGTAGCCTGTACGGCGAAGAACATTTATGGATCGCATTGTTGATCGATCAGCCGGGCTCTTTTTTGGTGCTCAGCACCCTCGGGCTTATGGCCGCCACCTATTACGCTGAACCCACGGCAGCGGGTTTTCGTCTGACAGATATGCTGCGTCGCATTGGGCGCTTTCCCCCATTTTTAAGCTTTGCATTGGCCTTACTGCTCAATGCCTTGCAGTTCCAATGGCCGGCTTTGCCCGGTGCTGTCTTGCAGGCCTTCGGGGCCACGCTGACGCCAGCGGCGCTGATTGCGGTGGGCCTGCAATTGCAATGGCAAGCCACCCGCCAGTACCGTCAGGCCATGGCCTTCGGTTTAAGTTATCGTCTGGGCATTGCCCCCTTTTTGGTGTGGATAACCTATGGGGGCATGCTGGGCGTACACGGGCCGTTACTGGGGGTGTCGGTGCTTGAAGCCGGTATGGCGCCCATGATTACCGCCAGTATTGTGGCGGCGGGTCTGGGGTTAAACCCACCCCTGGCCAGCGCCATGGTCAGTGTGGGCATTGCTTTATCGTTGGTGACCGTGCCCTTGTGGTTTGCACTGTTACAACTGCTGAGTTGATGCAGATCAAAAACGGAGCCCTGTTTGTGTCATGGATTATACCCTGGGGGGCATTGTATGCTGGAGCCATAAGAAAAAGAAAGGTCGTTTCCTCTATGATGCGTCGTTTATCTCAGTTATTTTGTAGCAGTTTGGTCCTGGCAAGTTTAAGTGTTCCGGTGGGGGCCCGTTCTGCACAAGCCGAAGCCATCACCCTGGCCCCTGAGGTTTTGGCCAGTCCCTTTGGGTCGTCACCCCTTGTCATGCCGGAACTGGCCCTTGACAGCGCCAGCGCCCACGGCACCACCCTGTTTGGCTTGCCCGTCAACGAAGGCCCCATTGACCGCACCCTGCGTGCTGTGGTGGCGGCGGGCTTAATCGGCACCGGTATTTATGGTTTGACCACGGGCAGTATCAACACGCCTGTAAGTGCCACCCTTTTGGGGGTGGCGGCGATTCCCGCTCTGACGGCAGCCACTGGCTATTGCCCGCTATACTCGCTGTTTGGCGTCGAGTATACTTTTTAGGCCTGTGTGGCGAGCCTGTGAAAGCAGGCTTGCCATTCGGCCAGTTGCAGGGGACTCCACTGATGAACAAAGCTTAAGCTCTGGGGGTAAGCCATCACATGGGCGGGCAATTGCGCCTGTTGCAGGTGCTGTTGGACCCGCTGCACTTCTCCGCCCGTGACGTAATAGACCCAGGTGGGTGTTTGCCAGCGCGCCACCGTGGCAGCATCCAGACGGTAATACCCCGTTCTCCCGGGATGGGGTTCATGAAAATGCAAGACCCATACCACAGGGGCCGAAAAAGCCCCGTTTTCTAAGGCTTGCAAAAAAGGAAGCACTTGCTCCACAGCTTCTGCAGAAGCCAGATGTCCTTCACAGGCCTCACTGAGATCTTCCCAGAGGTAGTTGTGTGTAAAATTGTTGTCGAAATAGCGAAAGTGAATCACATCGCTAATTTTACCACCAATAGGGTCTCTTTGGTTTGGGGGTGGGTCTGAAACACGGCCTGAGGTGCTCCGTGGGTTTCGGTATCTGTAAACCAGGGCGTATCGGCGGCGACCCCAAGGCTTTCGCGCAGGTCGGTCAGGGCCTGGCGTAAATCGTGACTGCCTGCCCGCTGCGCTTCTGTGGCCAGGGCCGCTATTTTTTGCCGCGCAGCCTCCGAAAACTGGCCTTTGAGATGCAACTGGATCTCAAGGTGCTGTGGCGTGTGGTGGGTGCTCAGGCCTTGAATCACCAGCGGAGAGGGCTCTGCTCCGTGATGGGGAGAGCGCGGGGCAAAGTGCACGGTGCAGAGCTTGTACAGGGCCTCCATAAAACGCAGGGGCAATTGCTCTTTACCCAGCTTAAAAAAGGGCTGAATTTGCCGCGTGTCGTAAAGGTGTGAGAGGCTATTTCCCACAAAATAGGTTTGGAGTTTTTCATCTTTTAACAGACGGTGTAAATGCAGCTGTTGGGGCTTACGCCAGTGCTGGCCCTGACTCTGTATGTGCAGACGAAAAGGATGGGTGTATTGGTGTTGTTGACTCAGGTGGTGTATTTGTTTGCACACCCGGTACACCGTATGCACCCATTGTAAAAGGCTGAGTTGCCCGGGCAGTTGGTACTCGACTTGTGAACCGTCATAGAGCAAAATTTTGGCATAATTAAACAGCCCCTGGGCCTGGGCCCGTTGCTGTTGTTCAGGGGCCAAATGCACCCAATAGCCATACAGCTCCGCCAGGAGCGTGTCGGGGCGCTCGCTTTGCAGCTGCTTTAACTGCTGAACGGCCGTTTCGATCTGGGTATGGGCCATGCCGGTGACCAGCTCTGCCCAAAAGCACAAGAGACCATCGCCGTGGGTGATTTGCTCGGGACGGTGCAAACGCCCGTAGGCCTGTTTAAGGGCTTCGTGGCTGGCCACGCCATAACTCAGCAGTTCGGGTGGGTCAAAGTGATTGCGCAGCGCTGCCCAGGCCAGGTTTTCGGCTTCGCGCAATTGCCGCACCTGCTCAAAGGCCTGTTGAATGCGCTGGGCTTCGGCTTCGCTGCGCTGGTATTGTTGTTGCACACGCTGTAATTGTTGTCGCCAGCTTAAAAACTCGTAGCCCGCCACATAACGCAAGAGATCACTGACGGGGGCCACTTCGTGTACGTGCATGCGCGACACAAAGGGTAAATTGACCGAGGTGATGGGCATGCGGTGCACCGCTCCCCAGAACAAAAGTGCCGGGCGCCCGCTCTCGGTGTGATCGGACTCATACAACAGGGGTTGACAAAAACCATCAATGGGTACGGCTCCCGTTTGGCGACGGGCCCAGAGGCCGTAGCAGGCCAGACTGACCGCTGAGAAAGGGTTCAGTGCGCTTTTGATCTGTTCGGGATCTAGACGCCAGACGTATTGGGTCAGGGTGTCTCGGCTCAGGGGGGTATCGAGGGGACCTTTGAGCTGGTCGCCCAGGTTCTGGGCACAGGTCTGAAGGGCTGAGGAGCCGCTAAAACCAGCCCGTGTGGGACAAGCCAGGCGTTCACAGGCATCAAAAACACACTGTTGCAGGGCCAGGTGTTCACACCAATCCAGATCGCTGTGCTGTTGAAACGCCGCCAAATCGTCGCTGTGCAGACGACGCATGAGGGTGGAGATCAGCAGGGCCTCTCCGGCGGACCACCAACGGGACTGTACCGCCTGGCCCGCCAGATGCTGGTGCTGAGGTGTTTCTTCGCGCTGGTGCAAACGGGCGAGCTCGCTCTGCCAGCGCTGGTGGGCGATGCGTTCCGCCTGATCTTCGGGTTGATGCTGGCTCAGGTCCGTGTGACGGCACCAGCGCCATTGCCCATTTTCAAAGCGGTAAGCGTAGGGCGTGTGGGCTAACCCCAGGTCCATAAACCCCGGTCCTTCTTTGTGTACAAACAAACAGACACTGCCCGTGTGGCTATTCTTGAGGGTTTTTTGCAAGGCCTTTTCTAAAAGGGGGCCTAAGGGCTGTTGCTGAGACCAGGCGCTGTACAGCTGATCTTGCACCCGTCTCATCGCGGGTTGGCCTTTGAGCCCTTTGCGATGGTGCTGCAGCAAGCGGCGCATTTCGGCATAGCCCACGGCCTGCGGCGGTATCGCTTGCAGGAGTTCTTGCCAGTGGTGCTGATGCTGCTGACTATCGTTCCAGCAGGCCTTAAGGGCCTGGACCAGCAGGGGATGCAAAATGCGTGCGGGACATTGACTGTACAATTGTAGCGCCAGGGCGCAGAGGTGAAACCAGCCCGCGCGCAAAAGCGGACTTTTGAGGCGGTAAGCGGGAAAGCGCTTTTTGCTGTGTTGGTAAAGCGTTTCGAGGGTTTCGAGAGGCAGATGAGGAAGGGAGACGCGCTCGGATTGCAAGGCCTGTTGCCACTGGCTCAGGGCCCAGAGGGTGCCCAACCGGGCAAAGCCGCCTTCAAGGTAAAGGGCCTCGCTCAGATCGGGTAAGGGGGTGTGCGGAGCCGGTGTGAAACGTCCGCACAGCAGGGCAAAGCAATGCAAGACAAAGGCGGGCAATGGCTGCGCTGAGGCTTCAAGGGCAAGCCAGGGATCAACGGTATCGGGAAACAGCTCAGGGATACGCTCGGGAGCGTCGGGATTGTGGGTGAGGGACCAGGCCAGCGCCGGGGTGAGTAAAGGCGCCCATTGGGCCTCAAAGTCGGCCATGCGTGCTGCACAGGGGCCTGGGCCATAAAACAGGTGGTGCAAAGGCTGCCGAAAGGTTTCTGAAAGCGTGCTCATGCGGGGGCGTTTTTCTGCAGTAATACGGTATTTTCGGCCAGGGCAATATTGAGCTTCAGGTGGGCTATGCCCTGAATGGTTTTTTGTGCCAGGAGCTGATTCACCAGCCGTCCTGTGGCATGATGAGCCTGCAAAGGCTCCAGGGGCCAGCGTTGCTCGATTTGTTTGCGTAAGCGATCCCGCAGGTTTTTCACAAAGGCCCCCTTGCGTTGCTCAGCGCTGCTCCAGGTCTCGCACGACACCCAGCTCCCGGGATGTTGCAAAAGTTGCCGTAAACAGCGGGCATAGTCGTCTTTATGGCTCACTTCAGCCTGGCCATAAGGGGTGTGAATACGCAGGGTGAGCACTTCATGTTGATCCTTGATCACTTCCACCCGCAGGGGAAAATGATCGCTTTGTGCAGTGACTTCATCGGCCCGCAATAGCCCACCCTGACGGTAGCTTTGCCAGACCCGTAAAATAGCCATACATAAGCTTTCTGGCCAGTTGAGCTGGTACAGGGTTTCCCCCTTGGGAATAAAGTGCTGTAAGGGAATGCCCAGACGGATGCCCTCTAAGCGCAGGTGATCTTCATGGGTGAGGGTGCTGGTGACCAGCACCTGGTAATTTTGGGGGGCAAAATGGGCCTGAATGTCCTGCCAAATGGCATAGCCGGTGCGGGCATCTGCCGGGCCCCCGGCCTGAGTCGGCAGATGCAGATCCAACAGCACGAGCAAGGGGTCTGCACTGGGCGTATGCCGGGCGAGGTATTGCGCCCAGTCTTCGCCGTGGGCGATCCAGTGACACTGCAATTGCATGCCCTGGCGCAGGGCCATTTCTTGCAGCAACTGTTGCATTTCCTGGGCGTACACCGCATCGTCTTCAATGCAGAGCACCTGCCAGCGCTCGGGCCGTTCGCTGTCGGCGTACTCTCGGCGGGTGGGACCCAGAAAATATTGGCCCTGGGCATTGCGTTGGATCCAGGCGTGGGTATTGAGCGGACGCTGGGCAGCCACGCCCTGGCTGTAAACTTCTTGTCGTAAGCTGTATACCATCTTCGAGACCTTGTTGTGAAGCCTGGAGTCCGGGTTCTCGCTTTCTTCGCTGGCGGTGATCAGGTGGGGTAACACCGTGGGCAATAAGGCGTGAAGCTGCGGGTTGTGCTGCCACAGGTTTTGGGGCAAGCGCTGTTGTAAGCGGCTCAGGTCCTGATGGCCTTCAGCCCTGGCCAGCGCCGCCCATTGCTGAAGATCTTGCCAGAGCTTTTCTTGTAAGGCGGCCTCCAGGTGTTTGAGGCTTTCGCTCAGGGCATGCGGTAAATCAGCTAAAAAGTCTTCCCAGTGTAGGGTTAAGCCACTGCGGGGCCGCTGCGTCAGGTCAATGGCGTACTCATCGTAACCCAGGGTCACCAGTTGGCTTAAAATCTGCCGTGCATGCAAGGGGCCCTGTTCTGCCAGTAAACGCAAAAGGCTTTCATTGCGAGGGCTCAGTCGCAAAGGTACACCGTCTAACACCAAATGGTGGGGGTAAAAGACCAGGTGATGGGGTGCCGGTTTTTGGGCCTGTTCCCAGAGCGTGAGCAGGCGATCGCACAGGGCATCGGGCTCGCTTTTCAGAATGTAATTGAGATCTTGAATACCTGTGCCTTGCAGGGCCAGATGGTCTTCAAGAAAGTGGGTCGGCGTGGTGTGCACCACCACCGTGGGTGGATGCTTGACATAATGGGCCAGGTGAGATTCTAAAAAAGCGATGCCGTGTTCACGGGCAGAGGGCTCGTCAGCGCGCAGGGGCATTGACAAATCGGCAATCACCAGTCCGGCCTGGGCAATGTATGCCTTGGCGGTCAAGAGATCTTTGGCCCAGGCCCAGGTGTAATGTTTAAGGTAAGGCTGCAAAGCGGCGTGCGCGTAAAGGTGTTGGTAAATCTGTTCGGCCCAGACGGGGTTGTCTTCTAATAAAAGCAGATAAGGTTTGGATTGCGCTGCGCTGCTTGCGTCGGGCGTGCTTTGTAGCACCCCCCGGGGCATGGGATGACGTTCCTGCCACTGTCCCAGACTTTGGTAATGCAGGCCAGCCAGGTCCGGGTAGTACATTTCACTGGTGCGCTGCCAGCGCTGCAGTAGCTCAGCCACCACATAGAGATGTTGCTCTAGCTGATTGTGCAGAATGCCTATGAGCGAGGGGGACAGGTGCTTGCGCAAGGCCTTGAGCCGTTGGGCAGCCTGCTGCACCTTGTGGTTTTGCAACAGATGGCGCTCTTGAAAGCTTTTGAGCCAGGCTTCGAGTTCCAGGGGAATCGCTTCGGTTTGCAGGGCTTTGTCCAGCGCGGCACGGGCAGCAATCAGGGCTGGCCAGTGCAAGGACAGGCTATGGATGGCACGGCTCAGGGCGTCTTGATCCAGGGGTTCATGGCGCAGGCTTTGCAGCGCATCCCAAAAGCTGAGCCAGTTTTCTTGAATTTCTGCCCGGGTGGTTTCGGCACTGTGCAAGAGATGTTGCAGGGTGTTGAGGGGAGCTTCGAGTTCAGCACGCAGCAGACCCAATTCTTGTACCATGCGCTGCCACAGGTGAGCCAGGTCATGGCGGCGCTCCGGCCACTCTTTAAGCAGGTGCTTAAAGTCATGGTTGAGGCTGCGGGTGTTGAGGGCAAAAAGCATCCAGGCGCTGTGCTTCCAGGCGGCTTCGTCTAAGGGGGGCGGCAGCGCCTCGGTTTCTTCAGCCAGATAAAAACCCAGGGTTTGGCGTATATCGTCGTGCAGCCAGGGCAATAAGGGGGTGTTTAAGAGCTGGGGGGGGACACCTTCCAAAAGCACCGTACCGCGAAAGCCTTGCATTCGCCAACGGATCAGGGCAGCCAGAGGCTCGCCGTCAGGACTGACGGCGCAGAGCAGGGCCTGATCAAGATGGTCAGGGAGCTTGTCAAAAGAGGTCCAGCGAGAAACGCTCATGGACATAGGTGTGCCTCACTTCAATAAAAATACTCCGCAGAAGAGATACCCAGAGTATAACGAAGGGGTTTCGCCAACTGGTATCACCCCTTCGCGAAGTGCTTAGTCTTCGTGTTTGCCAGTGGCATGTTTTTCGGCATCGACGATCGAAATGGATTCGTCTTGAAAGAGGTAGGTGCGCAGCATCTCGTCCCAGCCGGGCATATTGCGGCGCAGCCATTCCAGGGCCATGCAGGCATGCTCCATTTCTTCATCGCGGTTGTGCATGAGTAACTTTTTAAGTTCGGCATCGGTACAAGTGGCCACCCGTTGGTGATACCAATCCACAGCTTCGAGCTCTTCCATCAGACTCTTAATCGCCCGGTGATAATTGCGGGTGTCTTCGTCGAGCAGTTCATAGGGTTCATGGTATTCCATGGGAAGTCCTCCTTTAATGCCGTGTGTAAGTTTACAGCTTTCCTTAGTATAACAGGTGATACCTGATGCGGAAACGCACGCGGTTTAATTGAGGGCAAAACTTCAAAGAAAAAGAGAAACGGTACATGAAAAGAAAAAACCTTTATTTCAGCCTGGTGGCAAGCGCCTTCCTTTCGGTCGGACTTGGCGCAGGGGCTTATTGGCTTGATCATTACGGACAGGTACTCAGCGTACGGGCCGGGATTATTCGCGGCAGCGGCGATGTGTATCCGGCGGCCCGGGCCCACTTTCATTTGGCCCCTTACCGCTTTGACGTGCTGCAAAACGAAGTGCGCAGTCTCAACAAGGTGGGGCCGTCACCCGCGCCGCCCAGGGCCGAAGACAAGAGCTTTGATCCCAAAATGGCACTGAAGCAAGAGCCCGCTGACCCTGAGGCGGTGTACCGGGACTTTGCCGATGCCAACCCCATGCCGGATCTGAATGATTCCCGTTTTGAAACCTGCACGTATTATGAATTTTTGGAAACCAACCACTGCACCTCAGATTACAATGCTTACCGTGAAGCCCTGCAGCGTTGGGAGCAGGCCCGCGAACGCCGTTATGCCCAGGCGAAGGTGGCCTTAAAAGCCTGGGAACAGCAGCGACAGCAGTTTGAAAATGCCCGTCAACAGGCTTACCAAAAGGCCTATCAGGCCTACCGCCAGCGCCTGGCGCAGTGGGTGCATGAAAGCGAACAACACCTGGATCAGGTGCTGGCCCCTCGGTTAAAAGCACATCCGCTGGTGCATCTAGCGACGGATTTAGACGGCCGCGGCCAGACCCAGGTGCCCTCAGGGGAGTGGTTCTTAAGTGGGGGCCATGCCACCAACTTTAGCCTCAGCTATTGGCAAGAACTGCCTGTCACCATGACCCGCAAAAATCAGTTGATGGAGTTGGCCAATGACAGTGCCGAAGTCGAAAACCGTAACTTAAGCGATGACGATACCTTTGAAACCTTTGCCACCCAATTCTGGGGTTACACGCCGCCCCTGAGCGTTACCGCTACCCCCTTAGACAACCTGTTGGCCGACCCTGAGGCCTTAAAACTGCAGCTCAGTCATGGGCAATGGGTAAGCCAGACCACCTACGAAGACTGGACTCTGCTGCATATGATGGCGGCTTCTGCGCCCGTTGAGCACCAGGCTGAGTTGGTTCACCTCTTGCTGTTGCACGGGGCCGATCACACGGCGGTCAACGCAAAAGGCAATACCCCCCTGCACGAAGCGGTACGCTTTGACGGTCGTGCCGCAGCCATGTTGATGCTGGCCTACGGAGCCGACGTGAACACCGCGAACAAAGCCGGAGAGAGCCCGTTGCATCTGGCGGTGCAGCGTCAGTCCGAGGTTCTTGTGCAGTTGCTCTTGCGCCACGGGGCCGATCCGCAGCAGGTGAACCTTCAGGGTAAAACTCCCCTGGCGCTGGCGCAGGGCCTCAAAAATGCCAAACTGGTGGCTGTGTTGAATCCTCAGGCCACTGCCCAGGCCACCGCAAGTCCTACCGCGAAACCGACGGCCAAACCCACTGCAACCCCTGCGGTTAAACCCTCATGAGGTGGGGTGTTATCGCGGCTCTGCTGCTTTTATTTGGGGTAGGTGCCTGGTGGCTTTCAGGCGCCGGTATCTGTTTTTGGCACAGCTATTGGGGGCAGCGGGCCTATACCCAGGGAGACTGGCAGAGCAGTCGTGCCCACTTACAGGCGTTATTACAAGCCCGGCCTTCGCTTTTGGAGCAGGGTAAAGCCCAGGTGCTATTGGCCGAAATGGCTTTACAAGACGATCAGCAAGCCGAGGCCGAAGCGGCCATTGTGCAAGGGGTGCTGCGCTTGCGCCAGTGGCGTCACGCACGCCCCCACAGCGACACAGCCTGGTTAAAAAGGGCTTTAGAAACCCATGTGCTGATTGCCCTGCGGCCCTGGATTGGCGTCGAAGAAGGCGAGATCTGGTTTTTAAAGCAGGCTCTGGAAGGGATGGAGCCGATGTTGACCGATGCGCTGGCGCTGGGGCCCGGGAGCCGTCTGGCTAATTTGCCCACCTTAAAGACT
This sequence comes from Candidatus Sericytochromatia bacterium, assembly GCA_964229355.1. Taxonomy (GTDB): domain Bacteria; phylum Cyanobacteriota; class Sericytochromatia; order UBA7694; family UBA7694; genus CAXRDE01. Next base: position 321,426 of record CAXRDE010000025.1, on the reverse strand, counting down.
CAGCATAATGCCCTGGGGTTGTGGCAAACATTTGTGCGGGCTGAGCCTTTGTACCAGCGTTTACGGGTGAAGCCTGTAGAAATCGCCGCGCCTCAGCGGCCCAAAGACCAGCAAGCGGTGCGTGAGGTGGTGCAGCGTTGGCAATACCTGAAACGGGTGGCCTTTGTGGATGCCGACACCGAGGCGTTGCCACAGGTGTTAACGGGTGACGCCCTTGCTGAGACCCAGCAAGCCGTGCTGTGGTGGCAAGATCAGGGCGAAAGCTACTGGGGTTTACACTTAAAGAAGCTGCGCTTTTTGCGCATTGAATACCCTGAAGCCACCCGAGCACAGGTGGTGGCCGAGATCCATGAGGTCCGTGACAATACCCGAGAAGGCGTGCTAGAACAGACCTACCGGGTGGAGTATACTTTAGTCAAATTGGGTGACAACTGGTTTATTTCGACAATGAAGGTGAGAACGTGAGGCTATTTTACGCTTGCAGGGAGCCCTTCAGGTGAGACGCCGTCAGTGTAAAATATGTACGTTACAGTGGGAATGTGTTTATCCTTTGTGTTTGAAACGTATCGTCCGGAGCAAGCGCAATGGATGACCCGCTACCCACGGGTGCCACACCCGTTTCTGTTGTGGGCTCCTACTGATTCCCCACGCGGCTTCGCAAAGGTGAATCGATAAGACTAAAGCTAGTCGCAGAGGACAACTCTGACTGAAGTTTAAACTTAACTCAAAATTAATCGAAAATAAATTAGGCCAAGTTGCAGTAGAATGTAGGCATGACCAAAAATACAGACGGACCAACGAAAGCCTATAACACAGACATCAACACAATAGGCAGCATAAGAGACTATCGCATGATTCATAAATTGCTGTCTTTGTATGCGCAAGACAAGATGAACGAAACCGAAGCGGTTTTTGTTCATCTAAATGAATTTGATTTTCGTACTGAAAAAACGAGAAAACGTTTTTTACGTGCAGCAGAATCTGCTTTCATCGCTTTCAATAATGACGGACATGAGGCGTTCATTAAAAAATTGTTCTTGCAAAATTTACCTGATGATCTCAAACAACGGATTTTATTCTGGCAACTCAATTTTTCGAATACTCTATTTCATAAAATTACAGAAGATGTCTTTATTAAGACCTATTATTCGGGCCGTATTAGTTTGCCCAAAGAAGAAGTTGAAGCCTATTTAATCGAATTAATTTCAAAACACGATGAATTGAAAAACAAATGGACAGAAGTAACCATTGAGCACCTGGCTTCAAAATATTTGACGATTCTAAAAAAACTAGACCTGATGGAAGGTTCTGCTGTCAAACAATTTAAGCACATCCATCTATCACGGGAAGCATTGCTCATTTATCTGTATTTGTATATGGCAGCAGCGCCTGAAAAAAGAAATCTATTTGGTAATCAGGATTATCTATTAACTTTCACTTCGAAAGAAAGTCTAGTAGAAAAAATCAAACAATTATCAGTTAAAGGACTTATTAATATTGCAATGAGTGGCGTTAATTTGAATATCTCACCGACACCAGAGGGAAGGGCTCATATTCATGGCCTATATTGTTGATCATCAAAAAAAGTTCGATGATTTAAAACATTACTTAAATAACCTAGAACAGCTCAAAAGAAAAGCGAATGGTGGGAATAGTATTTTGTTCTCTTACCCTCCAGCAGAAGAGCATTTGTATGTTCAGAAAGCCAAAGAGATTTATGCAGCAACGGCTGAATTCATTGATATTAGCAAGCTCTTTGTGCAATATATTGATGCTGATGGTTGGGATGCTTTTAAGGAGTATTATCAAAGCTTTTCGTCTACTCCTCATAAAGTCTTTAACTCACCGGAAGATACTGAACCCGATTTATTTAATTTAATTATTCAGGCAATACAAAATGCCCATGAAAATAACAAAATACCATTTCTGGTGCGCACAGGTGCTTTGTTCGGCACTGGCATTGAAAATGTCTCCATTATGGAAAACAGGTCGGTGATGGAACTCAAGCTACCATTAGTGATTTTTTATCCGTCCAAAATAGAAGGTGATAACCTCTATTTCTTAAACATTAAATTAGGATCCAAGTACCGTTGTATTCTCATTGAGTAGAGCCAATACAAACACAGGCATCATAGAATTGAATTGAAAGCAGAAGAAAAGCAGTAGAACGATGACCAAGATAAAAGAAATACTGACACTTGATTTAACAGAAGATATTAAAAACGTCATTGATCTCGAAGATCGCTCTGAAATCGAAGCGCAACACGAAATTGAATCATATATTGTTACAGAAGGTATTGCCTCTCACCTCTCTACTTTTTCCAATCAATTCACTTCAAATATCAAAGAAACTGGCGTTTGGATCTCAGGTTTCTACGGTTCTGGCAAATCATACTTTGGCAAAATGCTTGGCTACATCTTGTCCAACCCCCTTTTAAACGGAACCTCTGCGATAGATCGGTTCATTCCCCGCTTAAAAGGGGTTTCAAACGAAAGCCTGGTAGAAAACGAACTTCGTAAACTCACAAACAACAAGAATCGTGTGGTGTTTTTGGATGTAGCCAAACAGAATACAGATAACGGTCTTGCCTTTACCCTCTTTGCCAATTTTTTAAAAAGCCTGGGTTTCAGAGATGATTTGTATGGCTACATGGAGTTTGATTTACTGGTTGAAAATAAACATGAACAGTTTCTCGAAATAGCGCATCGGCTTTCCGATCAAAAGTGGGAGCAAGCGCGTACCAGTAATCGACAAATCGCAAAGCTTATGCGTGAAATCTATACGGACATGGGATATTCTGAGGCCAATTACAATGACACGCAATCGGTGTATCAGAATTCAATTCAGAATTTTTCATCAACCAAACTCAAAGAAGCCCTTGAAAAATATATTGCTTACAATTCTGATGAAGTCATTGTGTTTATTTTCGATGAGGCAAGCGAAGCCATTAGTCAAAAAAAGTTCACCTTATTGGATCTTGAAGGCATCAGTGAATCGCTTTCGAGCATCAGTCATAAAGTCTGGACAATCGCAATAGCTCAGGAAAAACTTGATGATGTTATCAATAATGCCAATGTCAGCAAAAGCCAACTTACCAAAGTCACTGACCGCTTTAAAACCAAACTTCACCTGGAATCAACAGAAGTTGACGTCATTATTCGCAGTCGTCTTTTGCAAAAGAAAAATACTCACTTACAAACATTGAAAGACTTTTACACTAAAAACGAAGGTCTGGTCTTAGATGCAACCAATCTAAAGTCCTCGCTTCCCACTAAAACCCAATCTGCTGATGAGTTTGCGACTTATTACCCTTTTCACAGGTATCAGTTTGATGTTTTGCAAAAGTTTTTGTTTACCTCAAATGCTTTAGTTGCAACGCAAATCGCTGCCAGAGGTATGATCATTACAACCTTTGATGTTTTACGCAAACATCTTCAAGAGAAAAAATTATTTCATTTCACGACAGGTTATGAGATTTGCTCTGAAGCGCAAACAGCTCCGCCTACAAGTTTGGGGCTGAAATACGAAACGGCACAAAAAATACTTGGCAGTGTTTTTTCTTACATTGATGGCGAGCAACTGTTAAAAACGATCCATTTGCTGAGTGATGCTGATGTTGTTTCAGCATCACTTGAGAATATCACCAAAGCCTATATCTCAGACCTCAAGGATTATTACGAGTACAAACCAAAGATTCAAGATGCGCTGGATCGCCTGGTAGAAGCAAAACAACTTCTACTTAGCAATCACCAGTACAAAATCACTTCTGACCTTGAAAGTAAACTCTTGGAAGAAATGAAGGATTTTGATGTTGAGTTGTATATGAAGAAGCGTGAATTGGTGAATCACATCAAAAAAACCGCTTTATTTAACCCAGTTTCCAATGTAAGTGATGGCAGTGAGTCTTTTAAATTCAATGTGGTGTCTGATTTGGGTGACGAGATTAGCGGTTCTTCAAATAAAAATCTAAAACTTGTCGCTTATAGCCTCTATAATATTAACGAAGATCGACAGGATTTTGTTGAAAGCGTTAAATTAGAAACCCAATACGCCAAAGAAAGCATCACTCTAATTCCAAATAATAAAGAATTTGAGGTGATTGATAAATTACTGACAGAAATCAAGCGTTATGAATATATGGATGATAAGTATAAGGATGATGTTGATCAAGAAAAACGTAAAATAAACAATAATTTACAAGTAATCAAAGAAGAGAAAGAAAAAGATATTCGTGCTCGCATAGAAAAAGCCTACACTTCAGGATCTTTGATTTATCTCTTTGATGAACATTTGCTTAACAGAGAGAGCTTTAAAAGCAATATTCAGGATATACAGCGCAAGGTCATTAAAAATGTCTATACCAAGCGCATTGGGAGCCAGTTATCTGAAAGTCTGGTTACTAAAGTTCTTAAAGATGGTAAGACAACCTTACACAGAAACTTTTCAGGGGATGACTTTAAATTCTTTGATGGCAATGGGAACTTCACAGGAGATCATCTTAAAGTTGTTGAAGAAATCACCGCAAAATTAAAAAATCGTTATGTTGATGGTCGTTCACTTGAGGACGGCTTATCCGGGCCGCCCTGGGGCTTTGCCTTCGGTACGTTAGTAACTACGCTTGCCGTCTTATTCAGAGCTGGGCGTTTAGGCGTTAAATATAACGGTCAAACCTATTTTGCTTACGATGACGCCACAGCCCAGGAAGCTTTTAAGTCCAGTAGTAAATTTAAAAACGCCCAATTTAAGGCTATCTCCGTTGTTCTGAGTGCGAATCAGAAAAGTCAGGCTGTTCAGATTTTAATGGACTTAGAGGTTCAGAAACATACGGGTAAACGCATTTCTTGGAATACCAATGATTTTGAATTGGCGGAATCGATTACGGCATTAGCTGAACATTTCGTCACAGCCATTTCAACCCTCACAGAGTCCGTGGAAAATTTTGAACAGTTATTCCCGAAAGTGCTTAATCAAAAGACAATACTTCAAAACTACTCAAGTAAAACCACAGAAAACAACTACATTGATAAAGTAAACTACTTGCTCTCGCATCAAGACGAGTTCACCGAGGCTATTCAACACATTCAAAAGGCACAACGCTTCATCAAGTCAAATTTTGAGAAGGTCAAGTCTTACCAACAATTTATTCAAGCCGTTATTGCGGAGCTTGCTAAAGCTGAAAAATCAGTACCAGAGATTAACGAGGAATCAGAAGAGTTTGAGCGTTTATTCCGTCAGGATATGGTTAAGAATTTTTCGAAGCTTCAAGAAATTACCCAGACCGTTAAAGATGCTTATTTTAAAGCGATGAAAAATGCGGCACAGGTGATGACAGAGCGCTATTCATCGTTACTCAGTCAAATTGAATCCGCATTTTATGAACTCAAAAATTGTCCTGAAGACTTAAACAGGCAACAGTCAGAAAAACTCAGTAGCTTGAAAACTTACTGTGCAGCCCGTCAATTAACCGAACCTGTTTTGGAGTTCAGCATTGCATGTTCAAAGTCAGGGTTCTCTTTATCTGAAATCATGAACTATATCCAATTGGCCACCAATAAAGAGGTTGAGATCATTGGTGTACAAAGTTCGTTCATTCGAGAACGCCCCCCAGAGCCTGAACCTGTTAATCATAATGATTCATCAACAGAAACAGAGACTCCTGTTAGCCCTACTCCAACTCCAAAGCAACCCCGCAAAGTAAAGCTTAAGATTGAGAAACAGTTTATGAGTGTTCAAGAGTATAAAACGCTTTTGACCATGCAATTAACCAGTCTGGCACAGTCAAACCCTCATGATGAAATTGAATTGATCGTTGAAACCTTACAGGAGAGCCGCCAATCATGAAACTTGCAGAACACGTTGACCACATTCGCCAGCTTATTGAAAAGTCATTTGATAAATCCTTTGCACGTTTGGGTATTGGAGCCAATAAACGGCTCGAACTTGAAAAATTGCCCGAAGACCTTCATGAAAAAAGATTTCGCTTTGAAGAATTGCTGGATAATCATACCGATGAAACAGGCTCATATGCTTCAGGACGTGAAAAAGCACTTGATGAATTAGCCTTTACTTTGTTCAATCGTATTGCTTCCATAAAGGTTATGGAAGCGAACCAACTTTTTCCACCTGTCATCACCAAAGAAGTTGAACATGGCGATCGCTCTTTTGGGCATAAAGCCTGGTTAGAAGAACGCCCAGACATGCGCTCTGTTGAACTCGAAGGCATACGAGAATACATTAAAACTGCATTTGATCAATTGGGTGAAGAGATTGCTTTGTTTCATAAGGATTATCCTTATGCATATTTGCCCGATGCTGTTTCCCTTAACGAGATTATTGACTCCTTTAACGCTGTCGAGAAGGATTCACAGGTTGAAGACAATATTTGGCAAAGCGACGATATTCTGGGCTGGCTTTACGAAAGCTATAACAACGCCAAGAAAGCCGCCTTTAAAGATAGCGGTGCCAAGACAGAATACGATAAAGTATCACTCCAATCCCAGGTCTACACCCCACGCTGGGTTGTTCAGTTTTTAGTAGAAAACTCACTGGGCAAACTCTATCTTGAGATGTATCCTGATTCGAACATTAAAAACCAGTACAAAATTGCCAATGCCCCTGAAACAGCAACCCGAAAAATTAAACCTTTAGAAGAAATTAAACTGATTGATCCGGCTTCAGGTTCAGGTAACTTTTTACTCTATGCTTTTGATTTCTTCTACGCTCTTTATGAAGACCAAATTGAAAACTATGGTGCCGATTATGAGTACAAAGATCTGCCTCAATTAATCATTGAAAATAATCTACATGGTGTCGATTTAGATGATCGTGCAATTCAGCTTGCTCAGCTGGGGTTATATATCAAGGCCAAGAAAAAGCGTCGCAGTTCAGGTAACTTTCAATTTAAGCTGGTTTCCTCTGACTTTTATTTACCACCTTACGAGGAAGTCAAAGAAATTTTTGAAGAAGGTAATCAGCTTAGTAAACAGCAAAAGGAACTCATTGCAGAAATCTGGGGGGATTTACGATTTGCTCATAAATTTGGTTCTCTTGTGCGTATTGAAGAAAAGCTACGAAGTGAGGTTCAAGGTTTATATGATGAGCTAAATCGTTCGGGTCAGGGAAATTTACTCGCTGAAGTCCAGATTGCTGATCATCGTGAATTTGAACAAACATTTTTTGCAAATCTCAAGCAAGCTGTTGAACAATATGCTACCAATCACGGTAAAACATTTCTAAATCGTAAGACTCAAGATGCTATTTTATTTTTAGAAATAATAAGTAAAAAGTATGAGATTGCTACGGCGAATCCACCATATACTGATAGTTCAGATTTCGGGCCAAACCTTAAGGGCTTTTTAGAAAAAAATTATAAAAAGCCAAATAAATTCCATGTAAATTTATACGCCACTTTTATTAAGAGATGTTATGAGTTAACAAATAAAACTGGCCGAATTGCCATGATTCACCCCTATTCATTTATGTTTATTAAATCATTTGAAGATGTAAGAAAGCTAATGATTGAAAGCACAAAAATAGAGTTATTAGTTGATTGGGGGTTAGATAGAGTAAACCTATTTGATGGCGGGTATGCATCTGCCCCAACATTTTATATTTTAAATAAAGAAAAAAGTAAACTGAACGAAGGGGTATACTTTAACCTAACGAATAATCTTCAAGAAAAAGCCAAAAAAGGGACTTTTTTAAATGCCTTAAGTGACATCATAGAGGGTATATCAAACGCTCATATTTATTTACTTGAACAATCAAAATTAAAAACTATTAAATCTTGGCCGTTAATTTATTGGATATCTGAAGATTTTAGAGAAAAATTTGGCTCGGCACTTTTTGAGAATTTTTTTAATATTAAAAATGGTCTTCAAACTGGAAATAATAATAGATATCTGAGGTTTTGGTGGGAAATTTCTCATAATCAAACGCAACTTAAAGAATCTACAAAATGGTCTTTGTTTGCTAAGGGGGGGCCTCATAATAAGTGGTTTGGTAATCTATGGGCAACTGTTAATATCCAAGAAACTAATTCTACTAGCGTTTCAAAAGGCTACTATCGTGAAGGGCTCAATTTTTCAGGCTCTAGCTCCAAAGCAACATCATTTCGGTACATGCCTGAAGGTAATATGTTCGACAATGATGCTCCACTCATTTTTATAAAAGACTATCCTGAAATTTTTTATACTCTAGGTTTTTTAAATAGCAAGCTTGCTTCTTATATCATTGGCTGTCTAAATCCTACAGTAAAAACACAAGTAGGCGATATTAAAAGAATACCATTTAGCATTCCTCTCAAACATCAAGAGGAAATTGTATCCAAATTATCAAAGATGAACATTGATTTAAAAATGGAGCTTTGCAAATATTCATTATATGAAGTTACTTATGAAGGCTCACCATATAAATTATTTTCGAATAATTTAAAGTCATATTTAAATTATGAAAATTTTATAGTTACACAAATACTGATTAATGAATCAATTATCAACAATAATATTTTTGATGTCTATCAATTAAACACATACGATAAAAGAACTGTTCTTTCAAAAATGGGTGAGAGCATCGGTTCATTGCCAATAACTGATAAAGCTCGCAAAGCTTTCTTAACAGATTTATCAGTTGTCTGCAAACCTCAGTTGAATTTTATAAAAGATTTTATAAATTTACTTCCAATAAAAAATTTCACATCTGATGAGCTGACTTCAATTGAGAATGACTTTGATTTACTTTACCAAAGTAATAATAACCTTGAAGAATTTTGTGTTCGGCACCAGGTTAACCCAATTAATGTCTGGTATTGGTTCAAAGAAAGTTCTGTCATTCCAAAGCAACGAATGAATACACTGGCAATGGAATTTCTTGCAGACATGATCCGCGAAATTTTAATGGATGATGAGGACGGGATTATCCCATTGATCCCCAATGCTGGTGATAAGGTTCTATACGATCAAATTCAAGATAAGTTTCAAGAAAAAGGCTTCTCAAACGCCCAGTTTTCATCTTTTGATGGTGTTTTAGGTAAAGAACTAAATACCTATTTGTTTAACGATTTCTTTGATGCACTTTCAAACCATCTCAATTTATTTATGTACCTTCCCAAAACGCCATTTATTTGGCATCTCACCAGTGGCCCTGATCATGGTTTTGATGCTTATATCATCATCTACAAATGGAGTCGCGATAAACTATTACGTCTTAAATCGGTTTATGTCGAACAACGTGAACGTGCTTTAGTTAATCGTCAGACCGATCTTGCCAATGATGAAAGCGCAAGTGCTCAAAATGAAAAAGACTTAATTAGCCGTCAACTGAGAGAGATTGATAGCTTCAAAGTGAAGATTGATGAGCTACTTGAAGAAGGTTACAACCCAATTCTTGATGATGGAGTGGGCAAAAATATTGCCCCGCTACAGAAGAAAAAAATGCTGGCTTACGACGTGCTTAATGCAGGCCAATTAAAGAAATATCTAAATGCGGATTGGTAGTTAGACATGTTTGATCAATGGATAAAACAGGACTTGGACAAGATCTATGATCAGCATCAGGTGGCTGTGCTGATTGATGAGTCCAGACAAAGCCAGTTCATCTTGAGTCAGTTTAAAGAACTCCAAATCTATGAGGCACACAATGAAGTAGACGAGCTTCATGTGAAATACTTAATTGAAAGCGAGCAACCGCTGCCCCACAAGGTTTTGGTTTATACCCAGTCGCCCAAATCAAACTTAAAGTTCATTCGGGAATATTGTGAAACACAGGGACATGTGGAAATTAAGTATTTGCAGAACTATCTCAAGGATAAGGTTCACCAAACGCTTAATCTAAACATCAACTTATCTGCTGAAGAGTTGATTGCTGCCGCAAAAGTGAGTGTGGGCAAAGATCGTACCTATTGGATGGATCTAAGTCATAAAGGCTCATCTGAAATCTTTGACCTTGAAAAAGAGCTGTTACCCTTTCTCCATGCTCCCACACAGTTTGAAACCAAGTATGACGCCCAGGTGCGTGAAACCTTTTACCGCAAGTTGAGTGAGCACTTAAAACAAGACTATCTCAAGAAACCCGTCAAAACATTGGCAAATGAAGTCGTCAAGGTTTTGTTTGAAAGCTTCATCCAGAATGATGTTGATCCGTTACTGATGTCGGTTTACAAAACATGGTTAGATTCACGCAGTTATAAGACCTCTTTTGACGCTTATTTAAAGCAATATAGCTTGCCTCATGTCGAAAATATTTGGCAGGTTTCTTCAGCACATCCGTTTAGAGAAATAGATGTACGCTGGTTCAAAGAAATCGGCCAAAATATTAGAGATACAATACAAAGAGCACACTATTTAGCGCGCATCAATGAACGTATTCAAAACAAACAAGCCCAGAATCTTGAAATTACGTTCTGGAAAGATGTGAAGGTTTTATTGGAGTTTGATCCAAAAGACATTGCTTATTTGGACTCATTGGATCAATGCATCTCGTTTTACACCCGGCACTTTTATCAGCTCGATAATGCCATTCGCAATCTCTATACTGAGTTTTTAAATGACTCTGAAATTATTGAACCCTTTCAGAGCTTATACAAAAGCTATGTCGATGTCTTCCTCGATAAGTGGTTTAAATACCTGGGTGACTACAAACAAAACCAAACAGGCATTTTGCAACGCATCATTGATGAAAATGACTGTAAAACCGCCATTATTGTAGGGGATGGCGTGGCCTATGAAATTGCTCAGAACATCGTTCATTTAGTCGATAAAGACTATAAAGTAAACAATAATGTGATTCTGGCTGATTGGCCTTCAGAGACTGAGAATAATATGAGTCAGATCTACAAAGCCAACGGTGAGGTCGAAAAGGTTCACCAGAAGCGAGAACAATACTTGTCAGCCCAAAACCCAGACAAAAATATTGGCTTTGTGTATCTTGATCAACTCAGCGAAAATACAGAACCTTATCAATACATGATTTGCACTTACAAAGATATTGATGATATGGGCGAGAAGCTACAACAAAAGTTTCTGAAATACTTGCCTGAATCGGAAGCTTTTTTCGCTAAACAAATTGAGTTTTTACTTGAAAATGGCTATCGAAAAGTCTATTTGCTGACCGATCATGGCTTTGTATTAACAGGCATTCTCAATGAGTCTGAAAAAATTGCTGTCGATTTCACGGGCAAAACAACCAAAAGTGAACGCTATATCCGAACCGTAGACAAACAGGAGTTCAATACTAAAGAACTTGTAGAGTATCCTCAGGGCTACGGCGAATATCAGTATCTCTACTTTTCTAAAACGCTCCACCCATTTAAAACCCCAGGTGTCTATGGCTTTAGTCATGGAGGGCTGGCCCCTCAAGAACTCATTACGCCTTTTATTTGTTGGGAAAACACAGCTCCCGACCACAATAGCATTTCAGTTGCCTTCACCAACAAAGGCGACTTACAAAATGTAACGGGTGAACTCTACACACTTAAGGTTGAGGCAAAAGCAGCCAAACAGGATATCTTCTCAGAAAATCGAAAAGTATATCTCGTCTTTATGAGTGATGGCCAGCAAATTTCAGCAAGCGATATCTTAACACTCAAGGACAAAGACACCCTCAGCAAAGACTATGCCTTTGATGGGCGCAGTATAATAGATGTCCAGTTACTCGATGCCCAGACCAAAGAACTGCTGGATCGCGTTCAGGTGAAGAAAAACAGTGATCGCGATTTGGGAGGCTTGTTTTAATCATGCAGGAAAAAAACGATGACAGTATTAAATGAATTAGACCAGAAACTTCTTGAAAGCTTTAAAGGCTATGTAGTCCGTAAAGATTTGGTGCGTTCCGTCAAAGTTGGAGCCAATGTTCCCGTATTCGTACTCGAATACCTGATTGCCAATTCTTGTTCGACAGATGATGAAGAACAGATCAAAAAGGGCATGGACAACGTTAAAAAGATTTTGTCTGAGCACTACGTCAACCCCGAAGAAAGCACTTTGGTTCACTCCAAAATTCGTGAAAAAGGTCGCTTTAAGATCATAGATAAGATTTCTGTTCGCCTGGACTCTAAGAAAGATCTCTACTGGGCGCATCTGCTGAACAGCAATATTAAAGATGCCAATATCAGTGAACTCCTGGTCAGTCAACACGACAAAATGCTTATGGGCGGTATCTGGGCCATCATTGATGTCGAATATGATCCTGCCATCATGATCGGCAAAAATATTTATCCCTTTGTCGTTTCAGAAATTAAACCCATTCAATTGTCGTCCTTTGACAATACCCGCATCATTGAAAAGCGCAAGCTATTTAGCAAATCTGAATGGATTGACGTTGTTTTGCGTTCCTGCGGTTACGAGCCTCAGGCTGAAGGTATGTCAGACCGCGTGAAAATGTTGCTCTTGTCTCGTTTACTTCCAATGGTCGAAACCAACTTCAACTTTATTGAGCTTGGGCCACGCTCTACAGGTAAATCATTTGTTTTTAAAGAACTGACCCCATATGCTGTCTTGATTTCTGGTGGGCAAGGTACGGTTGCTAAACTGTTCGTTCATGGCTCAACAAACAAAGTTGGCGCAGTAGGCCAGTGGGATGCCATCTGCTTTGATGAATCCACAGATAAAATTTTCAAAGAGCGTGATGCGATTCCTTTAATGAAGGACTACATGGAGTCTGGTTCTTTTTCCCGCGCAGGTGCAGGAGGCGAAATTACCGGAGTTGCTTCGATTATTTTAAACGGAAACATCAATCAGCCTGTAGAAACCGTTTTGCAGACTTCCCACCTGTTTAGCCCATTATCCGATGAAGTCAATCACGATACAGCCTTTTTAGACCGTTTGCATTTTTATTTGCCCGGTTGGGAGATGCTTAAATTTGCCCCCCAACACTTCACCTCTAATTTTGGCTTCAGTACCGATTATTTCTCAGAAGCTCTCAAATCATTCAGACGCATCACCTATACCGACGCTCTGGATGAATACTTTTCTTTGGGTTCACACCTCAAACAAAGAGATACCAAACCCGTCAAAAAGACAGTTTCAGGTTTTATCAAGTTGTTGCATCCAGATGGTGTCTATACCAAAGAAGACGTCAAAGAATATCTTGAAATTGCCCTCGAAATGCGCCGCCGTGTTAAAGAGCAACTCAAGCGGATTGGTGGCATGGAGTTCTGGGACACCAATTTCTCTTACATTGACAAAGAAACACAGGAAGAACAGTTCATCGGACTTCCTGAAGATCGCGGTTCACATCTGATTGAGAGCACACCCCTTCAACCTGGTATTTGTTACACCAGTACCAGCGATGGCGAGAATTTAGCCTTAATCCGTATTGAAGTTGTCATCACTCAGGGAACGGGCAAACTTAACATCAGCGGTGTTAGCGGTACAGATGTTAAAGAAAACATCAAAAATACTTACCAGTACATCAAAGCGAATGAAAAGACCATTTTAAACGAACAGCATTCATTGAAAAATTTTGACATTACTGTTCAGGTCAGTAAATTGCTTGGCGCGTCAGTATCAAGTGGCATAGGTTCAGCCGTATACATCGCCATTATTTCAGCCATCTACAAAAAGAACCTCAAAATGGGACTTGCTGTACTGGGTAACATCTCAGTAGGTGGAGCGATTGAACGCTCTACTCACTTTGCAGACAAAGTAACCCTGCTCTCTGAGAATGGTGCTAAATCGGTGATTGTACCAATGGATAACCTCAATGAGCTGGCAAATGTACCTGCCTCAGTTTTAGGCATGACAGACGTACCGTTTTATTCAAACAATATCTTGCTTATGCAAAAGGCAATACTGAACGACTAAAGTCAATGAAGATTAAACAAGTTGAGATTTCAAAACTATCATGATTCCCGATATGACTACGCTCAGGCCCTTTTCAGTCAGCCCCAGTTATTCGCCGCAATTGTAATTCTGGCAAAGGCACCCGGTACTGCTTTTGGGTTTGGGGGTCGTACCAGACCACCACATAACGCACCTGGGCTTTGCTCAGTCGGTAACCCTGGGCAACGTACTTTGTTTTTAAGTCCTGGCTCAAGCGCCGCGAAAAGGGCAAGCGCAAACCAGGAGCGTGCAGGGTCATCTCTTGAATGCTTAACGGCGTGCCTGCAATTAAGGCCTGAATGGCCTTTTGTTGCCCTTTGATGCTGCCCAAATGAATGTCTTTTAAACCACAAGAGAGGTACAAGGTCTGAGGGGCTTGCCCCTGCCAGGGGTGCTCAAACGTATCGGCCTGGGTGCTGAGCGCCCGTAAAGCGGGTTGGTTGTGGTGCAGGCTCAAAAAGCTTTTGGCGCGGGTACAGGCCACGTAAAGCTGTCGCCACTGGCTGTCGTGCTGCAAGGTCAGACGCTCAGCCAGCACAAACACATGATCAAACTCTTTGCCCTTGGCCTTGTGCATCGTCGATATTAGTACCTCGCCCTGGGCGGCGCGGGTAAAGTCCTCAAGGCGTAGCTCGTCTAAAAACTCCAGCCAATCGGCTCGTACCATGGCGTGGGGCGGAGGATGAGAGCGTTTAAAGAGCGCAACGATGTCATGCAAAAGCTTCAGGTTGAGAGAGCCTTTGCATTGGGTGTGTACCTGCTGCAAGGCCTCAGTCCAGCTGTGGTCAGTGAGCAGCCGGTGGTCGGTTTCTTCGTATACCGTTAAATAATGGCTGAGTAGGCGGATTTCGAGCAGGTTTTTGAGCTGAAAGTGTTTCACATCGGCAATGAGTCGCGTGCTAACGCCCTCGGCCCGGAGCAAGCTTTGCACCAGCAGCGACTCGTGGTTGGTGGCGGTCAGCACTGCAGTGCTCATCTCCGGGTGAATGACCGCTTTGAGTTCTTTTAACAGGCCTGCGGCAATGTGTTGGCCGTGGTAATCGTGAATGCGCACAATCCCCGGTGTTTTGTGAATGGCGTGCAAGACCTGCTCCTGTTTTTGCCGCTGGCGAATCTGGCCTGTGAGCTGTTGGGCAAAGGTGACAATTTCAGGGCTGCTGCGGTAATTGTCGAGCAGGTAATAGGCCTGGGCTGTGTAATCCCGCTCAAAGGCCTGCATGTAGGCCACCGAGGCCCCGCGAAAGGTGTACAGGTTTTGATCGTCGTCACCCACCACCATCAGCCGTGGGTTGTCGGCTTCTTGCATAATGGCTTGAATAAAAGCATATTCTTTTTCAGAGACATCCTGGTATTCGTCGATCATTAAAAAAGCCTTGTGTTTGACGCCGCGACCGGGCAGCGCCTGCTGTTGTAAAGCCTGGGTGGCCCGATCTAAAATATGCTCGCTTTCGTCGAGTTGCCCTTTGCGTTCAAACAAGCGAAAGGCATAGCTATGAAAGGTAAAGACGTCTAAATGGTAGGCCACGGAGCCCACCAGAGCGGCCAGACGCTGTTTGATTTCAAGGGCGGCTGGCCGTGAGAAGGTGAGCATTAAGAACTGTTCGGGCTGTACGTCTTCTTGCAAGAGCAGTGAGGCCACCTTGTGCACCAACACACGGGTTTTACCCGAGCCTGGCCCCGCTGCGATCAAAATGGCCCGCGATTTTTTGTCTTCAATCACCGCCTGCTGTGCTTCGGACAATTCCCCTAAAATACGGTGGTGCTGCTGGGCCGTCAGGGGACGACTCAGGTTTTCTCGGGTGGTTTTATCGGGGAAGTGGTGCTGTAAAAAGCTGTCAAAGGGCATTGCGAAATAGTCTGAAATAAAGGCCTGGCCCTGGCCTGGGTCTTGTGCCATGCGCTCGGTATAGGCTTGCATAATGTGGATTTGTTGCACTTTATGGATGTAGTGGGCTTCAAGAGCCTGGTAATCGGCTTTGGTAAAGCGATCCCGCGAGCTTTTGAGGCGCTGTAGATCAAAGCGGTTGTAAAACAGCATCAGGCCGCTTTCTAAACGCAAGACCTCTAAATGGTGCAATTGCCGCAGGGCCTGATCGTAGTCATTGAGACGCTGCTCGCCATACAGCAGGCCCAAATCTTGTTTGAGATCATCCAGGGTGTAGGCGACGGTCTTCACTTTTGCCGTTTTACCGCGCTGGTAAAGCACATCGCAGATGGCGTTTAAAAACTGCAGGTGGGCTTCAGCGGCTTGCTGAAGATGCTGCCAGTGATGGGTCAGGGTAAGGTGGTAAACATAAGGGTTATGGGGCTGTCGACGTAACTGCACCAGTCCCTGGGCTTCCCAGAGTTCAAAGAGACGGCGCAAAGACACATAGTCGGAATCTATGTAGCCTTGATCGTAAATGCCGACACTGAGCGCGCGAAGGTCCACGTGCAAGACGGCGTCAGTCTGGGACTTTGGGGTGAGCAGGGTCAGAAGATGCGGCAAAATGTGTGTGTAATGGCGCATTTTTAGCAGGGTATCGGTGTAAATTTTGCGTCCGTACATGAGGGTCACGTGGGCCTGGGCACTGTCTTGTAGCAATTGCATTTCGCGCAGGCTATGAATCAGGCGTACCACGGTTTCTTTGTCGAGGTTCAGGTGTTCGCACAGCCGTTCAAAATCCACAAAGTCGTCACTTTGATGCTCAGCGCGCTTGAGGGCGCTTTGGGTGAGTAAAAACTGAAAAATACGTTTGGCCGTTAAGCGATCGTTTTCGGTGGTCAGCACAGAGCTCTGCGCCAACTGCCTGTTTATATCTTCGACGGCCCGTGCGGTAAAGTAATTTAAAATGTGGGTCGACACATTCAGGTCACGGGCAATGAAACCCCGTTGCTCTAGCACCGCCAGGGCAGCGCGCACACGGGTGAATAAAGCGGGGTGATCTTCGGACCATTTGGCGGCCAATGCCAGTTCACGGGCTGAGCGCTGCAGATGGTTTTCGCCTTCCTGGCGCAGGGCAGACCACAATTGCTCAATTTCTTTTTTGCTGATTTTGCCGTAGCGCAAGAGCTCAAACTGCTGGTTAATGTCTTGCTCTGAAACCAGCAAGCAGCAGTGGGCGTGAATGTCTGGGTTGCGTCCGGCACGGCCAGCCTCTTGCAAATACGCTTCTAAAGCGCCGGGCATATGGTAGTGAATGACCAGGTGAATATTGTCTTTGTCTACACCCATGCCAAAGGCTGAAGTGGTCACAATGATGTCGGTGCGTCCCTGCAAAAAATCCGCTTGCACCGTGGTTTTGAGTTGTGGGTCTAACTTGCCATGAAAGTAAGCCACCGGCACCCCCAGCGATACCGTGAGCTTTTGTGCCAGGGTTTCGGCTTTTTTTGTGGTGGCGACAAAGACAATGGCGGGGCCAGAGCGGGTTTTGAGGCGATTGAGCACCAGCAGATCTTTTTCGTGTTCTTGTTGCACGCGAAACACTTCAAAGTGTAAATTGTCGCGCTGCACGCTGGCTTGCAAGGTGCGTAAGCTCAGGTCTAAATGTTGCTGAAAGTAAGTCTGAATGTCCTTAAAGACCTGGGGCTTGGCGGTGGCTGTTAAACACGAGACGGGCAGCGTGCGGCCATCTCCTTTGCGTGCTTGTAAATCTCGCATGTAAGGCCCAATGTACTGGTAATCGACGCGAAGATCGTGCCCCCAGGCCGAAAAACAATGGGCTTCATCGATGACAAAGCGGGCCAGGTGTCGACTTAAGAGCAAGCGCCGCAGGGTGCGAGAACGCAAGGTTTCGGGGGCAATATACAAGAGATGGGCGCGCCCGCTGCGGACGGCTTCAATATTGCGATGGCGCTCCACCTGGCTTTGTAGTCCATTCAAGCTGGCCACCTGACGAATGCCAAAACGCTGCTCAAGATTGTCGATTTGATCTTTGATCAAGGCCACCAGGGGTGAAATCACCACGGTCAAACTGCGGGTGGCTTCACCTTGAATCAAGGCGGGCAATTGAAAGCTTAAAGATTTTCCTCCGCCCGTGGGAAACATGACCATCAGGGCTTCTTGATCGAGGGCTGCCTGTACCGCCTGGTGCTGTAGATCTTGCCCGCCTTGCAGACGAAAGTCGTCAAATTCAAACCACTGTTTGAGTTGGGTACGCGGAGACAATTGGGTGTTGCAATAGGAACAGGGGGGGTGATGACAGGGCGTGCCGCGCAGGGCCCAGAGAATCTGCGACACCTGCGGGTATTGATGCATGACCCAGGGCGGGTGAATGGAGTGCACATTAATGGTATCGATCAGGGCCAGCGCATAGGCAAGGGCGATCGGCTCTTTTTCAATCCAGGGGTTGAGCGCGACTTCGGAACAGATGCGGGGCTGAAATTGCGCTTGAATCAGGTCGGCTGGTGTGGTGCAGGACTGGGTGTCGAAGTGTAGGCTGTCCATGGCTTCAAGGTAGGCAAAAAAGCCTGCAAAGGCCGCTTGTGATGAAAGCAAGTGGTAATAAAGGCTTTGTTTGTGTAGCGGCCAACTCAAATAGCGCGCCAGGGCGTCTTGAAAAACCTGCCAACAGTTGTCGGCGTCTTTGACGGGGTCAGGGGGCAAATGGGGCAACAGATGGTAATCTTTGACCAGGTGGTGATAAGGATATTCGGCAAAGAGCCAGGCGGAAAGGGGTAAGGTATCGATAGCGTGAGGCGCGTGTTTAAAAAACGGGGATTCAAGCTGATTTAAAATGCGCAGATCGTGGGCAAAGAGGTTGTGGCCGAGAATAAACCCACAGTCTGCCGCCAGCGCTTGCAGGGCAAAAGGGCTTTTAAAGGCACTCCGCTGCTGGCAGGTATTGCCCTGGTAACTGATGGCGCCAATGTGTAAAATGTGTTCGTGTTGTGTATCAACCTCTAAGTCCAACACCAGGCAGCGGGGATTTTTCACCACAATTTTCCTTTGTAAAGGCAATGTAATTTCAGGAATTTTAACACGATTGATTCCTGTACACGATTTGAAATGGGTAAATCTCCCAGATTAATGCTTTGCGCGCGAGGTGAGCCAAACTTGATACTGTTAATCTTGATTCGTTTCATGCTGATGTGGTGGACGGGGGGCTGAAGTTAGAATATTAACTTGAGTCAATAAAAAGGTGTTTGTTTTCAAAAAAATGATACATTCTCTTTAAAAACGGGTATAATAAGCGTTCATAAGTGTTTTGAATATTTTTTGATTGTAAATCACCTGTTTTAAAGCGAGCATCTTGACTATGATAAACATTTCTTCCGGCAGAATCTCAGCTGATAACCCCCGATTTGCACCTCCTGCCACTGTGCCTGAGTTTGCCCCTGAACCTTTTAACGCCCAGCGTGCGGCGATGGGGCTGGATCAGCCCTTTGCGGAGCTTGCTTCTGAACAACAGGCCCTGATCCAGGAAACTGCCCTGCGTCTCAATCCCGGCAAGCCAGATATTACCGATGCCGATCGCGAAGCCGCGGTGACTTTTCTGGTGCGCACAGAACTTACCAAACCAGTGTTTGCCGAAGATCTGGGCATTGCTCCAGAACACCTGGTGTTTGTAGACCAACCCGATTTTCATATCGACATGTATATGCGGCCCATGGCCCCCGGTCAAATGATGCTCAATGATTTTGAGGCCAATGACCGGCTTTTGCAGGACGCTCTGGGTCGCGCTGAGCCCGGAAGCTGGGAAGCCCGTGAGTTGGAGGGCATGATCACGCGAAACCCATGTAAGCTATTTTCAGTTTGCAGCACAACAGTAGCGTTTGCAAGGGGCCAGGCGCTGTTGGTTTTAGCCGTCGTTAAAGCCGACAATGCGCCAACCCTGAGGGGTCTTTTTGAGCAGCATCACCAGCAGTTCGGGACGTTGCTCAGCAATAAAAACATTGACCACTAAGGTGCGCAGCTGGGGGGCGATTTCTGTAAAGTCAGCCTGTGACTGGAGTTTCTGCCAGGCTTCAGGATAGTAAAAGCCGAGTTCAGAGAGGGGGTGAACACGGTACTGTAGGCTAAATTCGGGCAGGGCTTCATCACCGCGATCCTGGGGGAGTTCTTCTGAAAATTCTTGTGCGCTCAGCGGGTTGCCGTCCACATAAAAAGGGAAGCTGACGCTGTTTTCGCAGGCAGCTTCAGAGATGCGGCTAAAGCACTGGGCAAAGGTTTGCACCAGGGGCGTTAGGTCGGGTATGGCCTCTTCTTCCGCCTTTGGTGGCTGTGCTTTCAGCAGATAACAGCCCTGTAGGCTGGCGCAAAGGACAAGGGCCAGTGACCGCCACATTGTTTTCATGGTGATTCCCTCTGTGTTTTACATTGGCCTCAGCATAACATATCCCATACGCCTTTTTCTTATTGAAAGATTGAATGATTTCTTCAGTTAAGCATGTATTGACTCCCCCTTAACTGTGGTTTACGATGAACACGTGCTTTTCAAGTATCGCTATTATTTAATATATTTTAAAGGACCAATAACATGTTGCCATTATTCTCTCGTCGTCTTTCTTTTGCTGTTGTCAGCTTTGCCATTGCAGGCCTGGCTGCTTCGTGTCAGGTGGGCAAAGGCCCCAGCCAGAGCCTGACTGCGCCGATGCCCAGTTCGATGCCTGGTGAAATGCCCACTGCCATGCCGAGTGAAGCCCCTACCGGAATGCCCACTGCCATGCCTACTGGAACCCCCAGCACGATGCCCACCGCCATGCCCAGCCCATCGGCTTCGATGGCGCCTGTCGCGATGAATGCCTATGCCCTGACTCAAAACAATGGTTTGATTGCCTTTGACCGCAATGATCCCACCACTGCCCAGGCGCCCATGGCGATTACCGGGCTGGCGGCTGAGGAAATGCTGGTAGGCATTGATTTTCGCGCAACAGATATGATGATTTACGCCGTCTCAAATCAGGGACGCATTTACAGCATTGATGCCGATACCGGTATGGCCACTGCCGCCGCCGAAATGCCTTTTGAGGGCGGCGTGATGGGTACGCATTTTGGCGTGGACTTTAACCCCACCGTAGACCGCGTACGTTTGCATAGCGATGAAACCCAAAACCTGCGCCTTCACCCGGATACTGGCGCGCGCCTGGCTGTAGATGGTACCCTGGCTTATCTTGAGGGTGACAGCGCTTTTGGGGCTGCCCCTGTGCTGGTGGCCACCGCTTACACCAACCCTGTACCCAATGCCGAGTCTACCCAACTGTACGCCATTGATTCAGCCAAAGACACCCTGGTCTTGCTGCCCAGCCCCAATGACGGCGGTGTAACCACCGTAGGATCTCTGGGCATAGATGTGAGTGAAGACGCAGCCCTGGATATTAACGTGGAAGGCGAGGCTTATGCCATTTTAAGCGTGAATAACAGCTCTGCGGTTTACCGTATTGACCTCAGCACCGGTCTGGCGACCCAGGTGGGCATGCTGGGTGATCAACCCATCATTGGTATGGCCCTGGTTCTTTAGAATTCTCTAGAGTTCTCTAGTACCCTCCAGGACCTGACCTCGTTTTTCGCAAGGGATCTTTCTGGGCTTGTCTCTTAAAGCCAGGCTGTATTATACTGATTGTATAATTGTATATGCTGTTTTAGAGAGGACGCCAACCATGGCCCAGGAAGAGACCCAATCCCAATTTGAAAGTCCATTGCTTTGCCCCAGGCTCAAGGAAGAAGAGCCCTGGGGCTTTGTCGTATTGCCTCTGGCGGCTAGCGAAAAGCTGCCCCGGCGCGGGCGCACCAGTATTGAGGGGACTTTAAACGGTCACGCTTTTACGGCCACCCTGGAGCCCGACGGCAACAAAAGCCACTGGTTGCGTATTGATGAAGCGCTGATGCAAGCGGCCGGTGTGCACTTTGGCGAGGTGCTCCACTTTGACATTCAGGCGGTGGCACAAGAACCTGAGCCCGAGGTGCCCGACGACATGCTCGAAGCGCTACAAGCGGTCCCCGAAGCCTGGGAAACCTGGAACGACACCACGACCCTGGCCCGCGTGGACTGGGTGCACTGGGCCACTTCTGCCAAACAGGCCAAAACCCGCACCAAACGCATTCACGACGCCTGCGATATGCTCAGCTCAGGCAAAAAGAAGGTGTGCTGTTTTGACCCGTCAGGCTATTACAGCAAGGCCTTTAAAGCGCCGCAAGCGGTGGAGCCTTCTTTAAGGATTTAAGCATCCACACCTCACATTTTGAAACGTCTTTTTTGAACCCCAGTTTTTGGTATAAACGCTGTGCAGCGTGGTTTTTTCGCTCCACCTTCAGGCAAAAAGAGGCCTGGGGGTACAGGGCGGGTAAGCCCTGAATGAGCCGATAAGCATAACCCTGTCTTTTGTGGTGTTCATGGGTCGCAATTTGGATAATTTCCTGGGTGCTGTGGTTCAAAAGACAAGCGCTGACGGCTTCCTGTTGATGGCTGTAGATGACCAAACATTTGGCTAGCGCTGCGGCCCTTAAGCTCTGTTCGTTTAAATTATCCCAGTGGCTTAGACAGGCCAAAATGCGGGTAAAGTTATCGTTTTCTGAGGCAAATCTCACGTTGCTAAAAACAGGCAGTTCCGATGGTGCCTCCCAGGTATAGGCGTCGTATTCCTGATAAATCCTATAGCCCAGGGATGTGCGTAATGCCTGTTCTGCTTGCAGGGCCATCAAGCCATCCTGCGGTTGATTTTCTTTGAAATCGTCGATTTCGTCTTGTATTACGTTGGCGGCTGCATGGGGGATTCTCTTTTCCAGATGTCTGATCAGAGACGCAGCATTTGGGGAAACGTTCCTGTATAATCAGGGGGATTTTCTGCTTTGAAAGGGTTTATTGTGTCTCAAAACGAGGGTTCAGATGCCTTTGAAATGCCTGTATCCGTGCAGGTGTTTGATCAACAGGCGGCGCGTTATCAGGAGTGCTTTATGGATGTGGGTCTATACGACGCAAGCTACCAGCAGTTCTGTCAAATGCTGCCTTCAGGGCGTGCCCACGTGCTGGATGTGGCTTGTGGCCCGGGGAATGTGAGCCGTAAACTCTTGCAGCAAAGACCCGAATTAGAGGTGCTGGGAATTGATTTGGCACCCCAAATGCTGGCATTGGCGAAACAAGCAGTGCCCGCCGCCCGCTTTAAAGTCCACGATATACGCCAGCTACAAGCCCTGTCGGATGTTTTTGATGGCATGATCTGCGCGTTTGGCATTCCCTATTTGACCGCAGCAGAAGTCACTGCCTTTTGTACCGCTTGTGCCCAATGTCTCCGAGCGGGAGGCGTGCTTTATTTGAGTTTTTCGGCCCTGCCCGCAGAAACTGCTGAACGGCCCGATTGCCCTGATTACCTTCACTTTCATGAGCCAGCTTTTGTGCGAGAGTGCCTTCTTGCTTGTGGCTTTGGGGAGATTGTCGAAATACCGGTGCCAAGCCCTGAGGGAGCACGTCTGTTGACACAGGATGTTATTCTAATGGCCCGTGAGCTGCGCCAGGTGTCCACTGAAAAGCCTCTGCTCACTGCAGGAGCTGTCCTGGCTACAGAGCAGCCCCTTGCCTTTGAACTTTACAAAACCACGCTTTTTGAACATATCGAGGCGGTTTTTGGTTGGGATGAACGCTTTCAGCAGCAGCGTTTTCAGCAGTACGATGCTTCATCGTTCTTTTGGGTACAGCGAGGCCCCGAACGGCTTGCCCTTGTGTGTTACAAGGTGCACGCTGACCGCCTGCATGTGCATTTGGTGTTGGTGTTTCCTGCGTATCAGAGGCAGGGCCTGGGAGAACAGATCATGCTCAACATACACGCGCTGGCGCGCCAACAGGGCCTGAAACAGGTGACCCTGAGCAGTTTTCGATGCAATCAGGGGGCTTTGCGTTTTTACCAGCGTCTGGGCTATGAGGTGACGCACACCGAAACCGACTTTTACACCCTGGCTTATGACATCAGAAAGGACTCGCTGTAGATGCTTACCGGCCTTAACCATATTACGCTGGCGGTCAGTGACCTGGCCGCTTCACTGACTTTTTACACTGAGGTACTGGGCTTTACGGGCCACGTGCAGTGGGATCGTGGGGCCTATCTTTCCTTGGGAGCACTCTGGCTGTGTCTGGCCTGTGATCCCGTAACCCCTCGTCAGGACTATACCCATTTGGCTCTGGATATTGCCCCTGAACATTTTGACGCGTTTGCACAGCACCTCAGGGCCAGGGGCATTCCCGAATGGAAAACCAATACCAGTGAAGGGCAATCGCTGTATGTGTTGGATCCCGATGGACATCGCCTCGAAATTCATGCCGGAAGTTTGGCCAGTCGCTTAGAAAGTCTCAGGGCACATCCCTATCGGGGACTAAAGTGGCTTACAATGCCTTGAAAACCGTTTTTAGGAGATACCCATGACAACCCCACCCATGCCCATACTTTACCTGCCCCACGGTGGTGGCCCCTTGCCCCTGTTGGGCGACCCGGGCCACCGTGAGCTGACAGAATTTTTGAGCACCTGGCCGCAAACGGTTCCCACCCCCGAGGTGATTTTGATGTTTAGTGCCCACTGGGAACACGACGTGGCAGCCATTTCTTCAGCGGCCCAGCCCGGCATGATTTTTGACTATTACGGCTTCCCCCCGGAAAGCTATACTTACCAGTATCATGCGCCCGGTTCGCCTGAAATGGCTCAGCGCATTGCCGAACTGTTGCAGCAAGCGGGCATTGCGCACGTCTTAGATCCCGAGCGGGGCTATGACCACGGCACCTTTGTTCCCTTGATGCTCATGTATCCTGAGGCGCAAATCCCGGTGGTGCAGGTGTCGCTTTTAAACCATTTAGATGCCCGTCAGCACCTTGAATTGGGTAAGGCCCTGGCGCCTTTGCGCGAGCAAGGGGTCTTGATTGTGGGATCAGGTTTGTCTTTTCACGCCGATGGCAGTGTGGCCGAAAGCCTCGCTTTTGACCAATGGCTCACAGAAACCCTGGTTGAGCAACCCTGGCAAAGTGCCTGGGAGCGTCTTGAGCACTGGGA
Organism: Candidatus Sericytochromatia bacterium; assembly: GCA_964229355.1. Classification (GTDB taxonomy): domain Bacteria; phylum Cyanobacteriota; class Sericytochromatia; order UBA7694; family UBA7694; genus CAXRDE01. The sequence continues at coordinate 296,657 of CAXRDE010000025.1, read as the reverse complement.
GCAGGCCCCGGCTGCCCGTGCCTGTCATCGCCGAGAAGAACACTTACTGCCTGTGCATGTGTGTTTAGGCGCCGCTTTTGGCACTGAGCAGCGCGCCCAACAGGTTTTTTCAGGCACGTTTTACGGCAAACACATTTCAGGGTTTATGTGGCATTAGTTTGCCAGCCAGGCCTGTAAGGCTTCAAAGCTGTCTTCAGGTATCCCAAGGTCTTGCAATTGCTGCATTTCGCGTTGCAAGGCCTTGTGGTAACGGGGCTGGCTCCACAGGGGCTGCCAGAGGCTTCTGGCCTGAGGCAACTGCCCCTGTAAGTAGTGGGCCCAGCCTAAATTGAGTTGGACCCAGGCGTTGTCGGGTGCAAGAGCCTGGGCCTGGCGTAAATGGGCCTCAGCGGTGGCGTAGGTCCCCTGGAAAATCGCCAGCCACCCCAAACCCTCGTAAAAGCGGGCCTCTGCAGGGGCCAGGTGACGACCATAGGCCAGGTCCAGCCAGGCCAATGCAAAGTCCCCTTCGTACTGGTAACATTCTCCCCTGAGCCGCAGCACCGTTAACTGCTGAGAGCGATCGTTGTCACGCAGGGCCGCTTCAAGGGCCTTGTTAAACCAGGGTAAAGCCGCGGCACACTGTCCCGCGGCTTTGTATTGCCGGGCTTGCTTCAGGGCATCGCTTTGCGACACGGGCTCAGCCAGCCCCTGGCCTTGTAACAAGAACGCTAGCAAAAGCCCACGGCTAAAGCCCTTACATATTGCGGCGATACTGGCCCCCCACCTCGTACAGGGCCGCTGACATTTGCCCCAAAGAACACACCTTGGCGCTTTCGAGCAGGGCGTCAAAGAGATTGCCCTGATCCAGTGCCGTTTGTTGCAGGGCCTTTAGGCTGGCCTCAGCAATGCCCTGGTTGCGTTGCTGGAAGGCTTGCAGCGAGGCAATGGCGTACTCTTTTTCTTCGGGGGTGGCCCGAATGACTTCGCCCGGAATAATCGTGGGGGAGCCTTCGGCATCGAGGTAGGTATTCACACCAATTAATGGCAATTGGCCACTGAGCTTTTGGTGCTCGTAGTACATGGACTCTTCTTGAATTTTAAAGCGCTGGTACTGACGCTCCATGGCGCCCAGCACACCGCCGCGCTCGCTGATGCGCTTGAATTCGCTCATGACGGCTTCTTCCACCAGGTCCGTCAGCTCCTCGATAATAAAGGAGCCCTGCATGGGGTTCTCGTTCATGGCCAGGCCCAGCTCTTTGTTAATGATCAGCTGGATGGCCATGGCCCGGCGTACCGATTCTTCGGTGGGCGTGGTGATGGCTTCGTCATAGGCGTTGGTGTGCAGGCTATTGCAATTGTCGTAAATGGCGTACAGGGCCTGCAAGGTGGTGCGAATGTCGTTGAAGGCAATTTCTTGCGCGTGCAGACTGCGGCCGGAGGTTTGAATATGGTATTTCAACTTTTGGCTGCGTTCGTTGGCCTTGTATTTATTGCGCATGGCCTTGGCCCAGATGCGGCGGGCCACCCGGCCAATGACCGCGTACTCAGCGTCCATGCCGTTGGAGAAGAAAAACGACAAATTGGGGGCAAAGGCGTTAATGTCCATGCCCCGGCTGAGGTAGTACTCTACAAAGGTAAAGCCGTTGGCTAAGGTAAAGGCCAATTGCGAAATGGGGTTGGCCCCCGCTTCGGCAATGTGATACCCGCTAATGGACACCGAATAAAAATTGCGCACCTGGCGGTCAATAAAGGATTGCTGAATGTCGCCCATCATGCGCAGGGCAAACTCGGTGCTAAAAATACAGGTGTTTTGGGCCTGATCTTCTTTGAGAATGTCGGCCTGAACGGTGCCCCGCACGGCGGACATGGCCTCAGCGCGCAGCCGTTCATAGACCTCAGCGGGCAGTACCTGATCGCCCGTCACGCCCAACAGCAAGAGGCCCAGACCGTCGTTGCCCTCGGGCAGTTCACCCTGGTAGCGGGGGCGAGGAAGGCCTTTCTCGGCATAAATCGCGTCAATTTTGGCTTCCACTTCTTCCACCAGGCCGTGCTCGCGAATGTATTTTTCGCAGAGTTGGTCGGTGGCAGCGTTCATAAAAAAGGCCAGCAGCATGGGTGCCGGGCCATTGATGGTCATGGACACTGAGGTGTTGGGTGCACAGAGATCAAAACCAGAGTAGAGCTTTTTGGCGTCGTCTAAGGTGGCAATGCTCACGCCAGAGTTGCCCACCTTGCCGTAAATATCTGGGCGGTGGTCGGGGTCTTCGCCGTAGAGGGTCACCGAGTCAAAGGCCGTGGACAGGCGTTTGGCGGGCAAACCACGGGAGACATAGTGAAAGCGTTTGTTGGTGCGCTCGGGGCCACCTTCACCGGCAAACATGCGGGTGGGGTCTTCACCGGCCCGCTTGAGGGGAAACACCCCGGCGGTATAGGGGAATTCACCGGGCAGGTTCTCGGTCATTTGCCAGGTGAGCAAGTCGCCCCAGTCCTTGTATTTGGGCAGGGCCACGCGGGGCACCTTGTTGTGAGACAGGGTGGTGCGGGTCATGGGTTGGCGAATGGCTTTACCGCGCACTTCATACACAAATTCGTCCTGGGTGTACTGGGCCACTTTGGCTTCCCATTGGGTGATCAACTGGCGGGCCTCGGCACTCAGGTGGGGATCCAGGGCCTCATACACTGCCTCTAAACCCGCAATCAGGCTGTCATCGGCCTGTTGGGTTTTGAGCGTGTCAATGCTGCCACGGATCTGATACAGCTGGCGCGCAATGCCCGCCTGGGCCTTGACGTGATCCTGGTAGCGGCTGTGCTCTTCGGCAATTTCTGCCAGGTAGCGGGTGCGATCGGGGGGAATAATGTAGCTTTTTTGCGACATGCCCGCACTGAGGGCAAAGTCAGAATGTAGAGCGGCGCCGGTTTTTTCTACCAGCAGGTCCATCAAACGGCGGTACAGGGTGTTGACGCCAGGGTCGTTAAATTGTGAGGCCATGGTGCCAAAAATGGGCAGGCTTTCGGGATCCTCGCTAAAAAGCAGGCGCTCGCGTTGATACTGCTTGCGCACATCCCGCAGCGCGTCTTCGGAACCCCGCTTGTCAAATTTATTAATCACCACCACATCGGCTTCGCCGATCATATCTATTTTTTCGAGCTGGGTGGCCGCGCCGTATTCTGAGGTCATGACATACATGCTCAGATCGCTGTGCTCTAAAATTTCGGTGTCAGATTGCCCAATGCCGCTGGACTCTAATAGAATCAGGTCATAGCCAGCTGCCCGGCACACCAAAATGGCTTCTTGCACGGCTTTGCTCAGCGAGGCGTTGGCCTGGCGGGTGGCCAGGGAGCGCATGTACACGCGGGGGTTGTGAATGCTGTTCATGCGAATGCGGTCGCCAAGAAGTGCGCCGCCGCTGCGTTTGCGGGTGGGATCTACTGAAATAATCGCCAGGGTTTTGTCGGCAAAATCCAGCAAGAAGCGGCGTACCAATTCATCCACCAGCGACGATTTTCCCGCTCCGCCGGTGCCGGTAATCCCTAACACGGGCACGGTTTTACCTGCCAACAGTTTTTCTAACCGGGCTGACAATTGGGCTTCGGCTTCGGGCTTGTTCTCAGCGTAAGAGATCAACTGGCCCACCACGCGGGGCTGCTGACTGTTCAAGTGCTCCACTTCACCATTGAGTTGGCTCAGGGTGGGATCAAAGTCGGCGGTTTTGAGCAGGTCATTGATCATGCCCTGCAGGCCCATTTCACGGCCATCATCGGGCGAGTAAATACGTGAAATGCCGTAAGCGTGCAACTCTTCGATTTCCGAGGGCAAAATGGTGCCGCCCCCGCCCCCAAAGAGCTTGATGTGACCCGCGCCTTTTTCGTTGAGCAGATCGTACATGTATTTAAAGTACTCCACGTGACCGCCCTGGTACGAGGTAATGGCAATGGCCTGGGCGTCTTCTTGAATGGCACAGTCTACGATTTCGGCCACCGAGCGGTTATGGCCTAAGTGAATAACTTCGGCACCGCTGGATTGCAGAACGCGGCGCATAATGTTAATGGCGGCGTCGTGGCCGTCAAAGAGCGAGGCTGCCGTAACAATACGGATCGGATGTTGGGGCTGATACACTTCAATCTCAGCAGCAAGGGTGGACATGGGTTTCAAACCTTTCCGGTGTTTTTACTTTCAGTATACGCAAAAGTGCACCTCGGCCGTGGGGTTTCTTTCGCGTATAATGGGGCAGAATTGAGCAAACCCGAAAGAGAGTCGTGTATGGGATACATTCTTTACTTGATTAATGAACCTGGTCTTCGCAGTGCTGAGGCGGCGGAGGCATTTGTGGAAGCGGCGCGAACGCAAGCCCCTCAGCCCCACCCGGCGTTTCAACATTTTGTGCAGCGCATCAGCGAACGCTACCCCGATTTATCTGAAGACGACGAAGACGGCGACGATCCCGCGAATCTCTGGGAAGAGGGCTTAGATGATCGCGTGTCTTATGGGGCGGTGAAAGAGCTGGTGGTCAAAATAGAGATTACCCCGGAAGCCTTACAGGAGCTTGTACAGGTAGCCCATGGGCTTGAACTGCGGGTTTATGACGAAGAGGGGCAGGTGCTTTATACGCCTGAAAATATGCCTGAAAGCATCTCATTATCAGAAAAACATCACGGTTCGTGCCTGTGTGGGCAGGTGAAATTTGAAATTGATGGCGACTTTGCGCATTTTTTTCTGTGCCACTGTGTCTATTGCCGCAAGGACACGGGTTCAGCCCATGCGGCCAACCTCTTTTGCGCCGCGCACCAGTTGACCTGGTTAGCGGGGCAGGACCTTGTTACCACGTATCAGCTGCCCGACACCCGCCATGGCAAAAGCTTTTGCCGCCAGTGTGGCTCGACCCTGCCGCGGGTTATGGGCCATCAGGTGATGGTGCCCGCAGGCGCACTGGATTCGCCGTTGACCCTGCCACCCACAGCCCATTTGTTTATGGCCAGCAAGGCCCCGTGGGATCACGAGCTTGAGCAACTTAAGGCTTATCCCGGTTTACCCACTTGAAATCCTCTGCCCACTTGAGACCCGCCGCAATCCGCCACACGCTGTGGGGACTCTTTGTGTTGTGCAGTGTCGCCCTGGCTGCCCTTGATCCGTTTTTGCGCACCCCGTTAACGCCCCACGGTATTTTTTCCTTTGAGTTTGTCGGCTCGCTTGCGCAAGCCCGGGGCGCGATGGCCGCCTGGGGGCCTCAGGGGCAGGTGGCCGTGGGGATTGGTCTGGGGCTGGACTATTTATATCTGCTCATTTACGGTGCCCTGGTCTACCTTCTCCTGGTGCAACAGGCCGAGGGCATGCAGCGCGTGTCACCGCTATGGACTCGGTATCTGAGGTTTTTGGCTGTTTTGGTACCGGTGGTGGTGTTGTGTGATGCCATTGAAAACTTTGCTTTAATCCAGATGGTACTGGGTTCTGAAGAACCCTTTTGGGCACCGCTGGCTTTTGGGTGTGCCTCGCTCAAGTTTTTTGGCCTGGCGGTGGATGTAGGGAGCTGGTTGCTGGCAAAAGTTTACGAGCGGCTTGCAAATCGCTCCCCTATTTCTCCCACGCCGTAAATCAATAGACCTGACATCCAGAGTACACCTGCCAGGATAATGCTTACAGCACCTACCAAAAGGGGAAGTCTACACCCTGCATCTGGCCCCCATGACCCTGGCGGACTTTCGTCGTATTGAAGACATTCAAGTGGGGCAAAAACTGGCGATTACGGGTCTTTTAGAAGCCGACGGTAAGGTTGCCGATGATCAGGGCAAATATATTCAATACGCCAGTGATCCCCACAAGGGGCGTAGTCTGTTGCGTGTGGTGGATATTCAAGAGGCGGCCGGGTTGTAAGGTTTATTATTGCTATAAACCGTGCGGTATTTCTAGGGTTGCTCTGATACTTCAACAATAGGAAGGGTAACAACGGTTTTTAAAAAAGCTTGAAAGCGTACTTTTCTGCTTCTTTTGTACCACACGGCATCCCGTACATTCATTTCAAAACGATCTTCTCTTCTATAAAAAACAGAGCTTTCATGCTCTCTAAGAGCCAGAATAGCGCCTTCTGTGGATTGAATACAGGCACAAAAGAGAGAAACCATACGATCCTGTGATTTTTCTAGCTGCCATTTATCGAGTCGAATACTTAGACAGAGATGGGGAGTAAATCCATAATCCTCCTTTACAAGGAGACTTCCCAGGGCTCCGACAGGGAGATGAAAAACTTGCAAGTCGGGAATACCCACAATCTCATATCCTTTTTGCTGCCGCTTAATATCCAGCCTAAGTTCAAGTGCTTTTTGAAGCTTGTCGGTAAAGCCTTCTATTTCCTGTGGGTTTTCAAAGTAGACAGTATAAGAAATGCTCATTTTCTAGTCTTGTTCCTGATGCGGATAAAGTCCGGGATTGTACCAGGGCGTGCTTTGAGTAGGTCTCGGTAGCGCAAGGTTAGACACTTGACCATTCCGGATTATCAGGACTTGTTCAAGCCCCTCTATGGGCCAATCGGCCAACTGTTTTTCTAAGGCTTCTATCGTGACATTGCTGTCATCTAAGTTAAGAACGATACGTCTGGCCTGTTCTTCGGTTACCTTTTTTTCAATATTGCTAGCTATGTTTCTAGGACTGCTACTGCTCGGAGCATAATTGTCGAAAATATGTCCTTCAACACGATAATCTGGGTTTTTGATTCCTGGTACACGGGGGTTTTGTTCTACACGATAACCATTTCTGGCGAGAGTGACAGCACTCTCATTTTCACGTGTTAATGCTGATACGTTCTCAGATGATTCCTTTGCAGAAATCTGTGTAGTTCTCCCTTCCGGCCGGTTCGCGGGATTAGGAGCTTGCGAGGCTTGAGCAGACTTTGGACTACGTAAAGCTCTCCATCCCGCTCCAAGTGCTCGAAAAAGGCCATAACTTCCAGCAGTTAGAGCATAGTCTCTGGCCATTGCTTTGCCTGACCAGTCTGCTCTTCGACCGTTTATCACATCATTTAAAACACGTTCAGTGGGTACGAATGTCCCAATTTCAGTCGTTACTTGTGCAATCCTTGCTGCCCGAGTTCCCCATCCTGCGGCTCCCGCCAGTGCTCTTGCACCTAATCCAGCGCCACCAGAAACAACCCCGGAAAGAAGCAAAACCGGCAAATCTTCTTTTGCAAATTGAGAGGCTTTGGCTGACCACCACTCTCCTGATTCATTGTCATTTAGACGAGCTGCCTCACTATCTCCTTCAGGAGTGCGTGCATTTTCCTGTAGGTCATCCAGCACTTGTCTGGCAAGATCCCATTGATCATTTTCACGAAGTGTTTCAACAAGTTCTCCCCGGGCCTGATCAACTTTTACGTCTTCTCCATCAGCCAGGCCTTCCGATAAATGACTGAACGGAATTAAAAGACCGCGTGAGCTTTCATGATCTCGCAAAAACATAGCTGCCTGCCGAGCGGTCGCAAAGCTCGACAGTTCCTCGCGGCTCAATGCACGAGCATCATCAAACATATCCCTCCATGCTTCGTGAAAAGTCAAGCCTTCTGCTTGCATTTTTGCATCCATAAAATCAAAGACTTCGGTCATCTTTGCTTTATCACGCTCTAAATCATCTTTAGATCCCGTAACAAGATTGTTGAGATAGCCGGTATTAGCAATATCTTTGGCAAAAGAAGCATCTACAATTGCTCTGTAAGTTTGACTAACTCCCAAACCTAACATTGCTTTGGTGTTAGCACCACTCTGATACATCATTTCAGCTTGAATTTGTGAGTCTCGTCCAACGTGTAACATTAACTCACTGTATTCAGGGTGTGACGCGGAAAAACTTTCGCCAATGAGCTGAGCATTGCGAGCATAGACATTAGCGAGGGAACCAGCTGCTCCCTGTAAGCTGTCAGGGTCGGTTTGCCGATAAGCATGGGCTCTGGCATCAAAATTGTTAGCTAACTCTCTAAGTACCGTGTGCTCAGCCCCCTCAGTCTGAGGCAAACTCATGCGTATGGTAGATGCTGCTGTAGCTAAATGAGATGCTGCAAGCTCTGGCTCCCCAGCATCAAGAAAACGGCTTGCAATATCTAAAGTATCAGGTGCCCCCTTTATGATTTCTTGCGGTGTCATTGGCGGAATTCCCTCGCTTCCGCGTGTTGGAGGTATCTGGGCTAAGCGTTCTGTCGCACGCGTTTCAATATCTCTGTGGCTGGAAACGTTGCTCTGACCAGGGAAGCGAATACTCAAAGGATCCAGCTCGATACTTTCTACCCCATCGGTTACATTGACCGTACTCGAATATCTAAGAGCAGAAAGTAAGTGAGACTCGGATTTGGAAACATCTCCATCGCTAACAACTTCACTTTCTATGTTCTTGACTTCTGTCGCATCTATTTCAGGCATACCATGAGGTGTTCTTCCCGTTTCGACGGACTGTTTAACAGCTTGAAAAACATTTCGATTGACATGCAAATTACTCATTTAAATTCTCCGCAGATTGAGGATAAAAAACAAAACTTGTTGTGGCTTTGTATTATATACCCAAAAAATTAAAATTATAAACTTAAATTATTTATTTGTTGAGTGAAATTTCATCCAAAAAAGCCACATTATGGTTTATACGTATTAAAAGAACTATATTTTTCTGAAGTTTACTGTTATGCTTGACTTACGGCTTCTACATAAGAGTAAGTCAAGCATTGCTTTTTTTGCATGGCCTGGCCCATACCCACAAGTTTTAACGAGGTTTTTATGAAAGCATTACGACTCTTTTCTTTGGCGTTGGTTTTGAGTGCCTGCCAATCCACTCAGCAACCTGCGACCCCACCTTCATCTCCTTTTTCGAGTGTAACGCCCACCATGTCAACACCTCAGCCCAATCGTGCGTCTTTAAACCAGCAAGTCCTTAGCTTCTCGCAGCCTCGCAACCATTTCAGGCTCTCGTTGAACGAAGAGGGCAACGGTATTTTTGTCACCGGTGCCAGAGAGAGTGCTGAGCCGCTGGGCATACATATCATTAACCATTTTGTCTTACAAGATAGATTACTTAACTATCCCTCGCTCCTAAGCCGGCAGGCAGCAGATTACACCCTTTTTTTGAGCGAGCAAGGACAGGGACAAGTTATTGCAGTAAATACACCCGGTCCACACGATCCGTCTGGTGCTCAACCTGCAATCGCAATGCCTCCAGAGAACGCCCCTCTAGAACTAAGAACCATTACGCTATCGGACTTTAAACCCGATAGTGAACCCACCACCCTGACCTTTCCAGAACAGTTTTCAGGCATCAAGCTAGGACAAAAGCTCGTGGATGCCAGTGGTAATGGCTACCTGAGTTTATATGTCACAGACCCGGTGACCTCTTTCCCATCAGCGGTTAGGCCCGCTGGAACCCCCCCACCTCCTGAAGAACCCGCACCCGCATCACACTGGGTTTTTGTACCCATTCGCTCCCATCGTGTCCAATCCACCCTCGATAAAGGGGTAGATTTATCGGGGGTGTCAGGTCAAATCACCAGAGTTTGGCTCAATGCCGATAAAAATGGCTTAGTTCTCTATAATAGCCGAGAACAGCAATGGTTTTTGCGAGAGATTCACCAGGGTCAACTGGGCGAGCAAATGGTCAGCCTGGGCGGGCCTTTCCGCATGTCTGCACCATATGTTCACTTAGATGCCAGTGGAAACGGCTATGTGTATTTACTGCAGAAAAATGGCGTACAACAGACTCATCCTGTCCGCTTGTTTTCAGTGGGTCAGGCGCAAATACTCGAATTGCCCCCCCTCTCTCCAGATTCTTTTGTGGTTTTTGATTTCAAAGGCGATCAGGGAACCCTTATTGAAGTTCCGAACACGCCATACAACCGTATTTCCTGGGATTTTAAAATACATCACCTTGAGCAGGGAAAATTGCGAGACAGCCGTACCTTGAGCTACCCCCTGGGCGTCACAGAGATTCCAGCCCTTGGGGTCGGTTTATCTGTAAACTCGCAGGGCGATGGTTTGTTTGCCTGGAGTACCTTAGCGCAAGGCGGCATAAACGGCAAAATCCATATTCAGGCCCTTGATAGTTTTCAGATCGCGGGTACAGATTAGCGACTTATCAATGCTTCTGTTCAGCCATAATTCTCACGACCTGGCCTACGCTACACCCAAATGCCCGAAGCACAAGAAGCCGAAATGCGTGATGATATTGAGTTTAAGTGATTAATTAATGCCTTAATTCATTTTCCAAAAATCATCTTCAGCCCATTCAAGCGAAAGCCCCATGGCCAAAATTTGATAAGGCGTGAGCGTCTTTAATAGCGCTTTGAGCCGCGTGCTCCATTGAGAATCTGGGCTAATGTTTTTCATCAAAGCCTGAATGACAATCAAAAGTGCAGCTAGCCGAGAAGTACGGCTATGTGCGCTGACTCTCATGCCTTCATAGTGAAGCTCCTGTGTGAGATTAGGCCAGTTCTGAGGTCTGTGTTTTCCTGAAGGCAATTTGGGTTTAACACTGTACTCACGATTCCACACTCGGCCATGGTGAGCACAGGTATTCCGTAAAACAGACAGCGCGCAGTGCCACTTCAATACGCTCTAAAGGGTCTAGCAACAAAAGGCGAAGTTCCTTGTCAAAAACGTACAAATTTTTGATTTCTTCAAATTCAATGCCGTTCCGAAAACGGTGTTCTGAACCTCTGTATTGAAAAGGCCTCATATAAGCACTAAGTCAGTAATAGCTAATATGATTTAAGTAGTGATTGGCTTCTTGAGTATCAGGAATAGAAAGCCCTCTGTCTCTCAATAACTGAATTTGATCAGCAATAGATACTGGAGGTTTTGCAAAGTGGGACATATTGAAAAAGTGACCAATAGTAAAATACCCGCCAAATTTTGCTTGCAAGCAGAGGCATGGCGGGTGCGTTAAGGGTATTCTATCAATTTTAAACGCTATTGTAAATGAGATGACGCGTGATGTTTACCTATCATGCCAATCCCCCTCATAAAACGAGGATACCTTCCCCGTGTGGCCGGGGCCAAAGGGCCCATCGTTAGAGAGGGCGGTGACCTTTTCTAAGGGGGTACAGATATTGTCCACGATGGCACCCCAATGACCCGGGTAATCAAACCAGGGGGCCTGCATGATGGGGGCTAACTGGTCGTTGGCTAAATCCAGCGTGAGTCCCTTGCCGTCATTCTCATCTTTTAAGGTGATACCTGCCAGGGTCAAGAGCGGCCATGTGCCGGGGGATGGATAAGAAGCGTGGCTACCTCTGGCCGAAAACACATAAATCTGAGCGTTTTTAAAAGACAGTCTCCGATCGGTGCTTTTAAAATATTTGCGTTCTGGATGGCTGTCGCGTTTGTGTTGGGCAAAATAAAGGGCGTCGATGGCGTTTCGGTAGTCATCAGGGTGTTTTGCTGTACTTAATGGATCGCGCTTGATGCGCACGCTGACGTGTTCCCAGTCGCCTTCATGATTGCCACAGAGGGCTGCAAGCTCGCCGCCGCCCAGATGTTGGGTTTCGTTCCAGGCATAAAAGAACCAATACTGAATCGTGAGATACAGGCCATGATCGAGGATGTGGTAATAACTCCTGGCCACGGGCGCTGGATTGGCACGGTTAAAGTGCAAGGCCGCCGTACAAGGGGGGCGACTCTGCTTCAGCAAACTTTCGGTGAAGCCAAAAACAGGCTGTGAAAAAGAGGGGCCTGGGTTACAGGTGGCTTCGAGCCGGGGGCCTGTTGCTAAAAGCGCCTCTACAGAGGTTAAGGGGGATGTTTCACGAGAGTCATGGACCACAATCGGCGCGTAGATTTTAGCGAGTTCCTGGGCGGTGGTAGCCGTCAGGCTTGTGTTGAACAGGATGGAAAAAAACATACTTCGAGTCTCTTCTCTGCAATGAGAATTTTGCCCTTGCATTGTATGCCTTTGTCGCCGTGAGAGCAAGAACCGTGTTTCAGAGCAGCAGTCAGGTATCTTTTGGTATGCTGAGCGTACATTTTTAACGAGGTTATTGCGCTATGTTTCACCGTTCCCTGCTGCTGGCACTCAGTTTATCTTGCTTTTCAATGGCTGCGCAGGCAGTCTCTATTCCCAGCATTCAGGGCATTCGCTTTCAGTCACCTTACACAGGACAGACTTTAAGTACCGAAGGCGTGGTGACCGCCCTGACGCCTCAGGGCTTTTATCTGCAAGATCCCGTAGAAGACGGTGATGCACGCACCTCACAGGCCCTGTGGATCGAAAGTTCGCAGCCGGTCAACGTGGGGCAACGACTTCGGGTGACAGGCTGGGTGGTCGAACAGACCGACGCCCATGGGGAGACGGGGCTGACCCGTACAGCCCTCGTGGCACAAGATATTGCAGTGCTGGGTCAGGCTCCCTTGCCTGCGCCCGTGGTGTTGGGGCAGGGTGGACGCATAATTCCGAACCCACGCATTTCGCGCTTTGTGGGCGATGTGCATACCAAAAGCAGTCTGGACTTGCAAGACGGGCTGGATTTTTATGAAAGTTTAGAGGGTATGCGGGTGCAGCTTCCAGCCCTTCGCCTGGTAGCGCCCGGAACCCGTTATGGTGACCTCTTTGGGGTGACCGATGCGGGCCGCTTCACCCAACCTCCGCTCAATGCCCGTTCCGGGCTGGTGATTCAGAGCGAAGCCGAAGATTATAACCCTGAGATTGTGCATCTGAAAGATCCCCACAACGGCGATGTGGGTTTTAAGGCCTGGCCTACGTTTCAGGCCAGCAGCTACGGTCAGGGGGATCAGTTTCAAGGGCCGATTGTGGGGATTTTGGATTATAACCTGTCGAAGCGGCCGGGATATTTTGTTTACCCCACTGCTGCATTGCCTGCGGTGCAGCCGGGGGGCTTACAACCCGAAGTGACAAGCCTTGCCGCTGGCTCCGGACAGCTGACCGTGGCCAATTTTAATGTGGAAAACTTTACGTTGGCCAATCCAAAGCATTTGCCCGACAAAGATCAGCGGATTGCCCGACACATCGTCAAGGCCCTGGCCGCTCCCGATATCTTGCTCTTGCAAGAGGTGGCTGACAATGATGGTGCCACCCCAGAGGCCACCCCAGAGGTCCACGCCGATAAAGTCCTGCAACATCTGGTGGATGTGATTGCACAACAGGGCGGTCCCCGTTACCGTTTTGTGGATATTTCCCCTGTAAATGGCGAGGATGGTGGACAACCCCACGGCAATATTCGTGTGGCCTATCTTTACCGCCCTGACCGGGTGCAGTTGCGCTCGGCTCCTCAGGGGGACAGCAAAACCCCGGTGGGCCTTGATGCCCAGGGACATTTAACCCTGAATCCTGGTCGGGTCGCCCCACAGGATCCGGCGTTTGTGGATACCCGCAAAAGTTTGGCGGTGGAGTTTCAGGTGGGCAAACACAGCCTGATTTGCATCAATAATCACCTCAGCTCCAAGCGGGGAGACACGCCGCTCTGGGCGGCCCTGCAGCCGCCGGTGCTGCATTCGGAGCAGGCCCGTGTGCGGCAAACCCGGATTTTGCGTGATTTTGTGGCGCAAATTCAGTCCCGTAACCCACAGGCCGCTGTGCTCCTGGCGGGCGATTTTAACGATTTTTACGCCTCAGTGCCTTTGCGTCAACTTACGGCTCTGGGCCTACACAATCTCATCGAGCAATTGCCCCTGACGGAGCGTTACACTTACGTGTACAACGGTTCCAGTCAGAGTCTGGACCAGTTCTTGATCAGTGAGGCGATGTTTCGGAGCTGGCAGCCTGAAGTGGACGTGGTGCACGTTAACGCCGAACTGAGCGAGGCCCTGGGGGCGGCCTCAGATCATGACCCCGTGGTGGCACGCTTTACCCTGCCCTGAAGATAGCACTGGCATTTTTTCAAATTTTTTATCTTTGGTGCTGAGTGGCTAACATTTTTCACATGATAATATTTTAAGCATAAAATAAATGGAGTAATCTTCTCTGAAAAGAAAGGAAAATGACCCATGAAAAATGATGTCATGATTATTACAGGAGCTGCGATGGGCCTGGGGCTGGCCGCTGCTCAGGAGTTTGCGGCACAGGGTGCCAAACTGGTGCTGGTGGATTACAACCCGGAGGCGTTGGACAAGGCGCTGGCGGACTTAAAGCAAACCCATGCTGAACTGGAAGCCATTACCGTGGTGGCCGACGTGTCGGATGAAGCGGCGGTTAAAAACTATGTGCAGAAAGCAGTAGAGACCTTTGGCACCGTTCATGGCCTGTATAACAATGCGGGTATCGAAGGTCGTCAGGCCAGTCTTGTGGACTATGATCTGGACGTATTTAAAAAAGTCATCGATATTAACCTGATGGGCGTCTATTACGGACTGCGTCACGTGATTCCCGTGATGCAAAAACAGGGGTACGGCCGTATTGTCAACGTGGCTTCGGTGGGCGGTATTCGTGGTGTGGTGAACCAAATGCCCTATGTAGCCAGTAAGCACGCGGTGTCCGGGATGACCAAAAACGCCGCCATCGAGTATGGCAAAGACGGTATTTTAACCAACGCCATTGCCCCCGGCGCCATTCTGACGCCCATGGTGGCCGAGGCCTTTAAACAGGTCAATCCCGAAGACCCCAAAGCCGCTGAAACAGAATACGCCCAGCGCAATCCCACCCGCCGTCTGGGACAACCCGAAGATGTGGCCAAAACCGTGGCCTTTTTGATTGGCCGCCAGAACAATTATGTCAGTGGTCAAACCCTGGCCATTGATGGCGGTGAGTCTAATCTTTATGGTAACGCGTAAAGTCTGAAGTCTCCTTGTAAACCCCGCAGGGTGTAAATTACATTTACGCCCTGTTTTTTTCGCCTTTGCCAAAAGCGGGTATAATACCTTTATCAAATCCATGTCAAAGACACCTTGCCCGTGAGAGTACAACGTCTGAATGCCCGCCTGCACCATGCCGCGCTCCGCTTTTGGGGGCGAGATCGGCTCGCGTACCTGTGCAGCAATACCATGACGGTGGTGAACCGTCGTCTCAACCCCTTTTTGTGGAGTTATGAGTTGCAAGGACTGGTGCTGCGCCGTCGCCAGGATACCCCTCAGGTGGTCAGCTTTGAGATTTTGCCCAATCAACACTGGCGACAGCCCCGGGCGGGCCAATACGTCGAGGTCTCTTTGCTCGGGCAGTCCGAGTCTCGGGCCTACTCGGTTTCAGCGGTGACCCCCCACACTTTTTGGATTACCGTTAAAAAGCAGCCCGGTGGTTTCTTGTCACCGCAATTGCATGATCAGGTGCAACCGGGCACACGTTTGCAGCTTCAGGGGCCTTTTGGTGCGTTTGTTTACGCCGGGCAGCCCAAACTCCTGGTGATTTTTGCGGGCACGGGCCTGACCCCTTGTTATGCTCTGATCAACGAGCTGCTGGCCCTGCCTGCGGAACAGCGTCCAGAACTGCAGGTTTATGGTCAATTCTCGCGACCCGAAGACACGCTTTTTGCGTCAGATTTGGCCCGTTGGCAGGCGCAGTCTCACCCGCGTTTTCAGTGTGAAGTGGCCTATTCTCAGGTGCCAGATGCCGGTGTACAGCCTCCGCCATCGGCAGCGCAGTGGCTGGACCGTTTTGCCGATCTCAGCGATTATCACGTGTATTTGTGTGGCCCTGAAGGCTTTAAACAGGCCTATCTCGATGCCCTGCAGCAGCGGCAGTTTCCCCTGTCGCAGCTGCACGTGGAGCATTTTCAGACGCAGGCTGCTTCAGTACCCCAATGGGAGACGGGCCGTGATTTGCCCGAGGTGATTTTTCGTGAGCACCAGACCCGCATTCAAATGCAGCCTGAGGATCAGCACAAAACCCTGTTAGAGCTGGGGCTGTCGCGGGGCCTGAATTTAGAAAAGGGCTGTCGCAAGGGCTATTGCGGCAGCTGTAAACTGGTGTTGCATCAGGGTGAAGTACAGGGGCAAACCCACGGTCAGGCCGTGTACGTCTGTCAGGCCTACGCCCGTTCCTCACGGGTGGTGCTTGGACATTAAAATGGAGCACGAACCATGATCTCCCCCGAACTTTTTAAAGAGATGCTCAAAGGCCTGTTGATTGGCTACGGTGTTTTGTGTGTCAGTGAGTCGGCCTCTCATCGCCACTTTCTACACGCCAGCCCTAAAATTCGCAAATTTTGGCAGCGCATGGGCACGATGGGGCGCTACATTCACAACTCCTGGTACTCTCACCACGTGGTGCACCATTACCGCACCTTTCGCCAGGACTATGTCACGCAATTTACCTCCGCCGAAGAAGAACACAAACTGGAAGCCGACTTAACACGGCGGGGCAAACGTCAAATTGCCTTAAACTCTTATGGCCTGCGCATTGGCAGTCCCAAAGAATTTGTGAAGTATGTGTACCCCCATGTGCCCCATTACGCCCTGCTGTGTTATCTGGGCGGGGCAGGCTTTACCCTGGGGGCCCTGTTGCCGGTCTTCTTTTACCAGTGGCTGGCCCATTTTGCGCACCCTTATTTGCATATGAATTACCACGAGGCCTTGAAAAAAGCTTCTCCCTTGATGCGCCCTTTTTTGTACACCCCTTACTTTCGGCGCCTGGCCCAGCATCACTTTTTGCACCACAAATACGTCCATTGCAATTACAATTTGCTCTTTGGTGGCGATCTGGTGTGGGGCTGTCACCGTTTGCCCAGCGCCGAAGACTATGCCGAAATGCACCAGTTGGGGATGTACGTGGCTCCCAAATACCTTACAGAAAGACCTTCCCACCCATGCGTATAATGCGAGCCCTGGACCAGTTACTCTCTCCTGTGGATCAGCTCACCGGCTTTGAAAACATGGCCCTGCGGCGCTTGCCCACGGCCTCCGAGCGTGAAGCGGCCCGGCGCTTCCTGTTTATTATTGCGGACTCGGGGGGCGGACATCGCACCACCGCCAATGCGGTCAAGGCCCAGTTATTGCAACAGGTGCCTGATGCCTGCGTTTACCTCATGCCCGCCGTGGATATTCTCAACCATCCCCAGCGCTTGTTTTCTCGCGGTATTGAAGAAGCGTATAACAAGGCCATTCAATGGGGCGCTTACTGGATGGAACCCATGCTGTTTAACTCGGTGTACATGATGGAATTGCCTGTGATTCACCAGTATATTGCCCTGCGCAATGCCCAGATTATTGATGCCTTTCAGCCTGAGGCGGTGGTGGCTTTTGTGCCTGCCACCCAGGAGTTGACCTACCATGCCCTGCAATTTTTGCGCAAAGCCGATACGGTGCCGCTGTATACGGTGATTACGGATCTGGTGAGCATGCGCCACAACTGGATTATGCCAGAGCAAGCCTATAGCTTTGTGCCCACCCCAGAAGCCCGCGACTATTTTCTCGGCCAGGGCATTCCCGCTGAAAAAATGGAGGTGACGGGCCTGCCGGTACACCCCCGTTTTACCCCGCCCGATGCACAGCATCGCAGCGAACTTCAGCAGAAATACGGCCTGGACCCGGACCGTTTTACCCTGCTGATGGTGATGGGGGCCAATGGCTCTCAGAGCATTCACCGCTATTGCCAGCAGATTGAACGTCTGCGCCTGCCCATTCAGATCATTGCCTGCTGTGGTCACAGTCAGCGCCTTCGTCAGCAGGTCAGTGCCCTGGCGGCCCGCTCCCAAACCCCGATTCATGCCCTGGGCTTTACCCGCGATATGCCCGAACTCATGCAGGTGGCAGATCTTTTGCTCACCAAACCCGGTTCGGTGTCCATTGCCGAAAGCCTGAGTCAAAACCTACCCCTGCTCATTGATGCCTCTCACTTTATCATGTGGCAGGAACGGGGCAATGACCAATACATTGAAGAGCACGGTCTGGGCTTTGCCTTTCGCTCCCGCCAGGGTCTTCTGGCCCGCCTGAGTCAATTGGTACAGTCCCCTGAAGATTATCGGGTTCTCAAACAGCGTTTGGTGGATTTTCCCAAGCCTCAGGCCGCTGCGCGTATTACCGAAGTGCTCCTGCATGGGGTGCAGGGGAACCCGTCGTGAAAGCTCCCTCTCGCACCGGACTCTTGCGTTACCCCATTGATGCCGTCTCGATCCTGATCACCCTGGGTGTTCTGGCCCTGAGCGTGCTGCCGCTGGTGAAACCGCTCAGCCTGTGGGCACTTGTGGCGGTGGTGGTGCTGCTCGTGTTTTTTAAGCCCATTGTGTCGCTGATTCAGCACAACCATGTGCACTATGCTCTGTTTAACGCGAAACCCCTCAATATTGTCTTTGATCTGCTCTTGGCGATCACGGCAGGGCATCTGTGCTCAGAGTGGACCCTGCACCACAATATTGGACATCACGGTAACCCCATTAACTCGCTGGCTGACACCTCTTCGGTGCGCCATCCCACCACCCGTGCCTATTACAGCAAATGGCAGTATATCTGGTCAGGCACCCTGAAGATTTACCCGGATTGTTGTCGTATGGCCTGGCAATTTTACCGCCAGGGCAAACCCCGCTATCTGTGGACCCTGATTTATGAAACGGTGTTCTGGGTGGCCATACACGCGCTGTTGATTTGGGTCTATGGCCTCATGGCGCTGGGCTTTTTTTTAGGTGCAAACCTCGTGAACCGGGCGCTGGTGTGGCTGGGGGCTTACTGGCACCACCTGGACGTGCCTGCCGAAGACATTTACACCTCCACCAATATGTACACCGGCCCTGTTTTTAATTTTATCAGTTTAAACATTGGCTACCATGTGGCCCACCATGAGCAACCCACCTTGCACTGGTCTCAGCTTAAAGCCCGGACAGCGGTGATTTTACCCCGGATTCCCGAACCGCAGATTTTACAGAAGTTGCCCTGAGGGCTGATCGCTGCTTACGGTTTCGCTGCTTTTGGGGGGGAACGAATAGCGCCAAAATACCTCCAGGTAGCGGTAAATGGCCTTGAAAATATGGGGGTTGCACTTGTAGGCAATGCCGTGGCGCTGGCAGATGGCCTGCACCTCTAAGGCCATGGCCGGGTAATGACGCGAGGGAATATCCGGGAAGAGGTGATGCTCGATCTGGTAGTCGATATGTCCCCATAAAATGGATTGCCAGCGGTAACGGCCTTTAAAGTTAATGGTGGAGAGAATTTGTGACGCGTACCATTTGCCCTTGTGTTCCAGGCAGTCTTCGGCCTGTAAGGGCTCGGTAAAATGGCTGCTTTGCAGGGTCATGGTCATCCATAAACTGTTGATCACATCGGCGATGAGATTGCCAAACATGACCCGTAAAAACGAAAAGCCCGTGCACAGGGCCAGCAGCGGAAACACATAGTACTCTTTAAAAATGACGCGGGCTTTGGCCCGAAAATCGCGCTGGCGCAGCTTTTTTTCGTCGCCGTCGTCAATGACGTAGTTGAGGGACGCGTAGCCTTCGGTGGACGGGAAGTGCTTTTCGATGAATGACGTGTTAAAGCCCAGGTTTTGGGCGTTGAATTTGTAGGTCATAAAGGGGTAAAAATACAGCACGTAAATGGGAAACTGAAAGCGATGCCAGGGGCTCCAGGGCAGGCGATCGTTGGTGCGTAAAATGCCGTGGGTCAGATCCGGGTCTTTGGCGTACACATTGGTGAACACGTGGTGCATATTGTTGTGCTCGCGCCGCCAGCCCTCTTCGTCAATGGGGGACTTCCAGCGAAAGTTTTTGGCGTGGAATTCCGGGATTTCGGGGAAATAGTCGTACTGGCCGTGCAGCACATTGTGGCCGATTTCAATACTCTCTAAGTTGCGATGCAAAAACAAAAAGCCAATGCCCAAAACAAAACTGATGGGATCAAAACCAAACCACAGAAGCCCTCGACCCAGGGCTTCAAACCGGCGGCTGTAGCGACGCAACTTGCGAATGTAGGCCACGTCTTCAGCCCCCAGCTGGGCCCGGTAGCGGGCTTGCAAGGCGTCAAAATCCTCTTGAATGGCGTCATAGCGCAGACGCTCTGTGGCGGTTATCATGGCAAGGGTTGTGTCCGTGGCAGGGTTTCAGCAGGCTTCAAGGTGCAAAATTGACGCCAGCGATCGGGATAATCGGTTATTACCCCTGTGAGCCCCAGTTTTTGCGCCCATTGAAAGGCTTCTGCAGTATTTAAAGTATACCCCAAAACCTGAATGCCCTTGCGCTGTAAGGCACGCACCACCCGTGGATTGAGATAGCGCTGGTCCACGTGTACATAGCGTGCGTTAACCCGTGCCAGCAAAAAAATCAAGAGGGGGGTCAGGGTCTGGGTGATCA
Source organism: Candidatus Sericytochromatia bacterium (assembly GCA_964229355.1). Taxonomy (GTDB): domain Bacteria; phylum Cyanobacteriota; class Sericytochromatia; order UBA7694; family UBA7694; genus CAXRDE01. Next base: position 276,498 of record CAXRDE010000025.1, on the reverse strand, counting down.
AATAGGCGGTAGAAAGCTCCGGGGCCAATTTGCGAATGCGGTGGACAATCATGGGGTTAAAAGCGGAAATCACCACCTGTTTGCTGCGCCCCCAGGCACGCACACAATCCACCACCGCCTGTTCGGTGTGCCATTGCAAAAAGTGGGTGGCCTCGTGTTTGATCTCGATATTGATCAGGGTGTCTGCGGGCAGGGTGGCAAAGACCTCCTCCAGGGTTACCAGTCCCATGTCAGGGGCCTGTAAACGCGACAGCGACAAATCCCGTACAAAGGCCGGGAGCCCGGTCAGACGTTCCAAATCGGGATCGTGACACACCACCAGATGACCTTCGGCACTGCATTGCACATCCAACTCAATGACCTCAGCCTCATGGTCCAGGGCCGCTTGAAACGCCGCAAGGGAGTTTTCAGGGTATTTGCCCGAAAAGCCTCTGTGGGCAACGCAAAGCGGACCTTCAAAGGTGTCAAAACAGTGGGGGTGCCCTTGATAGCGCGCTTGTTGATAGGTGCGGGCTTCTTTAATGGTAAAATAGTACACAAGGGATTTTGCAATCCCTTCCTTGATTTTGGGGTGTAAACAGCGCTCAATGCGAATGAGCCACGGCAGAGGGGGCATGATCCATTCCTTTTCTTCTGGCCACTGTACCGCAAAACCATGGGAATTGAAAGCCTGAAGTACGGGAGAATGCTGCATGCTGCAGAAAAAATACCTGGTTTTTGCCCTGAGCCTGGGGCTTCTGGGGGCCTGCGGTGGCCAAACCTATGTCAACGGCTCTACGGGCGCCTTCACTGCGCCTCAGCAAATGCCTCAGCAAATACCCCAGCAACAACAGGCCTACCCCGCCGGTCAGCAGGGCGTGCCGCAGATCTCGACACCCCCGTTATCGGGAGCAACGATGCCCAATCCCGCATCGCCAGGTGCCCCATCGGGTTCATCAGCTGCCCAGCCCACGGTGCAAGCCAGTGCTCGCCCTACCGCTACCCGCCCTGTTGCGCCGGGATCGGTTACACCCCAACCCACTGCCACACCCGCCAAAGCCCCGGCGACCGCAAAACCCCAGCTGTCTGCGGCCCAGCAATTGCTGCAAAAAGCCGTTACCCGTTTTCAGTCTTTAAAAAGCTTTAAATTGACCGTTGAAGGTTATGAGGCCAACGATGCCAAAGGACCCACCAACCTCTCTTTTTACATGACCGCGCTCAATGGACGCGCCAAATTGGACGTGTTTAAACACACAAATAGCCTGTATATTGGCGTGAAAATGGGTTACCAGGCCGGCTCAGACACGATTTCGGTGCGGCCCGGTGGCGCCCTGGGCTTTGTCAAACTCGATACCCAAATGAACGATGAGCGTTTGTTAACGCCGAGAGGGTATCGTCTGGACCAAATCGACGCCTTTGCGATCTCGCAGCGTCTGTTGGGGGGCAAACACGCCCCGAAGGTTTTGGGTAAAACCCAGTTAAACGGGCGCACCATTGCCATTCTGGAGTACACCCGTGCCAACGATTTTGACAGCAAAATCACCCGCGAACTGCTCGGCATCGATATGCAGGATTATTTTATGCGCATTCATGAAATGTACGAGGGCGATAAACTGGTGTTTTCCCTCAAAATCGGGGAAGTCCAGTTGGATCTTCCCCTGAGCGATAAAGATTTAGAAATCTAGCTGTTGTGGTTAATGCGATCGGCCAGACGCAGGCCTTCTTGCACGTAGTTTTGTCCGTTGAGGGTGTCATCAAAGCTGTGCTTGCCAATTTTAAACTCCGTGCTCTTGCCAAAGCTACCGCCCCGGAAATAGTAAATGTCTGAAGCATCTTGCTTAAAGGTGGATTTGCCCTCAAGAATCTGGTCGGCGATTTGCCCGGCCTGGCCTTTGTAGGCGTTCCAGTTTTCGTGGGTGCGTCCCCCGTTGATCACGGCATTCACACGGGGTGCGGATTCGTACTGGTTCTTCTGGTTGACCACATCTTTAATGCTAATGCGGCCCCCTTTGCCCGTGATTTCACGGGTGAGGTTTTGTACCAGGGCACGGTTCATGGTGGCGGTCATGGTTTCACCCATGTCGCCGTTGCCCCCCGACTCCATGGTGCCCACGGCCATTAAAGCTTTGCGGTTGTCGGCAGAGTTTAAACCATAGCGCTCAATCAGGGCTTCGCGCATGCCAGGATCTTTTAAAAGTTGGTCCACTTTGGTGTCCAGGGCTTTCATTTTGCTAATGCCCACGCGGCCGCCCCGTACAAAGGTGCTTTTTAGATCGGCAATGGCTTTGTCATCATTGGCGGCGCCTTTACCAAAGCTGAGACCGTTGGGGTCAAACCCAGCGCTGCTTCGATTTTTTACGGCGTTGGTGTTACCATAATTGAGCTCGGCGGTGGTGGTGGGCATTGGTCCTAAACCATCGGGGCTTGAAGCAGGAGTCACCGAAGAGGGGAACTGAAGGGGCTGGTTCGATGGGGTTTGGATACCGGGGCGAATGTGACTAATCATGAAGCAGACAATCCTTTAGGCAGCGTGTTATAGAGGCTTCTTCTTATTATACCCATTGTGTCAGACATTAACACAAGCCTCTCAAAAATCCCCGGCTCAGGGCGCAAACTGAGGTGTTAATTTACGGATCCGTTGGTTGGAACTGTCTGATACATAAATATTGCCGGTTTGATCCACTACCAAATCCCGAGGAAAGTTAAATCTGGCCTGCAAAGCAGGACCATTGTCTCCTGCAAAGCCACCGATGGTACCGCCTGCAATGGTCTCCATTTTTTGACTGCTGGCATCCACGCGGACGATACGTCCCAGGGCATCAGAGAAGTAGATATTGCCACAACGATCGCCTGTTACCCCAAAAATTTGGCCTAATTTGGCCTGATCCGCGGGACCGCCCTCTCCTGTAAACTGCCGAGCGCCATCATACAAAGTCCCCGCAAAGCGAGAAATTATTTTCGTTTGCGCATCCACACGCCGAATCATTGAATTGTGGGCATCGCTAATATACACATCTTGATTGGGGGCCACATAAACACTCCAGGGCAAAGAAAACCGCGCCTGTAAAGCCGGTCCGCCATCACCTGCATAATCAGCCATGATATTGCCCTGTCCTGCAAACAGCGAAAACAGATCTGTTACAGGATCCCACAGCCGCACGCGGTTGTTATCGGGCTCAGAAAAGTAAAGTTGACCGTCACTCCCTATGGCCAGACCCACGGGATATGCAGTATGCGCTGCAGTGCTTATTTGCCCCTGGGGGTCAATTTTGCGAATCGTGTTATTGTTTGAGTCCCCGATATACACATTTCCTGTACTATCGGCTGCAATGCCCTGGGGCAAATAAAGTCGGGCATTAACGGCAGGTCCGCCATCGCCCAGCATGCCTTTTAAACCATTACCGGCAATCGTCGAGATCACGCCCTGGGCATTCAGTTTGCGCACACGATAATGACCATTATCCACAATCAAGAGATTGCCCTCGGCATCCAGGGCAAGTCCTCGGGGGTAGTCCAGTTGTGCGGAGGTTCCGGGCGAGCCATCTCCAGCTCCCCCCCCGGCAAATCTTTGCAGTTGACCATTTTTGAGTTGAAAAACCCGGTGGCTTGCAACATCCGCAATCAAGGGGTCTCCACTGGCGGTGTGTGCCACCCGTAAACTTGAACCAAAGCGTGCCGCAGTGGCTTCAAGCCCCTCATTTTCATACTCAAGGGCTGGCGTACAGTTTGAACCCGCCAGGGTAGTAAAGGTCCCATTCGCAGCCAGCTGAAAAACCCGACAATTGGCACTAAATACCACACTGCCATCCGCCAGGGTTTCAAAATCAGAGAGCTGTGAAAAAGAGCTGTCTGTAGCCAGCGAGCCCTCTGTGCCAGGTGAGCCTGAGATGCCATTTCCCGCCACAATGCTCAGGGTCTGATCTGGATGGATGCGGTAAAGGGTGCCATAAAGGGTATTGTTTATGAGTAGGTTCCCGCTGGTATCAAAAGCCAGTTGAGAGGTCGCAATATTCGCCTGCAAGGCAGTTTGACTTGTTTCCGGTTTGCCAGGCGTTCCTGTACCTGCCACGGTCGTTATGACACCGTTTTCAATGCGACGAATGCGATAATTTTTATTATCTGCTATCCAAAGGCGTCCCTGGCTGTCTATCTCCAGCCCCATGGGCTCTTTCAGATCCGCCTGTAGGGCCGGGCCATTGTCGCCCGCAAAGCCCGCCTGGCCGGTCCCTGCAATGGTGCTGATTATTCCCTCGGGCGTCACCTTGCGAATCCGGTGTGAAAAAGTGTCCGCCAAATAGAGGTTGCCTTGCGCATCAATGGCCATGCCCGTAACCCCTGAAATCTGCGCTGATGTAGCAGGGCCACCATCCCCACTAAAACCCTGAACACCATTGCCTGCAATGGTCTCAATCGTCCCTGAAGTATTGACCCTGCGTATCCGAAAGGCCGAAGAAATATACACATTTCCCTGGGCATCCCGCACCATGGTCTGGGGATTATTGAGGCTGGCCTCAGCGGCCTCTCCGCCATCTCCCACACCGCCGCCAGCCACTGTGGAAATCGTATAAGCCTCAATGCGTCCCGGCAAGCCCTCGGGGGCCCAGGCACTTTGAAAACTACCTCCCCCTGGCCCCCCTGGTCCGCTCAAAAAATTAACAAGTCCTCCGCCCGTGACTTCAAAATGGGTTTGGTCCAGGAGCGTGCCCGCCTCTGTTCTGGCCTGTACCCGCCAAAGTCCTGGGTAAAGCGACCAGTCTGTGGGACTTACTCCATGGGTCCCCGGGGCAATGGTCTGGGCTGGAACACCGGGAGCATCCACCGTGAGCACCAGCGGGGCTTGAAAAGCACAATTGTCGGGTGTGCGTGTGAAAAAGCGCACGGGAACAGGGTTATACTCTCCCTGATCACTGAGGTTTTCGGTCGTGAGTTGGTTGTTCATTAACAAGGTGAGCAGGCGCTGTGGATTAAAGCGCAGAGGGTCCTTGCCAAATTGCTGGGTGTCGTCATTAAATTCGGTTGCCTGATCCACCACTTGCTGTAGCGCAGCAAGGTCTACCGCAGAGGCTGCGGCTGCATTTTCTGCCAGAAACAGCTCGAGAGCCAGACCGCTTAGCAGGTGGCGTCTGTCCACTTCCACTTGCACATCGCCAGCCTGGCGGGACAGATAAAAGCCTTTGCCCACAAACGCGGTCAACGCCTGTCGATTTTCGTCATAGCCCTGAACGGTGACCACCCGTAATTTACCGGCCTGGGTGGGAATATTATCGATGACGAGATCTGTGCCTTCGGCATGGACGGGAATGTATTCTTCACCCTGATGTCGTAAAGGGGTCGAAATCCCATCGCCAACGAGGGTGAGCCGTAAAAACTTAACTGCCGCTGTTTCAACTGCCTGGGTTTTAAAGGAATGGGCAGCCGTGTAAACAAAGCGCACGCGCTCCACATTTTGAGTCGCTTGGCCCTGCAAGGGACTCTCGAAAGCATCTTCAGATTTCGGGCTCACCTCAAGCGATGGACTGGTACAGGCCACCAGGCTCGCACTGAGTAATAACAGACCCCATTGTGGGTATTTCATAAGGAAAACCTTTCTTATGCTATATTTCTTGCTCAAAACTGAAAACGGACCGTTCCGCTGACGCGCTCCTGAGGCGATGCGTTGTTACCACCTCCGCCTCCGCCACCGCCACCTCCGCCGCCACTGGAGCCTGTGGCCGCACCCGCCACAAAGATCTCAGTGGTTTCCAGAGATGTTCCCGTGATCCGGGCGGTAATCCGGCTGCTGCCAGAGGCTTTTAAAGCCTTCAAACGCCCATCTGGGTCAATGGCGATGACATCGGGTTGGCTGCTTTCGTAGACCAATGCATAAGCATTGGGTGGGGGGGAAGCACTCAAAAAGTCACGGGCTTGAAGGTTTAGGGCTGCCCCCTGGCGATCCAGCAATTGAATATCCAGCGTCACATCTTCCTCCTGACGCACCAGTAACGCCTTATAGCGCAGACGCAATTGTACGGCTTCAGCCAAAAGGGTGGACAGGGGCTCTGTATTCGAACTTACAGGGGCTGAAGAGGGGGGCACGGTGGATGAAGGCTGAGGCGCTTCAGGGGCTGGCGTTTCTATGGGGGCCCCTTCAGTCGGAAGAGATGACCCCTCAGCGGGCACTGAGACAGAAGCTGAAGGAGGAGGGTTCACAGGCAATGAAGTATACGCAGTGGAGGGGGGCGTTAAGGGAGCACAAGCCCACAAGAATCCCAGACCCCCAAAAGTAAATAAAAGTCGCCGTTTTGTCGTTTTCACCACTTTGTCTTTTCCATAGAAAATCAACTGCTCAATACCGCAATTATGGCAGGCATTTGTACAAAGGACAAGCAAATTTTGTGTTCTTGATCAACTTTGCTTATAATTAAGGGCATATGCGTATTTTCTACGGCCTGCTTTATACCTTATGTTTACTCACCGCCTGCCAGCCCACAGGCGCACTCAATTTTGCCTATGAGGGTTCACAGCAGGCGGGCAATGGCAGCAGCCAGCAACAGAGTCAACACCATGTTTCATGGTCCCTGCCCACGGGGGGATCTGACAGCACATCTCAAGAAGAGGAGACCTCACAGCCATGAAGCCTTTGCCCCCTGATGTGCAGGTTTACAAGCGAACCCCCGATTTTACCGAAGCGACGGTGCCTGCCGGGCTGCTCAAGTCCCACCAGACCAGAGCGGGTACCTGGGGACGCATTCAGGTCACGGCGGGTGCTTTGCGGTATCGTATTTTAGAACCCACGGTAGAAGAGCATCTGCTGACGCCCGGTCAACCGGGCATCGTGGAGCCCCAGGTCTTGCATGAAGTGGCTCCCCAGGGGGCTGTAACGTTCTATGTGGAGTTTTTGCAGGCCACGAAGAAATAGCCTGTGATATATTGCCCCTAAAAAAGGATTTTTCTGATGCTTCACCGACCCCGTCGACTTCGCCGCAATGCCCATATCCGCAGCATGGTGCGTGAGCACCGCCTGCATCTCGATGACTTTATCTACCCCATTTTTATTGACCAAACCTTAGCCGCGGGCAAAACCCCCATTGGCTCTATGCCCGGTATTGACCGCTTTAGCCTGGCAGCCCTGCCCGCAGAGCTAGAGCAATTGGCAGAGCTGGGCGTTAAAAACCTCTTGCTGTTTGGCATTCCCAGTGAAAAAGACGCGGTGGCCACCCAGGCCCATGCCGAAAACGGTATTGTGCAACAGGGTCTACGTGCCATTAAACAGCAGTTTCAAGACACCTTTTACCTGGTGACTGACGTGTGCAATTGCGAATACACCGATCACGGCCACTGTGGCATTTTAGACGGCCACGATGTGCACAATGACAAAACTTTAGATTTGCTGTCGCGTACGGCGGTTTCTCATGCCGAGGCCGGCGCCGATATGGTGGCCCCTTCAGATATGATGGACGGTCGCGTGGGGGCCATGCGCGACGCCTTAGACGATCAGGGCTTTGAAAACATTCCCATTATGGCCTACTCCGCCAAGTTTGCTTCGGCTTACTACGGTCCGTTCCGCGAGGCGGCAGACTCCACCCCTCAATTTGGCGATCGCCGCAGTTATCAAATGGACCCGGCCAACGGCCGTGAAGCCCTTAAAGAGGTGCAACTGGATCTCGAAGAGGGAGCAGATATTGTCATGGTCAAGCCCGCGCTGGCCTATCTGGATTTGGTGCGCCAAATTGCTGACAGTGTCGATGTGCCCGTGGCGCTTTACAATGTCTCTGGTGAGTACAGCATGATTCATGCCGCCGCTCAGGCGGGTTGGATTGATGAAGAAAAGATTGTTTTAGAAACCCTGACCTCTTTTAAGCGCGCCGGGGCGGATATTATTATCTCGTATCACACCCGGGCACTGGCCCAGTGGATCAAAGAAGGTAAGCTTTAAAGCGCGCCATCGCCCTGCCACCGAGGGCGCAGAGTGTTACAATTGAAGCAATACACGAAAAATTTAGTTAGATGGAATTCTCATGTCAGAACAAACAACCCACCAAAGTGAATTTGAGGTGCGCCGAGAAAAGGCCAACACCTTAAGAGAAGCGGGCATTGAACCCTATCCTTATCACTTTACCCGCAGCCATTCCTTTGCGGAAGTGCGCGCGGCCTACGAAGAAACCTTAGAGCCTGGTGGCGATAAATCCAGTGACGAAGTCACCATTGCAGGGCGCATTACCGCCCGTCGCCGCAAGGGCAAAATGACCTTTATTGACCTGCAAGACAGCGAAGGTCGTATTCAGGCCATGTTGATGCTGGACCGTCTGGGCGAAGAAGCCTATGAACGCACCAAACTCTATGATGTGGGCGATATTTTAGGTTTAACCGGCCACGTGGCCAAAACCCGCACCGGAGAGTTGAGCATTGCCGCCAACCAGTGTGAACTGCTGGCCAAAGCCTTGCGCCCGCTGCCCGAAAAATACCACGGTCTCACCGATGTGGAGCTGCGCTATCGTCAGCGCTACCTCGATTTGATTGTGAATCCTGAAGTGCGGGACACCTTTAAAATTCGCAGCAGAACCCTGAGCCTGATTCGTCAATTTTTGACGGCTCAAGACTTTATGGAAGTGGAAACTCCCATGCTGCACCCCATTGCCGGTGGTGCTGCGGCCCGTCCCTTTATTACCCACCACAATGCCTTAGATATGCAATTGTATATGCGCATTGCCCCTGAGTTGTATTTAAAGCGCCTGATTGTGGGCGGCTTTGACAAGGTTTTTGAACTGAACCGCGTGTTCCGCAATGAAGGGGTTTCGGTACGCCATAACCCTGAATTCACCATGTTAGAGCTGTACCAGGCCTATGCGGACTACGGCGATATGATGCAATTGACCGAAGACCTGATTTGTCATCTGGTGCAAGAAATTCACGGCAGCACCACCTTAGACTACCAGGATACCACCCTGCACTTTGGGGATCGTCCCTGGAAGCGCATGACCATGCTTGAAGCCACCTGCGAGTACACCGATTGTACCCCCGCAGACTTTGATACCCTGGAGTCAGCGCGCGCTGCGGCCAAACGTTTGCACATTGCTATTGACGACAGCATGGGCAAGGGCAAAATTCTCAACGAAATCTTTGAAACCGTTGATGCGAAGCTGATTCAGCCTACTTTTATCACCGACTTTCCCAAAGAAATTTCACCCCTGGCCAAAGCCCATCGTCATGACCCAGAATTGACCGAACGCTTTGAGTTGTATATTATGGGACGTGAGTTAGCCAACGCGTTCTCTGAACTCAATGACCCCGTTGATCAAAAAGAGCGTTTTGAAAGCCAACTGGACGCCCGTGCTGCTGGAGACGACGAAGCCCATGAAATGGATCATGACTACGTGCAGGCTCTGGAACATGGAATGCCTCCAGCCGGTGGCCTGGGGATCGGTATCGATCGTCTGGTCATGCTACTCACCGACGCGCCTTCGATTCGTGATGTTTTACTCTTTCCCCATATGAGGTCTCAAAAATGATCAAGTCACCGCTTTTGTCTGCCACGCTGTTGAGTTTAAGTCTGGCCACGGTGTTTACACCGCTTCAGGCCCTGGCCCAAACAGCTCCCAATGCCGCCAGTAAGCCCCAGGCGCTGCCCGCCGACACCTTAAAAACCTTTGTGTCTGAGCCGGTGCAAAGCCTGGACCCGCTCTACGTGCAAGGCAAAGCAGCGAAAGCGGTGAGCCGTCTGGTACACCGGGGGCTGGTGAGCTATTCGCCCACCATTTTGCCTCCCCGCAACGGGGCTTACCACCAGGTGATTCCTGCGGTGGCCAGCTCCTGGCAGGTGGGCTCGGACGGCAAAAGCTATATTTTTAAGCTCAACCCTGAAGCGCGCTTTCAAAACGGCCGTCAGGTGACCGCCGAAGACGTGAAGTACTCCATTGAGCGGGCCGCTAACCCCAATCTCAATGCGGTGGATACCTGGGCCATGGAACGCCTCGGTATTATTGGCTTAAAGCGTTACCAGGCGGCACGCCGCGCTGGCATTCAGGAGCCCCATTTGTTGGGGGTGGAAGTCATTGACCACGACATCGTACAAATCCAACTGGATCAGCCCATTCCCTACGCTTTAGAACTGCTGGCTTTGCCCATCTTTTCGATCGTGCCCCGCGAGAACGTGCAAAAATGGTGGGAAGACTTTGGCAAGCAGCCCGTGGGTGCAGGCCCCTACGCTGTATCTCAAATGAACGACAAAACCATTGTCTTGCAGCGTTCAGGCGACTTTTATGCGCTGCCGGAGGTGGCCAATGAGGCCATTCAGGTAAAGGTGATTCCCACGGTGAAAGACCAATTTTTGGCCTTTACCCGCAAAGAAATTGATCACGCGCCCGTCCCCGAAAGCTATTTGCCGAAGGTGCTCAACGATCCCCAGTGGAATGCCGTGGGCCCGGTGGTGGCGAAAAACGCCAACAGTCTGAACAATCTGTCGCTGACCCGTACGGTGAAGCTGCCCCGTTGGCACAGTGAGTTCATTAGCATGAACAACCAGGCTTTTCCTTTCAATGATGAAAAGGTGCGCCAGGCCTTTAATTATGCGGTGGACAAGCAGGCCATTATTGACCAGACCCTCAAGTCTTATGCCCGTCCCATGACCGGTATTTTTCCGCCCGGTTTTCCGGGGGCAACCCGCACCGAGGCGCTGTACGAGCAAGACCTCAAAAAGGCCCGCTTGCTGCTGTTTGAAGCGGGCTGGCGCGATAAGGACTACGATGGCGACATTGAACCCTGGCAAAATCCACGGCTGAACCTGGTGCTGTATTATCACAATGAGCGGCCCCAGTCTTTTGAAATGTGCCAGAAGATTCAACAGGATCTCAAAAAAATTGGCGTCACCATTCAGATTCAACCTTTACGCCGCTTTCAGGCCATGAATCCCGGTCGTTTACCCGACTTCTTTCATGGGGCCTGGGAGCCAGATATCTTAGACCCCAGCGAATTGTTTTTTCCCACCTTTTATAGCCAAAGTCGCTATAACCTGAGCCGCTACGCCCAGGCCGATGTGGAAAAACTCATTGTGCAGGCGGAAGACATCACCTATGAACCCCGACGCTATGAACTGTACCAGGAAGCCGAGCGGCTGCTGATTGAAGATGCCCCCTGGATTTTCCTGTACCATCCGGTGGATTATCAGCTGGTGTCGCCACGGGTCGGGCAATTTGCTGCCCACCCACAACTGCCACTGGCCTATGAGCATATGCCCGTGCGCACCCAAACCGCAAGTAAATAAAAGGCCGAAATAACACGCTTTCATGACATTACAACACACCGGCATTCGGGCGCTTACAGCCCGTGCCTGGGCTTTATTACAAAACAATTGGATTCTCTTTGGCATCATGATGCTAGAAACCCTGTTCAGCCTCTTTTTACTGGGGGGACAGGCAGGCGGTTTAAACCCGCTGCTCTTCGTGCTGATGATTTACCTACATCTGGTGGTACTGGGGGGCTGGTTTTATCAGATGAAGCGCATTGCGCTACAGCCCGGATATCGGACGACCTGGGGAGATTTTTTCTCGGGGGTTTCGCTGCATGCGGGACGCATGTTGGTGGGCGGCGGCTATTTGTTGCTCGTGCTGCTGGCGGTCATGTTTGTGAGTTCGCTGGCCATTAATTTTGTGGTGCCCGCGCCCCAAACGGAAGTGCTCACGGAGCTGCAAAACCTGGCGGCCGCCGGAGACAATCAAAAACTCTGGGCCTTTGTGCAAGGGCAACCCGAATTGCAGGCGCAAATTGGCAAGGTGTTGGTGATTTTCTTCGCGGCCATGGGGGTGTTGGGCCTGTTTTTACTGAGTATTTTCTTTTGGCCCTATAACGTGGTGCTGTACGGCATGCGCTGGCGTGAAGCCTGGCGTTTTAGTCGACGTTTTATGCTGCAGGCCTGGCGACCTTTATTGCCCCTTGCAGCGGCCTGGGTGATGGTACACGTGTTTTTTGTGCTGTCGGCGTTAACCGGCCAGGTGCTCGTGGTCATGCTCACGTATATGGCCTATTTATTGGCCAAAACCCTACTTCCCTTAATGACCCTGTTGTTTTTGGTGGACTATGCCCCTGAGCAGCTCACCCCCCTTGAGGAAGAACCCGCTGCCTGACAGCCCCCTTTAGTTGCCGCCTGGTGTTAAGATGCGGGCTGCATCAGAGATGCCCCGTGCTTTGTGTTGAATCTCAGAGGGTGAATCACTGAGCGCGCGCTGTTTTGCCAGGGTGCGCATCAGGGTAAAGACTTCACCCTGCGCCCGTTGCGTTATCTGCTGTCCCCAGGGGCGTTTGAGCAGCTCGGGAATGTTATCGCCGGCAGGGCCCCAGACATGAGGTGTCAGTAAGGTGGTGGCCAGGCTGTCCAAAAAATGCATGTCGGTGTGGCCGTAATGGGTTGCCACAGCGTCCATAATACGACTTTTTTCCTCCATCAGTGCACCGTTAAAGCTGTCGTAAACCGCGTCGAGCTTTTGGCGATCGCTGGCGGCAGGGTAGCCAATGTCTTGCAGGGTTTGGGGCAAATCGTTAATAATGTGGGCAATCATTGATGAGCTGACAATTTCGGTGACGCTGGCTTTGGGATAATTCTGGGATTCTGCGTGACGTCCCCCGTCAAACGCTGAACGCCACACCTCAGGGACTTCGGCCATGTTTCCTGCGGCGTAGGCATCATAGGCGGCAAAATAACGGTTGGCAAAATTAACCAGTAGGGCCCCCTCAAATTCTGCCGCGCGCAAATCTCCCTGGGCAATAAAGCGGTCCAGCTCAGCGACGCCCCGTTCGGTGATCACCCGATACATGGCGCTAAAAACGCCCCGGTGATCCTTTTGGGCGCCAAGGTCTTTCTCCATGGCTTCCAGGCGATGTAGCACAGCTACAGCCTGTCCCCGTAAATGCTGGACGGTTTCCTGGCGCAGGGCGGCGGGCGCGTTAGTGGGCAATAAAGGGGCAGGGTTGGCAATTTGTGGGTAACGGGCCGGGCTGGGTTCTGAGCCCAGGTAACGTACCTGTTTGTCTTCAGACACCACGGCAGTCAAACGATCGCCTCGGGTGCCCGGATCTTGAAATTGAGCGGCTCGCAGGCGATGATAGCCGTTAAAATCGTGCTCTTCTTTGCGCCAGGATCCGCGATCGCGCTCAAGGTTGTACAGGTCGTACGTACCGCTGCGGTTTTGCACCACGGCACTGTCGGGCTGGTCCAGAACGCTGCCTCGCTGACGGGCCAGCGCCAGGGCTTCTTTTTCGTCAGCAAGATGCTGGTGTAGACGCTCGCCCAGATAGACCACGATGCCGCGCTCGTCCTGTCCGATGGGCGTCCCGGAAAGATCCTCCAGGGGGCCGACGGCAAACAGGGACTGCATATCCATCATGGGCTTTGCCAGGCCTTTTTTCAGGGGACGGTAAGCCAAAGAAGCGGTGTCCTGTAAAGAAGATGCTTCCTCGGGCGGCGTGGCGGACTCAGGGGACGTACTTATGCCGCGAGGCTCAGGGGCTGTGCGGGGTGTGTAAAGGGAGGGGCTTGAAGCGTTATGAACGGGAGGTAAGTTTCCCATAGCGCGCTCCTTTATGTGGTGTTTGCTTTATTTTAACATAACTGATGCTTCTGGCATGCTCCCTGTGTCGCAGTGCTTAGCGCGGGGATACAATGTCGTGATCGATCAATTGTTGAAAAAATTCGACAATGGAGGTTTCTACGGGTCGGTAATTGATGCCCAGTGCGGTTTTGCTTTTGGTGTTATCGGCACGCCAGGGATAACCCAGATTGCGTTGAATCATTTGGCGAGAAAACCCCACAAAAGGTCCCAGAAGCCACAGAAGGCCTTTGGGCAGTGGCTTTTTGGGAAAAGGGTAAGCCGAGCCGAAGCGTTTGCCCAGCAATTGCCCCAGTGTCAGAATGCTGCTGTCTTCGGCGGAGACAATATGGCGTCCTTCCGCCGCTGGACGAAACCCGGCCTGAACGTGCGCTTCTGCAAGATCCCGGACGTCAACAACGCCAATTTCTAAGTCGGGGGCGCCCATGCGCATGGTGCCGTCTCCCAGTTGCTTGACGATTTGAAAGCTTTCTGAAGTGCCGTAGGGGTTAATGCCCGGGCCAATCACCAGCGAAGGGTTCACCACCACCAGATCCCAGCGCTCCGGTGTGCTCTGCTGTTTTACCTGATCCCAGGCGGCCTTTTCGGCGATGGTTTTGGAGTAAGAATAAGCCTGATGGGTCAAACTGGAAGAGGTGTTCCATACCGCTTCGGTCAGGGTGCCATCGGGAAGGGCCTGGAGATCTTTATTATCGCCATAAATGGCCGCACAGGAACTGGTCAACACCACCCGTTTGACACTGGGGGTGCGCTCCACGCTGTTTAACACATTTAAAGTGCCTTTCAGGGCGGGGTCCACCAGATCCCGCTGGGCGTCTTTCACCTGACTCAAAAACGGTGAAGCCGTATGAAAAACCAGTTCACACCCGGCCATGGCTTCGTCATAAGAGCCTTCATCCAGTAGATCGGCTTTAAAATAGCGAATATTTCCCGGGGTTTTTTCGGCAAGGGCGTCTAAGTATTTCCGCTTTTCCAGGTTATCGGGGTTGCGGACCGGTGCATGGACGGTTAAGCCTTCCTCCAGTAGCCGTTTGACCAGCCAACCGGCCACATAACCTGTGGCACCTGTCACCATGACAGGGCAAGAACGATCAATGGTTTTCATAAACACCTCTTTTTCTGCCTTCACCGTAAGAGAGGAAGGCGCTCCTGTCAAGAGACAAATGTGAAGGACTCACAGTTTTGCCGCTCGGACTTTGCTAACGTGAAAACAAAAACGAAAAGGCCCGTGTTGTATGTCATCGACTCCTTCCACCCTTCAGCTCATTCAGGCTTGTGCAGAGGTCCCCGCTTTTAGTTCCTATGAAGACCGTTTACACCCTTTGATTCAGGAGCTGGTGGACCGTTGTCCCTATGCGGAGCTGATACCTGTGCCGCGACACAATCTTTTGATCAAGGTACAGGGGCGAGATGACGCTCCCCCGGTGGCGCTGTCAGCCCACCTGGATAAAATTGATCACTTTCACGAAGCGGGAACCCCCACGCAGCCGCCAGCGCGCTTGCCCGTGAGCGTCGATAACCAGGAAATTACCGGGCAAATGGATGATACGGTGGGCCTTGGAATGGCCCTGAGTCTGATGTTTCAAAGTCCGATTGAGCGCTTTCCCACCCTGTATCTGCTATTTTCAGAAATGGAAGAAAGTTTTGGGCTGAAACGCCATCCGGAACGCTTGTTTGAAGGCGGGGCGGGCTTATACTCGGGCATCGGGGCTGAGCGACTGTCTGCTTATGTGCTGGAGCACCTGCCCTTGCCTTCACGGGTGATTACCATCGACACGACCCCCTTGTTTCGCGGGGAGCCCGGCGTGGCCCTGTACTCCAAACACTGGGAGAAAAACGGCCTCACGGCCTCTGCTGCCCTGCAGCAGGCCACCGCAGAATTAGAGCAATGGGCTTTAAGCGTGGACCCCCATTTGCATCTGACCAATAACACCAATGACTATTTAAATTACGGCCGCTGTTTGAATCAACAGCAAGACGCGCACGTGGTTCCCTGTGTGGCGGTAGAACCGGCCATTTACCCTTATCATCAAAAAGATGAACGGGTGTTTTTAGGGGACATTGTGCGCGCAGAACAGCTGGTAAAGGCCCTGATTCAAAAATAAGGGCCTTGCGGTCTTTTTAGTGGCCTTCGCCGTGAGATTCGCTATTGGCTTTGTCATGGCCTTTGTCATGACCTTCCCCGTGGGTGTCGTCACCGTGGGCAGCATCGCCATGATTTGTTGCATCGCCATGGGTGGCGTCACCCCCGTGCTCTTCGCCGTGCTCACCCTTGCCGTGCTCTTCACCGTGCTCTTCACCGTGCTCTTCGCCGCCGTGACCAATGCCCTGCTGCGAGGTTTTAATGGCCTCTAAATAGGTGTCTTTTTCTTCGTACAGTTCAGGGTAGCAAGATGTGGCGCCGAAACTGGCAATGGCCATAAGAGCCATCAGGCGGAGGGTTAATGTGCGGGTGTTCATGAAGTGACCTCTATCTCATATGTTTTGAATATTTTGCACTCAAGTATAACAAGGCTGCAGCTTTTCCGGTATGCTTAAGAACAACAAAAACATGCCTTGAGAACCTTTACCATGCCTCGATTTTTTCCTCAGCTTTTGCTCGGCCTGGGACTGAGCGGTGTCCTTTGTCTTCCCCTTTGGGCACAGAACGCCTCTCTTGATGTGAATATTTTTCATACGGGAGACATAAAAGGTCTGGCTTCGAGTTATCTTTACGACGTGCGTTTGCCTTACTTTATGACCTCTGACTTTGTCCAAAATCAAAGTCAGGCCCTGGCCATTCAAGATTTTGGCGTGGCCCGTACCACCGTGTACTTTCACGCCCAGGGACACTATCTGTGGGGCAATCAATTTGGGGTTGCCGCGCTAAAACCTTTTTTAGCGGATGCTCCGTCCACGGTACCGCTGCGTCGCGAAAACCTGCGGGTACTCACTGCAAATGACAGTTTAATCTTGCCCGGTAGCGATCCTGACTTGTTTCAGGCTCTGAGCGCCTTTATTCAGGCCCATCCCCGTTATCAAAAGCAGGTGCGCTGGCAGGATGCAGTTCTGACCACCTATCCTGGCGGCGTCCAGCACTTGCGTTTACCTGAAGCGGTTAAGGAACGCCCTGATAATCCCTTGCTGTGGGAAATGGTCCTGGGTTTTGATTTGCATTTTCAGCGTACGGACGGTGCTCCCCAGGCCAGCAGTACCCTACAGCTCATTGGAAAACCCTTTGGCGAGGGCACACGCCGTATGGCCCTCATTGAGCGCCTGCGCACGCCCGACAGTTTGCTGGTGGACTCAGGGAACCTCCTGGAAGGGTTAAGCTCCGTGTTGACGGACCATTTGTCTCTGCAGCGTGCCAACTCCCTTAAGATGGCGCAGCAAATGGGCTATTTTGCCATTAATGTGGGCAAAGAAGAGCTGCGGGGTGGACTGCTCAATCTGTTACGGGAGCAAGAAACCCATCAATTGCCCTTTATTTCCGCCAGTATTCGTCAGCAAGGCACCTATGTGTTCCCCCCGTATAAAACGCATCAGGTGGGCGACAAAAAAATTGCGTTTATTGGGCTGACAGATCCCGAAGAGATCAATGCCTTGCGCGCCCTTGAGGTGATTTCTGAAGACACTGAAATCTTACCGCCCCGCACGGCGTTAGAGCAGGTTCTACCCCTGTTAAAACGCGAAGCGCAGCCCGATGTGGTCGTCATTCTGGGGGATCTCAATGAAAGCCAATTGCAGGCCCTTGAAAAATACAACCGCGATGCCCATTTGGTGCTGACCGATACCGAATCGCCCTTGCAAAAGCTAGAGGCCTCACAAACCACCCCCATCGATAGTCCCCCCCGGGCTTTTGTACCGCGCAGCAACGCCCATGCATTGAGCAAAATTCATGTCCATGCTGATAACCAGCACTTGCAATTGCGCAGTGAACTGTACCCCATTACCTTTGATTTGCCCCCTTTGCCCCGTTTTTTACCCGCGATTTTGGCCATTCGCCAGGACGTGTATAAAGATGCGCTGGACGAACTGATTCCCAATATGGGGCCCGTGCTGCGCAATGACCCCGAATTGTTAAAACTCTTTTTAAATTCGGCCACCACGTTAGCTGCCCGGGAGCGCCTCAGTGGTTATCGCGCCCTTTCTGATACAGAGTTCTTGCAAATTTACCAGCCGTATATTACCCGCGAACTGTTGTACAACTTAGAAATGAACCTGTTGATGGATCGCTACCAGAGCGAGGTGGTGGTGTTTAAGGCAAGTGGTCAGGATGCGCTGAGCGTACCGGGAGCCATGCCCCGTATGTTGGTGTACGAGCGGCTCAAGCTGAACGACACCCTGCATATGTACACCCTCAACGGAGACCAGCTTAAAGCGTTAAGTCAGATCACCAGCGAAAAACTGACCTTTGGCGGATTGCGCACCAGCGATAACACCGTGTGGGGGCGGCCCCTGGGCGGCAAAAAAGTGTATTACCGGGTGCTGATGCCCTCAGGGGTAGCCCGCTTAAGTGCCGTGCAGCAGGTGTTGCAGGGCGCTCCCAATCAGGCCCCCCGCGATATTTATTTGCGCAATGTGTTATTAAAAGAGCTGGAACAGCTGGCCCAACAACCCGACACCGCAGCACAGCTGGCCCAACGCATGCGGCCCCGTTGGCACGAAAAACAAACCCTGTTTACCCTGGGGCTCGACGATTTGCAATTGAATATTAGTGGGTACAATGCCGTCAACAACCAGGCTTATACTGAGGTGCGGGAAACCCGTGTCATCTCCCCCAATAGCTTTAATTTTGGGGCCCGTACCCGTCTTTATAGCGGTTTAGACAATCCCTGGATGGGCTGGACCAATGCCATCCAGGCCAAGTATGAAGGCCTGTCGGTGGTGGATGTGACGGCCACTGACGCCGGGGAGCGGTTTACTGAAAACCAGGATGATCTGCTGTTTTCGAGCGAATTGCAATTGCGCTTGTTTAAGTTTTCCCTGTTTGACGCCCAGTTGTCGCTAACCCCTTTTCTGGAGGGGTTTTATGACACCGAATTTACCCCAACGCTCAATGCAGACACCCAGCAGCGCAATCCCCTGCAGTCCGAATTGCGGGGGGTCTTTGGACTCAGTATTCCCGGCGGTGACCGTTTAAAAACCTTTAAAACCGGTCTGGCCTTGCGCCGAGATTTTAACGTGCCCAATAACTTAGAGGGCGGTGTGGACCTTAAGTTTGTGCACGAGCAGCCTGTCAACAGCGCTCTCACCTGGCACAACGACTTAGACGCCCGCTACTTCTTGCCCTCGCCCAACGACAATGCCTCCAGTCTGGGCCTAACGGCCCAGTGGGTGTCTTCGCTGCGCCTGTCGCTTACCGATAATTTGTCTTTGCGCTTTTTTGCTGACACCTATGTGTTTCAGGGCAAGTTGCCCGCCACTTCCCAACTGGGTGCCAGTTTTATTCTGGGGGTTGGTTTAGGTTATGACCGCCTGTGGAAACCCGTGTATGAGCCCTTGTTTGGGCCGACGTTTTAAGAAATAGAGGATTGCTTCTTATGCCCCTTCATACCCAAATTCTGATCGGCATGGTGGTCGGCGTTGTGGCCGGTGCCTGTGTGCAATGGCTGGGACTTTCTGCCGACACCATCGCTGCCATTAATCAATGGGTGAAGCCCGTGGGCGATTTGTTTATGCGCCTGCTGTTTATGATGGTGATCCCTTTGATTTTATCGGCGTTAACCCTGGGGATGGCGGAGCTGGGCGACGTGAGTCGCATCGGCCGCATTGGCTTGAAAACCCTGGTTTATACGGTGCTGGCTTCAGGCAGCTCGGTGCTGGTGGGGCTGGGGGTGTTTAACCTTTTACAGCCTGCCCAGAGCCTGACCGAAGCCAATCGCCAGTTGCTCATGGCCCAGTTTGGCAGCCAGGGTGAAAAACTCCAACAGGGCTTACAAAGTGCGCCGGTGACTTCATTTGCCGACACCCTGGTGAAACTGGTGCCCAAAAACCCCTTTGAAGACATGGCGCGGGCTTTTGAAAGCGGCTATACGGGCGGTGGCTTACTGGCCATTATGTGCTTTGCCCTGATTCTGGGCCTGGCCCTGTCGGTGTCTGATCAAGAAAAAGTGGCTCCCGTGAAGGCCTTTTTAGAAGGCGTCTATGAAGTGGTCATGCAGGTCATTGGCTTTGGCATGAAGTTGGCCCCCTACGGGGTGGCGGCGCTTTTGTTTGTGCTGGTATCCTCCACCGGAATGGCCCTGTTGCAGGTCTTGCTCTATTACGTGTTCACGGTGCTTTTGGCTCTGGCCCTGCAATTGTTTGGCGTCTACAGTTTGATCCTTAAATTTGTGGCAAAGCTGTCTCCGCTGGACTTTTTTAAAAAGATTCAAGAGGTCATGATCACGGCCTTTGGCACCTCTTCGAGCAACGCCACCTTACCCACTGCCATTCAGGTCTCGGTAGAAAAGCTCAAGCTGCCTCCAAAAATCGCCCATTTTGTCCTCACCATTGGCTCCACGGCCAATCAAAACGGAACGGCGCTTTTTGAAGGCATGACCGTGCTGTTTTTGGCCCAGTGCTTTGGGGTGGAGCTGACCCTGGCTCAGCAGGCCACCGTGGTGTTTATGTCGATTCTCGCGGGGGTGGGTACCGCTGGTGTGCCCGGGGGTTCCTTGCCGCTTATGGCCAGCATTTTGATCTCCGTGGGCGCCCCTGGTGAAAGCATCGCCATTATTTTGGGTGTGGATCGCATTTTAGACATGTCCCGCACGGTGCTCAATGTGGCGGGCGACATTGTGGCTACCGCCGTGATTGCCCGCCTGGAAGAACCCGACTATGATCAATCGGAGGCCTAGGTTTTAAGCCTTGCCCCAGCGCCGTTTGACCCATTGCTGGCGATCGGAAGCGCTCTGGTGACTCCACACCAGCAAGCGACTGCTCTTTTGGCCCTGGGCCATCTCGCGCACCAGATGGGTGTCGGCCCCCACCTCTTGCAGCACGTGCTGCAGTTTGGGCAGGTGGTCCTGATCCGAGATTAAGGCACTAAACCACAGGCAACGCTCGCCCAGGTCCTTGCTCTCACGAATAATATTTTCCACAAAGGCGCGCTCACCGCCGGGGAACCACAGTTCATGATCCTGTCCCCCGAAATTGCGCTTGGTTTTGCCCACGGGGCGTTTTAAATTGCGGTTTTTGCGTTGGTTGGCGGCTTGTGCGGCTTTGGCAGAACTGTAAAAGGGTGGATTGCAGAGGGTCATGTCATACACCTCATGATCCTGCACCACCCCTTTAAAAATGTTGGTTTTAAAGCGCTGTTGACGGACCTCAATGCGGCGTTCCAGATCGGGGTTGTTGTGCAGCAGGTCTTCGGCGGCCTTGACAGCGGTGGGGTCAAACTCGCTGGCCACAAAAGACCAGCCGTATTCACGGTGCCCAATAATCGGGTAAATCACGCTGGCACCGGTGCCGATGTCCAGGGCTTTGACCCGTGCGCCCGTGGGAATAATGCCCTGATGGGTCTCTGCCAGAATGTCCGCCAGGTGGTGAATGTAGTCAGCGCGACCGGGAATGGGGGGGCACAAATAGCCTTCGGGAATGTCCCAATCTTTCAATTTGTAAAAATGGGCCAACAAGGCGCGGTTTAATGCTTTAACGGCTTTGGCATTGGCAAAATTAATGCTGGTGTCGCCCCGTGGCGTTTCGATCAGAAAGACTTTGAGCTCAGGATAACTCTTGAGCAGGGCCGCAAAATCGTAGCGAAAGCGGTGGGGGTTGCGGGGGTGAAGGCCGGGTTTGGCCTGGGATGGGGTAGACATGTAAGAACCTTTTACCTGTGATGGGTGATGCTGTAGTATAGCGGGCTTTTGCGGCTTGCGGGGTGTTTAAGTTCTATTAAAAGCAGGGATTCTCCAGGGTGATCATCTTGCAGTACAAGCAGAGACCTTTGAGATAATCGTGCTTATGAAGCATTTACAGTATATTTTTGACTACAGCCTAAATTTTGAAGCGTTGAATTTTCGTGAACATCCTGAACTTTATCGCGTTGGTAAGGGCGAACAGGGGGTCTTACTCGTCGAACCCTATAAGTCCGAAATTTTGCCCCACTGGCGTTTTAAAACGCCAGAAATTGCAGAAGCTTCAGCTGTTGCCATTTATGCCCTGTTTTGTGAATACCTTAAAAATAAAGACTTTGTAGGCGCTGATATGGCCCGCAAATTCTTGCAAATGGGTTACACCCGATCCCGTCGCTACGCCAATTACAAGGGCGGTAAAAAATACCCGTCCAACCCTCAGCAAGCGGCCACTTCAGAAGAAAGCAAGCACCTGAGAGAGCAGATTTTACCGCGACAAATAGACCCGAAAAAAGCGGCGAGTGCACGTATTTTTAAAACCTATTGGGACAAGGCAAAAACCCATGAAACCTACCTTCTTTTAAAACAACAGCACTTGCAGCAGTTTGATCGGCTTGTGCCGTAGACTTATAACCCCTTTGACGCAAAGGGATCGCTGTGGGCCGGGTTTGTTAAAAAACGTTCATCGGTCAGGCTCTCTAAAAAGGCCAGCAGATCGGCGCGCTCCTGGGCGTTGAGGGTAAACCCTTTGACAAAGCCACTTTTGTTGACATGATCGGCCCGTCCCCCTGCGGCATAGTGGTCGATAACGGCTTCAAGATCCGCTACGCTGCCATCGTGCATATACGGTGCACTGACGGCAATGTTGCGCAGGCTTGGTGCTCTGAATTTGCCGCTATCGCTCGCTTTACCGGTCACATCTTTGAGACCCTGGGCGTTGGCCGGGTACTCAGCATAAAGCCCGGTATTGTGAAAGTTAAACTCTAAAAAGGTGCTGCCCGCGTGCTGGGTGCTGTCTGAGAAGTTAAAGCCGCCGTGGCAGTGAAAGCATTCCAGCCGCTCGCTAAAAAACAGGGCTTCTCCCCGCAGTGCCGAAGCTGACATGGCCGTCTCGTCTCCCCCATACACATACCGATCATAAGGGCTATCGGCCGACACCAAACTGCGTTCAAAGCTTGCCAGGGCCTCGGTTAAGTGTTGTAAGGTAAAGGGGTTTTCGACCCCTGGAAAAGCAGCCTTGAACTGGGTTTGGTACAAAGGGACAGCGGCCAGGGTTTGCAACAGCGCTTGCTCTTTGCCCACCATACCCAGCTCGGGCGGGTCTTCGCCAAAGAGGGGAATCAGCATTTGGGTTTCGAGATGGGTCAACTGGGGGTTGGCCCAGGTCAACACGGGGGTGTAGGCCAGGTTAAACAGGGCCATGCTATTGCGGCTGTGGCTTTCGCCGGTGACACCGGTGGGTACGGTTTTGCCATCGCTAAAGGCGCGGGCTTGCTCATGGCAGCTGGCGCAAGACATACTGCCGTCGCTGGACAGGCGTTTGTCGTAAAACAGGTGGCGTCCCAGCTCTACTTTGGCGGCGGTCATGGGGTTGTTGGCGGGCACGTTGGGTACAGGGAATCCCTCTGGCAGGGCCCAGCGATAGGCTGCTACTGCCGTTGCTGGTGCGGGCACAGGGGGCTGAGAGACGGCGGCCTGGCTTTGACACGATAAAAAGGCGGTCACGCCCAGCATGCTACAGGCCAATAAAGGAAACCAGGAGCGTTGCATTTAGGGGGTGACCTCCGTTTCCCAGAAGAAAAACTGCTGGGGGCCCTGGCCCAAACCCAACTGCTCAAAGAGGGCTGCGCAATCGGTGTCGTCTTTGCCTGCCATGCAGCCAGCCGCGGTTTGGGGTTGATTCTGGTTCACATTGCTGGTGCTGAGCAAGCGCCCTAAATCCAGACGAATCGGAAGCTGAGATTGTTCGGGAGCAAAGCCGTCAAGGGTGATGGTCGGGCGGTTTGGCCGTTCACATTGGAGCGGAGCTTCGGTGGCCCGTTCTGGTGTACTGCCTTTGGCCGAGCCCAGGCATTCGGTAGAGCCCAGGTGAATAAAATAGCCCTGAGGCATACCGGTGGCATTCTCAAAATCCAGCAGTGCCACATTTTGATACTGAAACGGGTTTTGATCCAGGGTCAGGGGCACCTCTGCTCCCTGTTCATTCACCAGGCGTAGCCCACTCACATACAGGCGAAAATCCTGCACTTGAACGGTACTCTTTTGGGTGCCAATGTTTGTATAGTCCTGTTGACAGTCGAAGGCCTTACCGTTCACCGTGGCCTGAAAATTCAGGGTGACGGGCTGCGCTGCCGCAAAGGCCGCAGGGCTTACACTGATCAACGCGCTGGCAACACTGGCTAAGAAAACATTCACTTTCATGGGCTACTCCTGATGGGTCATTTATTGGGCGCTGCGTACGCTAAAGAGGCGTTGTTGTGCAGGCTTTCCTTTGAAGGCCACACCCAGGGCAGGCATGATGGCATCACAGTCGCTGTCATCTTCACCGCTCATGCAGCCGCCGGGGGTTTCGGGCTGGTTAATGTCCACATTACTGTCCTTGAGCACAGCGCCAAGATCCACCACAATGCTGTCGCTTTCGGGTTGAAAGTTATTCAGCGCAATGGTGCCTCGGTTGGGGTATTCACACTGAAGCGGTGCCGTGGTTAAGCTTTCAGCCTCTTCACCGTGATCATGGCCTTCATGTTGTACATGCATGGTGTGCTCGGTGTCTTTTGTGGCGGTGCCGGTACAGCCCGTTGAACCCAGGTGAATGAAGTACCCCTGGGGTTGACCGGTGGTGGCAAAGTCAATGCGGGTAAACTTGTAGCCAAAGCGCCACACCCAAAACATAGAAGTGAGATTGAGAGGAGACGGGGCTTTGCTGGCATCCTGGTGGTTCATGGCAAAGGGGACACCCAGCTCAAACTTAAGGCCCGTGTATTCGCCTGCTGGCACGGTACCGGTAATTTCAAAGTTGGTATCTACCGTACCGCTTTCGCAGTCACCGCTTTTGTCTTCAAAATCTAACAACGCCAGGTCGTCGTGCTGCCAGGCGTTCTGGGTCAGGGTCATGGGAACGCTTTCTCCAGCAGCATTCACCAGTTGAACCTGGTTAACGTACAAGCGAAAGTCTTTGGGGGTCAGGGTCGACTGGGTGCTGCCAATGCCGGTATAGCTCTGACCACAGCGGAAAGGAACGCCATTGACTTCGGGGGTAAATTGAATGCGCATGGCCTGGGTTTCAGCGGTGGGTAAAGCCTCACCGTTGGCTTCAAGGCTCGAAACCCCTGCAGGCGCACCGCAAGCGGTGAAGATGCTGAGGGCGGTTAAGCCGGTAAAGGCACGTAAAACGAAAGAACGAGACATAAAAAACTCCTTAAAATATCTTATGCAGGTAATGTAACAGTGCGTTCTGCAAAGTTCGAGGGGATGGTGGTGCAGCATTTTGTTGCATCTGCGGTGTTTTTTTAATGGGCGCTGCTCAAAAGGCCTCCCAGAAGTCCCACGCCGAATAGCAATGCACACCATGACACAAAGCCCCACCACCATCGGCCATAAGCCAGATGCTGAGCGGGCCATGTTTGACGACGTCCCCAGACACCGTAGGCCAGGGTCCCCAGGCTCAGGCTAAAATAACCGCCCCAACGGTGTACCTGGGCAACATTGCTCCATTGCCCCGCATCAAAATGACGATACTGCCATTCCCCCAGGGCCACCGCTAACCAGCCGGTACCCAGGAGGGCCAGCCAAAGCCCCCTAAGAAGGGAATGAAAAGCGGGTTGGCGACCGTAACGACCACTGATCACGACGAGCACCACTGCCAACACAATAGGAAACGAGACCCACCGGTTGTGCCAGTGGTGGCTCAGATGCTCAGCCCAGGGAATATCTTGCCATCCCAGGGGCTGATGGGTGAACTGCTGTATCGTGTGGGCATCTACCTCACTGAGATCCCAGGGGTCCGGGGGGGTACTCATGAAACAGGCAAGCTGAAGGCGGCACGCTGCAGGCCTTCTGGGGTCATAAATTGCACCATGATGAAGTAGCGTCCCTTGCTGAGGGGCAATTGGAGCATGTAATGGGGGTCTGCGCCAGAAGGACTCACCAGCGTGGGGGTGATGCCTGCAGCAGATCCCACAGCCTTGCCCTGTGCATCGGTGACCTTGATTTTGATACGGGTTTGTATCCCTTTGTGTTCACGTTGTAGCACCACTTTGAGAACGGGCTGTTGTGCATGAAAGTTTGCGGGCAGCGGCACTTTGGCTTTTTTTTGTTCCTGGGCATAGGCCGCAGCACGTTGGTATTGCAGGGTCACTTCGGTCTGTTTTACCTGTTGATGTTGATGATAGGGATCTTTGCTGTGGCCGCCATGAGCAGAGACAGGCAGCACGAGCAACCCTGTGAGCAGCATTGCGCTCCAAAAGCTAGCGGGGGGAATGGGAAGATGCATAAACAGGCCTCTGCGATGTTTTAAGATATGTTTAACTGTAGAATAGGGACGGTTTATTGTCGATGCAGCATTTTGTTGCATCCTCTGAAAGGAACATGTCATGGCCTGGATACTCTTAATTGTTGCGGGTTTATTTGAAGTGGCCTTTGCCAGCTGTTTAGGGCAGGCCAAAAGCGCCACAGGTCAAATGGCCATGTACTGGTATGGTGGGTTTTTGCTGTGTTTGACGTGCAGCATGCTTCTGCTTATGAAGGCCACGCAGTCGTTGCCTATCGGGACCGCGTATGCCGTCTGGACGGGGATTGGAGCCGTGGGTACCGTGCTGGTGGGCATTTGGGTGTTTAAAGAACCGGTGAATCCGGGACGTCTCTTTTTTTTGAGCACTTTGATAGTCTCCTTGATCGGTCTCAAGTGGGTTTCGCACTGAGCCTCTGTATTAAAATCCTTTAAAAAGGCGCAAGTTTACTGCCGTCAACGGGTATAATCATAAGCATATTGCTTTTATGCTGATCTTTAGACGGGAGTCTTTTAACCTATGCCGCGCATCAACTCAACCCCAGGCCAGCTTTCGTTTCCTTCTCAGGTTACGCCCGCCGCGCCCGCTACCCCCACTGCTTCTCAGCCTTTGGCCTTTCCCAACGCGCAGCCCCCGGCCGAAACCAAAGACCAGTTTCAAGCGGGATCCCTTGGCAGTGCCACCCCGTCTTTAGCCCTTGGCGAACCCCAGGAGCCTCAGTACGAAATGTATACCGTCAAGCGCGGCGACACCCTGGGTCAGATTGCCAAAAAGTTTCTGGGCAGCACCCAGAACTTCAATCAAATTTTTGAAGCCAACCGCGATCAACTCATGAACCCCGGTGACCTGCGCATTGGCATGACCTTAAAGATTCCCGTACCCGCTGAACGCCAGGTGAGTTTTCCTGACCCGCCCGCAAATCAGACCCCGGCCACGCCTGCCGCGCCTGCCACCCCGTCAACTCCTGCCGAACCCGCCACCGAGCCCGCTTTTACGGAATACACCGTCAAACGGGGTGAGTCTTTGAGTATCGTGGCCCTGCGTACTTTAGATGATTCTGAGCGCTATATGGAAATTTTTGAAGCCAACCGCGATCAATTAAAAACACCCAATGCCCTGCAGCCCGGCATGGTGTTAAAAATTCCTAACGGTCATGCACCCGTAGAAGACAGTGATAATGCTCAGGGCACCACGGCCACTGATGCCGCCGCCGTTGTGGATGCTTCGGGCTTGACTGCGGGCGCCACTGAGTTACTCGAAGCCATGCAGCGTTACCAGCAGCACCATGCGGCGCTGGGCAATACCCAACGCACCCGCACCACGCCCGAACAAATGCGCGAAATCGCCGTGGAACTCGACGCTGCGGGTCGTGAGTTTGGGGTGGACCCCAAGATGATGCTGGCGCTGTTCGCCCATGAAAGTGGCGGCATTAACCCCCGCGCCAAAAGCCACACGGGTGCAGGCGGCCTGGGCCAGTTGACAGGCATTGCCATTCGTCAGGTGCACCACATGTCGGGAATTGCCAAGGGATTCCGTGGCGAAGCCCCTTACAATGCGCACAAAGGCAATTTTGTACAGAGCACCCGAGCCATCGAACAACGCTTTAATATCAAGGCCAACGTGTGGACCTCGACGGCGTACATGAGCTATGAACTCAACGACCGCGCGCATCTGGGCCGTGGGGTCGAAAAAGCCCTTAAACGTTACGGTGATCCCAATGTCAGCACCTATGCCAACAAAGTGAACGACGAGTACAAAACCCTCTTTGGCGGAAGCCTGTTTTAGAGATGACGCTTAAACCTCAGCACATCGATATCTACTTAGAAGACGTGCGAGAAGCACTGGCTCAGGACGCCTCCGACGCGGGCGTTCTGAAGGCCATTGCCATTTATCAGCAGGCCATTCAGGACTTTCCTGAAGCCTCTGCCGAGCCCTATCTGGCCGTGGGCTATTTGGCGGTACGCCACGGCTTTGACGATGAAGCGTATACCCTGTTACGCAAAGCCCGCCAGATTGAACCCCACAACCCCCACGTCAAAACGTTGCTGGATTTTTTGGATCAAGAAAACAGTGCTGCGCCCATTCCCACCGTTCAAAATTTGCCTTTGTTACGCGATTTTAACCCAAACGTGTTTTAAAACGTTTAAGATGGGGTATAAGTTCTCTTGGCCTTGTATTTTATTTCTGCGATAAAGGTAAAAGAGTATGCCCCATTTAGATAGAAAAGTCATCAGCCCCTTTCCCAATCCCGCAACGCCAGTAACGCCTCGAAATGTCTCGGATCTCACTTCGACCGCTCCCACAGATTCTGAAACCAGTACACCCCCTGAAACCCTTGCTGTTGAAGAAGCCCCCAATGCCGCCTCACAGGTTCAACTCAGTACCTCTGAAACCTCAACCACACCCCCTTCTCCTGAATCTGAAGCCATGGCAAACGTGCAGGCCTTTTTTGCAGACGGTCTCCTGGAAGCGGGCGAGCGCGAGCAATTGCAAAACCTTTTACAAAACAACACCATTCAACTCGACGATTTAACCAGCGAACAACAAACACAGCTCAACCCTGTCATTCCCACCGAAGATATTGGTGCTTTTGCCACCCAGGAAGGGGTGGAAGTGCCGCAACAAGGGCTCCAAATTCGCACCGTTGATCGCCTTTACGTAATGCCCACAGAATCGGGGCAGGGTTTGGCCAGCAACAGCAATCTGACGGAGCGCACCACCGCCCTGGATCGAGAAAGCTCTCCCCGTAGACCTTACGATGCCAGTTATAACTTTATGATGACCGCTGCGCCCACCAGCCGCCAACAAGAGGGTTTCTTTGCGGTACAGGCAGAGACCTTTACAGGGTTGGCGGCAGACTATGCTACCTCCAACCCTGCTTTACAGCCTCTGGCAGAACAAATGGGTGCGCTGTACAACCAGGTGAGCGAAGCCCAGAGCACAGGGGCCACGGCCCGCAGCGATGAAGCGGCAGCCATTCTCGAAGAAGCCACCAAAGCCCTGGAAACCCTGGCCGCCATTCCTGAAGACGCCATGGATCCCGAATCCCGGCGCCAGATTCGCCAGAATATTAACGACATTTCAGCCATGGCCATGGCCTTTCCCGGTCTCGCGGGTAAAGGCAGTGCCGATACCGCCTTTGATAAATTTGCCGCCAAAACCATTCAGCGCCAGCGTCAGATCGACGGCAGTGCCGCCTCGGGAAGCCGCACGCGAGCCTCTGAAACCCCGGATATTCAGGGGGCCTTACAAACCTATACCAACGATGCCACCGATATGCGCACCTTTGTTCAGCGCTTTGAACAGCTCAAATCGGGCTTAGAAAACGGCACCTTTGCCAATGAAGCCGAATACCAGGCGGCCATGCGCGATGCCGTGCCGGGCACCTCAAACCGCTTTCAGGCAGCGGTGAGCGATCTGGCCCAGGCCCAATGGAAGACCCAGGAAGCTGAAAATCGCATGGACGAAGCCAGTGCGCTTTCGGAGCAAGCGTTGGCCACCCAGGGACAGGCCC
This sequence comes from Candidatus Sericytochromatia bacterium, assembly GCA_964229355.1. Lineage (GTDB taxonomy): Bacteria > Cyanobacteriota > Sericytochromatia > UBA7694 > UBA7694 > CAXRDE01. The sequence continues at coordinate 247,103 of CAXRDE010000025.1, read as the reverse complement.
AGAGCCAGGTGGACGCCGCCTCGCAGAACCTGGATCAGGCCCGCACCTTACTGGCCCAATATGAGACCTTAAAAGCCCAGAGTCAAGGGGAGTCAGCGGAGGCGATGCGCATTCGCGATCAGGCCCTGGATCTTATGGTGCAAGCCAGAGATGCCAATACCCGGGTCAAGTCTTCGGCTTATTCAGGCGAGTTGTCTCAATTTACCAGTCAGGTCGACAGCGACCTCGGTCGTTTGCAAGAGCAGGCCAGACAAATCGAAGGGGTGAACGCGCTGATCGAAGAGCGTTTTGCCAGCAGTGACTTACAAGCCGGTCAAATTGAAGAGCGGGTTCAAGCCGCTGAAAACCCTGATGCCCAGATTTCGTATATGGTGGATCAATTGGGCAAGCTGGCTCCGGGCTCTCACTTCTCGGTGGGGCTGGGATTCCGGGTGGGTCTGGGTAACCAGGCTGCCAATGTCACCGCCGGTATGAATGTGAAACTGACCGCTGAAGTGGGTTACGGCCACGGGGCAGGGTATATTCTCAAAGGTGAGATTGCTGTCGATGTGCGCGCCCAGGCTGAAATTGCAGGTCTGTTTAAAGCCAGTGCGGGCTTAGAGCGTGCCTTTAGCGGCGGGGTGGCCTTCTATGAACTCCAGGATGTCCAGGCCTTTGGGGAACAGGTGACAGGTATTATGTCACTCATGAGCGATCCGGTGGGCAATCGTGCTGAAATTTTACGCCGGGGCCGTGAGCTCGACGCCTTTATGGAGGACCACGCCTATTCAGGGCGCAGCACCACCTTTAATGCTGAAGTCAAAGCAGCCACCGGTGTCTCCATGAGCTATAACCGGGAAAGCAGCACCAGTTCCTATCGCGATTATGAAGATGCCAATAACAATAACCGCTATGACGAAGGTGAAGTGCGCACCCAGCAAAACACCGAGGACTTTAACGAACGCCTGACCTTTGATGCTGGAGGCATCGGCGTCACCTACAGCCGTCAAAATTCCCGCATTGTCTCCAGCAATCACAGCAGTGGACGCACCGGAACCGCAGATGTATCACGGGTAGTCATTGGTTTACAGCTTGACGCTGCAGCCTTTGCCGCCAATCCATCGGGCACTTTTGGCCGCGTCATGGACAATCTGCGAGGACAATCGAGAATTCCTTTGCCCAACGGCATTAATCAGGGGCAGTTGACGGCGGCCCTGACCCGCACTATGCGTGATCCCGGCGTTTCTACCGCCGGCGGCAAAGTAAATTTAGCGGTGGCCATTAACAATGACGGCAGCTTCCAGATTGTCAATAACAACTCCGTGACCTATGATTACGAAAAGTCGGTCTCCAATGGAACCTTCATTGGTTCCGTTAACGGCAATGTCAGCATCTCTGCAGGAACGGTATTGTATAACTCCAATGACTAAGTCGCATTTGGATCTAACCTTTACAGGCCAGGCCGTACTCAAGCATGTTGAGACGGGCAAAACCTTGCGTTTACTGTCGTTCCGGGTACGGGGGCAAAATATATCTCCCCCCTCGGAGCTGGTGCTTTCGCTGCAGGCCTTGCCGGTCTCTCTTAAAACCCTTGCGCCTGAAGCGCACTTTATTGAGGACGGAAAATGGGTGCATTACACCATGAAGCCTGAGGCGCTTAGCGACCACCCTCAGCTTTTTGAGCACCCTGAGGCACCCGATTACTTAGAAAAAAACCTGGATGTGCTCCTGGATCTACAGCTTTATGAACCTTTATTGCCAGAGGCTCTGATCTCTTAAGCCCATGTCTGTATTACAACACCTTCAATCTCTTATTGGTGTTCCCATGGCCGAGTATAGCCGCTCTCCCACGGGCGTTTGGCTGAACGGTACGCTCTTACAGGTGGAACCGGGCTGTATCAAGGCCACTTACACCGTGCGCCCAGAAATGGCCAACCCCGCCGGTATTTTGCACGGCGGTATGGCCAGCACCATTCTCGACGATATCATGGGCCTGACCGTGTACAGTCTGGAGCGCGAGGCATTTTTTGCCACCGTGAATCTGAACGTGGATTTTCTGGCCAATGTGCGGGTGGGTGAAAATGTTATCGCCACTGCGGAGGTGATCAAGTCAGGCCGTAGCGTGGTGTTTATGCAGGGTACCCTGCATGATGCAGAAGGCAAGCTTTTGGTTAGATCCACTTCAAATCTGGTGGCTGCTGCCCAATACGTTGCCAAACCCTAACCCAGGGCTATGACGTCCCCTGCGGGGCGGGTGGCGATCAGATAAACATGCTTTTCGGGATATTGATCCAACTCCAGATGCAACAGCGTTAATCCCGCCTTGATCAGACACTGTACGTTGGCATTGATGCCAATGGAGCTGTAATAGAAGGTGTCGTTGCGCCAGGTATCGGTGTGTTCGCCAGCGGCGTTGCCCAGGGTATACAGCAAGATGCCTTCGGGTTTTAAGTGACGGCACAATTTGTTCAGAACGGCTTCGTGCTGTGAAAGGGGCAGGTGAAACAGGCTGTCCCAGGCGAGAATAAGATCAAAGGCGTCCTGACTTTCCCACTGGCAAATATCCTGATGCAAAAAGTGCTGTTCAGGGTGATTTTGGCGGGCCAGCTCCACCATGGTGTGCGACACATCGAGTCCCGTCACCGTCAAGCCGTGCTGGACCAGGCGATGAACCAGGCGTCCGCCGGCCCCGCAGCCCACATCCAGGGCTTGACCGGTGTGAGGGAGCCATTGTAAAGCCCGTTCTAAAGCATGCAGGCCATATTCTGAGTGTTGGTGATGCTGTTGCCACCAGTGGGCAATGCGGTCGTATTTTGTTCCCAGTTCCAGGGGGTCCATGGGTCGCTTTACGCTTTCTTTTCGTCAATCTCTGCACCTGCAGTGTAGCACATTGCCGAAAAAAGCAGATTTAAGCGAAATATGTTACAATTTTGTGTCGTTTAAAGAAAAACAGTGAGGATATAAGGTAACCATGAATCTAAAAAAATGGGCGTTGGTCCTGTTGAGCAGTTGTTTGTTAACGGGGCCAGCCTGGTCTCAGGATTATCCACCGGCGATGGCCTATGAGCAAATGCCCGATTTTATTAATCTGGATCAAAATGGACAATTGTATTTTGGACGTAAGCTGTTGAGCATGTTCGTGTATGTGCCCCAGCGCGACGTCGAAACCCGTATCGACATTGTAGATGCTGAGGGAAATATTCTCAGCAGCAAAGAGCGGGTGCACAAATACAAAAATGGTCAGGCTCTGGGTGAAATTGATTCCTGGGTTAACGCCTGCGCCAGTGGGCAATGTCTGGATGGTCCCAGCAAGGTGGCCTTAAAGCCTGGGGTTTATTGGATTGTATTCTCTGAAAAAGGCAAGGTGTTTTCGGCGGAATGGTTTGAAGTACGCAGCTATGGTCAGGGTGAAGGCCGTTTTGCCAAGGGCCAAAAGAGCTATACCATTTTGCCCCACGATAACATGGCCAAACTGTATTTTAACGACGGGGGAAGAGGCTCACTGATTGTGGATGTAGGTCTTAGTGCCGGAGCCGAAGTGGGCGACCAATCAACGGTGGTCAAAAAAATGAGCCTTTCGCTGAAGCGCAACGGTCAACTGGTGGCCAAAAGTGTGGGCAACGCGCCCCAGCCGCAAAACATTTATGCGTACACCACCATGCTTACTGCACCCCTTGTGGACCCCAAAAGCAATGCGGGTCTTAAGCCCGGTGACTTAAAAGACGGCAAATACGAGCTCGATGTCAACCTGGATGGGAAATCGGTGCGCCGCTACGCCTTTGACGTCAAAGGTGGCAAGGTGGTTTACCAGGGGCGTCAGCAAGAAAGCACTCAGCCCCCTGAGCGTATGGTGGTGTCAGAGAAAGATTACTGGCTCTGGAACATCTATGCCAAAGAGCCCAATCACGTATTGCCCAAACTGAAGTAGTAGGGCGCTAAAATCAGGCTATCGCTGAGTTTTTAATGTCCCTCATGCCCTTCTGCGTGCCCGTCGGCCTGGCCTGCGGGCACGTTGAGCTCACCGCGTAATTGTTTGACCCAGTTGGAAAGTTCCTGGCGCTCTTCAGGGCTCAACTTGGCTTCTTTGTGCATCCAGACGTACTGGTCCATGGGCATCCAGCCCTCTTCCAGGGCCTCTGACATTTCTTCCAGCTTGTGGTCCTTTTTCTTGAGGTCATAGCTCTCCCAGGTGGAGAAGTTCAAATGGCGGCGTCCGTCGTCAATGTGGCTTTTCAATAACCAGGATACGGGGGCCACTTTGCTGTACCAGGGGTATTGGGTTTTATGGGAGTGGCAGTCATAGCAAGACTGTTGAATCTTTTGGGCAGTTTGTTCACTGGCCTGGGTGACCACCAAAAAGTCCTGTTCAGCCTGTACCGGGGGGTTGGTAAAGTCTACAGGAATCAACTGAATGATGCCAAAGCCCACTGCCAGTGCCGCGAAGACAATGCCGAGTTTTCGTTTGTTCATGGTTTAACCTTTACGTTGTTTTCTTTCAGCATACCTTATGGACATGAATATAGCATGAACAGCTTGTTGCATTCTGTAAATTCAGGCTGCAACGTGTGGTGAAGCCAGCGTGCTAGCATGGGGTCATTCTCAAGCACGAAGGTCGAATTACCATGTACAAGCAAATGCTCTCTTTACTTTTATTTTCAGTGGCTTTAACAGCTTGCCAACTCATGGCCGTTCCTCCAACTGTTATGGTGAACAGCGTGTCGAGTCGTCAACTTGTGGGCGTCGGAAAAGTCGAGTCCGTGGCAAATGACGAGGCGAATAGCACCATTGTTATCTTTCTTCGGAGCGCTGATGTAAACCTTGGCGAGCAGGTGTATCTTGAGCACACGGGCGGTGAAAATCCTGAGTTGAAGAGTGTGCGGGTGTTGTTGACCGAGTCAGATACCCTGGTGCAGCGGGATTACCGGATTGAAAGCACAGAAACAGAGCGACTCAGGGCTTTACACAAGACCCTGGAACAATATACGGTGAACCCGGAGGAGCTCAATCGCATAGCGGGGAGTGTGGCGTTGCTTGACCGAGCCAAAGCGATACTGGCAGCGCCTGTCCGGTGATACCTTAAGATCAGAATGCTTCTTGTGCAAGTTTGGCGGCCTTTAAAATGCGCTGTACCACTGCTGACAGTTCCTGGGTGGCATCCACAACGATGGCGTGTTCAGGCAGACCTTCCTGGGTATGGTGGCGGTGTGCAGTCCAGAGGCGTTCTTTAACGCCTCCACCCCAGATGCCATTGGGGCGTTGTGCAAGGCGGCGGTTCAATATATGCCAGTCGGCCACGTGAAGAACAAAGACGCCATCAAAAAGGTCAATAAAATGATTGAAGTTTCTGGAGCCGCCACAAAAAAACGAGACACGATAGGTGGAGTCTGCCACCAGAAACTTCACCTTCTGAATATCCCAGATATGGTGCTGAGGCGAAAAGCCCTTTACGGGTTTTCCGGTGTGGGGATCCCCCTGATAGGCCAGTGAGACATCTCCGTCCAGGGCGTGGTAACCCAGCTCCCGCAGCTTATAACAAACGGCAGTTTTTCCTGTGCCTGCAATGCCTTCAATTAAATAATTTTTACGCCCGATAACATGCCTCCAATTCAGAAAATGTGTTGATTTGTAAATTAGAGAATAGAATGCTTTTCTAGCATAAATAAAATCGGTTACGATGTCAAATTTTACAGGCCTTTAGCAGCTACTTTGTCTCACGCAGGGCGAGGGTTCATTCCGGTTTGCGCTTCAAAATAGCATACATGTTTTTAAAAAAAGAAGCCCATAAGCCCAGCGTTCCTGCGTAAAACAAAACCGGAGATGCGTCACTGAGAAAACGCTGCCACCAGGTAATGGTTCCCGTGTAATAGCAAGCCCCGCATGTGAATTGATACAGAAACTCAAACAGAAAGCCACAGAGCACAAGCAGTAAAGGCAGGATGGATACCTTTTTCTTGAGATCGCTGAACTGCATGTAAAGATGGCCTCCTTAAACCTCAGTGTCATCTATTATACGCGCCCGGGCTTTACTCGCTTGGGATTAAAAAAAGAAGACGGTTTTGATAAAGCTGCTAAACCTACAGCGCTCAGGGCATAGACTGTGCTAGATTGTGCTCTATGCTCAGTAAATGCTACCGGTGCTTTCGACCCATTAAAACCTGTTATTGCGATGCCATCACCCCCATTGATGCCGGGGTTAAATTTGTGGTGTTAATGCATCCCAAAGAAGCCTTTAAGCAAAAAACCGGTACGGGCCGCTTAACCCATCTGGCGCTAATGGACTCAGAGATTATTGTGGACACCACCTTCGATAACAACTTCAGAACCCAGGCCCTCTTAAAAGACCCCGCCTATTATCCCATGGTGCTCTACCCAGGTGAAACGGCACAGGCCACCGAGACCTTTCCTTTTGCCTCGGCTCTGCACCACAAAAAGCTGCTGATCTTTTTAATTGATGCCACCTGGACCTTTGCCTACAAAATGATGACACGCAGCGCCTCGTTGCAAGCCCTGCCCCAACTCTCGTTTCGTAGGGATTATCGCTCCCAGTTTGAGATCAAAAGACAGCCTGCAGCGACCTGCCTTTCCACCATTGAGTCTGCTTATTACCTCATCAAAGAACTACAGCAGGCAGAGGTCTGCCCCCGAAGCCTCAACCCTGAGGGATTAATGGCGGTTTTTCAGCTGTTGATTGCGCGGCAAAAGCAGTATCTTACCCATGCGGACGTTGGGCTTATGCAGGCAAGTCAGACAGAGGTGTAAGAAAGACACATACCAGGGTCTGATGGGCGCTGCTTATACAGAAGCTTGAGGGTTCAAGGGGGTGGACGGTGTAAGCCTGCATCCAGCCTTCGCCCGGGAATGAATGCTGCTGACAGGCCCTGTTGAGCAGTTGCCATAAACTGCGGTAGGTGTGGGCGTGGCTGGCTTCACGCACCTGTACCAGCTTGCTGCCCAAATAGGCCTGTTCAAAAAAACTGTGGCCTGTTTGCTTAAGCAAAACACGTTGGGCTTTTTCGAGGGCTGCGCGGGCCAGCAGTTTCTCGAAGCTTTGAACCAGGCAGTTCTGGCAAATCAGCGCGGGACGTGGTCCCACTTCAAGGTGTGCCAATTGCTGCGACAGTGCCTGATACAGTTCTGCTTCGTCGGTGTGCTCCTGATAATGGGTGAGCATCTCTGCAATCACATGATCCAACCGGGCCTGGGCGGCCCCCGCTATTAGCAGCTCGGTCAAGACTTCAGGCAGCGCAGGTGAGAGCCCGCGCAAAGCGCTTTCCCAATCTTTGCCCCCTGTTAACGCCTCATAGAGCTGCTGCACCACGGCCTGTACTTCAGGGTCTTCACTTTTGAACCGGGGCAAATCGGCCACCAGACCCGTGGTGAGCAGACAGGGATAGTAAAAGTTTAAAAAGGCTTCAAAAGCGTGTAAGGGCAAAATAGGCAGGGCTCTCTTTACAGGGAAGATTGTCGCATTTTAGCATTTCAATTCAGCTGTGTCAGAAAAGCCAGCAGGTGAGTGTTCAGGGCCTCAGGTTGCTCCTGGGGTAGCCAATGGCCACTGTCAGGAATGACCACGGTGGGGCGCAAGTTCGACACCAAACGATCTTGCTGCGCGATCATCTCTTTCATGCCCGGTATATCCCAACCGACGTCATGCTCACCGATGCAAAACAAGGCCGGAACCTGTACCTTTTGACCCACAAAGGCCTTTTGCAGTTCCCAATTGCGATCAAGATTGCGGTAAAGGTTTAAGGCCCCTTGAAAACCACTGTGGGTGAAGGCCTCGACCGCATGCTGAAGATCAGCGGCCGTGAGCCAGGGTGGCAGCACCTCGGGATTGTGCAGGGGAGCCAGAAGGCCATCGGTCTGAGACACCATGGCAAAGGGGTTGGGACGCTGAGCGCCAGCGGTAGGCCGATTGTTACCAGCATCACCACGGGCATCGGCAGAGGCGTTAAACAAAATTTTGCGCAGGGTGACTTCAATATCCTGGCTCAACTCGGCCTCTGCGCGACCGGGTTCTTGAAAGTACAGCGTGTAAAAGAGCGCTTCAGGTGTCCGGGGAAAGATCTGCGTTGGGGGTACGGGGGCTTGCCCCATCATGGGCACACCCAGGGCGGCCACGGCGGTGAACATATCAGGGCGTACCAGTGCTGCTTGCCAGGCCAGACTGGCCCCCCAATCATTGCCCACAATGATCGCTGTTTCTCTGCCCAGGGCATGAACCAGGCCCACCATATCACCCACCAAATGCATCAGGGTATAGGCATCAACGGCTTCTGGGCCGGGTGTCTTGCCTACCCCGCGCAGATTGGGGGCCACCGCACAAAAGCCGGCTTCGGCCAGGGCTTTGAGCTGGTGTCTCCAGGCGTAAGCCGTTTCAGGAAAACCATGACATAAGAGCACGAGTGGCCCTGTGCCAGCGCAGAGCGTAAAGTGTTTGCTGCCGTTGATCGTAATGTATTGCGTTGAAATCATCATTAACCTGCCGTTCCAAAGGTGTTATTTGCTTTTAGTATAGCTACTTTTATCATATATTGTAACTGGTTGTGTTACGATATAGGGCAAAAGGTCCCAAAGAGGTAAACATGAAACCCAACGAAAAACTCTCCCGCATGTTGCACATCCTGGTGCATATTCATCTGCATCAGGGGGCGGCCACCTCAGAAACCATTGCCCAGATGTTGGGCACCAATGCTGTAGTGGTGCGAAGAATGATGGCGAACCTGCGCAATTTGGGCTATGTACAATCCCATAACGGCAGGGGCGGCGGCTGGCAATTGCAGCGCGACCCCGCCACACTTTCGGTGTTAGATATTTACCGGGCCTTAGGAGAGCCCGGACTGCTGGCCATGGGCCTCTCTCAAGACCATCCCCACTGCCCTGTGGAACAATCGGTCAGCTTTTTTCTGGAACCCGCCTTAAAAGCCGCGGAGCAAAACCTTTTAGAACAATATGCGGGCATTACGCTTTTCGACATCGCAGAACAGGCAACATCAAAATCCCGTTAAAACCCCACTGACGGGGGTGCCCTCAAGTCAGGTCTGTTCTTATGCTGGAAGCATGAAAGCAGCACAATTACTTGTTAAATGTCTTGAAAATGAGGGCGTCACCCACATCTTTGGGGTGCCCGGTGAAGAAAATTTAGATTTTTTAGAGGCCCTGGCAGAGAGCAGCATTCGCTTTGTGCTGGTGCGCCACGAACAAGCCGGTGGCTTGATGGCCGCCACGCAGGGGCGATTAACGGGCCGGGCCGGGGTATGTTTCTCGACCCTGGGTCCAGGGGCCACCAATTTGATGACGGCCGCCGCCTATGCCCAGTTGGGCGCGATGCCTTTGCTCATGATTACCGGACAAAAGCCCATTCGCTCCAGCAAGCAAGGCGCTTTTCAGATTTTGGATGTGGTGAACATGATGGAACCCGTCACCCACTCCGCGAAGTGTATTCAGGATGCCTCCTGGGTGCCCGCGCTGGCGCACAATGCCTTTGCCCAGGCGATGCAGCCCCGGCCGGGGGCCACGCATTTAGAACTTCCTGAAGATATTGCCACCGAAGAAACCGAGGCCAGGCCTTTTGCTCCCTTTGAAGTAGCGGCTTCTGCGCCCACCGATGCGGCCCTTGACACCGTGTGTCAACGTCTTCAACAGGCCAAATCGCCCCTGATTATGATTGGGGCAGGGGCCAACCGCAAACCCATCTGCAAATCCTTGCCTGCTTTGATTGACGCCTTACAACTGCCCTTTTTTACCAGTCAAATGGGCAAAGGGGTCGTCGATGAACGCCATCCGCTGTGCCTGGGCACGGCAGCGCTCTCTTCAGAGGAAATTGCCCACGATGCTTTAAAACACGCAGATTTGATTCTGAATATTGGCCACGATGTGATTGAAAAGCCGCCTTTTCGTATGGAGAACACCGACGTTATCCACATCCACCATGAGGTGCCCACCTTTGACCCCCTTTATTTCCCCCAGTACACCCTCTGTGGAGACATTGCCCTGAGCTTGCAGGCCCTGACGCAACGGGCCGAGGGCCTGAGCTTTGACACCACCGTGTTTACCCCTTATTTACAAACCTATCAGGAGCGGCTGCAACAGATCCTCTCGGGAGCGCCCATGTCCAGTGCTTCACAGGACCATGTGCCCCTGCTGGAGATGATTCAGGCGCTGCGTCAACAGATGCCGCCTGCGGGTATTGTGGCTCTGGACAACGGCATGTACAAATTGTGGTTTGCCCGGTATTATCCGGCCTTTGAACCCAATACCTTGCTGTTGGATAATGCCCTGGCCAGCATGGGCGCGGGCCTGCCCTCTGCCATTGGCGCCAAAATCACCTGCCCCGAGGTGCCGGTGGTGGCCGTGTGCGGAGACGGCGGCTTTTTAATGAACAGCCAAAGCCTTGAAACCGCCGTGCGAGAACAGTTGGATCTGGTGGTGCTTGTGCTCAATGACGGCACGCTGGGCATGATCCGCTGGAAACAAGACAATGAGCATAAGCCGGACTTTGGGCTGCGCTATGGCAACCCTGATTTTTGCCTGCTCGCCCAGAGCTATGGTGCCGTGGGGCATACCATTCGCACCGCTCAAGATCTTGTGAGCCATTTGCAACAGGCCCAGACCCAGGGCGGCGTCCATGTGTTTGATGTGCACATCGACTACGCCCAAAACCCCGATGTTTTTTAGAAAGTTGGTATAACCCTATGTCCTTTGAAAGCAAAAATCCCTACACAAATAAAGTGATCGCCACTTACGAGGCCCATAGCGACGCTGAGGTAAACGCGGCCATTGAAACCGCCCATGCCCAACACCATTATTGGCGACGCACCGCCTTTGCAGAGCGCGCTGCGTGTTTGCACAAGGTGGCAGAGGCGCTTGAGAATCAAAAAGACGATCTGGCCCAATTGATGACCCAGGAAATGGGCAAAACCCTGAGTGGTGGCCGGGCTGAGATTGAAAAATGTGCCTGGGTGTGTCGCTATTACGCCGAACAGGCCGAAGGCTTCTTAACCCCCGAGCCGCTCGACAGCGATGCCGAAAAGACCCTGATGGCTTACCAGCCGTTGGGGGTCATTCTGGCGGTGATGCCCTGGAATTATCCTTTTTGGCAGGTGATGCGCTTTGCCGCTCCCGCCATTATGGCGGGCAACGCTGGCCTGTTGAAGCACGCCTCTAACGTCAGCGGATGTGCCCAGGCCATCGAGAACCTGTTTGTACAGGCCGGTTGCCCCGAAGGGCTCTTTAAAACCCTGCTGGTGCACAGCGACAAGGTCGAAAGCATTCTTAAACACCCCCACGTGAAGGCGGCCACCCTGACCGGCAGCGGCCCGGCGGGCAAGTCCGTGGCGGCCATTGCAGGCAGCCAACTCAAAAAAACCGTGCTGGAATTGGGCGGCAGCGATGCCTACCTGATTCTCGAAGACGCCGATCTTGAGCTAGCGGCCCAAAAATGCGCCGAGAGCCGTCTCTTAAACGCTGGCCAGAGCTGTATTGGGGCCAAACGTTTTGTGGTCGTGGATGCCGTTTACGACAGGTTTTTACAGGCTTTTCAACGGGAAATGGAGACCCAGGTCATGGGCGACCCCATGAACCCCGACACCACCCTGGGTCCCATGGCCCGTCACGATCTTAGAGACGAACTGCATGAACAGGTCCAGCAAAGCGTAAGCCAGGGGGCCCGCTGTCTGATCGGAGGCTACATTCCCGAACATGAGGGAGCCATGTATCCCCCCACTATTTTGGTGGATGTGGCGCCGGGCATGCCGGCCTATGACGATGAGTTGTTTGGCCCGGTCGCCAGCGTGATTCGGGTGCAAAGCGAAGCCGAAGCCATTCGCGTGGCCAATGACTCGGTGTTTGGCCTGGGCTCAGGTATTTTTAGCCAAAACCGTGAACGGGCAGAAAAACTGGCCATCGAAGAAATCGAAGCGGGCGCGTGCTTCGTCAACGACTTTGTCAAATCCGATCCCCGTCTGCCCTTTGGGGGCATTAAAGAAAGCGGCTATGGCCGTGAACTCAGCCATCTGGGCATTCGCGAGTTTGTGAATATTAAAACGGTCAGTATTTATTAGGGCTCACTGAGCCCCCGCAAGATATCCAGTCGATTTGGCGGTGCGTCCGGTGCCAAAAAATCAGGAATGGTTTGCGGTGTGCGTTTTGGACGCTTTAGAAAAACCACAGGCCATTCGGTGATGCGTTGGGCTTTTACATGGCGGTATTTTCCTGGCTCTGGCTCATCAAGGTATTCTTCTTGCAAGACCAGGGCAAGGGGTTCGTCAGCTCCCACGAGGTGCTTTGCATAGGCCAGGGCTTCGTCATAGCTTGCAAAGGCGTAGTAATAATCATGGCCCTCTTCAAGATCGGGTGCGCCTCGCTCAGGATGACACCACACGCGATACTCCAGCACCGCATCCCACACGTAACCCCCACCCGCTTTTACGGCCGCCGGGTAAGTGCCGACTTTGTCTTCGTGAATGGCTTTGGGGTAGGTCATTGACGTGAGCCCTTAGTAAGAAAATACACCGATCATTCCTTCGTTTTCTTTAAGTGCATTGAGGTTATCGAGCAAGCATTGAATGACAAGGCGGACGCCGTTCAAAAAGTCAGTTAGATCGTCAGCCACAGCTCCTCTTCTTTGAAAGTCGTCTGTCATGCGTCGCTCCATTTCAAAATAGTCTTTGTGGTTTTCATCCACAATGCTCTGAAACAGAGCGCTTAAAAAGCGCGCACTCTTCAGACGTCCAGTAACCCACCTCCTCTGACCCTGGCGAGGTGTCAGAGAGTGTGTAATTCCGGTAAATCAAATGCACCCTATATTGTTTTTCGCCCAAAATATCCTCAAGAAAATAGAGATTCCAAATAAACTGAGTTACAAGATAGGAACTTTGGAGACCAGGCAAATCATCGAGAAGCGACAAATGGTTTTTCTTCTTCATTGATAAATAATCTTCATAGCCAAGCATTGTGAGATCGCGAAGATGATCCAGCTCTTCTTGACTCAACTGGTTCACCTGCTCTGGTGGGGGCAATTCCGCTCCTATTTTGTCAATCAGCGTAAAAGAAAAATCCGTTAAGTCCTCTACGGGATAGTAACCGCAAGCGGGATTTCTGTACGAAAGGGCCCACTCACGAATGGTAGGGTATTGGGCGCGTAAAAAATCGTACAAAGTGGTGTAGGGATTACGATAGATATAAATGTTTCGGCCCATTATTTTGACCAACCATTGCTTAAGACTTCAGCCTGCTTAAGTACCAGTTCAATGGCTTCTGGCGCTTTGTCGGGCGGATACTTGTAGCGCTGTAGGGTTTTTCGCACCAAAATGCGCAATTGAGCCCGCACGCTTTCGCGCACTTGCCAATCGACGGTGGTGGATTTTCTGAGCTTGTCGGTGATCTCAACGGCAATCTTTTTTAGGGTATCGTCACCCAATTCTCGCACGGCGGATTCATTGCTGGCTAAGGCATCATAAAAGGCAATTTCATCGTGATTCAAGCCCAGGTTCGCCTCGCGCTCCATGGCTTCTTGAAACGCTTTGGCCATCTGAATCAATTCTTCAATGACCTGGGCGGTTTCGATGCCCCGGTTATGGTATTTGCGCAGGGTTTCTTTGAGGCGGTCAAAGTACTTTTTCTCTTGCACGACGTTATGGCGGGTTTTGGCTTTAATATCGTCTTTGAGCAGTTTTTCGAGCAGTTCTACCGCCAGATTGCGCTGGGGCATACGGCGTACATCTTCTAAAAACTCATCGGACAGCAGACCTATATTGGGCTTTTCAATGCCCGCCAATTCAAAGACATCTGCCACGCCATCGGCCACAATGGCGTTGTCGAGAATCTGTTTAAGGGCAGAGTCTTTGGCTTCCTGACTGCGTTTGTCATCCACTGAGGTGAATTTGCTAATGGCGGCTTTAATGGCCGAAAAGAAGGCCAGTTCTGTGTGCAGGGCTTTGGCCTCATCGAGGGTGGAGCAGAGGGAATAGGCTTTGTTCATGGCCAATACGGTGTCTAAAAAGCGCTGTTTGCCGTCTTTAAGCCCCAAAATATGGTTGGCAGCGGGCACCAGCAGCAGATGGGGCGTTGTCTCAAAGGCACTGTAGTCAAAGCCATGAAAGAGAGCGCGGATAATATCCAGCTTTTCTAAGAGAATGGCAAAGGCCTCCTCGGCCCTGAGGGCAGGCGCACCCTTGCCTTTAGCATCTGTGTAGGTTTTTAGAGCCTGCTTGAGCTCATTCGCAATGCCGATATAGTCGACGACCAGGCCGCCGGGCTTGTCTTTAAAGACCCGGTTAACGCGGGCAATGGCCTGCATAAGGTTATGCCCTTTCATGGGCTTGTCAATATACATGGTATGGCAACAGGGCGCGTCAAAACCGGTGAGCCACATATCGCGTACAATGACCAGTTTGAGCGGGTCGCTGGGATCTTTGAAACGCTTTTCGAGGCGCTTTTTGGTGGCGCGGTTGTAAATATGGGGCTGTAGGTGCTCGCGATCTGAAGCCGAGCCCGTCATCACGATTTTGATCGCGCCCTTTTCAGGGTCCAGGTCGTGCCAGTCAGGGCGTAAAGCCACAATGGCATCATAGAGATTAACGCAAATCTCGCGGCTCATGCCCACGATCATGGCTTTGCCCTCAAGGGTGCTGGTGCGCTGTTCAAAGTGAGCCACCAGGTCTGAAGCCACATTCTGAAGCCGAGGGGACGCGCCCACTAATTTTTCGAGGCGGCTCCAATGGCTTTTGGTGCGTTCGCGGTCGCTGATTTCTTCGTCTTCGACAATTTCTTCCACCTGTTCTGAGAGGTTCTCAATTTCAGCGTGGTTGAGATCCAGTTTTGCCAGTCGTGACTCATAATAAATGGGGACCGTGGCCCCGTCGTCGACGGCGTCTTGAATATCGTAGATGGACACATAGTCGCCAAATACCGCACGGGTGTCTTTGTCTACAGAGGAAATGGGCGTGCCCGTAAAGCCAATAAAGGCCGCATTGGGCAAGGCATCGCGCATGTGTTTGGCATAGCCATACTTGTACTGCCCGTCAGCGCTCAGCTGGGCTTTTAGCCCGTACTGACTGCGGTGGGCCTCATCGGAGATCACCACAATATTATGTCTGTGGTTCAGAATGGGGTGGACCGCTTCGCCTTCTAAAGGCGCAAATTTTTGCACTGTGGTAAAAATAATGCCGCCCGACTGACGCTCTCCCAAATACTGACGCAGGGCGTCGCGGTTGTCGGCCTGCACGGGCGTTTGCTTGAGCAGCTCTTTGGCATTGCTAAAGGTCGCATAAAGCTGGCCGTCGAGATCATTGCGGTCGGTCACCACCAAAAGGGTGGGATTGTGCATTTCCTTTTGCTGGAGCAGCTTACCGGCGTAACAACACATGGAAATACTTTTGCCTGAACCCTGGGTATGCCAGACCACACCGGCTTTTTTGCTGCCGGGTGTCACTTCGCTACCATAAGTGGCCCGGCGCTCTACCACCTGGCCCAATTCAGGCACCTGTGCTGCAATTATGGTGGCGCTCACTGCCTCGCGTACCGCGTGAAACTGGTGGTAGCCCGCAATCTTTTTGATCAGGGTGTCGCCATCGCTTTCAAAGAGCACAAAATAGCGGATATAGTCGAGGAAAAGATCCCGCTTAAAAAAGCCCCGCACCAGGGTTTCGAGCTGCCATTCGAGCAGCGGTTTGTCGTCTTCGTTGTGAATGGTGCGCCAGGGCAAAAAGCGCTCTTCGTTGGCGGTCAATGATCCCACACGGGCGTTATAGCCATCGGAGATAACGAGGGCTTCGTTGCTATGGAACAGCTCAGGGATTTCGTTTTTGTAGGTTTGCAGTTGGTTAAAGGCCTGCCAGATGTCGGCATGTTCATCGGCGGGGCTTTTGAGCTCGATGACTGCCAAAGGCATCCCGTTAATAAAGACCACAATATCCGGGCGGCGGGGCTGTCGGGAGCCCTGCACGGTGAACTGATTCACCACCTGAAAGCGATTGGTGGAACTGTTGACGCTGGCCTCAAAATCAATCAGAAAGACCCGGTCGGCTTTTTGCCCCGCTTCGGTACGGTACTCGACGGGCACGCCATCCAGTAAAAAGCGGTGAAAGGCTCGGTTGTTCTCGCGCAGGTCGAGCGCCTGAAGCTTGAAGACTTTGTCGAGGGCTTGTTCAAGGGCATCGGCGGGCAAATGGGGGTTGATGCGGGCAGCGGCCTCACGCAGTTCAGGCCGCAGAAACACATCTTTATAATCCTGGCGCAGGGGTCGGGGGCCATCGTGGGCAATGTCAGGGCCGTGTAATAACTGCCAGCCAATGTCACGGAACCATTCCAGGCAGAGTTGTTCGAGTTGGTCTTCGTTCATGCTTTATGTACCTTCCAGTGACCGGTTTTACGAGAACCTACTCGTTCAATCCAACCCGCTTTTTGCAGCTTGCTGAGGCTGCGCTCGATTGTGCTGTGGGTACGCCCGGTTTGCGTTATCAAATCTCTAATCGTCAGGTTATATTGTGCTTTGAGGGCTTTTAAAATCTCTTGATCTGTAGGGGTTAATTTTATTCCCTCATTTATTCCCTCATTTATTCCCTCATTTTTGCTTTTTTCTAAGGCCACCAGTTCAGGGGCATAGGCAAAGGTCAGACGCAGGGTGGCACCGGTGTCCTGGTAAGTGGGCAAGGGAAAGCCCGCCTCAGCACAGGCCCGCAAAATCTTTTCAATGCCTCGGCCCCAGGACTCAATTTCACCGGCGCGAAAAAACACATGGGCAATGTCGGGGTTAAAGGGGCGCGATTCGTGTTCCTGGGTCAGGTTTTCCACCTGCCAGTCTTCGGGTAGCACTGAGGCGTTGCCGATGGTGAGCTTGTGGTCATAAACGCGGATTTGAATGGGCGCACCGCTGCCGTAGTCTTTGTGAATGACGGCATTGAGCAGGGCCTCTCGCAGGGCGCTGCGGGGCACGGGATAGGTTTCGACCCGTTGCAGCCCGTCATAAGAGATCCAGCCTTTGAGGTATTTAAGCCAGATCAGATCCAGTGCTTGCTCCACCTGGGTGATGAGTGGGCCATGAATTTCGTCATGGTAAAGAATATCGCTGTCGTTGGCAAAATACCCCACTTTAATATACGCACCGGTAACGAAGGCTTCGGGCTCTGGGTGAAAGAGCAAGGCTGCAGCCCGTTTGAGATAGGTGTTTTCGTAAAGGTGCAGCCGCTTGAGCAAGGCGGTATCGGGGCTACTCAGGTCTGCCTGGCTCAAACGCTGGGCGCGCTCGGCTTTGTGGCGAAAGCGTTCCAGGGCCTGGGGATCTAAGTCTGTGGGCTTGAGGTAAGGTACGGGCACACCGTCCCAGTGACGGCCTTGTTTGCGCAGCAAGAAGCGGTCCAGTGCAGCTCCTTTGAGTTCTTGTTTGGTGCTGCCACTGCGGTAATGGTATTGCCCTTTGTAGCTGATGGGGGTGGGGTAGGGATCCACGTGGATACTTAAAAGCTCATGGCCACCTTCGTACAGGCGCTGAATATCGATGACAATACCCAGCAGATCCCGCACCTGATTGGGCAGCCGTTCCAGCAGCTCAGCGGCGTTGGCAATGCCCACGGGTTCGCCGTTGTCGGCCCGGCCAATGATCAGCGTGCCGCCCTGGGCATTGGCAAAGCCACAAATCCACTTCAGGTATTCGTCTCGCCAGCTGGCTTTGTACTCGATGTGCTGATCTTCGGGCACTTACTTATTCCATTCCACTTTGCGTACTTTACCCGTCTGGTGATACATGCTCACCAGTTCAATAAAATCTTCCATGTCTCGATTTTCTTCGACGAGCCGATTCACAGAGTCCCAGTCCACTTGCAAGCGGTCACGGGCAGGTAGCAAGACTTTGGACTCCGCCAAGTCGTGGGTGTCAAGGACCATGACGCCAATGCCGTGCAGGGCTGAAAGCATTTGAAGTTCTTTGAGCACTCCATTATGGCGGTCTTCGTTAATTTCTGCCGTTACCAGATAGCCATAATGCGCCCATGATGAATTACTGACCGCTTGAAAGAAAGCCTGACGCACATTACTGCGGTTGAGCTTGCGTTTGACCTCAAATGACCAAAGCCTTGATAAATGATTCTGTAAACAGCTTTTGACCACCGGCTGCCAGTGGATGCCCTGGGTTTCAAGGGCCACAATATCCGGGTAAAGCCAGTGGTTGCCCCCATTGCCCTTATCATTGCGTGAACGTTTTTCGTCAATGCGTCGGCAGTAAAGCCCTTGTTCTTCAAAAAGATAAGCGATCAGCAAGGGGTAAAGTTCATGTTCGCTATAGGAAGCAGCAGATGGTTCAGACTCAATATCTGGCTCTGACAGATCAAGGTTTTCGGTTTCTGACCAGTAGTAAAGTCGGGGGCGGGGTTGATCTCGGGTTTGTACCTGTGGGTAGTTACGCTGAATGGTTTTGGTGGCGCTGCCTCCGATTTCAGCGGCAAGCTGGATAATAAAGTCCTCGTCGGATTCAAATTTGGGATTGCTTCTTTTTTCCTGTAACTCTTCGGCATATTGCATAAATATCTGTTGGGCTAGTTCTCTGGCTGTAAACGGAGTATTGGGCTGGCTTTTGAGAATAGTCAGTATCATCTGGGTTCGGCTGGTCATGATTGGACCTCCAGATTTTCTATGCTGATTTCACCCGACAGGAGTTTGGGAAGAAGGATGTCTCTCAATAATTCAAGGTTTGCATTCTCTTTAAGGTTGGCTTCAATAATTTTGTGGAAAGTTGAAATCTTCGTTGAGAATAGCTGCGTTAGTTTTAAACTGGGTGTAACTACATCTTTGACAATTAACTCTGACCAATGTCGGCGGTATTCTTGAAATTTTTGCAAATCTTTCACAGAGTAGTAAACCCATAAGGTTGGCAATTTAGCACCTTTCAATGGAATTACATTTTGTGAGATATCAAAAGGTTGGCAAGACAAGTATGTAACGCAGGTGTGATCTCCAAATATAAAAACAGGATCGTCACTAGACGCATAGAAGTCTGGAGATTCGTTATGAAATCCCATTACTATTTTTGAGCCTTGCTCTAATACAGGTGTTCTACCATAATTCAGTACTTGCTTCTTCGTATATCTTTTCTTTGGTTTCAATCGTTGTAAAATCTTTTTGACTTTGTGTACTTCCCATCCAGCCGGAATCTCGCCCAACTCAGACTCCACCAGCGCATCAGGAAACAACTCGGCGGTGTCCTTCAGCTCTGCATAGCGTTCGGGATCTGTCTGCGCCAGTTTTGTCAGGGCTTCGGCATTCTGGCCAGAGATGGTTTCCATCGCCGCCAACGTCACGCCTTTGGCATCAGCGCCAGCGGCTTTGGCTTCGATTTTGGCTTTGACGGGTTCAAAGTCTACAAACCAGCTTTTGAAAAGGGCCTGGGCCATGGCTTCGAGGGTTTGGTTGATTTGGTTGTTGAGTTCGATTTTTTTTTGTATGTTCCAGAGAATGCTTGCTATTTTTTTTTGTTCAAATATTGGGGGAATAGTTACTTTATAATTGCAAATTTTTGTTGGAGACGTATGTAAAATTTTTGTTCCAGATGCAGAAACAAACAAATGGTGATTGAAGTTTTTAGTTAAAAAAAGCCAGTAAAGATATTCTTTGTCAATGATTTGAGTTTTTTTTATTACGAGTTTACCGAGTCGCTGGTTATGTAAGTAAACTTCATTATCGTTTGGAACGACTCCTGGAATACCGAGAATTTCTCCTCCAGCAGTTTGACAAGTCATGGCTAATAAAATATCGCCTGGGTTCAGCACATAGTCTTTTGGATAATCTGCAGTATATCTTTTTATTCGTGTAGATTTAAACCGAAATCCCCCGGAATAGTTGAAGTTACCAATGGCAACGACAATTGGACCTTCGTCTATATCTTCATTCATAAAAGATCCTTTGAAAGCCCATCCATGTTTGATTTCTATCAACTCATCAAGTTTAAAGCTCTTTCTACTATCGTTCATTTGTTTTGACCATTTTTTAAATTGATTTTGTACGATGTGCTTCGACCTTTTCCCTGTCGAACTAATAAATGCTTTTCACACATTTCTTTTAAGATTCTGCGAGCGCGGGCTTCTTTTAAGCCGGTAAGGTCCATAACCTGTGCTGAAGTAATTTGCTTTTGGGCAGCTAAAAAGATTAAAATTTGCTGTTCTTTTTCCGATACTTTTGTGGTGCTATCCGATACTTTTTTCCGTCGAAACACCACTTCAAAGAACGTGTCATCTTCGCAAATTTCAGGAGCCAATAACCCCTGACTTTCGCAGGCTTCTTTCATCCGCTGAAAGCCGCTGCCCCACTGTTCAATCAGGCCTAGCTTTTTAAACAAGCGGCTCAGGGTACGGTTACGCAGTTCAGAGCGGCCCGCTTTAAAGTCCACTGTGCTCAGGCCATGGAGCAGTGCCCCTGGTGAAAGGATCATCACCCGGTCATCAAACACCGCCACTTTAATATTACTGCCCCGGCGGGTGTAATCGCGGTGTACGACTGCATTCACCAATGCTTCTCGCAGGGCCACGGGGGGAATTTCTAGCGTGTCGGTACGTTGTAAGCCCGTGATCTCTCCCCGCAGGGGCAAATGATTCCATAAGAACTGCTCGGCGGCTTCCAGTTGTGAGAACAGATCGCCGCTATAGGTTTTGCGGTCAATAAATAAAGACATATCTGTGCCTTTAAAGCGCGCGCATTGGATTTCTGTATGGTCCAATAGCCCCAGCACATGCACCAGCCCTTGCGTGGGGCGCAGCACGCCCTGGGCTTTGACCACCAATTTAAGGTTTAGCAAGGCGGCGTCATCGAGTACAATCTGCTTATCTGCACACCGTGCGTTGAGCGGGCTCAAATCCAATACCTCCAGCTCAAATTCAAAGCTGGGCTCCTCGTCAAAGCTCAGGTTTAAACGCTGTCGCTCTAGTTCTTGTATCTGAACCCGATCGGCGCGGCGGGTGGTGGCCCCCAGGCGCACATAAACGCCTTGTTCAGGCCCTTCTTTTTTGAGGTAATAAGGCGGCGCTGAGCCTCTAAAGACTTCGATCACCAGCACCAGTTGCCCCGATAAGTTGACGGTGTAAAGCTCAGGCAGTAATGCCGGTGAGCAGCTGTCAGCAATGATTGAGCTAATGCGATCTTGTAACTCAAAAATATCTGTATCCTTGAGTCCAATAATCTGCCGCTGATCGTCAACACCCAGCACAATTTTGCCGCCGCCGGTATTGGCAAAAGCAATCACCGTTTTGGCAATTTGCGACCTTTGCGGCAATTGGGTTTTAAATTCAAGGCCCTTATGCTCTCCGGCGGCAATTTCTGCAGCCAGCGGGTGCATGCTCATAAGCTATACCCCAGCCCCGCCAGATTCTGCTTGATCTCGGCTTCTAAGGTCGCACTCTCGGCAAATTGTTCTGCCAATTGGGCCGTCAGCCGTTCCATTTTCTCAGCAAAGGGCTCGTCGTCCTCTTCTTCCTCAGGTGCGCCCACATAACGTCCTGGGGTCAGCACAAAGTCGTGTTTTTCAATCTCATCGAGCTTGGCGGCATAACAATAGCCGGGCTGGTCTGCGTAACCTTCGCCCTTTTGCCAGCCATGAAAGGTATCGGAGACCTGCTGAATATCTTCTTCGGTAAAGTCTCTTAAGACCCGGTCCTTCATATATCCCAATTGGCGGGCGTCAATAAAGAGCACTTCGCCCTTGCGATCCCGTTTGCCTTTGTGAGCCCCCTTGTCTTTGGTTAAAAACCAGATACAGGCCGGAATCTGGGTATTGGTAAAGAGCTGGCCGGGCAGGGCCACCATGCATTCAATTAAATCGGCCTGGAGCAAGGCTTTACGAATCTCGCCTTCACCAGAGGTACTCGACGACATTGAGCCATTGGCCAGGAGTAAGCCCATGCTGCCCGTGGGGGCCAGATGGTGCAGCATATGCATCAGCCAGGCAAAGTTGGCGTTGCCTGCGGGCGGGGTGCCGTGTTGCCAGCGCACATCGTCGGCCAGTGACTCGCTCCACCACTCCTTCATATTAAAGGGCGGGTTGGCCATCACAAAGTCAGCGCGCAAATCGGGGTGCTGGTCGTTGTTAAAGGTGTCGGCGTTGCGGCTGCCAAAATTAAAGTCAAGGCCCCGAATGGCCATATTCATGGCCGCCAGTCGCCAGGTGGTGGGGTTGGACTCCTGACCATAGACCGAAATCCGCTTCTTTTGCTCAGCGGCGTTGTAATGACGGGTTTTGGCGTGCTTTTCGATAAACTTTTCGCTTTGGACAAAAAAGCCCCCGGAACCCATGGCAGGGTCATACACGCGGCCTTCGTAGGGTTCGAGCATTTCAACGATCAGGCTGACAATCGACTTGGGCGTATAGTACTGGCCGCCCTTTTTGCCCTCGGCCAGGGCAAACTCACCCAGAAAGTACTCGTACACATGGCCCAAAATATCTTTGGACTTCATTTCAAGGGGCTGGCCCTTGTAGGTTTTGGCGTGAAAATGGGCGTCTGAAAACAGGTCGATCAATTCGCCCAGCTTGCTGTCAATAATCTGGTAGGTGGTGTAGTTTTTATTGAGAATGCCTTTGAGTTTGGGGTTCTCTCTTTCAATGGCCTCCATGGCGGTGTCAATCAGCCAGGCCACCGAGCGCATTTTAACGGGGTTATCCTGGGCGTCTTGCCAGAGTTCGGTATTGGCAGGCAGCTTGGCATACTTCTGAAGGCTCGACCAGCGGGCGTTCTGGGGCACCCAAAACACGTTCTTCTCAATGTAGTAGTCGCGCTGCTCCAGTTCTTCGGCCAAAGCCTGTTGATAGGCTTCGTCGCTGTCATAATCCCCACGCAACAGGGCGTAGAGATTGTCATCGGCTTCATTCTGAAAGATGTCCCGGAGTTCTTCCTGGCGTTCTTCGAAGGCATCGGACACATACTTTAAAAACACCAGTCCCAGTACCACGTGCTTGTACACGGCGGCATCCAGTGACGGTAGTAACTTATTGGCGGCGGTCCACAGCTTTTTTTCTAAGTCGTTTAAAAATGCTTGTTCAATGTTCTGCATGGTTCTGCAACAGGCCCCGTGATTCGTTTTTTATACATTATACGTGTTCTGTTGGTGTATAACGTGTATTAGAAACGTTCTGGAGCATGTGATACGCTAGCGCGTGGTTTGCGTGTAGACACTTTGGGTAAGCTGCTCCAGGTCTGCACCATTGGGGCGTATTCTAAAAATATCGCGACGACGCTGGATGTCTTTTTCAAAATCTGAGGTTTGATTTGACACAAATGCAATCCACTCTCCGTCAGGAGACCAGGCGGGCATGGTGTGGTAAACCGGATACTTTGTGGGTTCAGCAGCCAATAAGGATTTTAAGCTTTCATCTTCTCGCTTTAAAATCCATAGGCTTTCATTTAAGGGTTCAGTGGACTCTCCTGTGCCTTCTGACAAAACAAGAAATTGGCTGTCTGGAGACCAACTCAGTGTTTTGCCTACCCGTTCAAGTGCCATGATGCGGTGTAGATTGTGCATTTGCCCTTGCTTCAGCTCGGCCAAATACAAATGCTGTTGATCATACACGCCAGATTGCTTGCTGTTCAATGTTTTCTTTAGCATGATCAGTGCGATATGCTGACCATTGGGAGAGGGAAACATTGCAAGAACGGACTGTGGTTGAGCCAGTACAGGTTGATCCCACCACATTTGTAACTCGCCCTGGGTATTGATATGAAAGATTTTTGCTGAGAAGTCAGTCCCTTTAAGTTGGCTAATTAAAAGCTCATCTTTTACCCAGCTTAAAGCTTCTAGACCACTGTCTCGAGTAAACGGTCTTAACTTTTTCCAGTGGGACTGTACATTTTCAGAAGCATCATATTCTACCACTGCATAATTTAATTTTTGAGGTGTATCGCTGCCCCAGAGAGCGATCCGCTGATTATCCTGATTGATAGCGTGAATCCTTGGAATAAGGGCATAGCTTAAGTCTTTTTCAACGGTTTCATTTGCGGGTGAAAAAGAGTGAAGATAAGAATATCCACCATTTTCATTAGGCTGTGAAAAGAAAAAGGTGTTGTTGTTCATCCACCCGATAGGTTCAATACTTTGCACATTCGGTTGATACATCACTTGCTCATTGGTATTCAGGTTTAAAAAGCTCAAATTATCTAAAGTGTAGCCCCCGCCCTCGCCACAAAAAGTCCCTCCGTCATAGAAAAATGAATGGTTCGCCTTGTGAAAACTCAGCCACTGGCTATTCGGAGACCAAAGGGGATGGGAATAATCTTCAAACTTCACATTTACACTGACACTACAGTTTTGCGTATCGGGATGAGCCGGGGGAAGAGGTGTCTGAACAGGGCCCTGAGGTTGAATATTGGTAGGCCAGACAGAAGGTTGAGGCTGATAGGATGGGATCATCATTGGCGTTTGAGCAGGTGTTGGCTCTGGGGTGGTACTTGGAGGAGAAATGGAGTAGCCTGGGGTAGGCTCGATGGGAGGAGGTGAAGAGGCCTGGATAGAAGGGCTTGGAGCAGGATTTGCTGATGGTTGCATGGATGCTGAGACTTGAGGTGGGATTGGAGGGGTTACTGCTGTTGTGTTTTGACAGGCTACGCTAAATATCAGAGGGAAAAAGAGGTATTGACGCATAAAATGACCTTTCAAACAGAACGCTTGTTTTATATACTTTTTAAGTGACGATAAAAAATGACAATTGTTCCATAACAATATATTTCTACCGTCCTTAAGTTTAATCACTGTGTTCAGGTTGTTTGTTTGAGGGGGCAACTTAAAGCAATGGTTTTGTCGCCGATCGGCTGTCTTCTAATTTCATGTGTTTTAACACATTTAACATTTTACAATCGCCAGCGAATACACTTAACTTTGGGCCATGTAAGCCCTGAGCAGTTTGAAAAGCAATGTGTTGCTTAACTAACTGCTCCGTTAAACGGGGTAAAGGTCAAACACGCAGCAAGAAGCTCTTAAGCGACGGGTTTAACACCCCACAAAAACCCCACCTTAATTAATAATCTCCCCCGTGCTCTTCGCCAGCCGCTCACGCCAGGCCTGAAGTTCTTCGGGGCTTTGTTTTTGCCAGTCGCGCACTTCGCCCAACACCGTCAGGGGCAGGCTGGAGCGGTATGAGCGGGTGGGGTTGCCCGGAAACTTTTGGTTGGTGACGTTGGGATCGTTTTCGTAGGGGCCGGTGGGCTCCACCAGATACACCCGCTCCGGGCCGTCACCTTGGGCCATGGCGGCGGCTAATCCGGCACCGCTGGCCAGGGCCGTAAAGTAAATGTGGTTCATCTTCAAATCCGCCTGATAATTCGAGAGCCCCCCTGGGGTCAGGGCTTCGCCGGGCTGTAAATCGGCTTTGGTGCCATGAAAAAACGGCCCCGCATCCACCACGGTCTCCTCAAAGCCCTCGGCCAGGGCCTGGTAGTGCTGCGCTTTGTCGGTGTCTCCCAGGGCGGTGTAAGTGCTGGCCAGCTCGTCATACAGCCTGGGCAGGGCACTCTGTACCCGATTGTCATTCAGGGCTTTTGCCAGTTGCAAACCGGTTTCGAGCCAGGGCAGCTTGTGGGCGGGCGCGTGCTGCTGCTGGGCCAAAAAATGGGCGGCAATAAACTTCTCGTGGTCGTTGCTGGCCTGTTCCCAGGCGGCCTGGGGATTGCCTTGCAGGCAGCATTTGACCACAGGGTTTTGGGGGCTAAATTCCATCGGGGATCACCTCTTGTGTTTGCGTTGACTTTAGCGTTATGGGGCGCAGGGCTTTACAACTTGCGCCCTTTCGCGTATGATAATACCATTACTAAAAAGTAAATGTTTTTTAAGAGGTACTCCCCATGCAACAATGTTCCCACTGTGAAGGCTTCCTGACCGCTGCCCATGCATCCCGCTGTCCCCACTGCGACGCCCGCTTACTGAGTACAGGTCTGCCCCGCCCGCTCAAGCGCGTGGGTCAACTGGTGCTGGGCGCAGGAGCTGCCCTGACCCTGAGCGCCTGCTACGGTGCCCCGCCACCCAATAGCCTGCCCCCCTGCGACGAAACCGAAACCAGCGAAACGCAAACCGCCACCCAGGAAGCCACCGCCGAAAACGGCGAGACTACCGAAGCGCCCTGTGTGCCCATCTCACCCTCGCCTGCGCCTTCAGCCGACAGCAGCGAAGCTACCACTGAAGAAACCGCTTCCTAAATGAATCTGGCAGAGCAATTGCAAGGGCGGCGGGTCGACGTCCAGGCGGACGTTTACCATCCGGCCTATGTGGTCTGGGAGCTGACCTTGCGTTGCGATCACGCCTGCCGTCACTGTGGCTCGCGGGCGGTTAAACCCCGCCCGGAGGAACTCACCACCGCCGAAGCCCTGCAGGTGGTGCCCCAACTGGCGGCTCTGGGCACCCGTGAGGTGGTGCTCATTGGTGGCGAAGCCTATCTGCACGATGGCTTTTTGACGCTCGTATCTGCCCTGCGGGATGCGGGCATTAATCCTGTTATGACCAGCGGGGGCATGGGCATTGACGCTCGGCGCGCGCAGGCCATGGCCGAGGCGGGCCTGCAACGGGTCTCGATTAGCATTGATGGCTTAGAAGCCACCCACAACCACATTCGCCGTCACCGGCAAAGCTTTGCCCAGACCACCCGTGCCCTGCAGGCCATTCAGGCGGCGGGCATGGTGGCCAGTGCCAATACCCACTTTAACCGCTGGAACCTGGCCGATCTGGAAGGGCTGTATGAACATCTTAAGGCCCAGGGGGTGCGCAGTTGGCAGGTGCAGATCACCGCAGCCCTGGGGCGGGCAGCGGACCAACCCGAGATGCTTTTTCAACCATGGGATCTTTTGGACTTTGTGCCCCGTCTGGCGGCTTTAAAGCGGCGCGGCTTTCAAGAGGGCCTGTTGATTATGCCCGGCAATAACCTGGGGTATTTTGGCCCCGAAGAGGCCTTGCTGCGCTCGCCGCTGCCGCCTGATGCTTCACGGCCTGCGGAGCATTTTCAGGGCTGCCAGGCTGGTAAATTTGTTATGGGCATTGAATCGCAGGGGGCCGTTAAAGGCTGCCCTTCGCTGCAACCGGCGTATATTGGCGGTTCGCTGCGAGAGCAAAGCCTCGCGGAGATCTGGCAAGAGAGTGATGCCCTGGCCTTTCGGCGTCAGCCGCTGGAGCTGTGGGGCTTTTGTGGGGAATGCCCCTTTGGGGCGGTGTGTCAGGGGGGCTGCAATTTTACGGCCCATGCCCTCTTTGGTAAACCGGGCAATAATCCCTATTGCCATTTTCGGGCCCGAAGCTTACAAAAACAGGGCTTGCGCGAGCGGCTGGTGCCAAAACATGCAGCGCCGGGTCAGCCCTTTGATCATGGGGTGTTTGAACTGGTGACCGAGGCCTTTGACGCGCCCGATCCGGGGCTGCGGGGCGAACATCCCCTGCCCATGCGCTAAGGCGCTGTGGCGCTTAGCTGCGGGATTGCTGCAATTGCTTCATGAGCACCTGGGCCAGGCCAATGCCCCGGCCTTTGTGGGCGAGATCCTCAGCGAGACTTTCGTCCATCATGTCTTGCATCATGCGGCTTTCGCCGGACTCGGGGAACAGGCCCCCTTTGGGCAGGCTATTGCGCATGTCTTTGAGCAGGTGGCCCAAAAAGAAGGCTTCAAAGTCCTGGGCGGCCTGACGCACTTTGGGATCCACGTTTGCCAGCTGCTCTTGCTCGCGGGCTGCCTGCAGGGCAGGGCCTTTGAGTTCAAAAACGGTGTTTTGACTGCCGTGACTCGCGGTACCTGTGGCCCGTGAGCTGGACAATGCCTGGAGCAGACTGGCGTCAGCGACGCCCTTAACGTTTGGCATTATTGGCCACTTGCAGCATGTCGTCGGCGGTTTGAATGGCCTTGGAGTTGGCTTCATAGGCGCGCATGGAGACGATCATGCGAATCATTTCGTCGGCTACCCGCACGTTGGACATTTCTAACATGCCCTGGGCCAGTGAACCAAAGCCGGGGTCGGTACCGGCAATGCCGGTGACTTCGTTGCCCGAAGCAGGGGTGGCCTGGTAGAGGTTTTTACCGATGGTGCTTAAGCCCACGGGGTTGGTAAAGCGCACCAGCTGAATTTGCCCCACGATATTGGTCTGGCCCGCGATGGTCTGTGAGACGCTGCCGTCAGAGCCAATGGTAACGTTTGAGGCATTCGGCGCAATGGTAATATTGGGGTCTAAACGGTAGCCGTTGTCGGTGACGAGGGTGCCGTTGGCATCGGTTTTAAAGGAACCATCACGGGTGTAGGCAATGGAGCCATCGGGCTGAATCACCCGAAAGAAGCCATCGCCCTGAATGGCCAAATCGTAGGGGTTTTCGGTGAGTTGAAAATCACCCTGTGAGAAGTAGCGGGGGGTGCCCACCACATTGGAACCCATCCCGATCTGGGTGCCCTCAGGGGAGGTGATATTGGCGGTAACCTGTGAGCCGGGCTGGCGCAGGGTCTGATAATGCAAGTCCTCAAACTCGGCCCGAAAGGCCTTAAAGCCCGTGGTGTTGACGTTGGCTAAGTTGTTGGACGTAATGTCTAAATTGGTTTGCTGGGCCTTCATGCCCGAAGCTGCGGTATACAGTGCACGTATCATAAAAAATCCTCTTTCTTAACCGACGCGACCTACGGTGTTGACCGCTTTGTCTGTCATTTCATCTTCACTCTGTAAGGCTTTTTGCGAAATCTGATAAGCCCGCATCGCCGTAATCATATTCACCATTTCACCGGCCACGTCCACATTGGAGCGCTCTAAATAGCCCTGTTTAAGCACCGGGATGCTGTCAAAGGCCACCTGCTCGGGCAGGCGTTCAAACAATTGATTGCCCCGGTTGAGCAAAAGCTGGGGGTTGTCAAAGTCCACCACCTTCAGGGTGGCAATGCGGGTCTTGTTTTGCCAGAGGCCGCCCTGCTCATCGATGGTCACGGGGTACTGGTCCGAAATGTAAATGGGGCCTTCTTGTCCGGCCTGCTCACCGGTCCGTTGACCCATAACCCGCAGACCGCGGGCGTTGACCAGTTCACCGTCGGCGTTGCGCTGAAAGGCACCGTCCCGGCTGTACAAATACGGTTGTTGGGCGGCGTTGGGGCCGGTGTTTTGAAGTACAAAGAAGCCCTCGCTCTGAAAGGCCACGTCCAGGGGGCCTTCGGTTTTTTCGAGGGTGCCATGGTGAAAGTCGTTCCAGGTGCTTTGCACCAGGGTGCCGGTGCCCAGTTCGCCCACCCCGGCGGGAGGCAAAGGCACATAGCGGGGCGCAAAATCCCCGCTTTCGCTCACGCCTGCTAAAGCGCGCTCGTGGTGAATGCGTTGAATAAAGCCCTGTCTAAAGTCGTGGTGCACACTCTGGGATCGCTTAAAGCCCGTGGTGTTGACGTTGGCTAAGTTATTGGCGATCACGTCAAAACGACTCATGTCTGACATCATCGCCGAAGCGGCTGCGTAAAAGCCCCGTGACATCGCGTGCTCCTTTTTCTCAATTCGATTTAAATCGGGTTAATATATTCTATCGGCAGCTTTCTGTGGAACTTAAATCAAAAATTTTAAATCGAGAGAAACGGAATAGGATGGTGAAAAAAATGGTGAAAACGTCGCGTTATCTGTTGGGTTTAATGGTGCTGGGATTTCTGGGGGCCTGTGAGCCCACAGCTTCTGAGACGCCGGGTACTGCACCCTCTCCTGAGGTGTCCGCCAGTACCAGCACCAGTACCTCGCCGGTGAGCGCCCCGGCTTTTCATGGCTATTACACCATGGTCAGTCAAGCTTATGTGTTTGAACGGGGTGGCTACCTGAACCAGCAGCAAGACAATGGAGATATTTATCTGCTGGGGGGTAGTTTAATGCGCCCGCGCAGCGGGGGAGAGAGCACTCCAGCCACCCTGCTGCACCAGTTAAACGCTCAGGGGGAACCCGTGTGGAGCAAGGGGTTTGCAACGGGACAGGATCTGCGCTTTGCCGATCTCAAAGTGTATAACAACGCGATGTATGTGGTGGGCGGTTACCGCGATACCTCTGTACCGCCCCCGGATCGTGACAAAAATATTAGCATTCGGGATCTGGTGGTCATGAAACTGGATCTGACGGGCAAGGTGCTCTGGAAACAACGCTTCAAGGTGCCACCCTTTACCCAGAATGTGCAAAACGAATTTAAAGTCCTACCCCTGGATGCTCAGCGGGTGGGGGTCAATTACTTTAACCGCCTTTATGTGCTAGATACCACCACGGGTGAGTACCTGCAAGGCCTGGATTTTCAGGGGCCCATTCAAAGTGTAATCGCCACCGCTGACGGCGGTTTTTGGGTGAACCACCGGGTGGTGCCACCGGGCTATACCTGGGTCAATTCAGGCTTTCAGATTAGCGCTTTAGATGGGCAATTGCAGCCCCGCTGGCAAAAGGCCTACGGCGAAGATCTCAAAGGTTTGTTTACCCTCGCCAATCTTGGTGAAGCCTCTCCTGGACGCTACCACACCGCCATGGCCATTAATGAGGCCAACTCCTCCGCGAATTCCGTGGGCACTGTGCACTTTTTTCTAAATGACGCGGGCGAAATTCAGCGTAGCTTTGCAGACATAAACCGGGTTGACGGCCGGGATCTCAGATATTCTTCGATCCATGACTCCCGCTGGCAGGACGGTCAGCTGTATATGAGTACCCAGCACACCAATGCCCTGGGAGGCCTATCTTTAACGGCCACCACCCAGTATGAACCCGATGGCACCATTGTGCACATGCGCAAAACCCCGCTCCAGAGCACGGGGGTGTATCAGAACCGTTTGCTTTTAACGCTCAGTGGCCAGCGGGGGCCCTCTGCCCTGCACTTTGAGCTGGCGGCCAACGCTTTTCAAGCGGATTTATGTACCGAAACGCCTCTGGCGAGCATTGAGCGGGAAGACTATACGGTCACGGTGACCGATTCTCCGTTGGTGCCCACGGCACTGCAAGCTCCCGAGTCTTTGGATTTTCCTGAGATGCCGGAGCTTGAGGTGGGCCTGCGCAAAACCCAGGGCCAGTGTACCGGGTTATAAAGTGATGGCCCGTTTAATCACCCAGGAGGACCTCAAGCACGATTTGCAAGCGCTGGGCCTGGCGCCCGGCATGACGGTGCTGGTGCATTGTGCTTTTAAATCGCTGGGCAAGTGGGTCT
Organism: Candidatus Sericytochromatia bacterium; assembly: GCA_964229355.1. GTDB lineage: Bacteria > Cyanobacteriota > Sericytochromatia > UBA7694 > UBA7694 > CAXRDE01. Next base: position 216,006 of record CAXRDE010000025.1, on the reverse strand, counting down.
GTGGTGATGCGGTGGCTCTGGTGCTAGCTCTGCAAGAGGTCTTAGGCCCCACGGGCACACTCGTTATGCCCACCCATACGGCACAAATTTCTGAGCCTGCAAATTGGCAGAACCCACCGGTTCCCGAGGCCTGGTGGCCCCGGATTCGCGAGGCCATGCCGCCGTATTTGCCTGCGGTGACGCCGACGCTGCACATGGGCCTGCTGGCAGAGACCTTTCGCACCCAATGCGATGTGCTGCGCAGCGATCACCCCCAGGTGTCTTTTGCGGCGCGGGGGCCTCAGGCGGCCTTTTTAACCCAAAACCATGCCCTGCAAGACAGCATGGGCCCTGACTCGCCCCTCGGACGCCTGTATGCTTTAGGGGCCCAGGTGCTGATGATTGGCGTGGATTATGACGTGTGTACGTCTTTTCATCTGGCCGAACATGGGCTGGTGTCGCCCCGCCCGGTCAAGCAAGAGGGGGCGCCTCTGTTGATCGACGGGGTGCGGCAATGGGTGCCTTACCGCGATTTAGAATACGACAGCGACGCTTTTGCGGCCCTGGGTCAGGCTTTTGAACGGGCCCATCCCGAGGCGGTGCGTCAGGGGCCCGTGGCAGGAGCGCAGGCCCGTCTGTTTTCGCAGGTATTGGTGGTGGATTTTGCAAAGGGGTGGCTCAATGGTCAGAGCTGAACGCCTGGGCTTGATTGTTGCGGCGCAGGGCTTACACCAGCTGGGGGGCCACAAGCCCCCTGAGTTTCGTTTGCCGGTGTTGGGGCCGGTGTCTTTTCAGTATCTGGGCTACATGAATAACAGAGATGACGCTTTTGCGTGGTTGCCCGATGCGCTGGGTTTGACCTTTCCGCTTTACAGTCAGGTGCAGCGGGTGTTTTTAGACTATAGCGATCCTCTGGCCCCTCAGGTGTTTAACCGCGATGAAGTGGCTGAGGCTGAGACGGTGCACGGCACATATATTAACCCCGAGACCTGGATTGAATATGTGCCCCAGCGCTTTATGCTCACCCACGATAAACGGGCAAAGCAGTCTGCGGTGACCACCGGTTCCCCCCGCTGGATGCAGGACAAAGCCTGGCCCACATGCCCCCTGCAGGGTGCACCCATGCGTTTTGTGATGCAGATCAGCAGTACCGTCGCCTACTATATGCCGGTCAAAGCCAGTAATATTCGTTTATTGGGCCCTGAACGGCTGGAGCAGGTGGGGGTCAATGGCCACGTGGAGTATTATTCACAGGAGCGGTCTTCAGAGCGCATTTACAAGGTCTTAAACTTTTGGGGCGATGGCCATTTGTATGTGTTTTTTGCCCCCGAAACCCGCATGGCCTGCTACCTGATTCAAAACAGCTGATTTAAAACTTTAAGCGCATACCAATCAAGCTGCCGCCACCCACGGTGATTTCAGAGTTTTCGTCGGGTTGGTAGGCCAGTTCAAAGCTGGTGCCGGGCCCCACGCCAAATTTCTGTAAGAAATTGGCCTCCACTTCGCGGGGGGTGTTGCTGCTGGTGTCTCCGGGCAGGGAGGGTTCAGGCCAAATTTTGGCCCTGAGGGTGTGGTTGTACCCCACGGTAGTGTTCAGGCGAATCAAAAAAGGGCTGTCGAGAATGCGATAGGCAATGGAAAAGCCCACCTCAGGCACAAAGGCGCTGTTGTCTTCACCGATGCTGCCGGGGTCATAATGGGCGGCGGCCAAAAAGGCCCCGGTGAGGGTTCCCGTTTCCATGACCCGCCACAGGGTACGGCCTGAAAACTTCAGGTTGGTATTGAGTCCGCCGTAGCCGTAAGTGTAGGCGCTGGTGTTTAAACGGGCGTTGCTGTCAAAGCCTAAGCTTACAGGCCCCAGGCCGTAGTCGTAAGAGAGACCAAAGAGTCCCACGCCCACGGTGTTGCCGTCACTAAAGTCCGCGCTGCGTTGGGTGGCTGCCTGGGCCTGGTTTGTGCAGAATAAACCCAGGGTCAGAGAAAAAGCGAATGCCATACGTTGAATCGACTTCATAAAAACCTCAATGTGTTGTGTAATGCCCTTAGCTTAGCGCACGGCTTTTTCAGATCGTTGTGCCCTGAACTTTCAGAATGCAACAGGCACTGATCGGTCTTTCTGGTACAGTGAAGGCCATGCACCGTGAGATTCTGGCCCTGGCCCTGCCCAATATTTTGACAAATTTAGCCGTTCCCCTGTTGGGGATTGTGGATACAGCCCTGATGGGGCGTCTGGATGCCGTGAGCTATCTGGGGGCCATTGCCATTGGCAGCATGATCTTCAACTTTATTTACTGGCTCTTTGGCTTTTTGCGCATGGGCACCACGGGGTTTACGGCCCAGGCCCATGGCCGTCAAGATGAGGTGGCACTCACGGGATATTTGGTGCGTCCGCTGCTGTTGGCGGCAGGCATTGGCATGGCACTGATTGCCCTGCAGGTCCCGCTGGCCGGACTCAGCTTTTGGGTGGTAGAGGCTTCACCGGCGGTGGAGCAATTTGCCCGCGCGTATTTTATCATCCGCATCTGGGCAGCCCCGGCCACGCTAATGCTCTATGTGTTAAACGGTTGGTTTTTGGGGCGTCAAAATGCACGCTATCCCATGTATTTGGCGTTCTTTGGCAATAGCGTTAATATCCTCGTCAGTGGCTTCTGTGTCTGGGGGCTGGGGCTTAAAACTGCCGGGGTGGCCTGGGGCACCTTGTGTGCCCAGTATCTGACGCTGTTTTTGGCCCTGGGTTTGCTGACCTGGCGTTACCGGGGACTGTGGCCCCATGTCAAAGGCAGCCTGCGCCACTGGCAAGACATGGGGCACTTCTTTCGGGTGAACCGCGATATCTTTGTGCGTACCCTGTGCCTGCTGCTGACCTTTGGCTTTTTTACCGCTGAGTCGGCCCGCTATGGCGAAACCCTGCTGGCGGTCAACACCATTCTGCTGCAATTTTTGTCCGTGATGGCCTATGGCGTCGACGGCTTTGCCTTTGCAGCCGAAAGTCTGGTGGGTAAGGTGTGGGGCGCTGAAAAGGGCACTCAACCGCACGAACTCAAAGCGCTGATTCGCCGTTTGTTTCTCTGGGGTGAGGGCCTGGGCCTGCTTTTTGCCGGGGTCTATGGACTGTGTTTTACCCCGCTGTTTTACCTCTTTACCGACAAACCCCATTTGCTGCTGGCGGCCTTGCCCTTTGTGCCCTGGGTGGTGCTGGGCAGCCTGATCAATAGCTTTTGCTTTATCTGGGACGGCATTTATCTGGGGGCCACCGCTTCTCGTCCCATGCGCAATACCATGCTCCTGAGCGTCTTTGGGGTGTTCTTCCCGGTGTACTATCTGGTGCAACCCTTCTGGGGCATTCATGCCCTGTGGCTGGCCATGATGGCGTTTATGGCCAGCCGGGGGCTCAGTTTAACCTGGACCGCTCGCCGCTATCTTTTTTACAGCGCGGGCCAGGGAGCCTGAGCGCTCAGGGTTTTGACGGCATACCCTGTGTCCTGGCTGCTGCGGGTAAACCAGAATGAAATGGGGGTGTCAGGGGGATTGCAGGGAGCGAGGTCTAAAAGATCCAGCACCCGCTTTGAGACCGCACTGCAGGTGGAAATGACTTCGGTATTTAAGGTGGCGGCAATATAGCGGCCCACCAGCGGGTAGTGGGTGCATCCCAAAATGGCGTAGGTATAGTGCTGATCCTGTAAGGGGGCCAGTTCCTCTTGAATCTTTTCAGCGAGCTGGGGATCGCCCTGCCAAAAGGCGTGCTCGACAATTTTGGCCAGCTGGGGGCAACTGTATTGATCCAGACGACCGGCGGGGTCGAGTTGGCGTTTGAGGCGCGAAAAGCGGGCCGATTGTCCGGTCAGAGGGGTGGTGAGAATAACGGCCCGTTGCTGTGCTTGCCAGGGCAGGTGGTTGACCACGTTCACATAGGGTTCAACGCCCACAAAGGTGATCTCAGGGTAGTGCGCCCGCAACTCGTCAATGGCCAGGGCGGTGGCTGTATTGCAGGCAATCACAATCAGGCCAATGCCCTGGTGTATAAAGTGCTGGCAGATGGCATGACAGCGGCCCCTGACTTCAGCCTCAGACTTTGATCCGTAGGGTGCATAGGCGTCATCCGCCCAGTAGTAAATCTCCAGGTCTGACCGTTGGCACAGTAGGTTTTTTAGGGTGCTCAGGCCACCAATGCCTGAGTCGAACATTCCAATTTTCAAGGCCACATGCTTTCCTTGTCAAAGTGCTGAGCCATTTTGACACAATCCCTCAGCCAGGGGAAGGGGATTTCAGGGCCGGAAAGCGCTATACTGCAAAGGCCAGCCAAGAAAGGATTGTCTTATGGGTAGAGACGCTAAACAAAGTATACAAACCGTTCATATTCGGGAAGTACAGGTCAGTGATGCCCCCCGCATGTTGGCCTTAATGAAGCGCCTGGATCACGAAACGGCCTTTATGTTGTACGAACCCGGAGAGCGCCGCACCACGGTGAGCGAACAGGCCGAAACCCTCCGCTGGTTTGTGGAGGCCGAGGCCCACGGGATGTGGGTGGCTGTGCAGGGCGATGAGCTGGTGGGCTTTACCCTGGCGCGGGGCAATACCAACCGACGGAACCGCCATGTGGCCTCTTGTGTGATTGGTGTATTACAGTCAGCTTCAGGGCAGGGCCTGGGTCAACGTTTGCTGCAGACCTTAGAAGCCTGGGCCCAGGAGCGAGGGGTGAGCCGTTTAGAGCTAACGGTCATGGCGCACAATGTCCCTGCCCGGGCCCTGTACCGCAAACAGGGCTTTACCGAAGAAGGGGTACGCCGCCAGGCTTTGCAGGTGGATGGCGTCTGGGTCGATGAAATCTATCTGGCCAAACGTTTAAAACCCGCTTTGCGCTTTTCCTGCCATACGGGCGAGGAACTGCTGCCCCATGTGGCGGATCTGGCCCGTTTGCGCATGCGGGTCTTTCGGGACTTTCCCTATTTGTATGTGGGCGATCAGGCCTACGAAGAGAACTATCTGCACACGTATATTCAGGCTCCTGACAGTGTGGTGGTGCTGGCCTGGTCGGGCACTGCGATTGTGGGGGCTTCCACGGGTATTCCCCTCAGTGCCGAAACCCCAGAGGTGCAAGCGCCCTTTGTCACCGATATTTCCCAACGTTACCCTGTGGCTGAGACCTTTTATTGTGGGGAGTCGGTGCTCTTACCGGCCTACCGCGGTCTTGGTGCAGGGGTGGCTTTTTTTGAACACCGTGAAACCCACGCCCGGGCCCTGGGGTACCGTTGGATTTGTTTTTGTGCGGTGCAGCGCCCGGCGGACCATCCGCAGCGCCCGGCAGATTATGTGCCTTTGGATGCCTTTTGGCATAAGCGTGGCTATCGCAAAGTCCCCGACTTACACACCACCTTTGACTGGCAAGAAATCGGGGAGGCTCAGGCCAGTCCCAAACCCATGACCTTTTGGGTAAAAATGTTGTAAACCTTCGTGAGGCGGTATAATGCTTTGCATTAATCATTTTGTTTGAAGGATAATACCCATGAAAACCACAGCTGCTGTTGCCTTTGAAGCAGGCAAGCCCCTCGAAATTGTCGAGGTGGATTTAGATGCCCCCAAAGCGGGCGAGGTGCTCGTTAAAATTATTGCCAGTGGCGTCTGCCACACCGATGCTTTTACCCTCTCTGGTGACGACCCCGAAGGCATTTTTCCCAGTATTTTAGGCCATGAAGGTGCCGGTATTGTGGAAGCGGTGGGACCCGGTGTCACCACCTTAGCAGTGGGCGACCACGTCATCCCGTTGTACACCCCTGAGTGTGGCGAGTGTAAATTCTGTACTTCGGGTAAAACCAATTTATGTCAGGCCATTCGGACCACCCAGGGCAAAGGTTTAATGCCCGATGGCACCACCCGTTTCTCTTATCAGGGGCAACCCATCTATCACTATATGGGCACCTCTACCTTTGCGGCCCACACCGTGGTCCCTGAAATCGCCCTGGCGAAAATCAATAAAAAAGCCCCCCTCGATAAAGTGGGACTCTTAGGCTGTGGCGTGACCACCGGTCTGGGTGCTGTGTTAAACACCGCCAAAGTTGAGCCCGGTTCGACCGTGGCCATTTTTGGTCTGGGGGGTATTGGTTTAAGTGCCATTCAGGGCGCTGTGATTGCCAAAGCCAGTCGCATTATTGCCATCGACCTCAACCCCGAAAAATTTGAGTTTGCCCGTGAATTGGGCGCCACCGACTGTGTGAACCCCAAAGACTATGACAAACCCATTCAGGAAGTCATTGTGGAAATGACCGATGGGGGCGTGGACTATTCTTTTGAATGTATTGGCAACGTCAACGTCATGCGCGCTGCCCTGGAATGCTGCCACAAAGGCTGGGGTGAATCCGTGATTATTGGTGTCGCCGGTGCGGGTCAAGAAATTTCTACCCGTCCGTTTCAATTGGTCACCGGTCGGGTCTGGAAAGGCACCGCCTTTGGCGGGGTTAAAGGCCGCAGTGAACTGCCTGGCTATGTCGAAAAATACCTGGCCGGTGAGATCAAAGTGGACGAAATGATCACCTACACCATGCCTTTAACGGAAATCAATACGGCTTTCGACCTGATGCATGAAGGCAAAGCCATTCGTTCGGTGGTGGTACACAACCATGACTAATCTGGAGCGGGTCAGCCGCAACAAAAGCTTTGGCGGTTGGCAAGAGGTGTGGAAGCACGACTCCAGCGCCACAGCGACCCCCATGCAATTTGGCATCTATTTGCCCCCCCAGGCAGCATCGGGCCCTTGCCCTGTGGTGTACTGGCTTTCGGGGTTAACCTGTACCGAGCAGAACTTTATCACCAAAGCCGGGGCGCAGCAAATGGCTGCTGAGCTGGGTTTAATTGTGGTGGCTCCCGATACCAGTCCGCGGGGTACCGACTTACCCGGTGAGCACGAGCACTGGGATTTTGGATCAGGGGCTGGCTTTTATGTGAATGCCACCCAGGCTCCCTGGTCTGACCATTACCGTATGGATACCTATGTTACCGAAGAATTGCCTGCCTTGATTCAGGCCCATTTTCCGGTGCAAGACAAAGCGGCCATTATGGGGCACAGCATGGGCGGCCATGGCGCGCTCGTCCTGGGTTTGCGCAACCGCGAGCGCTATACCTCTATTTCGGCCTTTGCGCCCATTTCTGCGCCCAGCGAATGTCCCTGGGGCCATAAGGCTTTTGGGCACTATCTCGGTGAAGACCGCGCAGCCTGGGCGGCTTACGATGCCCATCTGTTGATTCAAGAAGAGGGCAAGGCTTTGCCCATTCTCGTGGACCAGGGCAGCGAAGACAATTTTCTCAAGGAAGGCCAGTTATTGCCCGAGAAACTTGAAGCGGCGGCAAAGCAAGCGGATTATCCGCTCACCTTGCGTTATCAGGAAGGCTATGACCACAGCTTTTATTTTATCAGCAGCTTTATCGCCGAGCATCTGCGCTTTCACAGCCAGTATCTCAACGCGTAGGCGAGCGTAATCGCTAAAAAAAGGCCGCTGTCAGTGAAGACAGCGGCCCTTTTTTATGGGAGTGAGTTACATCAACGACAGTGCGTTACATCCATCAACTTACATCAGCGTGGGAGCCAATAAACGGGGCAAGCCTTGCTCGGGCAGCTCTGCCAAAAAGAGGTGGAACCCTCCTTTTCCGGCTTTAACCCAGCCCTTTTGCTTGTTAAATAGACCCAATTTTTGGGTGTGCCGGGTAAAAATGGCGGGGGCCTGATTGTTTAAGCTGCTTTTTGAGAAGTAAAAAACACCCAGGAAGCTTTCATTGCCGGACAGTTCTTCTTGTTTTTTGACCGATTGGCTTTCTTCGATCAGGAGTTCAATGTCGACGGGGTCGCCATTGCCAATGCGCACGGCAAATAGCGGCATTCCCGCCCGATACGCCACCAAATCATAGGCAATGTCGCAGGCAAATTCATTTTTTAAGGCTTCCTGGCAGGCCAGGTAGTCTACCTGGGGCAGTTTGGGATAGAGTTCTTTAAACGCACTCACCTGTTTGAGCGCGTTTAGACTAAAGAAAAACTCCGTCAAAATCCAGTGGGCCGCTTTGTACTCAGGCGAGCTGTTGAGTTTTTCTATAATGACAGGCGGCAGGGTCTCACCGGTTTTGGTTTTAAGTTGAAAAGCCATGTTTTCACCAATGGCCTCAGACAAACAATGGCTCATGTCCCCTGCGTCGAGCAGAAGCGCATCGGCCAGGGTGCCATCGTGGGGATCTTTGTAGCCCACGTGCAACTGGGTCATGCTCCAAAAGTCGCGAATCACGGTGCCCAGCAGGTGTTGTTGCGGCATATAAATGCTGAGCATACAACGGCCTTTGTTGAGCACATCTTGAATGTGGGCCGGTGCTTCTAAAAGCTGCTTGTCCTGATTAAGGGCAAAGGTATAGGCCAAATTGCCCTCGGCGTATAAAAACACGTGGCTTTCACTGGGGTCGTTCTCTTCCTGAGTCAATTGGCTTTCTGAAAAATAATGACAGACCACATAACCCGAGAATTTTTCAATATCTGAGCTCAGATCCTCAAGAATGGGGTACAGGTTCACAAGGGCTGAATCCAGACCCTCCTGGACCGGGGTCCCGGAGTTGGACACAAAGCTGGCAATGGTTTTAACAAGGGCATTGGGCAGTACATAGGTCTGATTTACCGGTGTACTGGGTGAAATGCGAGCCATGGCGTCATCATCCACCAACGATTCAGCGGTGTTCAGGGCCCCTGAAATCTGGCCATTGCGCACAAAGATCCAGGTATCAGGTAGGGCAAGCACGCCCGAAAAGAGATTGCCTTGCAAGTCCGATTGTTTTAAACGTTGTTGAATGGCTTCATAGGTATATTGACTGGCGGTGGCAGGGTACTTTTGCAGCAATAAATGAAGCCATGCGTGGTCTCCGCGCAAATGCTTCAAGAGCGTTCCCACGCCACTTTGGGTGGTTTTGAGCAGGCTTAAACGCAGCTGTGAGGTGCGGGTGTCTTTAAAGGCGTGACGGGGGTGCGAGGCCAGCTCCAGTTGTGAGAAGTCGGGCATAGAAATCCCAAGCTGGGGTGTCCCTTGAAACGCATGAAAAGCGGCCAGTAGCTCACCCACCGTTTGATAACGTTGATCCACATGTTTTTTTAGGGTTTTGAGGATAATCTCTGAAAGGGCTTCAGGAACCTCTGGATTGAGCACCTGTAAGGGCACGGGCTCTTCCATAAAAACCTTTTGAATCAGCACACCCATGTTGTCGGCATCATAGACAGGTTTGCCCGTTAGTAATTCATACAGGGTGGCGCCAATCGAATAAATATCCGCCCGTTCATCCACATCCGCGGCATTGGTAAGCTGTTCAGGGGCGGCGTAGAGAAAACTGCCCATCATGGCACCCGCCTGGGTCAAACGCAAATCTTGTTTCTCGCTAAAGCGGGCAATCCCAAAGTCAGTCAGCTTGACCTCATTGCGGGTAGACACCAAAATATTGGCAGGTTTGACATCGCGGTGCACAATGCCGTTTTCATGGGCTGACTTCAGGGCTTCACAGAGCTGCACGCCCATACGGGTCACGGTTTCCACGGGCAAACGCTCAGATTGGCTCTCTAAAATCTCTTGCAGGTTGCGGCCGTGCACGTATTCCATCACCATATAGAACTGCGTGCCGTCAACGCCAATGTCAAAAAGACTCACAATATTGGGGTGATGCAAGCGGGCAATGGTTTTGGCTTCCTGTTGAAAGCGTTGAATATACTGGGCTTGCTCTTCGGGGGTATCGCCTACCCCTTTTAAAAGCTTGACTGCCACCTCACGATCCAGACGCTCATCTTTGGCCAGGAACACGTCACCCATAGCGCCTGCCCCAATTTTATTGAGAATAGAATAGTGCCCAGCCACGGTTTTCAGCGTAGATTGTGTCATCCTGTGTGTCCTCTCTTCTCTTCAAACTTAAGCGCGGTTCCATGGCAATTTATCGAGTACCATGGCAAAACCACACCATCCAGTACTGCCCGCAATTAACAGGCCAATGCCCACAAAATAGGTGAAGCCAATAAAAGCAGGGTGAACGGTTTGACTGAGCAGCAAACCGCTCAGGGCCAAAACACCAAAAATAATTTGCACCTGACGCATGACAGAAATAGCGCCGCCTTTGCCTTCGGCCAAAGGAAAGCCGGCTTTTCGCCAGGCCACAATGCCTCCGTCCACAGGAATGGCATTCAGTCCCTGAGCCTGAAGCTTTTTGACGGCTTGTTTGGTGCGCATGCCGTTGTGACAAGACACATAAATTTCTTCATATTGGCTGAGGCGTTGGCCCTGTTTGTCGATATCGCTGAGGGGAATGTTTTGAACCCCGTGAATATGAGAACCTTTGTATTCGCCGGGGGTGCGAACGTCAATAAACGCCTGGCTTTGACAGGGGTCTACCAGAATCTCTTTTAAACGGGTAACGCTGCAGCTTTGATCCGCCATTTGTGCAACCATTTTGATGCATCCTTTTTTGTTTTCAGTAGTTTTAAAGGAAAATCCGAAGATTTATGAAGATAGAATAGCACCTACCCTATGTTTGAGACTTGTGTCTTCCTTAACCCGAGCTTAAAATCCTTTAAGAAATCAAAAACAATGACAAATCGTCATATTGCTGTTATACTCACGTTTTTCAGGGGTTTTTTCGATGCAAAGGCTCGACTCCTGTTAAGATAGAGAAAAAAAAGGTGCAACAACGTGGATACATATTGGAAGGCTCGTCAGGCCTGTGTCTGGTGGTGTAAACCCGAGGTAAAGGTCATCTGGGCCGAGGGCCAGGATGCAGCAAGCTATTTGCAAAGCCAAATCACACAAGATATTTTTAAGCTAAAACCAGGTGAAGGACTGCCTTCTGCCCTTGTGGATCGCAAAGGGCATATTCAAAGTCTGTTTTCTCTGCATTGTCAGGCTGAAAGCCGCTATTTGCTTTTGCCAGAAGCCAACGGAGAGGGCTTATTCGCCCATTTAGAAGCCTTTCATTTTGTGGAAGACGTCACGCTTCAGCAAGAAAGCCTGTGTTGCATTGCCCTGGAGGGCCCACAAAGTGCTGAAGTTCTAAAAACCCTGACGGGCAAACGCTTACAGGCTCTAAATGCCCTTGGTTTTTATTCCGTTGCAGTTCCTGGGGGATCGGCCTGGTTGATTCCCGGAGGACAACTGGGAGAAGTAGGTTATCGTCTGTTGATGAAAACGGCTTTAAAAGATAGCTTCGTACAAATGCTTGAAAAACAATTGCAAATTCCTGAGCTGGCACCCGAGGCTTATGATGTATTGCGTCTTGAAGCTGGACAGCCCCTCTGGGGAGAGGACATGTCTTCAGAAACCGCTTTGCCCGCTACGGGTCAAGAAGTAGAACGGGTCTCTTATGACAAGGGCTGCTATTTGGGGCAAGAAGTCATTGCTCGCATTCGCAGTTACGGGGTTTCACCGTATAAACTGATGGGATTTTGCCATGCGGATACCGAAATTCCCCTGGGGGAATTTTTGATTGCGGGTAAAAAAAGAGGGCATATTACCAGTCACGGCTGGTCTCCGAGTTTAAAAGCTCACCTTGCCCTGGGTTATTTGCACAAAAACTACCGTGAACCCGGTCAAAAGATTGCTCTGGAGATTGAGGGACAAAACGTACAGGTTGAGGTGGTGCGTTTGCCCTTTTATACGCCACCGGATCAAAAAGCCCAGGCCCAGGCCTTGTATGACCAGGCCTTAGAAGCTTTTGCTGAAGATCAGGAAATTTTAGCCATTGAACTTCTGCAAAGTGCTCTGGATAAAGACGCTCATCTGGCGGATGCTTATGAGTCCCTTGGCGTCATTTTATCGCGCCTGGGCCGTCATCATGAAGCCATTGCGGTCATGAAACAGCTCACCGAAGTGGCCCCCGAAGAACCCATGGCCCACACCAATTTATCGCGCTTTTATATGCTTTTGGGCGATAAGCAAACCGCTGAAGAACATATGGCAGAAGCCACCCGTCTGGACATGCTCAAACGTATGTCCACACAAAAGCAGGCAGCACTTCAGGCCGAAGAAGCCGCCCGTAAACAAGAAATGATTGCTATGTTTAAAGAGGTACTTACCGAAGAGGATCCTGAGGATTTGGTGGCCAATTTTGGTCTGGGCAAAGCCCTGGCAGATTTAGAGCGTTATGCAGAAGCGCAACCCTATTTAGAAAAAGCCGTGGCTGTTGATGCCCTGTATTCAGCTGCTTATTTGCAATTGGGTAAGGTGCTTGCTGAGCTACAACAGTCTGAAGCCGCCAAAGTGGTTTTTAAACGCGGGATTCAGGTGGCCAGCGAAAAGGGCGATCTCATGCCCTTAAAAGAAATGGAACAGCGCCTGCTCGGTTTGGGTTAAAATACAAACATGTTTAAACATCGCCGTTTGCTAAAGCTTGTTGTGGGCCTCGCCCTGTTGGGCTGGGGAACCAAAGCCTACGCACAAAATAATAATTTGTTTCTCAATCCACCACGCAATGATGTGTTTTCAGGCTTTGCTGAAAACATCCCGCCTCTGGATTGGCAAACGCCACTGGAGACTTCAGATTTTCAAGCCTATTTGCGCTTTTATGGTCTGGACTTTGCCCAAACCCAGCATCATGCGGGCTCTTTTGTACTGGCTTCTCAGCAAAAGGTCTTTGTGCATGTCTTAAAGCCCAGTCAACCGGTGCGGGGAACGCTTTTTGCCTTGCACGGGTATTTTGTGCATTCTGCGCTGCTTAAATATGTGATTCAGCGCGGACTCCAGGAAGGTTACCAGGTGGTGGTGGCGGACTTACCGGGCCACGGCCTATCTGAAGGTGATCGCGCTTCCATTGCCGATTTTTCAGAATATGCAGGCTTGATTGAGCAATTAACCCCTTTTATTACCGCTTATTTACCAGGGCCCTACGCCTTACTGGGCCACAGCACTGGCGGGTCTGCGGTGTGGGAATACACCTTAAAAAATCCCTATAACCCGTATCAGAAAGTGGTGTTGGGGGCTCCACTGGTACGCTCTTATCTGTGGGAGTTATCTGCTGCCGGTTTTTATTTGGGACAGGGCATCTTGCCAGAGGTGCCTCGCTTCTTGCGTCCCACCACCCGCGAACCTGAGTTTTTAAGCCTGGTGCTTAAAGATCCCTTGCAATATCCGGGTACACCCGTGCAATGGGTTCGGGCATTGATTCAATGGAACGATAAAGTGATTGAACAGTACCCGCCCAGTTCAAAGCCGGTCCTGATTTTGCAGGGCACCGAAGACACCGTGGTGGAAGCGGCCTTTAATGTGCCCTTTTTGAAACGGAAATTTCCGCTGGCTGAGGTGCAGTGGATTGCGCACTGTCGCCACGATATGTTCTGGGAAACCCAGCCCTTGCGTGAAGATATTCTGGATCGGACCTTTGCTTTCCTTGCGCAGCCCTGATGATGCCCTCCGGAACAACAGGCCGCACTTGCAAGCCCTGGCAGAGAATATTTGGCAACTCAAACAGCCTTTGCGTTTCTGGGGAACCCAGGTGGGCACCTCCACCACGGTGGTGAAACTAGAGACCGGCGCATTATGGGTTCATTCGCCTGGCCCCGAAATACCAGGGGTGTATCATGCGTTATGCCAGCTGGGTCCAGTCAAACATCTGATTGCCCCTAACCCTTTGCATCATCTATTTTTGGGCAAAGCCAGTCAGCTTTTTCCTGAAGCCGTGGTCTATGCCGGAAAAAGGGTTCAAAAGAAACATCCCCATTTAAAGGGGCTAGATTTGAGCGATGGTTCAGATTTTTCCTGGACATCGGAAATTGAAATGCTTTATTTAGATGGCCTTCGCCTTGATGAATTTGTGTTTTTTCATCACACCAGCAAAACATTGATTCTCACGGACTTATTATTTAACTTGCAAGCCAAAGATTTACCCACACGCCTCATGCTCTATGCGGAAGGTGTGCACGGTAAGTTAGGTTGTACACGTCTGGTCTCTCAACTGATGGTGCAAGACCGAAAACGCTTTCAAAACACCTGTCAACAGATTTTAGCCTGGGATTTTGAGCGGATCGTGATGTGTCATGGTGAAACCGTGGACACTCAGGCCAGGCAAGCTTTTGCTCAGGCAATGGCCTGGACAAACATACAATAATCCACGTTATTGCATGTTTAATTTAAAGGTTATCTCACAGCGTTTAATTTTAAAATCAATTTAACCGTTTGATTCTGATCGCTTAATTCTGATTTAACGTTAGGATGGCATAATAAATGCAGTTGAAAACACAACTCAAAAAAGCGTAAGAGAGAAAAAACAATGACTGCAAGCGTAAACTTTTCAAATCATCAATGGCTCGTAAATTCTTTTGATACCAACAAAAACGGAAACATGGACGAGCTTAAGGCTTCTGAGCATATTCGCAAAGCCGTAGACACCGATCAGAATGGTCAAATTTCAAAACAAGAACTCGTATCTGCACTGCAGCAAGACAAAGTCGAAATTCGCCAGGGCAACATTGAACAAAGCCGTGGTTTTAATATCCATGTAGAAGGCTTAGAAACCTTAAAAAGTGTACGGACCACTGCCCATAACGGCATTTCAAACACCCATGTTTTTACCCCCACTTTATATAGCGATGACACCTCTCGCGATCGTTACCACAAACTTCAAGAAAGCAATCGCTCTTATGACGCTGCCATTAATAGCATGGAATCTTCTCTGCGTTCCATTCGCGATATGACAGCCGGTAAAACCGATGCCACTTCACGGGCTTTACATATTCAAGCCAAAACCACCCTGAACAGCACCCAGTGGAATACCTGGAGCGCTCGCTTACAGCAAAATATGAGTCGTACCCGCGATTGGTTTACCGATTACACTCCAGGTCAGCGTCCCACTTCTCCTTCTCGTCCTGTATCTGGTGGCGGAGATCCTTACGGTAAAGATCCCTTCAGTGGGGGTGGCAACAGTGTAGGCAGCAACGATCCTTACGGTAAAGATCCTTTTAACAGCAAACCCGGTGATAACACCCAGCCCATTATTCCCGATGATCCCTACCTGGATCGTTTAGACCCCTATCTCCGTGAGCAAGAGCAAATTCTGACCAATTTGAAAACCTCTTATGAAGTCATGAACAGCGCCCTGAAAGCCATTAAAGAACAAACCAATGACCTGCCTGATTTACAAGCGAGCGTACGGGCCACCGACAGCAATATTTCAAAAGCTTTTGCCAACATTCACAATATCGAGAACTCTGGCAAAAGTGGCCAACAAGTGGGCCAAAACATTCGCCGCGAAGCCGATGCCACCGATGCAAAAGCCACCGGTAGAACCGCGCCTTACGCTGGCGTGGGTGCAGGCGTCGGCCTGGTCGCTGGTGCAGCCATTGGTTACTTCGCGGGCGGTAAAACCGTGAAGTCTGCGCTGATGGGGGCCGGTATTGGTGCCGCAGCTTCTGGCGGTATCGGAGCCTTAATCGGTAACGGCATTGACTCGGGTTATAAGAATGAAGCGTCTTCACTGCGGAGTTTAGCCGGTCGTGTGGAAACCTATAACACCGGTGCCGACAAGCAAACCCTGGCCGACACCAACGTAAACTTCTACAACAAATTGTTTGACGCCCGCAGTGCCAATGATTTGGATCGCGCCCGCGTGGTGAACAATGACCTGAAAGGCATTTCAGGCAGCGCCAGTCAGATCGAACAACGTACCGGTGAAATTGCCGACGCCCACCGCAAGTACTAGAATGATTTTTTAGAAAGGGCAGTGTCTTGAAGACACTGCCCTTTCCTTTTTGTTTTCATATGCAATAATCGATGTTATTGAATATGCTTAATTGAGGTCATCCATACAAATAGATATCTATAGTATATAACTACTTATAACGATGTCCTTAAATAATTACAGAAATGATAGTGGCCCAAAAAATTGCATCGATGCAATTTTGTAGAGTCTTTTAAATAAAAAGAGGTCATCTCTTAAAATAAAGCTTTAAAAAACACCTTGTTTTTCAGGGTCTTTTTATACGTTGCTTGCATGAAAAAAGCTTTGTTCGCCCTGACGAGTTATTGAACGTCATTTGGTTTTTTGAAAAACCCCTCAAAAAACCGTTAACTTATTATTGTATATAAAGTGCCTGAAAGCTAGTTTTTTCGTTAATCTTTATATGTAATAATGTATATTATTGTCAGTGAAGACATTTTAGGGCTTCGTTAAGGCAAACAATGGGCCCAGGGTTGCTTGATCTATTTTTAAATCGATTGTCGTCAGCTTAAAAATAAGAACGTTCCCACCAACGCCGTAACGGTATACTCGAGAATAACAAATTTATTTTCAGAAAGCATTTAAACATGGGTTGGATTTATTTAACTGGAGCCATTCTCTTTGAAATTACAGGCACAATGCTGATGCGTTACTCCGACGGTTTTCGCCATCTTTTACCTGCGTTGGGCATGTTTGTCTGCTATGCCCTATGTTTTACTTTGCTGACGTTTTCTTTAAAAACAATCCCCATGGGAATTGCCTACGCAATGTGGGCGGGATTGGGCACGGCTTTGGTGGTTGTACTCAGTGCTTTTTTATTTCAGGAGTCTTTAAACCCCTTAAAAATAGTTTCTATTTCCCTGATTATCCTGGGTGTTATAGGTCTAAATTTAGGGGGAGCCCATTAGAGGCTAAATACATATACAATAATCTTCGTTATTGTACTATAGATTCTTGAGCGCCTGAATTTTGCTCGTGTAATCTTGCAGCTTTTCTTCTTTTAAGCCCGCAGCTTTGGCTTCATTTAAAGCCTGCTCCGCTTTGCCCAACTGTGCCACCTTTAAGTAATAGTCAATTTTTCTCAGGTGGGCTTTTTCAAGACTGTCTTGTGCGTTGGTGTAAATGACGCCCAGAATTTCGCCCTGGGTGATTAGAGCCTGGCTTTTTTCAATGGCCACCGAATAGTGCTCTTTTTCAAGGGCTGATTCAATAGCTAAATAGCTTTGTTGAGCCTGGGTAAGGGCGTCGGTATACTCTTGTTTTAAAGCTTTGATTTCGTTGGCTTGTTCGACCGTTAGGCCTTCAGCCTCTTCGAGTTTAATCAAGGCCTGTAATTTTAGGTCATAGGTGGGTTGACTCTGGGCATTACGTATTTTTGTGTCTACATCTTCCAGGTTTTGCGCATTTTTAATTAAGGGCGAAACGTTTGTGTCATTGCCTTCGACGCTGGTGGTGTCGGTACCCTGAGCTGTCTCTGTTTGATTTTCAGCAGAAGCTTCGGGAGGACTGACCGTTGTGGATTCCACAGGGGGTGAAGACGCACTTTCTGAAGTACCCGAAAAGGCGCCCAGAGCGACCAGTAATAAAAGGCCAAGTAAGCACAGTGACACCACCATGCCCAATGCAATATAGGCAAAGGGGTATACATCGGGCGTATTAAAAAACCAGGGAGCCCGTAATTTGAAATAATCGGGGGCCAGTTTCCTTTTTTTTAAATGAAAAAGGGGGTTATTCATGGTTCGTGGTTACCTGCTTGTGAATTTGGCCAAATCGCAAAGGGCCTTGCTGTTTTTGAAGATAGTTTTGGCATAAGGTAGCATAGCCTTGTCGGGTTGTTTGCGACAAGAGTAATTCTTTGAGTAAGGGCAAGGTGCTCATGTCGTCGAACATATCGATAAGAAAATAAGGCAGAACCGCTTCTTGCAACCCTGCCTGCGGAAAATGTAGACGCTCATCGCGCAGCGGATAAGTGACAAATTGAAAAATAGGTGTACTCATGGCGTACTGATTCATATTAATCATCAAGTGACATAAGTCATAAAGAGGCTTTAAGGGCTGAAAACTCGCCCGCAGTTCTTTTTGGGTTTCGGTATCGTCTTTCCAGGCTTCAATGATACTATTGCCAAAAATGCATACGGGCAAATTTAAGTAGAGGGCATCGAGCAAAGCCACGCTCCAGGTGTTATTGAGCACCAATAAATCACTGGCTCCAAGAAATGCCGCATAATTGTCTTCGGTAAAGTGTCCAAAATAATGCAGGTTGACATTGATCTCAGGATCTAAGTTAATGGCCACCGCAGGAGGTTTCATCCCCACAATAAACACGTGAAAATGCTGTCCTTTGAATTGACGGAGATAAAAGACAAGTACCTCAATTAACACCAGATAATAGCCGCTTAATTGCCGTTCGGCAGCCTGGGTAAACAAAAAAGGATCAAAGGCCACGGTAATTAAGAAGTCACTGTCTTTGGCTTCCATGGATTCAAAAATTTCAGTGCGCAAATGGGCTGCTTTTAAGGTCAGTTCACTAAAAACACTTTGTACCGGCCAGGTTTTTGTCTCCTGACTTATCTGTTCCATCATATTGGGTAAGACGGGCTTTAATAATTCCAGCGGCAAGTCCAGGGGGACACTGTTCCGGTTTTCTTCGGCAATATCCACTTGATGCCGAAGCACAAAGTGATCTTTTTGATAAACCAGGAGATTAAAATAGTCCACGGCATAGAGTGGGTTCTCCACGTCTTTTAACCAGGCGGGCAAAAAATTTAAGTCCATGGGATGCACAAAATATTCATACACATCCAGGAGGATGATGGCGTCAAATTTTACATTTTCACGTAAAATTTCAAATTTTTGGCGATTTTTTTCCTGATCTTCGGTGAAAATGGTGACCAGACGTTTGGGATGACTTGAAACAAAAGGATACGCGTTGCCGTTAACGCACACCGTTACTTCACATTCACCATACTGCTCAATCCATTGTTGCGTGAGCCGCTCAATCAAAAAGATTTCGTCATAGGACTTATCTGAGATTTGCATAAACAACAATTGGCCTGGAGATGGGGACTCGGTTTTAGAAGGCATGCTTTACTCCTTTGAACAGTCATTATACCGCTTGAATGCGGGGTTCCGGGTAATCAAAACCAGGTTTTCCTTGATGTGTAGCCAGCGCCAGCTCACCAGCCAACAGATGAGCGGTGGCATCCCAGTTATAGTGTCGCACATCTTGTAAGGCTTTTTCAGCGAGTCGAAAGTACTGGTCGCTATCACTGTACAATTGATGCATTAAAAATGCGGCCTCATGAGGATCCGGGGCATCCATCCAGACCATACGGCCTCCGGTTTTGCCCGGTACACGATGTGGACAGGGAATATATAAGGCGTTTCCCTGGGTTACTTCACGAATGACACTGTTGTCTGAGGCAATAACGGGTAAGCCGCTGGCTTGTGCTTCGAGAAGCGTCATGCCAAACCCCTCACCAAGGGTACACAATAGAAAAACATCGCTTAACTGATAAAGTTCGGCCAGGGTTTGGGTCGAAATAGGGGCTTTAATCGGATCATAGTCAGGGGTGATTAACACTTTTTTTTGAAGTCCGAGCACCTGTATTTGCTCTGTGAGTTCCGGGGTGCGTTCGGTATGCAAATACAGGAAGCTGTGGGCTGCGGCTTCCGGGTACTGTTGGCAATAGATAGAAAAACTTTGTACGGCGTATTCAATCCCTTTGCGCCAAAAATTATTGGCCACCGTTAAGAAAATAAACCCTTGATCAGGCAATTGCCAGGTATGGCGCAATTGCAGTTTTTTTTCTGCGGCAACGGGTTGAAAATAGCGGGTGTCTACCCCCAGAGGCACTTTACCCACGGGGCCTTCGTAATCTTTTTTTATTTGGTTTAGTCCAAAGTCAGCCATACCCAGTACACGTTGACAGCGCTGGAGCACGGGGACGAGGGGCGAAGGGTTTTTTTCCTGGTCAAAATCTACCGTAAACCAACCCACTACTGCACCCTTCCAGGCTTTCAGCAGGTCCAGGTAAGGCAAGAAAAAATGCATATCTGCGTGCAAAAGAATGACCTCTGGACTGAGTGCGTGTAAAAGGGCTTCTAAACGGGCCGGATCTTTCATGTGTTTTGGATTATCGGGATGAATGTGCACCCCTTCATAAACGTAAGTCGCTTCAGGGGAATGCCAGGCCAAATGATGCACCTCAAAGTACTGCTGCAAAATATGTAGCCCATAAATGGAGCTAAAGGTAATGCCATAGCCTTTTTTTAACCCAGGTAAACGGGACACAATGAGCAAGCGTGGTTTTTCTTTCCGTTGACGAACGTGGGCGAGGCGATGACGGGCAATACGACGTGCCATCACTTCAGGATGTGGACTTTCCATGGGTGCCAAAAGCTCTTGAGGAACCCGGTCATAAACAAATGATTGAGGCGGACACACCTCAAAGTCTTCGGGCAGTGGCTTGTAGAGACGTTCCATGTGATTACTTTTTAAACGCATGGCCTCAGGCTCTCGCACATGGCCATAATGATAAATGGTAATGGGCACTTTAAGAAGACGTTCAGGGGCTTTCACCTGTTGGGTCCAGGCATCTCCAATGTGCTCTGCAGTCCCTCGCCGGGCCAGGCGAACACAAAACAAATACCAGCCTTCTTCTGGGCCTCTTGCATTGACATATTGTTCATAATGGGCATAAAAATGCCGAATGGGAAACACAAAAGCATCCACAGGCGCTGTGTGATGTTCCGCAATCAAGGCTTTTACTTTTAAAGCATCTTGCCGCGTATAGACTTCGTCGGCTTGCACATGCCACAGCCAATCGCCCTGGCAATAATCACGGGCTTCTGTGGCTGCGTGGGCAATGCGTTCGCCTTTTAACACATGGGATTGGGTCCAAACCGCCGTGGGATAAAGGCGCAAATGGGGAAATAACTGCGCCATTTTTTGCAACACCTCAAAGGTGTTGTCTTCACTGTCCACGGCATAGGTAACCACCACTTCATCACAGACAGGCAAAACCGAAAGCAGGCTTTCGCAAAACGGATAATCAAAAAGCATGCCATTTTTAAGATAGCTATAGGCACTTAAGGTGGGGGGCTGCTCTGCCAATTGTTGAAAACGCCCAGATTTTTCCATGGCCACGGCCACCTGGGTGAGTTCTGAAAAGAGATAGAGATGATGAATGAGCCAACTGTGGTCGTCTAGGGTTTGATTTTTGATTTTTTTGAGTTCTTGCTCTGCCCGGTGTTGGTAAGTGCGACGCAGTTCAGGAAGTTTTTGCTGCAATTGCAGAGGCGAAAGCCGTTGATGGGCCCAGCTCACCTGGGCATACGCTTCCTGGCGCGTAATAAAATCAGCCACAGAGGTATAGGAGTAATGTTCAATAAATGCGTCTGTGGGCAATTGCTGCTGGGTGCCTGTGCATTGCGGATACTGATGAGCTCCGCCGGACCATTGAACCTGATAGCTGCGAAAAAAGCGCAGCTGATAATCGGGAAAAAGCACTTTGGCCCAGGCTCCAAAGAAGTAATTTTTACGGGCCAACCAATAGGCGTCAGCATCTCCCAATGCTGATAAATAGAGTAGTTGATTTTGCAGGGTTTCTGGCAAACGTTCATCGGCATCAAGCACCAGAGTCCAGTGATACTTCACCTGACTTAAGCCAAAATTGCGGGCCACATCTACCCCCGCCGTGGGCACATGAGAAATCCAGCGTACGGGACAAAGCTCTTGATGCATGGCCAACGCCTGAGTCTGGGTTGCATCGCTGCTGTACATGTCCACCACAATCACTTCAGAAGCTATTTTTTGTAAGCTTTGTATACATTTAGAGATATTTTTTTCTTCATTTTTTGTGTGAATAACGGCACTAATGCCTGCCTGAAGGGGCGATTTTTTACAGAAAGCTGCACAGCCATGGGCCCAGCGTTCAAAGTGATACAGCAAAAAGTAGTCCGGGTCAGCCAGTAGGGATTCAAACACTGCTTTATTTTTATAGCTGAGGGTGTCATCCAGTACAATCCAGGGTGTTCCTTTGACTGCCTGGTAATCTTGATCCCCTAAAAATTCAGCGCCATCGAGCAGCACCAGATCAAAGGTTTCAACCTTGTACTCGGCTTTAATCCAGGCAATGCCTGAAACTTTTTCAGCCTGAGCAGCTAAACGTTGTTCGCCACGGTACCACTTTTCAATTTCGAGCAAAGGATAGCGGTGTAAAAAGCTTTGTCCCTGATGCCAATGGGCCATGACAGTTTCCCAGTCGGGGAACTGCGGAGGAAACACCGATAAATAGGGCAAGGTCACCACACGAGGATCCTGAGCATAGCGGCTTTTTAAAACCCCATACCGCTCAGGGTCTGCTTCAAGACAAAAAAGTTGGCTATCAGGCCCCAGGGCCTCGTGCAAAATAGCCGTACTGCCGCTGCCATCGGCAGAACCCACTTCTAAAATGTTTTTGATGGAGGCCTGATGGCCCAATTGATACAGCACCATATACAAAGGATTGTCGTTAAGCAGCTCGAAAAGGGGCATGGTATCTCACTTTTACTTGTTTTGAAATAAAGCCCGTGGGCCTCTCTCTTTCAGATTAACAAATTTCTTGAGGATTTTTGTTGATTCCCCTTTTGGCTCAGGGGTGATTATAATATAATGAAATTCCTCGCCACAGTAGCTCAGTTGGTTAGAGCACTCGGTTCATACCCGAGTTGTCGCAGGTTCGAATCCCGCCTGTGGTACCTTTTTACCGCCCCGTTTTAATAACAAAACGGGGCGGTTTTGCATTGTAGCCCACAGCCTCGACAAGCAACCCAGACAAGCAACTTGTATAATGCTTTGCATGAATCATTTGCCAGAGCACCCGCCTTCTAAAATTCTTCAATTGTTTGCAGCCGAAGAACGTGCTGATCTCACAGCCCACTGGCAACGCTTTTTAGCCTTGCATCCCACCCCCATGGATTCCATTTTTGTGGTGGATGCCTTTGTCCGTTATCTGGCAGAACACGCTCTTTTTGATCTTTCAAAGATTGAAGCCATGCATTTTCAAGAGCCCGTGGAAATGCTTCAAACCCAGCCCGCTGTAAAAGTGCCCCCCGGTCAGATAAGCACCCCGCAGAGCGATAGCCATTACGAATTTGAAAAAGAATTGGGGCAAGGGGCGATGGGCGTGGTCTATCAGGCCCATGATCGCATTTTAGGACGTCACGTGGCTTATAAAGCGCTCTTAAGTCAAAACCAATTGCCCGCTCGGGTCATTCAGCGCTTTATCAATGAAGTGCAAATCACCGCCCAATTGGACCACCCCCATATTGTTCCGGTGTATCGTATGGGGTATCAGGAGCAGGGGCTACCCACCTATACCATGAAAAAGATTTCAGGCTTTACCTTAAAAGAAGTGCTGGCACAAAACCGACAGGCTCTGAATAAAGGCCATAGGCCTCCCTACTCCCGTGAAAGCCTTTTGCAATTGTTTTTGAAGGTATGTGACGCCATGGGATTTGCCCACGCCCGCCAGGTGATTCATCGGGATTTAAAGCCCGCCAATATTATGGTGGGCGCTTATCAGGATGTTTATGTCATGGACTGGGGTATTGCCCGGCGTTTTGGGCCCAATGAAGCAGAACGTGAATTAAAGGGCGAAGACTTTCAACATCCCGAAATGACCCAGGCGGGACAAATTTTGGGAACCCCACGCTATATGTCTCCGCAGCAGGCAGCGGCCCGCAATCATCTGCTGGACGGACGCAGCGATATTTTTGCATTGGGTCTGATTTTGTTTGAAATTTTAACTTTAAAGCCAGCCATCCAGGCTGAGAGCCAAATGGGTTTGCTTAAACAGGTTTTACAGGCCCAACTGGCTCCTTTTGCGCCCTATCAAAAACACATTCAAGCAAAAGCTTCGGGGTTTGCGCACATTGAGGCACCGCTCCAGGCGATTGTTCACAAAGCCTGCGCCCGCAAAGAGGCGGATCGCTATGCCCGGGCAGAGCAGTTGGCACAAGATGTACGCTCTTTTTTAGCGGGTGAGCCCGTTTCTGTCTATCGCCCACGCTGGTGGGAACAGGCACTCTATCAGATACAACGGCACAAGACCCTGAGTTTTACCCTGACCGCAGCGCTTATTTTAAGCCTGGTCTTTGTGTTATTGGGTTCTGTTGCTTACCAGTTATGGAGTACAAAACAGGCACGGCGGCTGGACGCAGCGCAAGCTCAGGTTATAAGTGCCGGAGCGCAACAAGCCCAGGCCTTAGAACGAGAACTGTTTGCCATTGAAGGACATCTTGAAAGTCTCAGCACACGGGCTGCAGGTGCTTTAATCCAGGGCAAAGTAACCCCGGCGTCCCACTGGTACACCCACGACGCCTTTGACCGTGGACGGGTACCTGGCTTTGCGCCCAACCCGCGCTATCAACGGGCCATTAGCTTTCGTTATCCGGTGGTCAAATTGGCACCGGGTTTAGCCCTCGCAGAAGTGCAAGGAGCCTTACAAAGACTTTACGTGTTGAACCCTTTACTTCCACAGATGTTTAAGCAAACCCCGCTAATGGTCTGGGGCTACGTGTCTTTAGAAAACGGATTGCATTACAGTTACCCCGGCAAAGGAGGCTACCCCACGGATTATGATCCCCGCCGTCGCCCCTGGTATCAAGAAGCGCGATCCCATCGCACCGCCTTTTGGGGTTCGCCTTATGAAGATATTTCAGGGCTTGGGCGCTTATTACCGCGAATTAAACCCCTCTTTGATACCTCTCAGGCAGCGCCCCAACGTCTGGGCAATGTGGGTGTAGAAATTGTTCTGGATGATTTAATCCCCCGGTATTTACAGCTTTCACATCCTGCCGTTGAAGCGGTGGCCCTGGTTTATCGCAATCAGAAGCTGCTTCTGGCAGCAGAAAACGCCACGGGACAGCCCCTGGAGACATTTGCCTTGCCTGTGGAGGTTCAAAAACAATTGGCCCATCAACGCAGTGACACCGTTTTACACCCGGCTCCAGAAGGCCCTGAATTATGGAGCTTCTTTTATTTGGAAGTACTCGACGCGTATTATATGGTAAAGATGAATCAGCATAAACTTTTACACGAAAGTCAGGATTAAACCATGCCCCTTTCTCCCGCTAAAATTTCTGTGGTGGCTCTGGCGCTATGGAGCCTCAGCCCCGCTTTGACCGTACACGGGGCCGTAAAAGCCCCCACCCGCTATACCCAGGGAATTGTGGCCAGCGATCACGCTTTGGCCTCTGCCGCAGGACGCGATATGCTTTTAAAAGGCGGAAATGCCTTTGATGCCGCCATAGCCACGTCGCTGGCTCTATCAGTGGTTCGCCCTCAGAGCACTGGTCTTGGTGGCGGTGGATTTATGCTATTTCATGAAAAAGGCCAAACTGGTGCATTAGATTATCGGGAGACAGCCCCTGCACAAGCCCATCGCGATATGTATCTCAATGCTGAGGGCCAGCCCATTGACAATCTCAGTACCGTGGGTTTTAAAGCCGCCGCCGTCCCCGGTCTGCTGGCCGGACTCGATGAAATCTATAAAACCCGTGCCAGTTTGCCGCTGAAAACCCTGGTGGAACCGGCTTTGCGTCTGGCTCGGGAAGGGTTTGCCGCAGACGATCACTTTGTAGAGGCCTCTCAGGCGGTGGCGCAACGAGGGGCCTACCCGGACTTGCAGGCCCTGTATTTTATCAACAACAAGCCCGTGGAACGGGGTACGATTGTGCGTAACCCGGCGCTGGCACAAACCCTGACGCTCTTGTCGGAACAAGGGTTTCGCCGTTTTTATGAAGGGGCCTGGGCTGAGGCCTTTGCCCAGAAAATTCAGCAAGCGGGGGGGCTCATACAGGTTTCGGACTTAAAAAATTACCGTCCCAAATACCGGACGCCCCTTAGCACACGCTATCGGGGATACCAGGTGGTCACGATGCCACCCCCCAGTTCTGGGGGCGTGGCGCTGATTACCATGCTCAATCTTTTACAGCCTTATCCCCTACACTGGAACGCCTTGAGCTGGGGTTCTTCAGCGTATACCCATTTGCTTACGGAGTCGATGAAACACGCCTTTAGTGACCGGGCCCATTACCTGGGCGACCCAGACTTTGTCAAAGTGCCCGTGGCGCAATTGACGTCCACAGCGTATGCAGAACAGTTGCGCCGTCGCCTGAATGAGGCCCAGTACATGACCCTGGCCCCTGAATACTACGGTAAAAAAGGCCTGGAGAACGCAGCCACAGCCCCTGCTCCTCAAGATCACGGCACCACCCATTACGCCATTATGGACCGTCACGGCAATATGGTGTCCGCCACCGAGACCATTAACACGTATTTTGGTTCTCAGGCCGTCGTGCCAGGCACGGGGATTCTTTTGAACAACGAAATGGACGATTTCTCAAAGGCTCCCGGTGTACCCAATGCCTTTGGATTGGTGGGTACAGAGGCCAATGCCATTGCACCGGGCAAAAAGCCCCTCAGCAGTATGTCTCCCACCCTGGTGTTTGGGCCCGAAGGAAAACCTTTCCTGGCTCTGGGGGCCTCAGGAGGTCCCAGAATCATTACCGGCACCTTTTTAAGCCTCATTAATGTGCTGGATTACGGCATGAACGTCAACGAAGCCGTGTCGGCGCCCCGTTTTCATCACCAGTGGAAGCCCAACACCTTGTTTATTGAAAAAGAGATGCCCCTGGACGTACAACAGGCCTTAAGCCGCAAAGGACATGCCCTGAAAATGGGCGGAGCTGAAAACGTGGTCCAGGCGGTCATGTTTCGCGAGGGCGTCTTTACCGGTGCCTCAGACCCCCGGAAAGGAGGCGAGCCCGCAGGCTATTAATGACCAGACATCGCTTACCTCAGGCTTTTTTATCACAGGTGGAACGCTACCGGCATCTCTGGACCCAGGAGCACTTCCTGGGTCCTATCGGACAGAACCAGCGTCAAGCTGCTCACGCCCAGTTGCAACAGGACATGTTAAACACCCTTCAGCCCCTTAAAAAAGGCCGCGAAATTCCCGTTGAGCGCCGCAAGGACCTGAGTGACGAAGAGTTTTTAAAGGTGTACTACCGGCGCGGCATCCCCGTTATCTTTCAGGGAAAAGCCCGTCATTGGCGTTGCGTTCAGGATTGGAGCCCCACGTGGTTGGCAGAAACCTATGGCGAAGATCCCGTGGCTTTGATCGATGCTGCTCCCCAGAACGTTGAAGCCATTGATTACGGTGTACAATACACCACGCTGGCCGCATTGGTCTCCGAAATGGACCAGGACCCCCTGACGAAATACAGCCGTTTCAACCGCTTGCTGTATGACCATCCCGAGCTTTATGCTCATTTTGACGTACGCTGGCTTAAGGGTTTACGCAAGCCCCTGTCATCGGGACAAACCTTTCAGGTGTTTATCGGCGGTAAACATTCACGCACTCACCTGCACGCCGCCGCAGAGCCCAACCTTTTTACCCAGGTCTATGGCCAAAAGCACTGGGTGCTTTACCCACCTGAATACGACGCCCTGTTGCGTCCACCCGTAAAGCGCAACCCCTATTTCCACAGCACCTTTAATCCCGATGCGCCAGACCTTACGGCTTATCCGGCCATGGCTTACGTGGATTATTACACCTGTTTGCTGGAGCCCGGAGACGTCTTGTTTAACCCGGCCTCGTGGTGGCACCATATCAATAATCCCACCGGATCTATTGGGGTCGGTTTTCGCTGGTTTCCCGCAGGGCATGTGTGGAAAATGGACTGGACCCAAACCCTCTTGACCCTTTGCGCCACCGAGCCTCCCCTGTGGCGGGTCATGCCCAACCGCGACAACTTTGCCAAAATTTTTGGCTATATGAAAAAGGATGCCCGATAATGAAAAGGCGTCGATGGATACAGAAGGCCTGTCTGGGCACCTACCTGGGTACCTTACTGGGCAGCCTTAGCAGTTGCGCAAGCTTTTGGCAGCAACAGCCCCAACTGCCTGCCACCCCCGAAATAAGCACCCCAGAGGCCGTGCTTACGGCCCCCCCGTCCCCCCCTGAATTTCACGTCAGTCCCTTGCCCGGCCAGCTTAATACCAAACCCGTGTTGAGCAGCAACCGGCCGGAACTGCTCACCACACCAGGCTTGATTGTGGACAGTGCCACCCTGGGAGAAGGATTACAAGGAGAGTTTAGTGCCTTTGCACACCATGTGGTAGAAACCCAACCCCTGGATTTTGCGGGCTTTCGTCTGGGGCTGTTGGCCCGCGCTTCAGAAAAGACAGACCTGAGTATCACAAAGGCCTATTTTGCACGCACTCGCCCTGAAGCCCTCTTTATAGAAACCGAAGCCCACAGCGAACAAACGGGCACGCTGTGGAGCGGTCCCGGTGACGCCCTGGCCCTGGCCCGTCTTCAGGACAGTAGCCGACCTGAAACCGAAGCCCTGCGCAAAACCTACCTGCTGGAAGCCCAACAAGAACAACTCTTATTTGAGTTGCCCGTACCCACCAATCCCCTGGGACTGGTGGGCCAACGCAATGCGCTCAGCATCTGGCTTGATCTGCAGGCCGACAAAGCGGTACAGTTCCGTTGGGTGGCTTTAAAAGCCGTGGGGCCCGGTAAGCTGAAAGATTATCAGGCGGCGGCCCAAAATACAGCAGGACCCGCCGAGCCCGAGGCCACAGATTATAATCCTCAATTGCCACCGCCGCGGGGCACATTTCGTTTTGGTCGCGTGTCTGGCCTCGTTCAGGGCGATCGTTGGGAAGGCGACTACACCCTTCAATCCCAGGACTGGGAACATTTGAATGCAGGAAAAGCGCTGGCCTGGCCCGTGGCCAGTACGTATCTAAAACAGTGGGGAAGCGGACAAAATCAGAGTGCCCCCCTGCTGCGTAAAGTGGCCGGCAGTGCTGTGGAGTCTCACGGCAATTACGGCACCTATTACCAGGTGCGCTATCGTCTTCACAATCCCGAGTCGAACCCCATCACCCTGCACTGGCGCTGGACCCAACCCAGCGCTTATCAGGCCTCTGCAGAGCCTCCCCTGAGCTATATTCCCCACAAACAGGTGGTTTTTCGCGGCACCGTGCGGGTACAAAGCCCCGGCAATGAGCCCCGATGGATTCACCTACAAACCCGTCAGGGGGTCTGGCAAGCGCCTTTTTACACCCAGACCCTGACTGCCGGTGAAAGTCAGGATGTCACCTTTGCATGGGTCTACCCCCCGGATGCAATTCCCCCCCAATTGCTGAGTGTTGAAAAACAGCCATAAAAAGCACCTTTAAAAGCCATATAAACCCAGGTTTTGACCTTGTTTTGCAACGCGATCTCTCTCTACAGTAGAAGCATTACAATTCAAGGAGTTTTTTATGTCACATCCCAAATCAGAAGATCTTCAAAAAGTACAAGAGCTAATTGAGAAGGTAAAAATTGCCATGTTGACCACCCAGGAGGGAGACAACAGCTTGCGCAGTCGTCCCATGGTGGTAAAAAGCGAAAGCTTTAGTGGGGTCATTGCCTTTTTGACCGCCATTGACACCCCTAAAATTGAGGAACTCAAGGCCCACCCACAGGTCAATGTCAGCTTGTCAGACCCCGGCAGCGCGGTGTTTATGTCGCTCTCCGGTGAAGCCCGTGTCAGCCAAAACGCCACAGAAATTGAACGACTTTGGACTGAGGCCGATAAACTGTGGTTTCCCGAAGGCAAAGAGAGCGATCGCATTGCGGTGATTACCGTGGCGGTCAGTCAGGTGGAATACTGGCAGAGCCACAAATTGGTCACTGCTTTTCATATGGCAAAAGACTATCTGCAAGGCCAACCTTACCAGGGCGGCGGCAGCGAGCACGCCAAACTTAACGTAAACGCAAAGTAAGCGGTTCACGCCTTAACGCCATCCCCTGTCCTGCCAAATTACGCAGGGCAGGGGATGTGACTTCATAACGCTGGCGCAAGGCAATCAGTTCAGCCAACACCGCTGATTCCACAGGCACCGCCAGGCGCTGCAGGCCCGGTTCGATAGACCAGCGTCGAACCTCCTGGCGGTGCGATCCAGACACCTGCTCAAGAATCACTTCACCCCCAGCTTCTGCCCACAGCACCATTTCCAGGGCTTTACTCTGCAAGGTGATTTCTCCCAGGGTGTAGGCATCTCGCAAAAAAGCGCGCTGCTGCAAGGCTTGCAAGGCAGGTTTAGGCTGGCCCTGGAGATCCAGTAGGCCCATATAGTACTGAAAGGAAGGCGCCTGTAAAACCCAGGGTTCTCGCAAGGTGGGGGCATAGTCATACAGGTTCCAAAAAAGACTTCCTGCCAACCCCTGACTGAGACGACCCGCCATTAAAGCGTTCACATCATTGTATTGATGAGGCAAAAGATGGGGATCCTGTGGCGCCTCAGCCCAGGTGTGGTAACCAAATTCACCCATCACAAGCGGGCGTATGTAACCCTGCAAGGCACGCTGAGCCCGTAAAGCTTCCAACCGGGGTGAAAAATCCGTTGGACGTCCGTAATAATGGAAGGTGTCATAGTCCACTGCGGTTTGCCAGGACACCGCCGCTTCGGGCGTCGACCAACCCACGGTCAGCAAATGCGTTTCATCCGCCTTGCGCAGGGCCGGAATCACCGTGTTTAACCACTGTTGCAAGGTTTCCGCCCCCACCCCTGGCGCGTCGCGATCCAATTCATTCTTCAAGTCCCAGGCCAGAATAGCCGGATGATGGCGATAACGGGGCAATAACGCCTGCACATAGCGGGCGGCCAACTCTGGCCTGCGGTAATCACCATAAAAGTCAAAGAGAGTGATCACACAGCGTAGGCCCTCAGACTCCGCCTGTTTTAAAAAATGGTTCAGATGTACCAGGGGGGTATGTTGGGCTGTAAAAGGCGGCTGAAACTGCGGGTAAGGTAAAAAAATGCGGACGGTATTAAAGCCCATGGCGCGCACACGTCTCAAATCCGCCTGCGTGACCTCAGGATTGTACTGGGTCCAAAAAAGACTCCAGGGCGTGCGTTGGGGATAGTAATTGATACCGTGTATCCAGAAATTGTGCCCACCCACCTTGAATTGCTCAGCCTGAACGCGCACCGGCAAAGCGGCCACAGAAAAAGCCCGTGTATATAAGGTGAAACTGACACCCAGCACGCACAAAAAAGCCCCTAAGAAACCTAAGCTTAACCGCATTTTGCTATGATAGCAGAATATGTGGAAGCCCTTTCTTCGTTACCTGTTAAAAGGTGCACAATTTTTGCTCTTGTTGGGCGTGATGGCCGGTCTTTTTTACCTACTCAAACAAGACTTTGAAGCAGAAACCTTCAGACACCTGATGGCCCAGGCCCAGTACCTCTGGCTGGGCGCTGCTTTGCTCACCGCTTTACTGGGATTGTTGCTGAAGGCCTGGCGCTTACAGGTCCTGGGCAGAGATTTTGGCTTAAGCCACGGGGTGAGGGCCTGTTTTCGCATTCAGGTGATCAGTATTTCTCTGGGCATGGTCACCCCGGGCCGGGCCGGTGAACTCAGCAAAGTTTTTTTACTGGCACAGGGACAACAAACCGATCGCAAAACCGCCCTGTGGATCCTGCTCATTGAACGCCTGGGGGATATGGCTGTACTTGCTGGATTGTCCTTTGCTTACCTGATCGATGCCTTTCCGGAAACACGGCTTGCGCTGGCAGGTCTTGGGGGCCTGGGAGCCCTGACCGGAGTGGCATTGTATGTCGTCTGGCAACACACCCCTCTTAAGCAACACCCCTGGCTCAGAGCTCTGCATGCCCTTACCCCCCGAAGTCTGATGGCCATGGGGGGGCTTACCCTGTTCGCCTGGGGCCTGGACGGGCTCTTTCAATGGTGTATTTTGGCCAGCATTCACCAGCATTTACCCCTTCTGATGGGTATCGGTTTGAATGCGGTGGTGGCCATTGCGGGCATTTTTAGTCTCTTGCCCATTGGCCTGGGTACGGTGGATCTGTCAGCACTCATGTTGTATGCGCACAGTGCGGGGCTTGAGGCCACGGTCATTGTGTTTTTATTGGGAGCAGGACGGGTGCTGGGACTGGGGCTTTTGGGGGTTTTGTGGGGCGGCCTGGCGCTGCGAAATCCCCAATTGATCAGGCTTAGCGTCGAGAGCGCCCGGCAGGATCCACCCGTCCCGCCCGAGGAGCCTCGGGTTTAAACAGCGGCAGGGTGTTTTCCGTAGGGAAACGTGTCACCAATTGTTCCAGCCAGAAGGTGGCCTGTTCGGTCTTCCCCTGGCTCTGGTACAAAGCCGCGAGTAAACGGTAAGCGTAGGCATTGCTACCGGGCTGCTGCCTTAACAAGCTCTCCAGCAGATCAATGGCCTTTGGAGTGGCCTGAAGCCTTTGATACAGTTGAGCCAGAGCCAGGATCTGTTCCGCGTTTTGGGCTT
The DNA here is from genome assembly GCA_964229355.1 of Candidatus Sericytochromatia bacterium. Taxonomy (GTDB): domain Bacteria; phylum Cyanobacteriota; class Sericytochromatia; order UBA7694; family UBA7694; genus CAXRDE01. Next base: position 183,966 of record CAXRDE010000025.1, on the reverse strand, counting down.
CCATTTTTGCCGTCAAAAAAGGCTTCAACACCTGCTGGGCTTGCGCCGTCTGTCCTAACTTCAGATATGCAGTGGCCAGATTCAAACGCACGCTGGCCTCAGGCTTTGTGGGCAGTAATTGCTGAAAGCGCGCAGCGGCGATCTGCCAACGCTCTTGTTCAAAGGCCAAATAGGCCACCTGCTCTAAACGAGACGGGGTAAATTGCAAACGCAGGGCCTGTTCATAGGCTGCCAGGGCCCGCGCCGGCTGCTTCAGAGCCAGCGCAATTGTGCCCTGACGGTCCCACAAGCCAGCACAACGGGGACATTCCCGCAATAAACGCTGTACCAGCTCCTGGGCAGCCCTGAAGTTTTGGGTGCGCAGCCACAGTTCCAAAAGGGTTTCTTCAAGGGCCTGGCGTTCCTGAACAGAGAGTTGGGCCTGGGCCAAATAGCGGGTGTAATAGGCCGCCGCGCGTTGAGGCTGCCGCAGCTGGTAAAGACTGGCCAGCTCTTTTAAAGCCACGAGCTCCTGGGGGCACCCACCGCAGTTCAGCAAACGCTCATACCAGAACTGCGCCCTGTCTATTTGCCCCTGATTACGGTACAAGCCCGCCAGCGATAACATCACTTCGGGATCGGAGCCCTGCTTGAGATAGCGCTCGCCGTAACCCAGGGCAGCCCCTATGTCACCGGAGCGTTGGGCCAAATACATCAAACGCTTATCGTGAGTGCGCCGCAAGGTCTGAGAAAGTGCGCCATACGCCGGATGCCTTTGCCATTGCACCATCAGGTTTAAGGCGGGTTTAAAACGCTCCTGTGCTTCATACAAGCCTGTAAGCACGGCAAATAAGCGGTTAATTTCTGAGTTGTTTTGCTGGGTCAGGGCCAGCGTCAGCGACTGACTGTACCGCTGTATGGCCTCCGCAAGATGTCCTGACTCCTTTTCCACATAAGCCATCAATTCATAATCCCGCAAGCCGGGCTGCCAGGCTTTTTCGGCAAAGGCCAGTTGGAGCTGTTTTCGTAAATCGCCCCAGGCAGGATTGGCATACGTGAGCTGAGCGCGCACCCAGGCCAGGCGCAACGGGGGCTTGTTCACTGGATAGCTAAGCAGACGGGCAAAACGATCTGCCGTCTGCGGATCGGCGAACTGTACGCTCAGGGTGATGAGTCGTTCTGCCACCGACTGCCGTTGGCGAGGCGATAATTGCTTGCCGAAGCGCTCCAGCACTTCATCGTATTTGGTTAAGGCCTGAGCGTTCAGGCCCAGTACATCACTGCGAAACGCGTCGTCCAGGTTAATATTTTTTTGAATCACCGGATAGGCAGCAGCTTTGACGTGCCAGCGAGTGGCCTTTTCAGTCTCAAAGGACGCTGGCAGGGTTAAGGGGTAACGGCGTTGTTCAAAAGGCATAAGTCCTTCAGGCAACACCGTATCCAGTACAAAGACCTGTTCACCCTGCTCTGCAATAATGGCCAGGCCCGGTAAGAAAAGACGCTCCACAAAAGGATTGCGCACCTCCAGTTGTACGGTGTGCCCACTCGCGGGCAAAACCCGCGCCTCCAGACGACGGGGTGACTTTTTACGGGCCGGCTCTAAGCCCGCACGCAAAGAAAAGGTTTGCTCCTGAGGGAAAGGAATAATCGCCTGAAGCGTTTCCTGGGCTTGCAGACGCTTGAAAAACTGAAAGAACAAGGGCTCAGGAATGAACACGTGCCCGCTGTCTTGCGCCACCAGGGCCAACGGCTGTAAATCCAGTCCCGTAAGAGGCAAGGCTCCCCCCAGCGTCTTCAACGTGATCCACAGGCGGTAATCGTTATCAGACGCGCTCCAGAGCGGCTTTAGCAGTTGGGTCTCAAGGGCCACGGTGGTCTTTCCCCGTTTCAAGGTGGGGGGAATGCGTTCTAGCCAGGGTGCCTCTGTTGAAGAAATTTTGCGATAGCTGGCAAAATCGGAGGCCAACTGTGGGGCCGCTAAGCCCTGAATCGCAAAGGGTGAAGTGGAACCATAGCGCAAATGTTGTAAGAAATGAAAACGACCCAGTGCGCTCAAAAAGCTCAGGCGCACAGGATCTGTATTTTGCGTACTTTGCAAGCGAGCAAAATGAGAGGTCAAAAGACTCTCCTCGGCCTCTCGCTTCACATAATCATAAAACAGGGCACTGCGTCGCCGCGTGATAAAATCCGGGAGTTCCTCTGCGGGATTTAATTTGTAATAGAGGTCTAAAAAATGTCGCCGTTGTGGTCGATAGAGCTGACGGTGACCGGGCTGTGTATAGAGGGCTCGGGTGAGCTTGACTTCGTCGATATCGATGCGGTTTAAGTGAAAGTAGACATGGGTCAGCCAGTAAGCGGGCGTGCGCCGTTCAGCCTGCCCTCGCTCACGCAAAATCCCGGGAATTCTCCCTGTGTCTGGCGCGTAAAAGTGGGCCACCGCTGGCAAGAGCGCGTATTTTTTAGAGAAGTAATACACAAAGCGATACCACCAGGCTACCTCATGTTCCTGGTGATGGGGGACAAAAGCATCGCCGGTAGAAACCGCGGCCAACTGCCAGGGTTTATGCAGATAATGCTTGCCCCGACGCACATGGGCATGGAGGGCATGAAGCGGTCCCTGATAATGATAGGCATAAAAATCTGGAGTGGGCCGCGCCTGCTGTTTCAGCCAGTGATGATGCCGGGCCACATCGGCAAAACGGTGAAAAATAAGGCCTTGCTTGAGATGCGGCCTGTGCTGTAAATGCACAGAAAGCGCCTGAAAGGCCTCCTGCTGCGACACCGTGGGCACAGGCAGCAACACCGCCCGCAGCGCAGGGTGCTGCAAGAGAGGAGTCAATTCAGTCACAGGTAGTGGGGATGCCAGTGCGAGCTCTATCTGGTACCCCGCCTGATGAAGGGCGTTCAGAAGCTGTGGCAAAGAGGTGGGCAGGTGTTGCCCGGCAGGTAAGCTTAAACGCACATGGGTCAGGTGAAGCAGAGACTGCAGATGCGGTAAGTCCTGACGCAGCTGGGCCAGAGAAGCGGTGGCAGGATACTGCACCACGTGATAATTTCCCCAGGGCAAGAAGCGAAAGCGCGCCTGGACATCAACGGTTTCGGGTGCAGTGGCGCGGGCTTCGGTGGGAGCCTGTAAAGACAGCGCAGACTCCTGAGCCGTGGCCATTGAAATATGACTCATTGCCCACCCCAGTGCCACAAGACAGGCCAAAGGCCGAAGGGCTTTCAAGAGAGCACCCCCCGCTTATGCTGGTAACGCCACCAGAACCAGAGTACGCCAAAAGCTGCAAAACTGCTCAGGGGCATGACCGACCAGATCCATTGGGCCCAGGGGCGATGCCAGGGCGATACCGCATAGGGCGAACGGGGCGCAATGTCAAGGCCAGCTTCCCACACGTCAACGCCCTGCGAAAGGTGTTCTACCAGATGCCAACCACTGGCTTCAAGCAAAGGGGTGTAATATTGATCCCGTAAAAACACAACTTTCAAGCCATATTTTCGCGGATCCAACAACACTTTCGCCAGGGCATCAATGCCGGGTTCGCCATAGTATTTGGCGTCATCCAGCAGCGCAATCGGTGCCTGATTCAGCTCGGGTATGCGACGACCAAAATTGTAGTTGCCGTCCAGGGTTTCGGCCGGGTGCTTCATACTCAGGGCCGAGACATTATGCCCCCCTAAACCCAGGGTTAAGTAACGGCGCTGCGCATAGTCTGGCCGCTGTAAAACCGCCTGCACGGGGGCCAGATCAAGCACCGGGGGCAAAGCGTGCCAGCGAAAAGCCGTCAGGTTCACCACAAACCCTGTTAAGTACAGGCCCAGCAGTAGCGTGGCTCCAGCCCCCGCCAGCAAGCGTCTACCCCGCTGCTGTGACAAGGTGTGGTAGGTACGCCACAGCAAGTCTGCCACCACGGGCAAGGCCAAAAGACTGTTCCAAAAAGCAAAGCGATCGAAGGTTAAGACGTCAAAGAGTGGCCCCAATAACCAGGCATTGATGGGTGTGGCGCCACCGGTGCTTAACAGCAATAAAAACAAAACGGGAAACACAAAGGCCCGGTGTTGCCGGGTTTTAAAAGCATAGAATAACCACAGGCCCAGCACGGGCAGCATCACGCCATACAGACCATAAAAGGTGAAGTAATTCAAAGGCACCCAGGCCAGCACGTTGTCTCGGCTGCCGTGGGGAATTTGCACCTGCGAGAGGGGGTGTTCGCGCATATACGCGAAAAAAGGGCTCAGACAGGCCAACAGCGTGCCTGCCCCCAGGGTCACCAAAAACAACAGGCGATGCCAGACTTCACGACGCCAGTGTTTGATTAACAGCGGCAGAGCAAAAAAGAAAACCCCCATAAAATTGGCAAATAGACTGGTAAAGGCTGTGGCCATGAGCAAGCATTCCGCCAGAAGCAAGGCTTGCCAACGTTTGTGCGCAGCGGGTTCTGACTGCAAAAAGATGTCCACAAAAGCGAGCAAATGCAGGGTTAAGGCCAAACTTACCAGATTGGGGTATTGACCAAAAAGATGCAGCGTCATGGTCAAAGCGGGTGAAAACAGAAGCAACAAAGCGGATAAGCGGGCCACCGCTGGCTCAAACCAGATGCGTGTGTAGCGGTACATGCCGGTTACGAGAGCGCCCAGACAAAGCATTTGCACCCCCAAATATGCGGGCTCAAGTCCCAGCCATTTGGCGGGCAGCGCCACCAGTTGGTGGGCAAAAGGGGGGTAAGTAAACACCGAAAATCCGGTGTACCAGCGGGGTTCAAAGGCTTCCCACCAGCTGTTTAACCAGTGCGAAGCAAAAAACAGATGGGTATAGGCATCATAGGTTTTCTGGTAAGAGCCTAATCCCAGAGCCAGGCCATGAATCCCCAGACCCACAACCGCCACCAGCAAAAAAACACGCTCCGAGGACTTCATAGACGCGTCTCCCACTGCAGCAAAAATTGAGGGGTAGGTCCTTGCCCACTCTGATAGAAATGCACCCAATCCAGGCCCAGCTCAAAAGACAAAGGTAAAGCGTCTGCCGTGGGCCACCCATAGCGAACCCCCAATCCCGCGCGCCACTGATTTTGTAAAGCCTGCAGGGGCTGATCGTAACGGTGCCACTGAACCCTGACTCACCCCTGCCAATCCGGATGAAAACGATAAGCCAGGCGATGCTGGGTGCCCAGATGCAAATCGCTGAGGGTCCCGTAAATGGGGTCGATATCGATGCCTCCCTGGTAATCAAAGCGTGGGTCCTGATACACAATTCTGAACCCATTGCGCTGGCGGAACAAATCCTGGGTTTGATTATTTCCATCTAACACCAAGTAATTGTCAAGACCTGTGACCACGTCCACACCCCAAATCCCCTGCGTGGGCATCCAGCTTTCACGCCAACGCCAGCCCACATCGCCGCCGTAATTGTAAAAGCTGCCCAGATAGAGCTCCGCCTGTCCAAAGGCCCATTGCCCCGAAGCCAGCAGCGCCTGGCGGGTATCGAGCTGTAGACCTGCGCTGGTGTGTACGCGGCCGTGTTGATTACTGCCAATGCTGAGCGGGTTGGGCAACCCCCATTGATAAGCCACGGTGGGGGTTAGCCAGGCGTGCAAGGGCCCTTCGGCAAATTCCTGACGCCAGGATGAAGTGCCATAAAAGCGTCCCCGCAAAAAAGAAAACCAGGGCGAATCCCCCAACGGCTGATAATGGGACAGATCAAGGCCCAGAGCGGAAGCCAAAGGTGACTGATGGTCTTCACGTCGGAGGGGGAATGTCACACGCTGTGCCAGCTCCGAAATCCCCAGCGGCACATAACGCTCCCCAATAAAGAGATCTTGCTGTTGCCAGCGGGCCGTGCCCAGATAGCGTAGATCTGTCGTCAATGGCCATCCCAGCTCGCCTTGCACGTCATTGATAAAGCGTTCAGCTTCTGCGGTCAGGGCATCGCGATGGCTTTCGGAGGCTGCCTCTGAAGTGAGGGTGCGTGCCCGTTGCACAGCCCGTGTGGGATCTTGCCAGGCCCGTTCAATTTGAGCCAAACGCAGGGTCGCATCGCGAAAGGAAAGGGATACGGGCGGATACCAGGCCTGTAGCTCGGTAAAGGCCTTATGGGCCAGGCTATAGCGTTGCTGGCCTTTTAAGCTCATGGCCAGCCCCTGACGGGCCAGACGCTCCCCTGGCCACTGCGCCAGCACCTGCGTAAAATCATGACGGGCCAGCGCATCTGCTTGTAGAGTTAACGCCAATTGGGCGCGGGCCAGCCGGGCAGCGGGTGAAAGTGTGGCGGGCACGGGCAGCGCCTCAAAACGGGCCTTGACCTCTGCGCGGCTCTGCCACTGAGGATAAGCCTGGGCCTGCGCCTCCAAACGCTCAAAGGTCCATTGCCAGGTGTCACGAGAACTGCGATGCTGCGCAAAACACGCCTGCCACAGCAGCTCAGCAGCCTGAAGCTTGTCCACGGTGCCGAGCCCTCGGGCCAGGGCCAATAGCTGGCCCTCAGACCAGGGACTTGACCCGGGCTTTTGTAAATCAGTCCCTTGCGCTGAGCGCCATTCACGGAACAGCACCTCATAATGCAAAGCTGCGCTCAGGCGTTCTCCCTGCGTCACCAGATTCTCTGCCTGCAATAGCCGATAATCCCGCTGCTGCTCCGGCGTCCAGGATACCGGAGGATTCCCTTGCTGCTGCCATTGCCTTTGCAAGACCAGCTGTACATCCGGTGCCTCTAAAGCCATCATCATGCGCGTAATCCTGAGAAAGCCCTCAGGGGTTGAGAACCATGGTTCAGCGCGCCATTGCCACAGGCGCTGTATCATGGTGTTCTGAAGTTCATGAAACGCAGCGGGGGTTTGTGCCTGACGACGTTGCGCCAGAAATAACGCCCATTCGGCCGTGATGCGCTGCTGTAACCCTTCAGCATCTTTCGCCGTCGCGGGCAGGGCTGCAAGCACAGCCTGGTAACGCTGCAGCATGCGTGCTTCATGACCCAACAGTTCTGCTAAAAAGGCTCCCTCCAGCCAATCCGCAGGCAGCGGTTGACGCAGCCGTAAAAAAGCCTGTTCTGCTTGCCCATAGGCGAAATAGGTCTTTAAGCCTGACATCAGGTTGCGCCACTGGGTATCAGAGACTTGCTCTTGCTGCTGCGCCAGCTCAAAAGCGTCTTTATAAACTTGCTCCGCCTGAGGATCCTGGGCCAAAGCCAAACTGTTGGCCCAGGCCAACACATAATCCAGACGCTCTGGAAACTGGGCCACCAACTGACCATAAATGGCGCTGGCCTGGGCGTAGGCATTTAACGACATCCACACCTCTGCCAGGAGGGGTTGCGAGACGGCATTGAGATTTTGAATGGCCTGCAATTGTGTGAGTGCCTGGCTTTCATCCGAGGCGGCGTAGGCCAAACGCCAGGTATCTAGCTCCAGGGCAGAGACACCCCGGCGCAAGGGTTCTCCGGCCGCAGAAAAAAGAAAGGCAAAGCGCTCTGTGGCCCGCTCCGTCAGGTCCGCAGACCAGAGGGCATAGGGCAAACGGGCCGGAAAATCCGTGGCTGAATACAACGGATCTGCCCGCAGCAGCCACTGTTGGGCTTTGGTCCGTTGCTGCTGAGCCAGCGCCAGCTCGGCCAGCGGCAGCAGGTAGGCTGAGCGGGGCTGCAGGGCATACAAGCGCTCATACAGGGCTTCGGCCTGGGGCAGCTGCTTGAGACGAGCGTGGCCAGAAGCCACTTGCTCCCAGAGCTCTCGCAACTGCAATTGAGGATCATGGAGCTTTAACAACACCTGGGCCTCAAAAAGCGCCTGTTGCGCCAGCGCATCTTGCCCTTGTTTCAGGTAGAGCAAAAACAGACTCAGGTGGGTTTGTATTTTTTCAAGGGGCGTGCAACAACTCACAGCCCTGGCGGGCGGCGGCCCGGCATAGGCGAGCGTACAGGGAATAAAAAAAAGCAACGGAATGAGTTTACGCATGTCTCTTTACTATGCCACAGATAATAGACAGTGAACTTTAAAAAAACTGAGAAAAGCCTGAACGATGGTTCAGGCTTTTCTTGATAACCCTAAAAGAAAAACGGGAGCTTAGTAGCGATAAAGCTCTGTTTTGAAGGGACCGTAAACGTCTAAGCCCAGATATTTAGCCTGGGTCTCGCTCAGCACTTCCAGTTGAACCCCCAGCTTTTCAAGGTGTAAGCGCGCCACTTTCTCATCAAGGTGCTTGGGCAACACATACACTTCGTTTTTGTACTGGCTGTGGTTTTGCCACAGCTCGATTTGCGCCAACACCTGGTTGGTGAAGGAAGCAGACATGACAAAAGAAGGGTGCCCCGTGGCACAGCCTAAGTTCACCAGACGGCCCTCAGCTAAAATGATTACATCTTTGCCATCGATGGTGTACTTGTCCACCTGAGGTTTAATTTCCAGCTTGGTGTCGCCATAGTGCTGGTTCAACCAGGCAATGTCAATCTCAATATCAAAGTGGCCGATGTTGCAGACAATGGCTTTGTCTTTCATGAGTTTAAAGTGTTTACCGGTTAAAATATCCCGGTTACCGGTGGCGGTGACAAAGATATCACCCACTTTCGCAGCTTCTTCCATGGTTAAGACCTGAAAGCCATCCATGGCCGCTTGCAGCGCACAAATCGGGTCAATTTCGGTGACCACCACACGAGCACCGGCGCCTTGCAGAGAAGCGGCAGAGCCTTTACCCACGTCACCGTAGCCCGCGACGACAGCCACTTTTCCGGCCATCATCACGTCGGTGGCACGGCGAATGGCGTCCACACAAGACTCTTTACAACCGTATTTGTTGTCGAATTTTGATTTGGTAACGGAATCGTTCACGTTAATGGCGGGCATGGGAAGGGTTCCTTCTTTCATGCGCTCATACAAACGGTGAACCCCGGTGGTGGTCTCTTCACTCAAACCGCGGATTTCGTCCACGAGCTGTGGGTAACGATCTAGCACCATATTGGTCAGGTCGCCACCGTCATCTAAAATCATGTTGAGGGGATTGGCTTTGTTGACGTTGTCAAAAAACAAGGTTTGTTCAATACACCAATCAAACTCTTCTTCGTTCATGCCTTTCCAGGCAAACACGGGTACGCCCGCCGCAGCAACAGCCGCCGCCGCGTGATCCTGGGTAGAGAAAATATTGCAAGAAGACCAACGCACTTCAGCGCCCAATTCTACAAGGGTTTCAATTAACACTGCGGTCTGAATGGTCATATGTAGACAGCCGGCAATACGGGCACCTTTTAAGGGCTTCAATTCGCCGTATTCTTTGCGCAGGGCCATCAGGCCTGGCATTTCGGCTTCGGCCAGAATAATTTCTTGACGTCCCCACTCGGCGAGGGAAATATCTTTAACTTTATAATCTTGAACTTGGGTCACAGGACTCATAGGATGTCTCTTTCTTGGAGTTTATATCTGCTTATTATAACAGGGGTTACAGGCCTAAAGGATCGCTCTATCAGAAAAAAGCAAAGTCCGTCAATTTAAACTTGAAGAAAAGCTAACTGAGCCTCTATAATAAGAGGGCGAAAAGCCTCAGGAGGTGATTGCCTATGCAACAGAACGTCTTTTTATCTCAGTCCTCCTCCCTTTTGTCCTAAGTTTTGAGGAGACTGTGCTCCCCCATCACAACACAGGAAACAAAACGTATGTCAAACGCTTATTACTTTGAGGCCTCTGCTCCCCTTGAAGATCTTATTGCCTATGGCTGGACCCCTGCGCTGGCTGAAGCTTTTTTACCCCACGAAAAACGTCTAAAAGGCTGCTTACCCGGTCGCATCTTAGCTGAGCACCGCCAGCATTACCTCGTGCAAACCCATTTGGGCGAAGGACAGGCCGTGATTTCGGGAAGCCTGCGTTATCACACCCAGGAGTCTCCCGAAGCACGTCCTGCGGTGGGAGACTGGGTCGTTCTCAGTGAAACCCAGGGCCGAAACCCTCAGGCCCCGCTGCGTTATAAAATTCACGGGGTCTTGCCCCGGCAGAGCAAAATCTCTCGCAAGGCCAGTGGCCAAAAAACCGAAGAACAGGTGATCGGCACCAACTTAGACACCTTGTTTATTGTGACGTCGCTAAATCAGGATTTGAATCCCCGGCGTTTGGAGCGCTATTTGGCCCTGGCACAACAGAGTCAGATTCAGCCGGTACTGGTGTTAAACAAAGCAGATCTCTGTCACGACATTGAAGCGGTTCAACAGGAATTAGAAGCCATCGTGGGAGACACCCCTGTGGTGGTGCTCAGCGCTTTAGAGCAGTCCGGTTTGCAAGGGCTTGCCCCCTATTTGGGTGTGGGCAAAACCCTGGCGCTGGTGGGATCCTCGGGCGTGGGCAAATCCACCTTGCTCAATGCCCTGCTGGGCGAACACCGGCAGGCCACCCAGGACATTCGCAGTCAGGACGCCCGGGGCCGTCACACCACGGTACACCGACAATTGTTTTTACTGCCTGACCACCGGGGCCTGATTTTAGACGCCCCCGGCTTTCGGGAGTTGCAGTTGTGGGATAGCCAGGCCGTGCAACAGGCCTTTGGGGACATTCAAGACCTGATTTCTCAGTGCCGTTATCGCAATTGCCGTCACGACAAAGAACTGGACTGTGCAGTACAAAGCGCCTTAGAAAGCGGTTTGTTAGACAAAAAGCGCTGGCGCAACTACCTGAAACTGTCCGACGAGCAATTGTATTTAGAGCAGCGTAAGGCCCGCATGCGCGATATTCAGAGCAAGGTGCGTGCCAAACGGGCGTATAAAAAAGCACGCACCAACGCTTTGTATGGTGCCCTAAAAGGCAGGCAGGCTTAAAGCTTTAATCGGGACGAAAAAAGGGAGACTGGGCAAAGACTTGAAAATAGCGCAACAAATCCCGCTTACCCTGTTTCGGGGCTTCGCCCATTTCAAACAGAGGAGACTTGAGAAACCCGTAAATTTCAGCCTGTTGTTTTTGAAACAAGCTCAGGCTCCCGCGCACCATATTGCCCACGGGACCCCGATGGATTTTGGGCTCCATGCCCAGGGCTTCAAAGGCCAGGCGGGTGATGCTTTCAAAGTCATGGGTTACCGCTCCCCCTAAATCCTGTTCCTTTTCTTTGGCCAGAATGCCTTTGACGCAGGCCGCAGCCACATCACGACCGTGAATGGGATTAAAGGGGCGGGGCGTTTCGGGTAGCCAGACGCGACCGGTTTTGGCCAGGTACAAAAAGGGCAATAGGTCTGCATAGAACAGATGCGGCCGTAGGGTGTAAGAGGTCATCACGGATTTTTGCAAATCGTCCATAAAACGGTTTTTGGCATCAATAATCGGCATTTTGGGGTCTAAGTGCTGCTGAAAGTGAGAAACGAAAATATATTTCTCGACACTGCCGCTCTGAATGGCTTCAATCAAGAGATTGCGATTGCCGTGGTAATCTAACTGTTCATGGGTAAGGGGCACAGATGAAGCATTGCGGGGCAAACCCACACAAGAAATAATCACCTGAATGTTGCGGCATATGCCCTTTAGGGTATCTGGACGGGTTAAATCTCCCATGACGATTTCGTCCACTTCAGCGCCCACCGCAGGAGCCAGGGTTTCGCCCCGTTTCCAAAGCACGTCCCGCTGCCGGACGAGGGCACGCACCCGATGGCCTTTCTGTTTGAGTTCAGCAATCACATGTCGCCCCAAATAGCCTGAGGCGCCTGTAACCAATACAAATTTCATGGCTTGTGTTTCGCTTTCTAACGTCGCTGGGTGGGTAATAGGTATTGCCACACCGCCTGGTGATGCATGGTGACCTCAAGCATCTGGCGATTGCCGCTGTGCACAATCAACGTGTGCCCATTGTCTAAACGGTACGCTGCGGTGGGGTTGGTGATTTTCTTGGAGCCGTCCGCCACATCTCCACCAAACTGCCAGGCAATCCCTCCGGCAGGGTCGACTTCAATCACCCGGTGGTTACGGGTATCTACAATCAGGGTATTGCCATTGAGCAAGCGCTGGGCGCGTTCGGGGTACATCAGCTGATGAGGCCCATTGCCGGGATTTTTCAGGGTGCCGTACTGCCAGATAATTTCGCCGTCGCGATTGGCTTCAATCACGTAGTGATTGCTCCAGTCGGTGATCAGCACCGTGTTGTCCGTCGTCAACTCTGCGTAATAGGGAGCGTTTAACGGGTTCACGCCCGTATCCCAGCCGCCAAATTGCCAAAGAATATCGCCAGAAGCATCCACTTCAATCACGCGACCGCTGTACTGGTCCGTAATCAACACGTGATCCTCTGGGGTAATCACCGCCGAGCGCGGGTGGCCCAGCAAACCGGGGCGGCTGCCCATGACGCCTTTTTCGCCATACTGCCAAATAATTTCTTTGGTGGGCCGGTAAATACGCAGAACCCGGTGCTGATCGGTGTCCGTGACGATCACTTCACTGTCTTCACGGGCCGAAAGTTCCACGCATTGGGGACGCTCTAAATGCAACGGATGACGAACTTTCTCTTCGCCGAGGCGCCACACCACCTGTTTTTCGCGATTCACCAGGTACACCCGGTTGTCTTGTTTGTCGATGAGCGGAATTTCAATGTCTACCAGGTTAGAGCGGTTAAACACATACTTTTGGGCCGCTTTTTTTGCCAGCTCGTTGATGTGATTGGCCGAGGGCTTCGTGGACAGCTCCACGATCTTTTCGCTCTCTTTGACCTGTTCTGCGTAGTTTTCAGAGCGCGGTAAATTGGCGTATTGATACAAATACTTGGGTCGCAGCAAACGGGTCACTTCAATAACGTACATGGGGCTAAAGACCACGGTGTTGCCGTTGCCCATGCGAATCATACGCACGGGCACAAACGAAAAGGCGCCGCCACTGGCTTTTTCAATGCCGGTGTCAAAGCTCCAGGCCATTTCTCCTTTGGGGTTCACCTCAATAATCCGGCGGTTTTCGCTGTCGGCAATTAAGGTGTTGCCGTTGGGCAAGCGGAAGGCCTGGGTGGGCGCATTCAGCTGTACGCTAGAAGAGCCGTAACCTGAGCCCAATTTGTTTTCGGTGTTGCCAAACTGCCAGACAATCTCTTCGTCCTGATTGACCTCAATAACGCGGTGATTGTCGGTATCGGTAATGAGAAAATGCCCGCCCTTGAGGCATTGCATATCGCTGGGACTGTATAGACGGCCACGGGTAATGCCGACACTCGCGGTAATGCCGTATTGCCACACAATTTTTTGCTGGGTATTGATTTCAATAATGCGGTGATTGCCCTGATCCACAATAATGGTATTGCCGTTGAGTTTACGCATGGCTTTCACGGGGCGATGCAGGCGAATATCTGAGGATTTATCGGCAGGGGGAAATTGCCAACGAATTTGCCCGGACTTGGACACCTCAAGCACCCGATCTTGTCCCGCATCGGCAAAAAGCGTATTGCCGTTGGGTAGCCGAATGGGGTTTTGGGGCTCCATCAGCTCTAAATTCCCAATGCCGCCTTCGCCCCCTACTTGCCAGGTGATCAAGCCCTTATTGGTAAATTCAATCACCCGTTGGCGCTCCACATCATTCATTAAGAAGGTGTCTGCAGGCAGGTCATCGCTACGCAAGACTTCATCGTCGGCCTCAAACTGAATCTTGCTTTGTTTTTTGGCCATTTCTTGCACCCGCTGGGCCATTTCAGCCACATGAGAAGCCGCCTGGGCCACGGGCAGGGCTTCGGGTTCTGGCGGGGCAATTTTGTGCACCAGTTTTAAAAAGTGCTCTTTGGTAATGACCGTTTCTAAAGAAAACTGGTTAAACAGGTCCGGTACCCGCACAATGGTATAATCAAAGTTCATCAGCTCGCGACGGGCCCGCTCCACCAGGGGCTGCAGTTTTTCAATAACTTCCATTTGCCCCGATACATCAATACCCCAGATTTTCTTAAATTCATCGAGGCAATGGGCCAGTAATTCCTGATTCAGTTTTTCGGCAGGAATCCGAGACCAGTCAATGGCCTCACCGGAAGCCGGTGGGGGATCGGCACTGAGATCCGGCACAGCTTCGGAAGCCTGAGCGGGCATGACATCTGCTTCAATCACCAGCTCGGTGGGGGCTTCTTCGTCCGGTGCTGCAGCGGGTGCCGCTGGGGAATACGCGGCCCCGGCTTCCGCCACGTCTGCAGGAGGTGGGGGCACCGGGGTGGGGGCTTTGTCCTGCGGCTCAGGAGCTTCAGGTGCTTCTTGAAGCGCGGGAGGGGTCATCTTGGGAGCCACGTAACCCTCAAGGTTTTCGACCACCCCCTCAGGCGCTGTGCGGGCAAACTCTTCTTTTTGCTCGGGGTTCATGCGCGAGACGATGTTTTTCATACGCACCATAATGGTGGCATAGAAATCCCGCATAAAGCGCCGGAACTCTTCCTGCGAGAAGGGAATCAGATACAGGGGCATGTCGGGAAAGAGCTTTTTCACAATCATTTCAATTTCAGGTTTCTCAGGGTGTACAGCGGCCACTCTGAAAATGCCGTTGAGCTGGTTAATGGGCACAAACTCGTACTGTCGCAGCAAGGACTCGCGGAATTGAATCAAAATACTGGGATCAATTTGGTGTTCATGGAGCACTGGATAGTCTTCTTCGGGATTCCCGCGGCGGGCTTCTACCTCTTGAATATGCGCTTCCTCTTCAGGAGCCATCGCAAACACATCTTCGGCCTCGAAGTCCGCCAGCTGCATTTCAGGCTCCCCTGTGGGGGCCGCCGGGGCACTGCCCAAAGTTTCATGAATGGTCCACTCGGCCTCTTCCACGTCCTGAATGGTAATGTACCCCATTTCGAGCAACACGTTGAGAATGGTCATATCGGCCTTGAAATAGCCTTCCGGCTTGGTCACCGCAAAGGATAAATGACTGGGCTTGCTGTCATCCTGGGCCAGTGCAAAGCGCTCGACCAGACTATAATCAGCCAAATCCACAATGTTAATCCAGGGGGTGAACATGGCGGGCGCATTGGCATAGGTCATAAAGATCAAAAAATTATTGAGGGGGCTTAAGGCAATCAAATCCACGGGGTCATCCAGGGTGGAAAAGAGGTTCCCATCCAAAGACACGCTGCTGCGGTGCAATAAATTCAGGGTGTCCAACACCACGATTTCTACGGTTTCATCCTGGCGGGTACATTGCAAATAAATCCATTGTCCATCGGGCGAGAGACGGAGATTCCCCAGAATGCCGTAAGCAAGGGGCTGACGGCGGATTTTGAGATGGCGTAAATTCACCACCAGCAGGGCCGGTGACACATTGTCGGTAATAAACAGGCGCTGTCCATCAGGGGTGGGGGCCAGGTTCAAGGTTTTGCGGGATCCCGGCGCTCTCACCACCAGTGAGCCGGTGAGCTTAAACGTCTCACGTTCCACAATAAACACCGTACCGCGGCCCCGGTCCGCGAGAAACACATGGTGCGCGCTGACCACCATATCGATGGGCAGACAACGGTGGGCTTTAAAGGGAATCATCGGGTAATGCCAGTGTTCTCCCACCGCCAGATAGGGGTGTTCATCGAGCTCACCGAAGTACAAATGGGTAGCGTGTTCAGAGACCGTTAGCCCCGCATGGTTATCGTCGTCTTCCCAGACAATCTCACCAATTTCACGGGCATTGGTGGCATGAAACAAATACACCGCCCCATTGCCTGTGGGGTGCCAGTCCATGCCCAAAAATTGGGGCTGGTATTTGCGGGTGGTGGGCAGTTTGAGGGTACGCAAAACTTTGCCGGTCCAGGGATCCACTTCATTTAACGCATAGTTCTTTTGATTAACCACATAGGTGGTAGCTTGCTGCTGGTCCCGTTGGGTCATCTTATACTGACGTAAGCGATTCACCGCACGGGACAATTGTTCAGGGGTAATTTTACCCTGCTCTAACAAATACTCTTGAATAAGTTGCTCTTGAAACTCTGGATTGCTCTGAGTCTGAGACAAAGCGGACTGCGTACTCATGAATGGTGCCCTTAGGTATTCTCTATATATTGCTGAACGTATTTTAACCCATTGTGCCCCCAAAGCGGTTAAAATAGGTGATTTGCCCGAATCATTACATATTTTTGACTCAGTGCTATAATACCCCTATGAACACGCTCATGGGTACTGTCCGTTTACTTGAATCGTTTCCTGATCATGCACTGGTACAAACACATTTTCGTGTGTCCAGTGAGCTCAAAGCCCCTGGGCAGATCGAGATCTCTGCCACAGGCTATTTGCACGCAGAGTACCTGCCTGAAGTCCTGGAGTTTATCGCTCATTTAGAGCAAAGCCTAAAAGCCACCGACACCTACTATGTCATTCTTATTAATGTGTCAGAAGCAGCGGGTCTCAGCACCCATGCCGCCCGACAACTGCTAAGCCAACTGCGCTGGCAGCGCAACGAAAAATGCCTGGCAGTAGAATACGTCAGCCCCCCCGGGCTGTTGCATCAAATCATGCGTCTGCTGTTCCGTTTTAATGCTTCAGGCATTCCCCTGCATTTCCACAGCACCCTTCAGGAGGCCCGCCATTGTGCAAATGCCCTGCTGGTATCGCTGAAACGCCGTCAGACCGGTGAACTGTCAGAAGTTCCCGCAGGCTACCGCTACCAGGCCCTAACAGACTACGATTATGAAGACGAAGAAGGGAATCGTCACCGCTTTTATCTCATTGATGAGCGTATTGTGCTTTTACAAATGGAGCGTGCCGTTCGCACCGAAAATCTACTCGAAATGCTCGCTGCTCAACAAATCATTGGCGAGAGCTTAGATCACCTGGCCTTTCAAGAAAAATTTATTATTGTGGACGTCAGCCGCATTCACCACCACGATTATTTATCCCGCGAGGCCATGCTCAGCATCAAGGACTATTTTAAAATTTTTCAGTCGCCCTATGTCACCTCCTTTGTCATCACCCCACCCCGTATGCGGGGAATTTTAAAAACCTTAAATCATCTGGCTCCCATTTTGCACAGTCGCATTGAAGCGGTCGATTCCGTCACCCAGGCTTTTGACCGCATTGAAAAAAAGCGACAAACCACTCAAGCAGAGCTTATTCCCCGCTCCCGCAAGGCGTTGAAAAAGTTGGCACAAGAGCAACAAAAAAAAATTGAGCAGTTGGAGTCCGAACAACGCCATTTTACAGAACTGCTTTCCAATGTCTTTACCCGTTTGGTGATGGATCCCGAGTTTGAACCTGAAATTTATCAGCCGGCTTCCCAGGCCAGTGCAGCCCACGAGGACTCGGTGGACATGCTCAATTATGTGCAACTGGATATGAAAGATATCTTAGACAGCCTGCAAGCCCAAATACTGGTAAGAGAACAAGCCGAAGCCGAGGCCCAGGCCAGCAATCAGGTCAAAAGTCAGTTTTTGGCCAATATGAGTCACGAAATGCGCACCCCCATGAATGCCATTTTAGGGTTTAGCCACCTTATCCTCAAGCGCCATAGCGAAGGCCTGTCAGAACCCGTAAAAATGTACCTCGAAAGGGTACAAGACAACGGCACCCAGCTCCTGGCTTTGATTAACGATGTGTTGGATTTGGCCCGCATCGAGTCACGACAGGTGGACCTACACCTGGAGCCCGTTCAACTCAATGGCTTTTTAGAGGAATTGCTGGGGCACTTTGAGGCCCTACAGCGCAATCAACAATTGCTCTTAAATTTACCCGAAGAAACCATTGAGATTGAAACCGATAGACAGAGACTGCGTCAGGTTTTAAACAATTTAATGAGCAATGCCCTCAAGTTTACGCCGCCCCATGGGAGCGTAAGCCTCGCCCTGGAGATCACACCCTCAGCGTATTTTATTCGCGTTCAAGACACAGGCATTGGCATTCCCCTTCATCAGCAAGCCCTGATTTTTGAGCGCTTTACGCAGGTGGAAAATCCTGAACAAAAACGCCACCGGGGCACCGGCCTGGGATTGGCCATTAGCAAGAGTTTATGTGAACAAATGGGCTACCCTTTAAGCCTGGTCAGTGAACCCGGCAAAGGCTCCTGTTTTTCGATTGAGATTCCCCGTATAAAAATAGCGTAAAAGCGCTTCTTGACAGTATTTGCAGCATTCTGAAAGCAAGATATACTCAAGCATCACATGTTTAGAAAGAATGCTTATGTGCAGTGATGCTCCGCGCTACCCTTATACGTTTAGCCTGCTGGCTCCCCACCAGGATGAAGTGATGATTCAAATCGATGCCTTTGACTGGCAAAAACAAGCCATGGAAAAGAATGAAGCCGGTGTCTTTTATTGGAATACTGAACTGCCTGATGGCACCTACCGTTACCGCTTTCACTTGCCCTCCCAATCCTGGTTTTACGATGACAACACCTGGCTGGATGTGATTGATCCGTTGGCCACAGAGGTAGACGAGCAGGAAGGCGTCGCCATTCTTCACCTGGCTCAGGGCATGCCGGTACACAGCAATTATGCCTGGGAGGCCGACACTGTCGAACAACGGCCACCCCATACCTGGGTGCTCTACGAAATGCATGTGGGCATTTTTGCAAATACCTTTCAAGGCTGTATCGAAAAGCTGCCGTATTTACAGACGCTGGGCATCACAGGTCTGCAACTGCTGCCGGTTCAGGCCTTTCCTGGCGAAAACAGCCTGGGGTACAACCCCGCCTATTTTTTGGCTCCCGACCCCACCTATGGCAAACCAGAAGACCTCATGCGCCTGGTAGACCATTGCCACCAGGCGCAAATCGTGTGCCTGGGCGACTTTATTTTTAACCATGCCAGCCCTGAGAGCCCGCTGGCACAGATTGATCATGATTACTGGTTTCACCATGAAGCCAAAGATCCTGACAATAGCTGGGGGCCTGAATTTAACTACGATTTCTATGACGAGCACTATGCACGCTACCCCGCCTGGGAGTACGCACAACATATTATCGAACACTGGCTCTACAATTATCATCTGGATGGTTTGCGCTACGATGCGGTCAAACAAATCAACCACCGCCCTTTTTTGGACTGGGTCACCCAACAGGCCCACTTCACGTCAGGACCCAAGCGTTTTTTTAATATTGCCGAGTGCATTCCCGATGAGCCCAGCATGGTGGCTGAGGGCGGCCCCATGAACAGCTGTTGGCACGATAGCTTTTGTCATGAAGTACGCCGTTTTCTGGCCGGAGAGGCCTTTAACATGGATGCCTTTTACAGCGCCCTGGATGGTACGCAAAAAGGCTATGAAACCCCCTTACAAATGGTGAACTATTTAAGTAACCATGATCAACCCCGCCTTCACAGTTATTTACTGGAACAGGGCCTGTCTGAAGAAGAAGCGTTGCTGCGTCATCAACTGGGGGTGGCCCTGCTGTGCTTTGCGGTGGGTATTCCCATGGTACGCATGGGTGAAGAAATGGCCTGGCATACCGAACAGGACGAAACGCCATTGAACCTGCCCTGGGAACGCTTAGAGCATGAAGCCGTTCAGCGCTTGTTTCAAAGCTATCAACAGTGGATCAGCTGGCGCAAAGAAAAACCAGCCTTGCAAATGGGGACTTTAACCTGGTTGTGTACAGAACCTTTATGGTGGCTTGTTAGAGAATATGAAGGTCAGTCCATGCTGCTGGTCATCAACCCCGGAGGGGAACCTCAATCCTTAAGCGAGCAAAACTGGCCCACAGGAGACACGCCCTGGCAACCCCTGACGGTGGGAGAGATTAATCCCGATGATGTTCTTCTTCCCTGGCAATACGTGGTGTTTGAAAGTGCCCATTGATCGAGGAAAATGAAAACGTACAGGTGGTCCCGCGGGCGTCAGAGGCGACGGTTATGTCTCCAGAAAGCTGTCGGGACCAATGGTTTGCCAAGACCAATCCCAAAGCCCCTGGTGCCCGAGGGGCATCCACATCAAAGCCCTGGCCATTGTCTTTTAAGGTGAGCCGGACCCGCTGCGTATTCTCTGAAGCGGGAGTCGCCTGAAAGGCAATATGTACGCGGGGGTCTGTAGAGGCTCCAAAAGCATACTGATAGGTGTTTTTTAGCCATTCGTTAAGAATTAAACTGCAGACAATGGCCTCGTCTAAACTCAACACCACGTCATCAAGACAAAAATCAAAGACAGGACTCACGTGACGTTCATAGGCAGAGACCTCGCGCACCAGCAAGCGTACAAATTGCTGAAAATTCAGCGAGGTCAACCCCTGTTTTTCATAAATCTGTTCGTGCACCAGCGCCATGGTGTAGAGACGGGCGGCCGCCGCATCTAGCATGGCGTGTTCTGAAGCGGCTTTGGGAATGCGTCGCTGCTGCAAGCGCAACATGCTCAACATCAATTGAAAATTATTCTTGACCCGGTGGTTGACTTCTTGTAAGAGAACGCTCCGTTCATGTAACGCCTGTTTCATGTCTTTTTCCCAGGCTTTGCGGGCATTAATATTGGTCACAAAGCCCATGACGCTCTCAATACTGCCGTCGGGCGCGCACAAAAGCGACATGGATACCGAAACCCAAATCAATTGACCCGATAAGGTGTTCAATTGTAAGTCCAGGGTTTCTTTAATGCCCTGCTGCAAACGCTGCTTTTGCTGGGTGTAACGCTGAACCTCATCGCGGCTTAAAAGCTCCGGCAAAGCGCGCCCCAACACCTGGTGATAATGACTGGCCTCTAGCAAAGTCAACATTTTTTGATTCACAAAGGTAATTTCATCGACAGCGTTCAGCGTGATAATGCCTTCTTCTGCGGTTTCTACCATTTGTCGGTAGCGGGCTTCGGTGGCGTGTAAAGCCTGCTCCGCCTGCTCGCGAGAAGTGTGATCCTGCACCACCGTGAACAAAAGCTCTCGCTCCGCCAACACCATGTAGGTGGTGTTGATCTCTACAAAACGGATTTCGCCTGATTTCAGACGGTGTTGAAAGAAAAAACGGTTCAACACCCCCTCGCGCACATTCTCCATTTGCTTGTCGACAAAGTTACGCTCTGCCAGATTTAAGTCAAAGACGGTCATGGTGGAAAACTCATCAAGTTCGTAGCCATAAAAGCGTTGCGCACTTAAGTTCGCATCAACAATATCACCGGTGTAGGCGTCCAGCATAAACATCACCGCAGGGTGCTTGCGAAAGAGCCCCATAAAAATACGGGTAACGTCAGGAGCAAAGTGATTTTGTGCCAGCAGACGTGCACGCAGCTGAATCTCTTCAGGGAGAGCCCGCGTCAAGCACACATCGCAGGGTTGAAAAGCCAGGAGCTGATCCGCGGCGGGCCATTCTGCTGAGGGAATCAGCACCAAAATGGGTAAGGTGCCTTGAAAAGCCTGCCGCTGGGCTTTGCACCATTGCTGCCATTGGGTGCTGTGCTCAGGCTCCCACCACATGACCAATACACAAGAAGAGGCCCCGGTATGAGAGGGCAACTGGCTCACATCGTCAAACCAACGCATCTGCGCAATGCTGGCTAAGGCTTGTTTTGCCAAAGGCAACGCTTCAGAAAAAGCTGGAAAGAGAAAATAAAATGCAGACACAACCCGCGCTCACTGTTATCAGAATGTATTAAAAATAACGCAGTTTCGAAAAATAATCAAGACAGCGTAAAGTGATCCATGCATTTTAAAACACTTTTTCGAGATCTTCGCGGCGGTTGACCTGAATCCAGGGTTTTTGTAAGGTCAAAACCTGTACAGGGTGCTTTTTTAACAGGCTCTGTAATGCATAGTCCTGACGCTGCAAAGCCGCGTCAACGTCGCCGTAGAGGTCCCCGTGATAAAAAGCCCATAACGGCTCGAGTTGCGAAGCAGCCCACACCACCGCACGGGCCTGGGGGTGTTGCTCTGCCACCTGAGCTAAACCACGGATATGCGCTGGCGTGACGCCAAAGGTATCGCACGAGGCCAGAAACACCCAATCTGCTGAAAGATTTTGCGCTTGCTGATGCACGAGGGCCCGATGTAGACCGCCCAGGGGCCCACAATCTGGATAACGATCGACCAGAGCCAGAGGTAAGCCTAAATCGGTGTAGGCCTGGGTGGTGCGCGCAATGAGTTCAACCCGTTGAAAACACTTCGACAGCAAATGCCACTGGTACACCACAAAAGGCTGGCCTTGCCACAGCGCCCGTGCCTTGTCTGTGCCGAAGCGGCGCGATTGGCCACCCGCCAAAAGATAAGCGGTATAGGGCAAAAGCGGCTTTAAGGGCAAGACCATTGGCACATTTCAGTTTGGGATTTTTCACAGGCCAGACGGGCCATTTCTAGAGCCTGAGGGCATTGTTTTAAAGCCTGATAAGCCTTTGCTTTTAGGGCAATTGCCTCACCGTAGCTGGCAATACGCAGCAAAGCCTGGTCTGCCATTTCAAGGGTCTTTTGGGGTTGATTTTGTGCCAGGTAGACTTCGGCTTTATGAAGATAGGGGCGCGCATACTGTTTACTCAGCACCGGTTGTTGTACCTGATCTTTGGCAATACATTGATCCAGAGCAGCCAGGGCCTCGGGGTATTTTTTTTGACGCAGATACACCTGGCCCAGATTGTTATAAAAATAGGTGTATTCAGGGTCCACCGCAATGCCTTTTTTAAGCCAGGTTACGGCCTGGTTAAATTGGTTTTGATGCATGGCCACAAGACCCAGGTAATTGAGGGCTGAGGTGTCTTTGGGGCGGTGCTCCAGGGTCGTTTGAAAATACACTTTCGCCGTATCGTAATGCCCCAGGGCATAATGGTGGTATCCCAGATTGTGATAAGCCATGGGGTCCGGTGTGGGGTCATGCTTCACCACATAGGCAAAATCCACAATGGCCTTTTCATGGGCTTCTTTTTCACCGTGACTAAATCCCCGGCGAAAGCGCTCCGAAAAGGCATTGGGGAACTGAGCTAAGTAACGATCGTAATAAACAATGGCCTGGGTATAGTCTTTTTTTTGGTAATAATAATTGCCCATCTCCTGATCAGAGGGTCCCTGTAAGCTGGCAGTGGGAGTGGGCACCGCGGTAGCCGCTGCCACCGGCAGCGCCTGTTCCTGACGCCACTCCCGCAGTGAACACCAACCCAGAATTCCCATGGCTATTGCAGCACCGGCCAGAGCTTTTGCATAACGCCGCCACGAAAAGGGTGCCGCAGGCTCAGTGCCAGACCTTTGTAAGGCTTCTAAATCCGCCAGTAATACCGTGGCTTTCTGATACCGCTGTTCGATGGCAGGGGCAATCATTTTATCGATCAGGCGTGCAAAGGGCTCACTCACGTTCACATGAGGACGAAAATCCACCCGCAACTGGCGTTTTTCCATATCCTGAGGCGCACGATGCGACAACACGTAAATCAGCGTCATCCCCAGGGCATAAATATCTGAAGCGGGCAAGGCTTTGCCTTCCACTTGTTCTAAAGGCATGTACCCCACGGTTCCCGTCATGGTATAGCCCGCATTTTTATTGCCCTGGGGCGCTTTCACCGCGCCAAAATCCACCAGATAATAGCGCTGGTCTTCAGCGGCCATAATATTTCCGGGTTTAATATCGCGGTGTACAATGGGTGGCGAAAATTGATGTAAATAGACCAGCACGCGGGCCATTTGAATCGCCAGCTCCACCACCTCCGCCTCCGTAAAGTAACGGCCATCCTGAATGAGCGCCTGCAGGTCCCGTCCGGCAATAAAGTCCTGCGCCAAAAAAACCCGCTTGCCCTGAGGCGTTTCTTTTTCAAAATAGTCCACAAAGGCCGGAATGCCTGGATGTTTTAAATGGGATAAAACCCGCGCTTCCCGCTCAAAGGCACTGAGTACGTCCCAGTCTTCGATTTTATCGAGCAAAAGCTCTTTGAGAATGACCGTTTTGTACTGGGAACGCCGTGAACTGGCCAACCAGGTGACCGCAAAGCCTCCCCTGCCCATTTCACGCTGAATCGTGTAATCGGTAAAGGCGTCTACCATGCCGATAAAACCTCCAGGCATCATTTAAGATGGTGTGAATGGCCTGCCGCTCAGGACGCCAACCCAGCAGGGTATGGGCTTTGAGGGAAGCACTCACCAGGATAGCGGGATCACCGGGACGACGGTCGTGCACACGGTAATGGGCTTTCTGACCCACCACCGCTTCGGCACTGGCAATGACTTCTTTGACTGAATGCCCGCGGCCGTTCCCCAGATTAAACACCTCAGAATTGCCACCCGCGCGCAAATACCGTAACGCCAGGGCGTGGGCCTGAGCCAGGTCCCACACATGCACATAATCACGTACACAGGTACCATCAGGAGTGGCATAGTCATCGCCAAAAATATGTAGGGGTTGTCCATCAGCCAAATGAGCCAGCACATTGGGAATCAGATGGGTTTCCGGCTCATGGTTTTCGCCCAGATCTCCCCGGGGGTCGGCACCGGCCGCATTGAAAAAACGCAGGGCAACAGAACGCAAGGCCTGTTTTGAAGCAGCCCCTTTGAGCAAGTCTTCTACCGCCGCTTTGGTTTCACCGTAGGGGGAAAGGGGTGCAATGGGATGCTGCTCGGTTAAGGGTGAAAAACGCGGATTGCCGTACACCGCACAGCTGGAAGAAAAAATAAACTCATCAATACCCAGGCGATGCAAGAGCTCTAGCACGGCCTGGGTATATCCTACATTTTCACGGTGGTAGCGCTCCGGGTGACGCACCGATTCAGCCACATCAATTTTTCCGGCACAGTGAATCACGGAGCGTACCCGATGAGCCACAAGAAAGGCTTTTAAGCGGGGAATATCGGAAATATCCCCTTGCACGATAGGCACCTCTCTCAGCACCGGGTGCATCACCCGATCATAAATAGCGACCGCATAGCCTTGCTGGTGAAGATAGCGGGCACAGTGAGAACCAATGTAACCTGCGCCCCCTAGAATAGCAACCGTCAATTAATTACAGCGTTTAAGTTCCATGCTAACAGGAAACTGATCGGAACTGGCCACAATTTTGTCACCGTCCACTCTTAATTTGAGCGGAACCACCTGACCAATGCCCTGGGGCTTTAGCTCATTGTTCTCATACTTCACTTTGATATTGTTCAAAGGCAAGGTTTGTCCCAAACCAGAGGCGGTACCGTTCACTTCATAAACATCGGTTTCTGCAGTGGTGGTGATCTCTACTTTGGCACTGGCCGCATTGGCAAAAGCGCTGCCTTCCCAACAACCGGGAAGGGTCTGGGGAGTCACGACTGCACCCGGGGCCACACAAGCGCTCAAGGACAGTAATCCCAATGCAAAAGCGACCTGCAGGGAACGAGAAGACAAGATAGACATAAAAGATACCTCTGGGTGATTATTGCCTTTATTCTAACACGATTTTTAAGGTTTTTCCCAGCGCTGAATCGACCAGGCTTGTTGACGGGCCAAACGCGCAATATTTGCGGTATCAGGCCCTTTGTCTTTGGGGTTAATTACCAGGGCCAAATGGCGAGCATACTGAAGCATCTCATAATCGGTCATGCTATCCCCTGACACCAGAACCGGCTGCTGGCCAATATACCGTTGAATGGCTTCCACTTTGCCCTGACGGTAAGTGACCGGTGCAATCACCTCATCGGTCACCACACCGTTGTTGACCCGCAGACGAATGCCCACCACTTGCGAGAGGGGGATTCCCAACTCAGGTGCAGCCGCTTCAATAATCCATTGATTACTGGCCGACACAATCCACACCTTGACGCCTGCGGCTTGCAAACGCTGAATCAGCTGCTGTTGCGCCGGATAAATATTGTGCTTAAACTGCTGAAAAAACTGCTGTGCCAGACGCCGAACTTCAGCCTCAGGCATACCCGCCATGGCCTGGGCTGCATAAGGGTAGCCAATGGTTTTGTCTTGAAGGCACAGGGCTTCGTAACGGGCCCAAAACCCTTCAGGCGGAGGCGTTTGAGCCAGGTGCTTTTCAGCAATAAGCCACTGTAAAAAAGCCTCGCCCACATCATGGCTCCACAGGGTTTCATCGGCATCAAAGACGGCCACTTGCCCCTGTAAATTTTGCAAAAACAAACGATCAATCGCTGCTTGATTGTTCTGAGACCAGAGATAACGGCTGGGTGAAACCGTTTCAGTGTGAAAGGTTTCGGCACCTGCGGAAAATTCCATCATCGGTATGACTCCTATCAGTGCAAGTAAACTCAGGGTTAAAGCCCGCCGTAAAACCGCATGCATAACCATAAAAACACCTCATTCTCGGTTAGACATCGTATACTTTAACACATGTCTAGCTCAGGGATTTTTTCAAGATTTGGTGTGCTGCTGCGCTTTTACGTGGCGATCAGTTGGCACCATCCCCATGCAGGTCTTTGCCTATCTTATGGCAAGGTATTACACAGCTATGGCCATGTGCCGTTTCGCCAGCTTCAGGCCTTGCAGAGCGTCAAAGAGCTTGAGGATCTTCCCGTGGTATGGATCCTGGCCACAGCGCCGCGCACCCATCGCTCGGGCACCCGTTGGATTTTTAACAAAGCCGTGCCGGAAACCTTGAGGCAACGCCTGCGCAATCTATTGCAAAGCCTGGTTTAACAAGGCCCCTAAACGATAACCGCCCAGGGCCAAACGCTCACCAATCACCCGCTGTGCATCCCGACGATACGCTTCAGAAATCTCACCTTCTGCGGTCAAAGGCTGGTAGCCATATTTAACGGCCAATTGAAAGCTTTCCTCGGCCCAGGATTGCGGTGAGGTTAGAAGCTGGTGCTGAAACTGAGCTTTGGGGTACTGCTGCTGTAATTGTTGTGCATAGCCCGGAATGTGCTGCTGCCACTGCACCATCGGCACGTCTTCTAATAAGCCCGCGGTGCTATCCCACAGAGCGTGAATGTTTTTGACGCCGGGCGCTTTGACCAGGGTACGGTTACCGCCTAAGTCTCCATGGGGGTGGGCATGACTCACCTTGCCCACCGCGTGAAAAGGCTGATGAATATCACCGGCCAGATGTAAAATAATGCGCAACGCAAAGGCTTTTTCAAAATCCCCCGCCTGCTTGGCCTGCAAGGTTTTCGACAAGCTCTCTAACATGGACACCACGTTCACTTCTTTGGCGTCCTCCACCATACCCAGTCCTTCGGGATTGTATGGAATATTGATGTAATGCCATTCATCAAAGGTGCGCAAGCCCCGGGCTTTGACTTCGTCCATCCACACCGCTGCTGGCACAAAATGGCGGCGTTCGACCTCGGGTTCAGCCATATTTAACAGGGCAATCAGACGGTCTGCTTCAGCCCGTGCCCGGGGGTTCAGCTCTTCGTAAGCCACCTGAGCCACCGTCATGTGACCGGTTTCCCACCAGGCCTGGGCAGGCGCCACAACGGCCCCCCAAAAAGACAAGCTGATTAAAGATTTAAACAGGTTTTTTTTAGAAAAGAGAGCACGAAGTGGACGCATGGGTTATTACCTTTTGAGAGTAGTTAACCCTATTATAACCCAATCTTAATTACATCGGCTCATGGTAAAACTGGTGGGTGGAATTAATGAGCTGACAATTAAGCGCGCATTCTCTACCCGTATTCTAACGGGCACCAATCTTGAGGCCCCGCGGGCTTTCAGTTCATCGTCTTCTAAGGTCACTTTATAATCTTCAAAATCGGTATCAATTAAACCGTTAAAAGAACCATCAATAATAAAGTCATTGGGTTCTTCATCGGCACGAATATCAAAGCGGGCGTCAATGGTGTCTAAAGAAGAGGAGCCTTCCCAACACCCCGACAGGGTCATTGGCGTAACAGGTACATTCACAAATTGACAGGCACTTAATCCCAGGGCGCACAGCGCGAGCAGTATTTTTTTCATGGTTTAATCTTCCTTTCTGGCTTATGCCTGAAAAAATTACACCACAAAAGATATAAAAGGGGTGAAAATATGTCAAAATGAATGCCATGAACTTAATCGATGTCATTACGCTGGGCGTGGTCGAAGGGCTGACCGAGTTTTTACCGGTGTCTTCTACGGGCCACATGATTTTAACCGCAGCACTCTTAAAACTTGAAAACACCGCCTTTTTAAAAAGCTTTGAGGTGGCGATTCAACTGGGCGCAATTTTTGCCATTATTTTGCTTTACTTTAAGCGCCTGTTTAACGGCTGGGCCATTTATCAGCGGCTCTTTGTGGCGTTTATTCCCACGGCCACCGTGGGCTTTGTTATGTATAAACTGATCAAGAAATTCCTGTTTAGCCCCGTTATTGTCAGCATCTCCCTGATTTTGGGCGGCATTTTACTTATTGCCCTCAACCGCTGGATCGAAGAAAGCCCCTCTGCCTACGAAGATCTCGAAGACATGCCCCTGAAAAGCGCGTTTTGGATTGGCATGATGCAATGTCTGGCCATGGTGCCCGGCGTTTCGCGGGCGGGTGCCACCATTATTGGCGGCATCTTGAACGGCTGTAACAAGCGCCAGGCCACAGAGTTTTCTTTTTTGTTGGCCATTCCCACCATGCTGGCCGCCACGGGCTACGATTTGCTCAAAAACGCAGACACCATTGATCAACAGGGATTAATCTACCTGGGTGTGGGCGGTGTGACCGCGTTTATTGCCGCCTGGTTTGCGGTGAAAGTCTTTTTAAATATTGTGACCCGTTATGGTTTTGCCGGTTTTGGCTATTACCGCATTGCCATTGGCGTGGCCTTTTTGGTCTTGCTCTACGGGATGAACCTGCAGCTGGCCGCTTAATGGTTTCTCAGGAAACCAAACCTGAACGCGGCTGGCGGCGAACCCTCCATATTATTATCTTTGAGGCCGAAACCCCGGCGGGTAAAGCCTTTGACGTGGCACTGCTCTGGGCCATTCTGCTCAGTATTGCCGTGGTCATGCTGGAAAGCGTGGCAGACATTCAGGCCAGCTACGGCTCCTGGCTTAGCACCCTGGAGTGGATCTTTACCCTGATGTTCACCCTGGAATACCTGGCCCGTTTACTCACCGTCCGCCACCCGTTTCACTATGCCCTGAGCTTTTTTGGCATTGTGGATTTACTGGCGCTCTTGCCCACCTACATTGGTCTGGTACTCACCGGCGGACAGTACCTGATGGTCATACGCACCCTGCGTCTGCTGCGGGTGTTCCGCATTTTTAAACTGGGCCGCTATATTGGCGAAGGGCATGCCTTACTGGCAGCCCTCAGAGCCAGCAGCCCCAAAATTGTGGTCTTTCTGATGGCGGTGATGAGTATGGTGACCATTTTGGGCACCCTGATGTATATGGTGGAAGGGGGCGTCAACGGCTTTACTAGCATTCCCCGCAGCATCTACTGGGCCATTGTCACGCTCACCACGGTGGGTTACGGCGATATTGCCCCAAAAACCGTGCTGGGGCAAAGCATTTCCTCACTCATTATGATTTTAGGCTACGCCATTATCGCTTTGCCCACCGGTATGGTGACCGCAGAGCTCACCCAACAGGCCCAGGAACGCAAGCAGGTTCCTGCATGCCCTCACTGTCACCGCCACAGTCGCGCTCATGACGCGATCTTTTGCCGGTTTTGTGGCGAAAAATTCGTGTAGTCCTGCTTGTAGTCCTGGGCTTGCTCAAAGAGCGCTCGGGCGCCCTCTAAGCCCGAATCGGTGATCTGACCGCTGGTCATCTGGGCCAGCCGCACCAGACGCTCTTCAGCGGACAGGACGCTGAGTTGAATATGGGTGCTGTGCTGCCCCTGCTTTTTTTCAATCCAGTAATGGTGATCCGCCATCGAAGCAATCACGGGCAAGTGGGTGATACACAAAATCTGATGCTCACGGGCCAGGAGAGCCAGCTTTTGCGCCACCACCAGCGCTGCCTTGCCGCTAATGCCCGCATCTATTTCGTCAAAAATCAGCGTGGGCACAGGGTGCTGTTGTTTGAGCACCAGTTTAAAGGCCAACAGCAATCGCGAAGCTTCGCCCCCGGAAGCCACACGGGCTAAAGGCCGTAAGGGTTCACCCGGGTTGGGGCTGATCAAAAAGTGAGCCTGTTCAAGGCCCCGGGGCGTGGGGCGTTCAGCAGGCATAAACTGCACTTCAAAGCGGGTTTTTTCCATACCCAGATCACGCAGTTCATTTTCAATGAGCGGAGACAAAACATCGGCCAACTGCTGGCGGCTTTGGCTTAAGGCCTGCGCCGCCGCCTGATAATCTGCGACCAGGGTTTCACCCTGAAGCTGTAGCTCCTGCAAGGCCTTGTCTAGCCGTTGAAAAGAAGACATTTTGGCCGCCAATTCATCGGCATAAGCCAAAATACTGGGCACGTCCGTGCCGTACTTTAGCATCAGTTTATTGAGCACGTCTAAGCGAGCATCCACTTCTTTGAGGCGCTCGGGGTTTTGCTCAATGCGCGCCCCGTAGCGCACCAGAGACTGGGCTGCATCTTGCAGCTCCAGCAAAGCCGATTCAATTTGAGAGGCAATGGGCTGCAATTGCGTATCGTGTTCCACCGCCTGACTCAGCTGTCGCTGGTAGCTTTCTAAGCGGTCACACACACTGCGATGCCCCTGGGATAAGCCCTCACTCACCTGAGAGACACTGTCCTCAAGAAAAGCAGCATGGCGCAAGCGGGCTTGCTCCGCCAATAACAGTTCTTCTTCATCCGCTTCTAAGGCTGCATCTTCAATTTCTTGCCATTGAAACCGCAAAAAGTCCTGCTCGCGCTGCTGTTCACGCTGCTGAATTAAAGTGCGCTGATACAACTGCTGATTGGCCATCCAGGCCTGATGCAGCCCCGACACCTGTTCACACAATTGCTGGTGACGCTGTCCGCCAAAATCGTCCAATAGCCCCAGATGGTGTTCTTCTTGAAAGAGTACCTGGTTGCCATGCTGGCCAATGCTGTCCATTAAAAAAGAGCCCAGTTCTTTGACAAAAGCCTGGGTAATCAACTCACCGTTCAAACGCGAACGCGACCCTGATTTGTGAATGGTTTTTGAGAGGGTCAACAACGACGCCTCAGAAATGTCTTCAAAGCCATGGTTTGCCAGTACCTGACGCACGGCCAGGGTAGGCTCAAAAGCCAATTCCAAATAGGCGGACTCACAGCCCTGGCGAATGGTATCAGGGGAAATTTTCTGCCCCAAAACCCCCATAATTGCGTCTAAAATCAAGGATTTACCCGCACCGGTTTCGCCGGTCAGGGTGCACATCCCCTGCCCCAAATCAAAGTGCAGGGATTCCACAATCACAAAATTATGAACGGTGAGATGTTTTAGCATTAGCGGTTAACAATGTCCTCTTTCATTCCGCCCAACAGGCGCAGCAATTCTTGTTGCTCCCGCGCTCTGACATTGTGGGCGTTTAAACTCTTGATCAGGTCTTCGACAAGGGCGTTAAACTGAACCTCGGTAATGTTCATGCCTGTATGCACATCCAGCATACTGCGGCCCGAATAGACACAAGGCCCCCCTGCCGCAGCACACACCTGCTGACTCAGCAAATACTCAACCCGCTGGAGATCCGCACCAATGAAAAAACCGTTAATGCGATCGTCTTTGGCAATTTGACGGGTCAACTCCGCCATGACGCTCTCAATAGCTGGCATACCCCCAAGGCGCTCATAAAGACTGGCGTTTTCATCAATCTCCACCGCGGGGCGGGTGTATACACACCCTGAAACACTTGTCAGCAACATTCCCAAAACCAGGTACTTTTTAAACACTTGTATAGCTCCTGTATACTCTTTATTTTTAGCATTATACATTTTAAAGATCAAGGGGGTCTGTGATATCTGCGCGGGCCAGGGTCAATCCCACCTGGCGATGAGAAACGGTCAAAAGCGCTTCCATAGCAGATTTCAGTGTACTTCCAGAGGTTAAAATATCATCGACAATTAAGAGTGACGCCCCGGCATAGCGGGTAAAGTTTGTACCCTGAGACGAGAGCACAAAGGCGTTTTTCAGCTGTGCAGCACGATCTGCTGGAGACAAATTATACAGTCGGGGGGTGGCCCGCTCCCGCTGGAGGGCAAGCCACAGGGGGCGTTGAAGTTGACGGGCCAGTGACCGGGCCAGCACTTCACTCTGGTTATACCCCCGCTCTTGTTGGCGACTGGCGTGCAAAGGAATCGGAATAATCACATCGGGAAGGGGCCAATGTTGACGATACCAGCGCCCCAGCTCGGTGCCCAATTCTTTGGCCAGAGACTGAAAACCGTGGTATTTGATCAGATAAAGCAATTGCTGTATATCGCCTGTATAGGGCGCATAGCTAATACAGGGACGTTGGGGAGTGAGTTGTATACTCCACGAGGGTTCACTTGCGGCCGTAAAGGGCGAGATCCCACCCCAACAGGAGAGGCAGCACCAGCGCTGTTGTAAGCGCTGGCACAGCACACAGTGGCGAAGCAGCCACATCCTCCGGTTATTGAATGGTAATTTCTAACTCGCCGGTTAAAGGCCCATTTTCTAAAGGCCCTTGAGAGCCGGGCGCATTGTTTTGGATCAGGTTCTGTTGTTGCGGATTGCTGGGATCCAACGGACCCCGTTTCAAATCGCTGTCAGGCCCTTCATCCTGGGTCAGGCCTTCGGGGTTTAACTCCTCCTGACCCGCCGGCTGCGGATTTTCAGGGGTTTCGCCATCGCCCACTTTGGTGGTCATGCCCGCAGGCAATTCAACCATGGGTCCGTTTTCAGTACCCGAAACCCCCACATTGCCTTCAAGGGTCGTAATGCGGGTTTCCTGACCACAGTCTTGCTGACAGTCGCTGCCGGGTTCATTGACCTCAACCACGAACTCTGTACCCAGCACGGTGGCGACCGCTGTGCGGGTACGCACCTTCATGCGCTCACGCTGCTTGCTCACCTTAAAATAGGCCTTGCCGCGGCTAACAGTCACGTTTTTACTGGCCACATAGCGAATGCGTGCAATCGAACGACTGCCCAGACGCATCACCGAGCCATCGGCATAGTGAATTTGGGCACGGGAATTGCTGCCCGTGCGCACATAGGCGCCGCTGTTTAACGCCAGGCCGCGGTAGGCGTTGACCCAACGTCCGCCGCGGGAGTATTGAACCACATTGCGAGTCCAGGCCATTTGAGCCGGTGCTGCAGTTTGGCCTTCAGGCACAGTACTCAGCAAAATAGCAAGGGCGGTGACGCCTGCAAAAACAAGTTTCTTCATAATGTTTCCCCTTTAATTTTGCGACTGAATCGCGCCAATGAGATTAATGCCCAGAGAAAAAATCCCTGTATTTCGATCTGCCGATGCAAAACTTACATTCTGATTGTAGTCGGTGCGTCCTTCTAAAATCAACCAGGGGCGCAGCACGTGCCACTGAATGGCAGCACCGGCACCCAGACGCAGTTCATCTACCATTTGGGCGGTGCCCATGTAGCTGCGGGGTTGTACCCGCGCGTCCACAAACGCAAAAAGGTCCTGCCCCAGGGTGTGGCGATACCCCACCAGCGCCTGATGCCCTAAAAAGCGCCCGCTGTCTTGCTGGGCCCACAAATAGTCCAATTGATACCCGGCAAACAGATAATGCTGATCCAAAGGCAAATAATACGTACCGCCCAGCAAAAAGTCCTGATCAAAGCGCTGAACATTGTCTGCACCCCGCTGCAAGGTGCCGTAGAGCATGGGCACATAGCCTGCATAGACGTTCCAGCGATCCCACCACTGCGAAACGGTCAGTGACAGCGGAATACCCAGAAGTTGATCTTGTTGGGGCGCATTAAAGTAATTGTATAAAAAAGCCTGACTGCGGGCCAAAATTTGCGTATCAGAAGGCAAGGTATAGCGCAATAAACCCGTTAAGGTACTGCGGTGGGTTAGCGAAGGTGTTCCGCCTGGTGTGGGTTCAGCCTGACTCACGCCGCCCAGATGCTCCCGCAACTCCAGACGCCAAAACAGAGGGTTTCGGGCCTGAGGCATAAACAAAAAATCCTGTTCCAAAGGAACGCGGTTGGGATCCGGCACAAACGCCGGGTCTTCTTCAGGCAAAATCAAAAGCTGTTCGGGTAACTCAGGATCTTCTTCTAAGGGTTCCTCAGCCCAGGCTGCGCCGGTTAGGGGCAGGCTTCCCACAATCAGGGAAAGCGCACAGGCAGTGGCGAACCAACGGTTCAAATTCAGCATGAAATACCTCAAATCTAAAAGAGCATAAGCACATTATTACAAAGCCCTGAAAAGCCGTCAACCGAGGGGGGCACACTGAAAGTGTGAGACAGGCCACTAAAGATGGGCAAGACGCTCTAAAAAAGGTAAAAACGGCGTCGTATTCACGCCGCTATTTGCCAATTGCTGCAAACAGGAAGCGGCACGCGCCTGATAATCTTGCATGAGATCAAGCACGGCTTCCCGCACCGCATATTTCTGTAAAAGATAGCGGTACATGGCCAGGGGCAGTGGGTTACCGGGCTCACGGACTTGCTTCTGCAGACGCGCCAAAAACAGAGCGTCTTCGGCACACAGGCGAGACCGCAAAATTTGCAGGGGTACGCTTTCACAGCCGTTGATAAAGTCAGCTCCTCCTTGCTCGGTGTCTCGCCAGTCCCCCAGCATTTGCGCCAAAACCCCCAGCGTTTGCCCCAGGGCCTCGAACCCCTCACACTGCTCAGGGGTGGCCCCTGCAAGGCTGGCGGTACTTCGCAAATACAGTGCCACCGAACTGCCCGTTTTTAAGAGGTGGGTCTGCAGCACCGATGCCACCCCCTGATCGGGCCAACGGTAAGAAAGCAAATCGCGCTGTTGGCCTACCGTTAAAAAATAACCGGCCTCAGAAAACTGACGAAATAAGTCCAGGCGCACCGGCGCAGGAGCCTCCAGCTCATGCAACAGATTTAAGCTCAAAAACAAGAGGCTGGTCCCCGTGTTAATGGCCACGCTCTCCCCTAATTCTTGCCACAGCATGCCTGAAAGTTCACGATCTTCCACGTCATCGGTGAGATCTAAAAAGCCATAAAACAGCACATGTACCGCCCCCAGTTGGGTAAAACAGCGTGCCGGATTTTGCCCCAGGGCCTCGCGGGTTAAGGCGGGAAAGGTTAAGGCCGCCACCAGTTTATCGGCAAAAAAATCCTGACGCAGCGGGTCCAAACTCTGCTGCATCAGACGCCGGTGAAAGGGATCTAACTCACAGCGCAAGAGAAAGTCATCCACTTCTCGCAACACCCTTAAAAATTCAGGCAGATATCGCTGGTTACGCATGAAAAACCAAACGATCACCCACCGCGATTGGGTAGGACTGTAAAAGCTGTGGATTGACCTCAAGTACCTGCCTGGCCCGAAAGACCCAGGGGCTCAGGCGGCCAGGACGCAGCTCAGGCATCACGTGACAAACCTGATCCTGGGCATCGAGAAAGAGTACCCCAATAGCAAAGGACATGCCCAGGGTATGTACACTGCTGCAGGGGGTAATTAAGAGCCCCGTGTGCACGGGCAGTTCAGAACGACCCAGCAGGCCACGCAAACGGCTTGTGAAGGTATTGGCGTGCTCCACCCCTTTTAAAATTTCTTGCGTTTTCCAGTAACACCGCAACAGAAGCACCTCTCGGCAGACAGAATCTTGTTTAGATTATCCCAGCTTTCTCCTAAAAACCGCAACTTCACGTTATAATGAACGCGAAATTACGCGGAAGCGTAATTAACACCTAAATGAGGAGACTACCTATGGGCGTCCGTTTGGATAAGTTACTTGGTAAATCCCCCTACTCGCTGGTGCGCGACATGATGAGCACCACCAATAAAGTCACCCAACTCATTCCTAAATTATTGACCGGTCTTAAAGACGGCGATTTAGAGTTGTGTAATCGACTTTCTGAAGAAATTTCGCAAAAAGAAGGCGAAATCGACGAGATGAAACATAAGATTCGGATTATTGTTTCACAAAGCATGTTCTTCCCGTTCCCCAAACGGGATTTTTTAGAACTGATTTACACCATCGACAGCATTTCAGATCGTTCTGAAACGGTCGCCAAGCTGTTCACCATTCGCCATTTGTCTTACCCTGCTGCATTAGAAGAAAAAGTCAACCTAATGCTTCAGACCATTCAGACCCTGCGCGAATACCTTTCGAACATCTTTCTAGATGAACTCAACGATTTAGTGGAATCCTCTTTCAGTGGTCCCGAAGCACAAGCTGTACACGCCATGATCGATGGCGTCAGCCAAAAAGCCCACGAGCTCGAAGTCCGCACCCACGAAACCATGGTGGTTTTATACCAGGACAGTCTGGGCTTAGCTCCCACTGAAGTGATTCTCTGGAATCGAATTATAGATAAATTGGAGTCTGTGGGGCTGGCCTTTGAAAAAACAGCCACCGCGTTGCGACTCCTTATGGAAAAATAAATGGATATCTTTTTAATCATTCTTATACTCGGCATTGTCGCCGCCAGTTTCCAGGCCTGGAATATTGGTGCCAACGATGTCGCCAATGCCATGGGAACCTCTGTGGGTTCCAAAGCCGTTACCTTAAAACAAGCCATTATTATTGCCGCCATCTTTGAATTTTCGGGGGCAGTACTGGTGGGCAGCCACGTGGCCGACACCCTGCGCAACGGCCTGATCGACACCAGCTACTTTGCGGCCCAACCGGAACTGCTGGCGGTCGGCATGCTGGCAGCGTTACTGGCGGCTGGCATCTGGCTCTTTATTGCCACCATTTTAGGACTGCCTGTCTCCACCACCCACGCCATTGTGGGCTCCGTGGTAGGCATTGGGGTCGCCGCCATCGGTACCCATGCGGTCCACTGGGCCAAAGTCTTTCAAATTGCCACCTCCTGGGTGATTTCTCCCTTTATGGGGGGCATTATGGCTTATGGTATTTTTACGGTCTTGCGAAGGTTAATCTATCGCAGCCCAAGGCCTTTACAAGCGATCAAGCGTGTGGGGCCTTTTTTAATTTTCACCCTGTTTTTTATTCTGAGCATGTCGGTGCTGTTTAAAGGCCTTAAAAACCTGAAGCTGGACCTCAGCATGGCCCAGGCCATGGGACTGTCAGGCTTGATTGCGCTGATGGCAGCAGGTGTGGGCGGTGTTTTGATCGCCCGCATGAAAGAAGCCCCCGTGGAAAAAAACAATAAGTTCGGCACCGGCGAATTGCGCTCGCAATTTACCTCCGTGGAACGGGTGTTTATGAAAATGCAAATCTTAACGGCCTGTAGTATGGCCTTTGCCCACGGCGCCAACGATGTGGCCAACGCCATTGGGCCCCTGGCCGTCATCGCCTCACTGTACCAAAACAGTGTGGGTCAGGTGGTTGCGAGTGCTGGCATTCCCATGTGGATTGTGCTGCTGGGCGGGGTCGGCATTGTGGTGGGTTTGGCCACCTATGGTTACAAGGTCATTCAAACCATTGGCAATAACATCACCGAACTCACGCCCATGCGCGGCTTTTCGGCAGAGCTGGCCGCCGCTTCCACCATTTTGTTGGGCTCTCGCATGGGCTTGCCCATTTCCACCACCCACACCCTGGTGGGTGCCGTGATTGGAATTGGCCTGGCCCAGGGCGTTAACGGCATTAACCGCAAGGTCATTATTAACATTGTGAACTCGTGGTTGATTACCGTACCCTTCGCGGCGGTAGTGGCCATTGCCATTTACTTTGTATTGAGTACGATTTTACTCTAACGCACGTCTAAAACGAAACAGCCGCCGTTTATAGAGAACGGCGGCTGTTTTTTTATCGAAAAAAACCTTAGATCCGTGCGCACAAGTTTTGACAGGAAGCACAGGCCTCCTCTGGAGAGAGAAGTGAGGGCTCCTGACCGTCTTCAATGGCGGCCAACTCCTGGGCACACACGGACACATCAAAAAAAGATTTCAGTTGTAGCATTTGGTCATGGGCACGCCATTGGCCCAATAGGGCGATACCATACAAGGCCCCCAGTAAAATCAGGGTGAGGGGAACCGCCAACAATGCCCAGGGGGCCTGCCCCAGTAAGAGTTGCGCACAGGCATACATCAGCACAAAAATTCCCAGAAATAAAATGGCCGCCGCCACCGCCAATAACAAGGTCCACACATTGGGGTGTGGGCCATAATGTCCCCGCAAACGCGTCCCACCCTCCACGGCCTCCGATTGCACCGTCAGCACGGGCGACCAGTAATGACGGGCTGAAGCCTTGACCGTCACGCTAATAAAGGTATCGAGCACCGTCCCCTCAAAGGCGCAATCGGGCTGTTGTAAGCGCACACGAAATTTTTCAAAGGCTTTTTGCGGGTGACAGGGCACAAAGGTGTGAAACCGAGGACGTAACGGCGCGACAGACATAAACAAGCCTCCACAACACTTAAGCTGTTTTATTTTAACGCCCCCGCGGCTGCCATTCAAGCCCCCATACAGGGCGATACCCGTTAAAATAGGAGCATGTCTAATACGCTCCTGCACCCCCTGGCTCCCCCTCTAAAAGCCTTTCGCTTTCGTTTTGCCTGTGAGCATTTAAAGCCCTTACAGGCCCTGTATCACGAACACGTGGCCCCGATCTTTGCACAAGCAGACTACGCCCGTAAACTGGAAGGGGTGTATTATCAGCAAGAAACCCTGCCTGGCGAAGCCTTTGACCTGATTTCTTATGACACCTACCCACTGCTGTGGATCACCAACCGCACGCCGGAAAGCTATGGGGTGTTTAAACATTTTTTTCAGAGGCTGAGTCTTGAAACCCGCTTGAAACAACAGGGCATTCAGCCCCAGCGTTTAAGGCTTTACAGCGGCTTTTTTGTGGTGGGAAATCGGGCCCCGGAACCGCTGTGGCATTACGACTACCGCAGCGGTGCCCAGGCGTTTACGCTGATTACCCCGCTTTTTCCCTGGCATCCGAGCCATGGGCATTTGTTATACCAGGACGCAAAGCAGCAAGAACACAGATACGCCTACCAACAAGGAGAAGCCATTTTTTTTGGTGACGGCTTTTTACACAGCACAGAGCCTTACCCACCCACCGCTGAGCTGCGCGTGCTGGTGAGCCTAACCTTTGGCAGCACGCGCTGGCGTGACTGGGATCTGATTCAACGCAATATTCACGAACAGTCCCATTTTTACCATTTACCCTGTGGTCATGCGAATACCCAGCATTGCAAATGCTACGCCCGCTGGAAGCGTTGGCAAAAACTACTGGGCCAGAAATAGCCCCTGGTTGGTGCCCATAAACAGCTTGCGGGGGTGCATGGCCAATACATTGGCCTGAATGCCTGAAGGCAGACCCGCATCGTATTTGCTCCAGCTCAAGCCTTCATCGGTCGAACGGTAAACGCCATCGCCGGTGGCGGCATACATATGCTGATCGTTACTGGGATCAAAAATCAGGTCATACACCTGCATATTATTCAAGCCTGTAGACACATCGGGAGAATTTGCCTGATCGTCGTACTCTCTTAAACCATCGTGCCCCAATTGCAACCAGTCGTTGGGATCAATACGTCGCCACACACCGGGCTCATAAAAATTACCGGAATCAGCCTGGCAGGCAAAAGGGATCGTACAGGCTCCCAGGGCTGCACCATATTGCTGGGTCGGCTCAGTGGGGTGGGGTAGCATAACGGTTACGTCCACAAGGCTAAAAATATAACTGCCGAAAAATCCGGGTAAACCGTCGTTGATCGCTTGCCATTGCACCTGAGATGCGTCGCCTCCGGTGCTTTTAAACACACCAGAGCCTTGTGTCCCCAGAAACAGCGTTGGGAGTCCTGTGTCGGGTTGATACAGCGAAAGCGCTCCCACATCGCGCCGGTGGTTAAAATGGTCGGGAAGCCCTGCATTCACTTCTGTCCAGGTCTCAGCGCCATCGGTACTCATCCAGACGCCGGAGCCCCGGGTGCCAATATACAGATGGCCCGGACGCTGAGGATCCGTTAAAATACGCCGTACGTTCAAGGCGGTACCGCTTAAGCCCTGGTTCATGGGCGTCCAGGTTTCACCACTATCGGTCGATTTGAGAACGCCCAGCGTTTCAGAGCCCGCATAAATCACCGTCGCGTTTTCAGGGGCCACCGCCAGGGCCTGTACCGAACCCGCCACCGTGGCGTCCGCTTTTTGCACACAATTGGTGTCTACACAACGCCACACGCCGCCCAGTGAAGCCCCGGCCACTTTTGAGCCAAAGAACACGGTGTCTGTAACCCCCACATGGGCCGTGGCCGCCAGCACCTGTTCGGTATTGGGCCCCAGGGCAGTCCAGGTGGTCCAATCAGATAAGGTATACACGTCGAGGTTATTTGAGGGCAAGGAGTCCTCACCGTCCACCACAGCGACGACTTTCACCGTGGACAAACTGGCGGGGTCAAGCCCGGTAAAGGTATAGGTTGGGGTCAATACCTCAGCCACTTCTTGGTCAAAACGGTACACCCGATACTTCTCGGCATTGGCCACCGCATTCCAGGTCACGTCAAAACTTGAAGTGGTGATATTGTCCGCCTGTAGATTAATAGGACCGGCTCCCTGAATCGTGATCGTGGGTTGGTTCACCGCGGTTTGCGTGCCCACGGACACCGATACGGTTGCCGTTCCCAGGGGAATGTCAGGGGGTAACGTCACGTTGAGAGTGGTGTCAGAAACCACCTCAATGGCACTGGCCGGTAAGGTTATATCGCCGATGGTGACCACGTTGCCCTCAGGGGTGGAGTGAAAGTGCTCGCCCGTCAAGGTGAGGGTTTGCCCCGGAGCCTGGGTACCAGGAGAAACGGAGGTTAAAACGGGCAACGTGGGCGTTAACACCACTTCCAGATCAGCCATTGTGCCACCTTCGGTGACCACCACCTCGCTGGGCACACCCGACACTGTATAGCCCGCGGGTGCGTCCACAGAAAGCAGCCAGGTGCCCGGCGGCACGTTTGAAAAGGTAAAATCGGCGTTGCTCTGGTTTACCACAGCGCCGGTGGCCGGATCGCTGAGACGCAGGGTCACCGTATCGGTGGACACCAGTCCGGTAACGGTGCCACTGACGGTACCCGGAGAGGTGACGTAATCTGGATTTGTGGGCGATAAATTGGCAAAATTCCCGTTTTCGGCTTTGATATCGGTCACAAGATTCGCGATGTTCAGGAGCGCGGGATGGGTGGTGTAGGTATCGCCCGAACCGCCCATAATCTGGTCTAAAAATTGCTGACCGGCCACGGGGTCCAGTTGAGAGAGCAGTAAATGGTCCGCAGGAATCCCCAGCAGTTCCTGGGCAATGGCCGCCAGAGGTTGAGAGCGGTAAGAAAGGCGCACCGTGTAAGGATCTGTGCCTTCAGGCAGGGTAAACACCGCCGCCAGCGTGGAACCGGGAATCACTTCCCCCTCGGCATCGTAAGCCTGCACCACCGCCACGCGGTTTTCACCGGCGGGCACGTCGGCAATGCTCGTGTTGAGGGTGCAACCCGTAGCCTGAGTACAGCCTGTCACCGGAATCGTGTGGTTTTGCTCTGCATCAGCGGCAGCGGGATACAAAGGGCTCATGCCAATGCCCACCACCGAAACCTGAAAGCGCACAAAGCGGGCGTAATCGAGAACCTGGGGCGCAAACCCCCGCTTCTGAGCAGCCAGCTTTTGC
Organism: Candidatus Sericytochromatia bacterium; assembly: GCA_964229355.1. Lineage (GTDB taxonomy): Bacteria > Cyanobacteriota > Sericytochromatia > UBA7694 > UBA7694 > CAXRDE01. Next base: position 142,713 of record CAXRDE010000025.1, on the reverse strand, counting down.
GCCGCCAGGGTCCGCTGCAAAAAGGCGGTGGGGTATTGCATTTCAAAGCGCAAGACGCCGCCGTCTAAGGTTAGCTGTCCCTCGGGTTGAGTCACGGCGCGAGAAAGAAGTTGAGTCTGAGAAAGGGGTTTAGACGGGGCCGTGGGACCTTGCGGAGGCTGACAAGCCCCCAGCATCAGCAGGCCAATCATTAAAGTGCTTCGTGAAATCCGCAGCATTACTCATAGACTCCTTCTACAATGACGCTCCCCAGGCGCTGTTCCACCACAATCGTCTGGGTTTGGGTAACCGCAGGATTCACGCCATCAGACACCGACAAGGTCAGCACATACGTGCCGGGGGTGGTGGGAGCATTCCATACCACCGCCTGGCCCGTGGCGGTGTTCGCCGTACCCGTAGAGGTTTGAAAACTGGCGTCACCACAAGCCTCACAGCTCCAGGTATAAGCAGCGTCGGTTAAATTCAATTCATCGCTGGCCTGCGCCGACAATCCCACAGGGTATCCCGTGGGTGCAGTGGTACGCGAAGGGGTCAGCTCATCAATCACCGGCGGTAAATTGGGGGTGGATGAACCGCCCCCGCCGCCACCACCTCCGCCTCCGCCACCGGAGGAGCCTGTGCCTGTCGTAGCAGCCAGGGGCACCGCGGGTAGCGATGAGCCATCGGTGAGTACGGGCACCACAGTAAAGGTGTATTCCGTATTCGTGGATAAACCCGTGGCACGGTAATTTGTAGTGGGGTGCTGGGTGGCCACCACTTCACCGTCAAGCAATAATTGGTAATGGGCCACTTCAACACCGGGCGGCGGCTCCCAGACAAATTGCAAGGCGGTTTGCCCGGACTCGACCAGACGCAGCTTCAATTCAGGTGAGCTTGTATTCGAGCCTTGCACCTGCGGCACATTGCTTGAATTCGGAGAAGACGGAGAGGCGCTCGCAGGAGAGGTTGAGGGCAAGCCCGTGGCAAAGGCAAAAGATAAAGGTTCAAGGCTGTCATCCTCAGGCTGCAGGGATAAAACGCCCTGATTTGCGCCGTTTTCGCTTAAACGAAAGTGCACGGCGTCTTCACCCTCAGGCTGCAGCACCAGAGCGTGTTCCAGCACGCCCACCTGTTGCCCCTCGGCATTTTGGAGCTCCACGCGCAATAAGGCTTCTCCTGGGGGAAGTTGATCCCAAAAGAGCGTTTTTTCTGCAAAGAAGGTTTCTGCGGGCATGGACAGGGTTTTGATAGGCCCCTGTGAGTTGCTTAGCACAAAGTGCAATGTCAAGCCTGCCATTTGGGCGGGGGCAAATTCGAGTTGGGTGTCAAGCCGTAAGTTGGCGAGCACCGTCTGTGTGCCCCCCGCATTCAAAGTGGTAGCGGCCAGGCCGCTTTGCTGTAAGCGATTCGGAACCTGATAATTCAAGCTCACCTCGCTACACCCACTCAAAAACCCAATCAACCCCAGAAGCAAAAAAGAAGTACGCATAATCTCTATGGTAGCATAAAGCGCAAAAAAGAAAAGAAAAATTTCACATGTTAAAATAAAGCTAACCTTATCAACTTCCCCCTGAAGGACGCGCCATGAAAGCCTCTACCTTGACGATATTTATGCTTCCCGCTGTTTGCTTTTTTACTTTCACTTCCCCCACCCGCGCCCAGGAGGTGACGCGCAGCGCGGGCATCGCCAGGCTAAGCGACCTGAAACAGTCTTATACGGTGCCTCATTTTCGTTTGGGCGGCACTTATGCCCTGGGCGAAGCGGAGCGCTACGCGGATGGTGGCGAAGGCGGAGTCACCTTAGAGTCCCTGGGCGCAGCTCCGCTAAAGCTCTCCTACATTGCCACGGGCACCCCCCGTTATAACAGCCAGGGAGGCATTACCAACGCCGTCATTATTAACAGCTATTATTCTGGCGACGCCAGCCAGATGTACCACTACTGGTATCAGGGCCAGGCGGGTAACAGCTTTGCCCAGGGTGCGGTGGTAGGCCCCGGCGCTTTAATTGACACCCAAAAGTATTACGTGGTGTTCTTAGACAGCATGGGACTCTGGGGCACCAGCAAACCCAGCGATGGGTTGGGCATGAAATTTCCCCAGTACAGCGTCTTTGACATGGTACAGGCCAATTACCGCCTCTTAAAAGAACATCTGCACATTGATCAGATAGTCCTGGCGATGGGGCCCTCCATGGGTGCCATTCAGAGCTATGTGTGGCCCCTCTTGCATCCGGGTTACGTCAAAGGCATTTTGCCCATTGGTGGCAGCGTCAACACCGCACAAGATCCCATTGTGCGGCCGCTGTATCAGCTGATGACCGCCGCCATCCAGAGCGATCCCGTGTGGCGTCAAACCCAGGGAAATTACTACCATCTGCCCAAAAGCCAGCACCCCAACCAGGGGGTGGAGTTTGGCTGGAGTCTGCTGGGCTTAACGGGCACCAGTCTCGACTATCAGTATGCTCAGGGATGGGAGGTCAAAAAGAAAAACACCTTCAGCTGGAGTGACGCCGAACTGGGCAGCGATCTCAAACAGCGCGCCGCTGACTACGACGCCAATGACTTGCTGTACCGCAACCAGGCCCTCTTCGCCTTTGACATTCGCCCGTATCTGTCCCGCATTCAGAGCAAAGCCCTGATTCTACACATTAACAACGATCAGTGGTTACGGCCCCAAAACGCCCAATGGGCCCACGAGCAGCTGCCCGGTTCGCAGTTGCTCAGTTTTGAAGATCCCCTGGCCCATTACGCCATTTTTAAAGCCCCCCATCAGTTTGCCCCGGCAATTCGTGCCTTTTTGAAGGATTTGGATTAGCCCGTGCTAAACCTTCCTGTCTTGCCTGAACACCTGCGGCAATGCCTGCTGGACTGTTATCCCCAGGCAGGAGCCTGGTTGGCTGGCTGGTCAAAAGCCCTGCCCAAACTGTGCCAGGCCTGGCAACTAGAAGCCTTGCAATGGGTGGACGATCTCTCTTACCACCCGGTCTTGCGGGTGCAGATCAAAGGCAGCGCTCAGCGTCCGGGGCGGCCCGCCATTTTAAAACTCCTGCCCCCCGGTCCTGCTGCTCAGGCAGAAATGGCCGCTTTAAGCAGTTATCGGGGACAGGACGCCTGTCAGGTGCTCGCAGCAGATCGCCACTGGGCCGCCCTTTTACTGGAAGCCCTGAATCCGGGTATCCCCCTGAAAAATGCGCTAAACGATGCACTAAAAAGGGAACTGCACGAAGGGTTTCTGGAGCAGGATCGCTATGCCACACAACAGGCGGCCACGCTCATGAAACGCCTGTGGCAGTGTCAACCCCATGCACAAGACCAGCAGGCCCTCATTCCGCTGCACACCTGGGTACAAAGCTTAAATCGAATCCAGCACACCGACCATCCGCTCCCGCCACAGGCCATACAACACGCGCAAAATCTTTTCCTGGCACAGGTCTCACAACGTACCCCCGTCGTGCTGCACGGCGATTTGCATCATGGCAATATTTTAGCCCACACCACCGCCAGCACCGGTTATGCCGCCATTGACCCCAAAGGGCTCTGGGGCAATCCGGCCTACGACGTGGGCTCCTTTTTGTGCAATCCCACCGGTGTGTTACAACAGGCCAAATCACAGGGAATCTTGAAAACCCTGATGCACAAAAGGCTGGAATGCCTCAGCCAAAATCTCGAAATACCGGTGCAAGCGCTGGCCCAGTGGGCGTATATTTACAGCGTGCTCTCTGCCTGTTGGACCTTTGAAGACCACGGTGGTAACGACACCTTTGCCCTGGAATTGGGCCAGCTTTTTCTGGATTGTGCGCAGTCCTGAATCCTTTGCAGCAGGTATTTTGCATAAAAACCCGGGTATGATAACAGTGCGCGCTTTATTACCGTTAAAGCCCCCATGCTTTTGTTGAGCAAAACCGATGACTGGCGCCCCAATGCCAACGTGGATCCCCATTTTTAGCGGATTTACACTTTACTGACAGTTTATCGACAAAGCCCTGACATTTGTAGACCATAATCAAATTAACTTCATACCCGAAAGGTACTTCTTATGAACACAGGTTTTTCAAAGGTCTCTCGTTTTGGTTTTGCCGCGCTCTTTAGTCTGAGTTTGGTCATGGTGAGTCAAAGTGCTTTGGCAGGTCCCGGCAAAGGGCACGGTCAACGCGGTCAGCACATGGCCCAAATGGACAGAAACAAAGACGGCGCCTTGTCATTGGCAGAAATGCAACAGGCGGCTCTGACCCGCTTTAATGCGCAAGACGCCAATAAAGATGGTTTTTTGACCCTTGAAGAAATCAAAGCTCACTGGGCCAGTAAGCGCGCCGCAAAAGGCAATAAAGCAGCCTCAGAAAAGGGTGCCGAAAAGATGGCGCAACATCTGCAAAAGCGCTTTGAGAAGCAAGATACCAACAAGGATCAACGCATCTCAAAAGCAGAAGTGGAAGCCCAGGTCAAAGCCCATTTTACCGCCATGGACAGCAACAAAGACGGGCTCATTAAAGCCGATGAAATGAAAGGACATATGAAGGGTAAAATGAAAGGCAAGCGCGGACAGCGGGGACAAAAAGGCCCAAAAGCCTCATAAGTCAGCTGTGTATTTGAATCGCCTGTAAAAACGCATTCCCATAACGTGCTAATTTGCTCTGGCCCACCCCATGGATGCTTAAAAAAGCCTCCGCTGTGGTGGGCTTTTTTGCGGCCATATCGGCCAGAGAGGCATCACTAAATACCACATAAGGCGGCACACCCGCTTCGTCCGCCAGGGCCTTGCGCAATTCCCGCAAATGGGCAAACAACTGGCGGTCATAGTCCTGCGGCACTTCATAGGCCTGGGTCCGGCGGCTGGCTTTGGCCTTGCTGGCCTTTAAGCGCGGCTTCGCCATCGCAAGGGTGGTTTCGCCGCGCAATAAGGGTTTGGCGTCGGGCAAGAGCTTAAGCACCGAATAATTGCCCACGTCTTGCAATAAATAGCCGCGATGCACCAGATGACGGATCACATGCCGCCAATAGTCCTGCGACTGATCGGCCCCAATGCCAAAGGTGCTTAACTGATCGTGGCCCCGTTGCACGAGACGCTCTTTTTGCGCCCCCCGCAACACATCGATCACGTAGCCCATGCCAAAGCGCTGATTCAAACGGTACACACAGCTCAGGGCTTTTTGCGCATCCACGGTAATGTCGAGCATTTCGGGCGGGTTGAGGCAAATATCGCAATTGCCGCAGTCTTCGGTGAGGGTGTCTCCAAAATAGCCCACCAGCACGCGACGGCGACAGCTTAAAGCCTCCGCAAAGCCCACCATGGCGTTGAGCTTGTGCAACTCGATGCGCTTGCGCTCCGGGTTTTCGGACTTTTCAATCAGGCCTCGGGCAATCATGACATCGCCAAAGCCAAAGAGCAGCAGCGCTTCCGAATCCAAACCGTCTCGGCCTGCGCGTCCTGTTTCCTGGTAGTAGCTTTCTACATTTTTGGGGATATCGTAGTGCACCACAAAGCGCACGTTCGATTTGTCAATGCCCATACCAAAGGCCACCGTGGCCACCACCACCTGTAAATCGTCCTGCAAAAAAGCGTGCTGGGTGCGCTCCCGCTCGCCGTTGGAAAGGCCTGCATGGTAAGCCGCGGCCTTAAGGCCCTTCTGCTGCAGCATTTCAGCCACCTGCTCTACCCGTTTTCGGCTTAAACAATACACAATACCCGCCGCCTCGCCCTGCTGCTGCAAAAAATCCAGCAATTGCTGCTCGGGCTTGTTTTTATCGATCACCGTATAGCGAATATTGGGGCGATCAAAGCCCGACACAAACTCCCGCTCAGGCGCAATCTTGAGGGCCTGCAAAATGTCCTTGCGGGTGTGCGCTTCTGCAGTGGCCGTTAAGGCAATCATGGGAATGTCAGGAAAGTGTGTGCGCAATTGACCCAACTGGGTGTACTCGGGGCGAAAATCGTGACCCCACTGGCTAATACAATGGGCTTCATCAATGGCAAATAAGGCCACCGGAATCTCTTGCAAACGCTCTAAAAAGCTTTCGGTGAGTAAGCGTTCGGGGGCAATATACAGCAAGTCCAGTTCACCGGCGTGGAGTTTGGCCAGGGTCTGACGGGCTTCGCCGCTGCGCTGGGCCGAGTTGTAACAGGCCGCTGCCACCCCGGCGGTGTGCAGGGCCGCCACCTGATCTTGCATGAGTGAAATCAGGGGGGACACCACAATGGCCACCCCCTCGCGATGCAAAGCCGGAATTTGATAACAGAGCGATTTACCGCCCCCCGTGGGCATGAGCACAAAGGCATCTTTACCGGCAATGACGTCTTCAATAATTTGCGCCTGCAAAGGCCGAAAGGCCGGGTAGCCAAACACATGTTTGAGGGTGTCCTGGGGGTGGGTAAAAGAAGTTAGCATGCCCTCAGTATACATGAGTATACTAATTCAAGAAAAGCCCAGAGATCATGGCTAAAACGCTAAAGACCTCTGGGCTCACTGTGTTCGCTGCGATTAGTCTTGCAGTTTTTGCTTCATTTGATTAAAGAATTCAGCCATTTTGGCAGACTCTTCGGCGTTCATGGGGGTCATGTTGTTAACACTGTTGTTCACGCCTTCACGGGCCTGATTGGCCATCGCCTTTAGTTTTTCGGCTTGTGCCTGGGTGAGCACCTTGGCTTCTTGAGCGCCTTCTTTGTTGTTTACGCTGCTATTGACCTGATTCATCGAATCTTTCATTTTGGCCGCTTGCTCCTGGGTGAGCACTTTGGCTTCTTGAGCGCCTTCTTTGTTGTTCACACTGCTGTTGATACGATTTGCCGCATCTTTGATTTTTTCAGCGGTGCCTTCAGGTAAAGGTTTGGTGGGTTTCATACCGTCTTTGGTGGGAAAGCAATCCGTAAAGGCATTGGGGTTTTTCAGCATTTCTTTGATTTCGCTGGAGGCTTCTTTTAAGTTCTTGGAAATCTCAGAGGCCTGGTTGCTAACGGCTTTGCCATCTTTGGTGTTGGGTTCAATTTGCTGATAGCCTTCAAAATCGCTCGCTTGTGCTTCTTGCAGTTTCTTTTTGGCCGCTTCCATCATGCCTGCGGGTGCTGTCTGGCTGGTGTAGACAGGACCTTGTACATTCGGTTTATTAACGCTCATTCCGCCCATAATTCAAATACTCCTTGAAAATTTACATGTTTGTAGCATAGGTCATCTCATCACAAAAAAAAACTACCCTTTGGGGTAGTTTTTGGATGTCAGGTCCAATGTTAGTATGCTAGTTATGCGGCACACTTTGGTTAATGCAGGGGAGGGGTTCCCCATTGAGCAAGCGTTTGTACAGGGATTTTTTGAGCAGGTGAATACCGCTTTGACAGCGGGTGAGCCCACAGAAATCTTTGGACATGAGGTGCATGCTGTGTTTTGGTTGTGGAGCCAAATCCGCAACGAAGACATCGCCCACATTCAGGGGTTTATTGGGCAACATCAACAGCAACCCTATGCAAAAACCCATCAAACCTTCCAGGCCATGGTGGCCCTGTACCAGGGTTATCTCAGCTACATCCAACAGCAAGGTGAAGGTGCTTTTTTAGAGGCCTTAGCGCAAGCCAAAGCCCTGAACAATCCCTGGGTGACGCTCTTTGGTACCTTTTACACCCAACGCTATTATTTAAATGAAATGCAATTTGGCGACGCCTTAAGCACCGCCTCAAGCCTACAAAAGCAGGCTGAACAACTGGGATTTACGTATTTACGGCTGGAAGGCTATTTAGAGCTGGCCAAACTCCATTTTTTACGCATGGATCTCAACCTGGCGCTGAGCTATTTAAAAAAGGTGATTACCCACATCAAAGAAAACCCGGTGTACCACAACCCCCGTTTGCTCATTCCCTGCTCAGGCTACCTGATGCAAATCCACTATATCGTCAACGAACAAGAGGAGTTGCAGGCCCTGCTGGACAACTGGAATCCCCTGCAGCGTGAAACCCTTAATTATGCCTACGGCAATATTCCTTTGCTCATTGAAAGCCTGACCTATCTGAAGTCCTTTGAGCAAGTGAACCATCTTTTGAGCGCCTTTCGGGGCTACGCCGAAGAAAAACAACAAAAAGCCGTCAGCCAGTACATCGGCGTGTATTTAGAGCCCTTTGTGTCACTCTTGCGGGCCATACACAACCAGGATCAGGGCACCCTTCAGCAATTGCAACAGCACTGGTCCCGCACGCCCACCGAAACCGTGCCACCGCACCGCTACAGCTATGCGCTCATTCAAAAACTGCTATTGGCCTTTTATTGCCAGGATTACCCCACCGCCGCCGAGCTGCTGGACCTGCACGAGGCCCGCTTTACCCTGAACAGCGACGACAGCTTATACTGGGTGCTCGAAAATTACCGGGCGGCCATTCTCGACGCCCAGGGCCAACGAGAACACGCCCTCATAAAAATGGTCAGCCTGCTCCGCAAAATCTACCAAACAGGATACATTCGTCTGTTTGCGGACCATTTTCACGGGACAGACGATCTCTTTTTGGCAGCGGTGGATAGCTGTCAGCAAAGTCCGAACCCGCTACCCCTCAATTTTTTAAAGGGCTTAACCGAAGCCATGGACAAGCCTGAGTTACTGTTTGTCAGCGATTTTTCAGAGCGAGAGCAAGAGGTGCTATCGTGTCTGGCACAGGATATGTCGCAGGCCAAAATTGCCGAGCACCTGCATATTTCGAAAAACACCGTTAAATTTCACACCAAGAACATTTACAAAAAGATCGGGGCCGACAACAAGCGCGAGGCCCGTGCTCTCATTCGCCGCTACAGTCCTTAAGGCGCAACGCGTAATTTATTCGTAACGCAGGGCATCCACAGGATCCAGCTTTGAAGCCTTGTTGGCCGGGTAAAGCCCAAAGAAAATGCCCACCCCCGCCGAAAACACAAAGCCCCCGATAATCGCGCCCTGCGACAGCACAAAAGGCAAGCCCATGAGTTGCGTGGCCAGACGGGTCACGCCCACCCCCAGAATAATCCCAATGGCTCCCCCCGCCAGAGACAAACTGGCGGACTCAATTAAAAACTGCGTTAAAATATCCCGACGGGTCGCCCCTAAGGCCTTACGAATTCCAATTTCTCGGGTCCGCTCTGTCACCGACACCAGCATAATGTTCATAATGCCAATGCCGCCCACCACCAGCGAAATGGCCGCAATGCCCGCCAATAAAAAGGTAAACACCTGGGTAATACTGCCCACGGTCTCTAAAATTTCGGCCTGGGTTTGAATTTTAAAGTCATCTTCATCATCGGGCCGCAGGGCGTGACGGTAGCGCAAACGGGTACGAATCTGCTGCTCAATAATGGGCAAAAGGTCTTCGCTGCCGCTTTGAATGAGTACCGAGTTCAAGCCACGGCTGGACTTCAGGGTTTGCTGAAAGGTGCTCACCGGCATAAAGGCCTGGGTATCGGTGGTGCCAAACAAACCCGAGCCCTGCTTTTTGAGAATGCCAATCACCCGGTAACGCTGGTTCGAAATTTGCACTTTGGTTTCTAAGGGATCCACCAGGGTTTCGGCGTAGAGGTCCGCCCCCAACTCGGCCCCCAGCACAATCACCTTGGCCCCCGTGCGCACCTCTTGCTCGGTGTAAAAGCGTCCCGTTTCTACCGTGAGATTTTGCGAGTCTTTGATGGTCACGTTAGAACCCAGTACCGTGGCGGGCAGGGTATTACGCTGATACTTTAAGGTGCCCTGAATAAAGGCGTTGGGGGACACATAGCGCACGCCGGGAATGACCTCTAGCGCCTGAGCATCTTCGAGTTCAATGGCCTGTTCACTGCCGCCGGGCGGGCCAAAATTACGGCTTTTGGGGTTACCGGGGGTTACCACCAGCACGTTGGCTCCCAGGCCTTTGACCTGGTCGGTAATCGACGCCTGAGAAGCCTGCCCCAGACCAATCATCACGATCACCGAAAACACACCGATCACAATGCCCAGGGTGGTCAAAAAGGCCCTGACCTTGTTCATGCTCAGGGCCTCAAAGGCCATCCGAAAAAACTTATCCATCGCCCAACACCTCCTGTTCCACCGCCACGTCTTCGACAATGCGGCCATCTTGCATGCGAATCATGCGGGTGCAATAGTTGGCAATTTCTGGCTCATGGGTCACGATCAGTAAGGTCAAGCCCTGCTGGTGCAGGGTTTGAAACAGGCGCATAATCTCCAGGCTGGTGCGGGTATCCAGTGCCCCGGTGGGTTCATCGGCCATAATCAGGGTGGGGGTGTTTACCAGAGCGCGGGCAATGGCCACCCGTTGCTTTTGCCCCCCCGACAGCTCCGTGGGACGGTTGCGCAGGCGATCCCCCAGCCCCACCTGGGTCAGGGCCTCGGCGGCCCGCTGCTTGCGCTGACGCGGCGACACATCGCCGTAAATTAAGGGCAGCTCCACATTTTGCAGAGACGAGTAGCGGGGCAACAGGTTAAAGTTTTGAAACACAAAGCCCAGCTTTTGATTGCGAATGTGGGCCAGTTCATGATCTTTGAGGGCGGTGACATCTTGCCCGTCGAGAAGGTATTCCCCGCTGCTTTGCCGATCGAGACAGCCCAAAATATTCATGAGAGTGGACTTGCCCGAACCACTGGTGCCCATAATCGCCACCATCTCGCCGGTATAAATGGTGAGTTGAATGTCATGCAAGGCATGAAAGGTGACTGCTCCGGCATAGACCTTGTTTAACAGCCGGGTTTCAATGACCGGTACGCCGTGGTGCTCACTCACCGCTGGCCACACCCAACACCACTTTTTCACCCGGTTTTAAGCCCGAGGTGATCTCAATTTTATCCAGGGTCGAAATGCCCACCTGTACGGTTCGTTCTTCGACGGTGTTATCGGCGGTGAGTACCTTCACCACAAAATTCTTGTCTTTGCGTTCAATGGCTCCCAGCGGCACCGCCAGGACCCCGGATTTTTGTGTGGCGGTAATTTTGGCATCGCCGCTCATGCCCGGCTTGACTTTAAAGCCGGGGTTGGAAAACCACACGCGAATGGGGTAGGTCTGCACATTATTGGCGTCGTTGACGCTGGCCTCACTCATGGCCACCACACTGCCCGTATACGGGGTTTCGGGGTACGCGTCAAAGACAATTTCGACGGAGGCCCCTTTGTGGACCTTGGGCAAGTCCAATTCATTAAGGCCCAGCACCAGACGCAGGTCTTGTAAGTCCTGAAACTCCGCCAGCGGCGTAGCCGGTGCCGCCGAGTCACCCCGGTTCACCAGCCAGCGGGTCACCGAGCCCGCAAAGGGGGCTAACACCTGACTCTGGCGCAGGGTTTCACGGGGCAAGGCCACGTTGGCGGCCCCGGTGGCACGCGCCACGGTCAGCGCCGTCTGGGCCTGCTCCACCCGCTGGCGGGCGGTCACCACTTCCGGGTGATTCTGCGTGGCCTGATCCAGACGGTTTTTGGCATTTTGCAGATCCAAACGGGCCTGTTCTAGCTGCTGCTTGCTCTGCTGGTAAGTTTGCGCGGGAATCACCTTTTGCTGGTACAAACGGGCCTGACGCTTCAGCTCGCGCTCCAGAAAAAAGAGGTTTTCTTCGGCCTTTTGCCATTGGTTACTCAGGTTCACCTGATTGTAACGGGCCTGGGTTAAGGCGGTATCAAGGGCTTTTTGAGCGGTTTGCAGCTCCGTCAGCGCCTGGGACTCACTGGTTTGCAACTGCACCTGGGCCTGATTCACCTGCAGGCGGTAATTGGCGTTGTCTAAAGCCAACAGCGGCGTGCCCTGAGCCACGCGCTGGTTCTCTTGCACCCGGCGGCCCCCAATTTGCAAACTCACATTGGCCTTGAGGGTCACCTTGCGCTCCGACTCCACCGTGCCGCTGACATCGACGGTGGACACCAGGGTCTCGGGCTGCAGCGTTAGCGTGTCGTAAGCGGGGGCATGGGGCTGGCTGGCGTACCAGGCTGCGCCCACCCCCAACACCACAAAGAGGGAGCCCGCCCACAGGTATTTGCGTGGCAGCTGCTCAAGGTTTACCATGGCACCTCATCCGCGCCCGGCACTTCAGCGGGATCGACCTCGGCGGCCTGCGTGGCAACAGTTACAGGGGTCCCCTCTTCAGCGGCCAGGGCTTTGAGGGCCTTGCTCATTTCTTTGATCTCCGCCAGTCGGTTTTTACACAAATGCATCAGTTTGCCGAGCATCTCTTGCTCTTGCTGTAAGGCTTCAGCGGTCACCTCACCGCCGCTTTGCTGCTGAGCGTAAAGCAATTGGCCATAGACCTGATAAAGGCTTTCGGGCAACCATTGCAGGGGCGCGGCTTCGGGCTCCTCAGCCACGGCGCTGGGGGCAGTGGCCGCTTTAATAATGGTAAGCACCTCACTGAGTTTATCGGGGGGGAGGCTATTGGCGGTTAAGCCCTGACGCTCTTCAATTTCCTGGCTATAGCAGGTGTGGTCCGCCCCATGGCCAAACTGTTTACCGTCCAGCTCGCGCACCTCTTCGACCCAGCGGTGACACCGATCGCAGCGGCTTTTGCCCTCCCGCTTAAAGGCCTGGGTGGCCTGGCGCATTTCTTTGAGGTTCATGGTCTGAATGTCTTTGTGCTGACCGTTGATGGTGGCCCCCTCGGTCAACAGGTGCGCCCGTTGCTCCTGGGGCAGCTTCATCAGCTCCAGCATCTTCGACAGGCCCATATTCAAATTGCGCTCAAAGGCCGGGTCACGGGTCATGGCCATAAAACGGTCTGCGTCTTGCTGGGCAATGTTCACCTGGTTTGAACGCAAAAAAGCCGGAAAGGAGCGAAAGCCGCCCTTGCGGTACAGCTCCTGGCTTTGCATGAGATCTAAGGCCTTGCCCAGGGTCATAAAGTTTAAGCCAATATTTTGACGGGCCCCCACAATACTGTTGAGCAGCATTTCATAGTTTTCTTGCGGGTCGCCGCCCAGTTCGCCGGGGCTGAGTACTTGAATCTCTTGCATAGGGTCCTCGATGTCGTTGTGATCACAGTTTTTATACAGCGTATGTGTTAAAAATACATCAGTATAGCGCGGATGATGCGCTAAAGGAGTGAAAACATGGATTTAGAATTAGACATTGTGTTAGATTTGCCTCACCTGGACGCAGCAGACATTGAACACCTGCTTGAAACCTTCTCTGCTTAAGTCCCTCGACATCGCCACCGCCCGGCGCTTTGCCCTCTTTTGTCAGGGCTTTTATACGTCATTTTCGTCGCCAGAAGCCGTGCTCAACACCTTAGGTTACATTCAAATCGACGCTATATCTCGCATTGCCCGCGCCCATCACCACGTGCTCTGGACCCGCTACCCCGCACACACCCCCCACACCTTTAACACCCTACTCGCCGAACACAAAGCCTTTGAATATTGGGGCCATGCCGCCTCTTACCTGCCCTTGAGCGACTATCCTTATTACCGTACCCTCATGCACAGCTTCGCCGAACGCAGCGCCTGGGGGCAGCGCCAGCTGGCGGCTGTGGGCCATTTACTGCCCGAGATTCGCCAGCGCATTGTTAATGAAGGTCCGTTACAGGCCCGCCATTTTAAGGGCCAACGCAAGGGCAACGGCTGGTGGCAATGGAAGCCCGCCAAAATCGCCCTTGAACTGCTGTACTGGCAGGGTGAACTCATGGTGTGCGCCCGCGAAGGCTTTGAAAAGGTCTACGATACCCGCGAGCGCTTTTTGCCCCGGGCCCTGCAAGAGGCCCCACTGCCCTCAGCCGCTGAAGTCGCCGACTTTTGCGTGACACGGGCCCTGCAGGCCCATGGCATCATGACCGAAAAATCCCTGGCCCAGCATTTGCCCCTGAGTTCAAAAGCGGCCCTGAAGCAGGCGCTACAACGGGGCTTAAACCGCAAAACACTGCTGTCTTGCACCCTCAACGACCACAGCACGCCCTATTATCTTGAGGCGGCCCAGTGGGAGCGCTTTCTGGCCAGTGGCCACGCCGACAATGTGCCTGACGCCCTGCACGCCCAACCCCTGCGCATCCTTTCGCCCTTTGACAATACCGTCATTCAGCGCCAGCGCTTACAGCAGCTCTTTGGCGGCGATTACCGCTTTGAAGCCTACGTGCCCGAAGCCAAAAGGCAATACGGTTACTTTACCCTGCCCATTTTGGAGGTGGTGCAAGGCCAGGTGGTGGCACTCATCGAGTTTAAAGCCGAGCGAGAAAGTGGTATCTTAAAGCAACTGGGCTTTTGGCCCCGGGCGGGCTGGCATAACGCACTGGAGCCCGCCTTAGCGCAGCATATTGCAGATTTCGAGCAGTTTCAACAAAGCCATTGAGCTAACTCCTATTCAATCGGTTCAGAATTCGATTATCTTGAAGCAGAAGCGCTACAAAGGTCCACCTCATGAATCCATCTTTTTACATGCTGTTAGCCCTCGTTTTTGCCAAAATCCTGCTGCACAGCTACGCCCCCGATGTTGCCCGCTCGCTGGTGCTCTACACGCTGCAAAGTCTTGCACTCACCCTGTGGATTGCCCCGTTGATCTGGCAGCAGGGCTTTCGCTCCCTGAATGCGCTGAGCTTAAAACCCACCGTTGGCTTTTGGAGCTTGCCCCTGATGGGCTTCTTACTGGTAAACATCTGGTTTTTGCCCGCTTTGCAAGCCCTGATGATGGGCAGTCTGGGCGGCGACCTGTTGGCCCTGGGTGCAAGCCTGCTGGGCGGTGTGTTGTGCTGGGCTCCCCTGCTCTCCCGTCGCTTACCCCTGTGGGGGCAATGCGGGTACATTTTTGTGTTAACCCTGACGAATGTGTCACTGATGCTGCTGTTTCGGAACCTTTCACTGCCCCTTTCTGAGCTGCAGCGCATCGCCGGTTCGCCGCTGCATTTAACCCCCTGGGAAGAAAGCACCCTGGCCATTGCCATGTATCAAGCAGGATGGCTGTTCCAACTTTTGGTGCTCGGCCTTCGCCTGTTTCGCCAATGGGCCACAGAAAGCGCCACCTGGGAACTCACCCAACCGCACAAAAAGCCATAAAAAAACCCGCCACCTTAAAGATGACGGGCACTCAGTTAAACAAGAGAATCTCAGCTAGAGATCATCGACCTTAAAGGTACCGCTGCCCTGGTTGGCTCCGCCATAAATCACGTAGATCTTCTGGGAATAAGACTCCAACGCCACGTTATGGAATTCAGCTGAGGCTGCCAGATCGGCCTTGCCGTCACCGTTAATGTCACCAATACCCGCTACGCCGCGTCCAAAAGAACCGGCAGAACCCTCAGGGCCCTTAACGATAAACCCGTTGCTGCCGTCTATGTCAAAAAGACTAAGATCAATCTCTTTTTGAAAAGCCTTGCCGTAAAAGACATAGCTGCGGCCATCACCACCGTCCGCTGCAGGTGCCCCCACAATAAAGTCCGGCTTGCCGTCACCATTGACGTCCCCTGCTGCTGAGACCGCGGTACCAAAGGCCATACTCTCAGAATCCAGAAACAACGATCCAACCAGATTACCTAGTGCAGAGGCAGATAAGACACTTTGGGTAAACCCACCGGGTATTATAGATGCAGCACTATAAACCCCGCCATGGCGAGCCAATCCCAAAAGAATATCTGACTTACCATCACCGTTCAGGTCGCCAGGATTGGCCAGAAAACTCCCAATAGAACTATGCTGTTCAGAAGCAATAATCACAAACCCTTGACTTCCATCTCCGTTTGCTAGCGTATCCACATCAAAGCTATTGTTCATCACATTACCCGTCACACCACCGTAGATCACATAGGCTTCGCCTGCGCCACTATCTTTCCCGGGGGCGCCCACGATAATATCGTCCTTGCCATCGCCGTTGAGGTCACCCAATCCCTTAACAGCCGACCCCAGACGAGCATCACTGGCTTGTATATTGGTAATCGTGAAGCCCTGTGCAGCAGTGAGATTTTTCAAATCCACCGTTCCGCCCGTCACACCGCCGTATACCAGACTCGCGAAACCACCAGAGTGTACTGGCCCCCCCACGATAATATCGTCCTTGCCATCGCCGTTGAAATCTCCTGCGCCCGCCACGGCGGTACCGGAGCGAATACTAGAACCCTGCCCCAAAATACGAAAGCCCTGGGTGCTGGTTAAGTTTTTAAGCTCTAAGCCCGCGCCGGTGAAGCTGCCACCGTAGACCACATAGCTGCGGCCTGAATTGGGACGGTAATCGCTCAAATCTTCGCTACTAAAACCGGGGGCCCCAATAACCATATCGGGTTTGCCGTCACCGTTCACATCACCGGCTGAGGCCACAGACCAGAGCGTGTCGAAGTTGTCGCCCTCAATCACAAAGCCCTGGGCGGGCGTCAGCGCCGTTACATCGAGGGTTTTACCCGTAAAGCCGCCATAAATCACGTAGACCTTGCCGCTGTTGAGGTATTTCCCAGCTGTAGAAGCCTGGAGATCACAGACTGCAAAATCGTCAATGCCGTCACCGTTCATGTCGCCCAGGGGCGTGATGGGCTTCGCCAGCACCGAGCCCTGCACAGTGCTTAAACCGGTGATCACAAAGCCCTTGCTGTCGGCATAGGTGTATTTGCTGGCGGTGCCCGTGACAGAGGTGCCACCGGCGGTCACCACGGTCACGTCTGTGGCACCCAGCGTGCCCGCCGGGGCTACCGCTGTAATCTGGGTATTGCTGTCCACCTTAAACGAGGTGGCCGCTACATCGCCGAATTTGACCGCAGTGGCTCCTGTAAAGCCTGAACCGGTCAGGGTCACTGAGGTGCCGCCAGCGGAACCCCCTGTGTTGGGAGCCACCTTGGTTAGCTCAGGTATCACAGCGTAAGGCCGCTGAGCGCTACTCATCTGGGAGCCCACCACAACCGTCACGTTGACCTGTCCAGCAATACCAGCAGGCACTTTAACCTTTAGCTCAGTGGCCGTGGCCGAGGTCACCTCTGCGGTGGTAGCGCCAAAGCGCACCATATTGCCCGCCGTCTCAGTATGAAAATTTTCACCGGTCAGGGTCACTTCGCTGCCAATGGTGCCTGAAGAAAGGGTCAAAGGACTCAACGTGGGCTTTGCGGCGGTGGCGGTGACCGTCACGTCGTGAGAGCCGCCTTCGGTGGTGGTAAGCGTGGTGGGATTCACCGCAAAGGTGTAAGTGGTGCCCGGATTTGCTGCCGCCGAGACCAAAAGCTTTAATCCTGTTGCCGCAGGCACACCCTTAAAGACAAACGGTTCACTCCCTGTATTGCCCTGGCCCTTAATAATCCTGGTCACCGCATCGGTCAATTGCAGGTCAATGCCGTCGGTTCCCGCAAGGCCAGTGACCGTTACGTTAACTTTTGCCCCAAACAGGCGGTAGTCCTGAGCCTGCAGCGCTGCAAGACCCGTGGTTTTTAAGGCTTCCGCCAGCTTGGCCACGTCCACCTGTACAGGGTCTGCCTGGGTAGACAAGATGTTTTCAATAAACAAGTGCAGATCAGAGGGATTAATGCTCACAGCCCGCAAGCGCACCTGCGAATCGGAACTGTCCAGCAGTTGAGCAAGCACCTGAGCGGCAGGCGTGCTGGCAAAGTTCATTTGCACGTCGGCATCGGTGTCTTTTAAATGGCTAAAAGACGTGGCCAGTTGGGTCTGGGGAATAAGCTGCTTTTGGGCATCCAGCACATGAAAGCGGGCCACCAGCAAGGCACTGGGAAAGACCCCCTCAAAACGAACGTTGAGGTTACCATCCACAGGGTAAGGCAGCTCGCCGCCGTCGGGGGTGACTTCCGCACCCTGCGGTAAATACACCTGACCGTTGCTGTCTTTGATACTTAAAACCACCGTTTGGGCACCGGACAGATTCAGGGCCTGGGTGGCGAAAGCGGCCTTCTCGCTCAGCGGCGGCAGGCGCAATTGTAAGGTCACGCTTTGACCTTCGGTGTGCACAGCGCCCTGGGCGGCAAACTTAGCCTGGGTTTGTACGGACTGGGTTTGTGCAGACTGGGGCTTGAGATCGGGCCCCTGCAAAGCTTGAGCAGCGTCAGCAAATTCGCCAGAAACCAGAGGCGCGCTCACCGGCGCAGTCACGGGGACGGGGGTGGAGGGCTGACAGCCCACCAACGCCACAGAAAGAGATAGAGCCGTTGCAGTACGGGTGATTACGGTACGTGTCATTTAAAAAAGTCCTCCAGAAAGATTGACGCCCACCTGGGGCAATTGCAGGGTCAGGGTATTGCTGGTCTGATTATTGACCGTGACTGAAATGGCATAAGTCCCTGCCGAAAGCGAAACCGGCACCTGCGCCACAAGGGCATTGTTTGAAAACGCAAGACCCGCTACCGATACGGTTTGGGGCGGATTCACGGACGTGTTCACAAAGTTGACGGTGTTATTGGCGGCCTGGGTGGTATCCAGACCTTTGGCATCCAGGTTCACGCCCAGTCCCTTGACCAAAAATCCGGTCTGGGTGGTGAGCTTGGCCAGGCTCGGCTTCACCGCAAAAGCCTGGGAGGTCGAGGTGCGCTGCGATGTCTGCACGCTGATGGGGTGAGAACCCGCGGTCAGAGCCGGCACCACCACGGTCAACTTGCCCGCTTCACTTTTGTCGGGCACAAGGGTAGCCAGAGTACTGCCAAAATACACGGCGTTCTTCGCTGGCACCGGGTCAAAGGCCAGCCCCGTGATCACGACTTCATCGCCTTCGGCCCCTGAGCTCACCGAAAGGGTGGAAACCTGAGGTTTGTCTACCACCGCCAGGGTCTGGCTCGCGCTCGTGCCCCCGGGGGTTACCACGGTAATGCCTGCATTGCCCAGGCTTTCGGGCGCGTTCAATTCAATTTCGGTATCGCTGATGGCCGTAAAGCTCACCGGTGTGGTCCCCAGGCGCACTTCGGTGACGCCACTAAAGCCCGAGCCTTTTAAAGTGACCTTGCCACCGCCCGTGTTAAGTACCGTACCGGGCGTAATCTGAGTGATTTCAGGCTTCAGGCTTAAGGTAAAGGCTTCCTGACTGAGAATGGCTTTGCCGTCAGGGGTTACCGTCACATCGGCCGTGGCAAGCACCGTGCCATCGGCTTTTTTAAGCTGGGCCTTCCAGGTGCCGGGGGCAATGCTAAAATTCAGGGTCTGGGGGCTGCTGGCGTTCAGGGCAATCGGCGCTGAAGACGACAACGGGTCATTAAAAGTCAGGCTCAGCGCCTCGGTAAAACGTCCACCCCCCAGGGTCGCCACCGACACACTGGTGAAGGCAGGCTTTTGGGCAAGTTCTGACAAATCCGGTACACTCGCCCCATTTTGTAGCAATTGCTCACCGAAAAGTTCGGTGTTAAACAACAGCGGATCGGTGGCAAAATTAACGCCATCAAAACCGGTGGCTGTATCGGTGGCCGCTAACAGGGCCTCAAGGTCAAAATCAGGCAAGCTGCCCTGCTGCGTGGCCAGCAGTTTTTCGAGGGCCAGGCCCACCAGCAACTGGCGGCGATCAATATTAATGTTAATGGTCACCTGCCCGGCGCGCGAGGTGTAAATGCCTTTGCCCACAAAAGCCGGCAGGGGTTGCTGATCGGCGTCGTAGCCCTGAACCGTTACAATGCGCACATTGCCCGGCTGAATGGGCACATTGCGAATGCTCGCTGCCGCTTTGCCCTGGGTCACCGGAATAAAGCCACCGACATTTTCAATGGCGCCTGAGAGCCCTTCGCCCACCAGCGTGAGTTTAATAAAGGCCAGTTCTGCGGTGTCCACCGCCTGGGTCTGAAAGGTGTTAACTGAGTCTGAAGGCGCGCGATAGGTAAAAAACACCTCTTGATGTTGGCCCTGATGCGGGCTCTGAAGCGGGTTCTGAAGCAAATCGGGCGTGGCGGCGCTGTGTAAGGTCTGGGGCGCACAGGCAGTCAAACTCAGAGACAAGCCCAGAGACAGCGTCAGGGCCGTGGACATAAAAAAATGCGTTTTCATAAAACGAAAGATGTCGCTTTCTTTAAAAATTTAAAACTTAAAACTGAAACTCAACCTGGCCGTTGACGTTTTCCTGAGTGGGCGCAGCGGCACCGCCGCCTCCACCACCGCCACCGCCAGAAGAGGCACCGGCGCTGCTTACGGACACCAGCTGAGACACCCGCAAGGCCGAGCCCACCAATTGCACCGAAATGTCGCTATAGCCGTCACTGACTTCGGCCACCACTCGGCCGGTGGCATCCACGCTAAAGTCCTGAGGCCGTGACGAGGAATAAGCAAAGGTTAAGCCGTCTGTGGGCAGCACACGCCCCTGGGCATCTTGCACCTCTATGCGCAGCTCGCGCTGTTCACCCACGGCAGAAAAGAAGCGATTGCCCAGGCTCAGTACCAATTTGCTGGCCTGCGCAAGCCCCTGGGCAGTCCCCTGGGCAGGGCCTTCAGTGGGCAGCGCGGGACTGGCGGAAGCCGTAACCCCGGGCCCATTGGGTGAAACAGGAGCAGCCGAGGGGGTGGATGTGGGAGACTGAGGCCCCACAGAAGCCGTCGGCTCTGTCACAGACGGACTGGCCCCACCGGTGACCGGCAGCTGAGCGGGAACACAGGCGGTAAACAGCAGGCACAGACCCGCCTTAAAAAACCTTTGCATAACGAATACCTTCACATTAAGAATAGAAATAACGGATACCCCATAATGTATAGAAGGCCCGTCTCCAATGCACCTGCTAAGCCCCAAAGAAGTCGATTTTTTCGATGAAAATCACAACTTCATCACAACTTACAGATTATACTGATGAAAATATTGACTTCAGATAAGGACCTGGCCATGCAAGCCGAACACATCGAGATTTGCCTGATCTCAGAAGATGCGATTTTAATCGCCTTTTTAGAAGACTTTTTGAAGCCTTTGCATCTCAAGATCTACCGTCACTGGACCCAATTGCCCCGACGTTTTGCAAGACTGAGTGTACCCGTGATTGTGATAGACGACGGCCTCGGTACCGATCATTTGGAGTGGCCCCGTCACGTCAAAAATTTACATCCCCATAGCCCCGTGGTGTTTTTAACCTCGCGCTACCTGCTGCAAGCGCGACTTGAAGCCTTACAACAAGGCGCAGACCTGTGTTTGACCAAACCCTTCGCCCCCGAAGAGCTGGCCCTGTACCTGCACAAACTTTTACAACGCTCTGGCCAGGCCTTTGCGCTGAAATCAGAGCAAATTCAGTGTGGACCGTTTCTCTTAGACATTCAGGCCCAACAGGTGTATTACCACAGTAAAGATCTCGAACTCACCCCCCTGATCTTTAAGCTCTTTTGGCTTTTTCTGTCGTACCCCAACACCCTGATGTCAAGAGAACGCATTGCAGAGGTGTTATGGGGCACCGGAAAAAACAGCCGCACCCTTCGTACCGTGGATCAATACATTCGCCAACTGCGCAAAGCCCTGGAAGCCTGCAACGGGGTACCGCTGGAGCTAAAAACCTATCATCGCAAAGGTTATGCCCTCAAGGTGCCTGCCAACTTAATAATCAGCGAGGTTTCCTGAGCGCCGCCCTTGTCTAATAGATCCAAATCGCCCTGCATGGCTTTTAACTGCTGTTGACAAGACTGCAGACGCAAATACAGCATCAGGGTGTCCAAGCTGGCATGGGGATCTAAGCGATGCGTACGCCAATCTCTTAGGACCTGTGCTTTGAGACCGTCTTGTACCGGTAGCAGCATCTCGATCTGTTGAGTGCCTTCATTGAGGCGGCTGCGCAAAGACACCGGAGCAAGCAGCCCCCACAGCTGAATCAGCAGGTCATACAGCACCTGGGTATCGGCAGTGACCCAGAGGGCATCGTTGACCCGCAAAGGGAGCTTTATACCCCGGCCTTGCAGGGCCTGCACCAAAAAAGGCCGCAGGCAAAAGTCCTGAAGCCGTGGGGTAAAGGCCGTAAACTGCTGCTGAGACCAGGTTAAAAGGGTCTGCAAAAGGGCCTGGTGAGCCTGCTGATTGGCATGGCTTTCAGCGAGCAAGCGCTCCAGATAGTCCGTTTTGGTGGGCAAATAGCGCTTGATTAGCTCCATGGACAGCGTCATACGCTGTGCCCCCCCCACCAGGTGGTTAGAGAGCGCCTGAAACACCACATCTTTGGTTTCATTCAAACGGGCAATTTCTAAATGGGCCCGCGACAGGCGCAAGACGTTTTCTACCCGCGCCACCACTTCCACCGGCTCAAAGGGTTTGCGCAAATAGTCCCAGGCTCCCGAGCTCAGGGCCTGGCGCATGTCTTCATGGGTCACCTGAATGCCACTCATTAAAATAACGGGCAGCGCAGCATGATCTTGCTGCAGGGTGTGCAATAAGGTAAGCCCCGACATGCTGGGCATTTGCCAGTCCACCAGTGAAAGATCCAGACGGTGCTGCGACAAAATTGCCAAAGCCATTTCACCCGACACCGCCCGAAAAATTTCAATGTCTGGCCAGTGGGATTTTAAAATATCTGTCAAGACCATCAGCGACTGGGGCTGATCATCAACCAGCAGTACACGCATAAACAAGTTGCTCCAAAAGTTCGTTATAATCGTCTTCGCGGGCCTGGTACAGGGCGTCGTATAAAGCCCGCACATAAGCTTGAGCGGTGGTTTCAGGTTCCACAGGGTTTTGCAGCCTGGCCTGCAGCAGCGCTTCAAGCTCTGAAAAACGGTAAAAAGGCAAGGCCTGCAAAGCGGTCACAAGGGGCCTCAAATGCTCTCGCTCTGCTTCAGAAAGCGTTAGCGAAAGGGGTTTACGCGCCACGCCAGGCAAGTGCAAGTGCACCTGTGTGCCCCGGGCTGAGGTTTCAAGATGCAGCGTGCCGTGTTGCGCGTGGACCGCCATATGACAAAAGGGTAGCCCCAGGCCCCGTGCTCCCGTGGCTTTGAGCGAAAACAACGTGGGCAAAAGCTCCGCATCAATCCCCGGCCCCTGATCCACCACACAGAGATAGACCCACTGATTCTGCTGACAGACGCTTATAAAAAGTTTGCCCCCGGCAAAACTATGCTCGCAGGCGTTGCTGAGTAAATTTTGCAGCACCCGCAACAGCAAGGTGGTATCCGCCTGCACCCGCAAACCCGGCGGCACCCAGAAGATCACCTGCAATTGTTTGCGCTGCACCCAGGGCTGGATCTGTTTCACAGCGTCCTGCACCAGTGGAAGCAACTCGGTTTCAAGCAAATGAACTTTCAATTGCGCCTGCTCCATGTCTTTGAGCTCCGACAGAGACTGCAACATGTGGTTGGCCTTTAAAGCCGCTTCGTGCACCCACTGGCTCTGCTCAACACTGGGCGCACGCCGGTGGGTAAAATACAAAATGGTGCTCAACGGCGTGCGCAAATCATGCACGATCATGCGCACCATTTTTTCTTTAAATTCGCTCATTTGCTGAATTTGCTGGGCTTGTAAACGCAAATAGGCCGTGCGTTCTTCGATCCTTGACTCTAAACCCTGGTTGGTGCTTTCTAAAGCTTGCTGAAGGGTTTGCGCCCTCAAAAAATCCTGGTGAAAACGCTGCGACAAAAAGCCCGCCTGCCCCAGCAAAAAGGCCATTGAACCCCAGGGCATCCAAAATCCGCCCTGAATAATCAACAGATCGTGTAAGGCATCTTGAATCAGACACACCGTCAAAACCGCCAAACTCGTAAAAAACAAACGGTTGTGGGTGGGGGCAGCAACCCACACCTTCACAAGGTGACGCGCGCAATAAAGCAGCCACAGCAAAGACAGGGCCAAATAAAGACGGTGCACCCCATGCATCAGGGGCAAAGGCAACAGCAAGCCCACCAGAGCAAGACCGACACAGCCCAGCACCCATCCCCGGATTTTGGCATAGTGAGGCATGGCAAAAAGCGTGTGAATATAGGCAAAGCCCAGATAGCCAAAGGCGTAAATGCCCACACGGGTCAAGCGCACGCTTACCGAAAAGGGCAGGTCCTGCCAAAGAAACTCAGGCAGGTGGGCAAAGTAAAAGCCATAGTAAAGCAAAGAAGAGACACAAATGCCCATAAAGTACACAAGCGAGACGTCACGGCGTTGAACATAGAGAATGCCGTGATAAAACAACAGAATAAAGGTGCTGCCCAGCAAAAGGTTTAACAGGGTTTGTCGGCGCTGCAGACGCCGCTGAATGAGCGCTTCAGGCCCCAGCACCGGGGCAATGCGCAAACCCGTTTGCAACTCCCCCACATGTTGCACCCATACCTCCACATCGAGCACCGCAGCAGTGGCCACAAAAGCCACCTGCGTGTAAGCCCGCGATGGAAACACATAGTCTTCAGTCAGCTGCACCCCACTTTGCGCGACCAACTTGCCATTGACACGGGCACGAAACAGCGGGCGTACATTTCCAAAATCCAGCATGAGGCGCTCCCCCACCCACGAAGCGGGCAAGTGCAGACGCAAGGTGTAACGGGCCTCCATGCCCACGTTGCCCGAGTGCCCCAACAGCGGCTTCCAGGTGCCTGGCACCTCGGCCCGGGACGGAAAGCCTTCCCCCTGAAGCGCCCAGGTGCCCGACAGCGGAATGAGCGGTTTTTCATGCAGCGGCCAGGACCGCAAGTCACGCACGGGAACAGATAATGCCCAGGCGGGAGAAGCCAAAGCACAGAATAAAAAAATCACATGGCCAAGGAAGAAGAATCTGTTCACACAAGTCAAGTTAGCAAAAAGCACGGACGTCTGGGAGCTTCGCCCCTTTTAAGATGAAATATTCAGGCAAAAATCATAACTTTCTCACAACCCGCCCCTCATACTCTGAATGCCTCACGCACCGTGCAATTGCGCCAAATAGCCGTTGGCCCGCTGCAAATGGGCCTGCAGCTTGTCATCGCCCATGCGCTGCAGGTGCGACACCATCATGCGCAGGCGGTAGTTTTGCGCAAAAAAGGCCTGGTGCTTGTGAATAAAACGCCAGTAGAGACTGTCCCAGAGGTCACACCATTCCCCTTTGGGGTAGTCTCCCATTTTGCGTAAATAGTTAGAGCCTGAAATATACGGTTTGGTGGTCAACAATCCCCCGTCAGCGAACTGGCTCATGCTGTACACATTGGGCACCATCACCCAGTCATAGGCATCAATAAAGTACTCCATAAACCAGGTGTACACCGCCATGGGGTGA
This sequence comes from Candidatus Sericytochromatia bacterium, assembly GCA_964229355.1. Taxonomy (GTDB): domain Bacteria; phylum Cyanobacteriota; class Sericytochromatia; order UBA7694; family UBA7694; genus CAXRDE01. The sequence continues at coordinate 117,766 of CAXRDE010000025.1, read as the reverse complement.
ATCTCGCACAGGCACATAAAATTGCCCAGAATCATCAGGCGTTCAATGTGGTGGGCATAGGCCGTGCGCTGCAATTTTTGAATCACGTGATCCACGGGCAAGAGGCCGGTAGTGCCCGTGTAAAGCGCCTCGGGCATGGGGTGGATGTGCCCCCAGAAGTTTTGATTGCGAATGTGCACGCCCTCGCGAAGGTACAGGGCCCGCATATACTCGCGCCAACCCACAATCTGACGCACAAAGCCCTCCAGGGCGTTTAAGGGCACCGGTCGACCCTCGGCTTCGGCCCCGGCCGCATAATCAAGGGCCGATTCCAGCACCTGCTGCGGCGTTAACAGGCCTGTATTTAACAGCGGCGACAGCAAACTGTGGTAAAGGTAGGCCTCTTGCTGACTGATGGCATCTTCAAAATCCCCAAAAGCCGCCAGCCGCTGCCGCAAAAAGTCCTGCAGCCAGGCTTCGGCCCCGGCGTGGGTGGTGGGGTACAAAAAACATTCAGCCTTAAAAGCAGCCTGCCCCAGCGCCTTCGGAAAATCCCGCACCACCCCTTCAAAACAAACCTGCACGGCGGCAGTATCAAGGTCCACAGGGGCTGGCAAAGGCGGCACCCGGTGGCCTTTGGGCAAACGCTTGCGGTTCTCGGGGTCAAAGCTCCATTTGCCGCCCCGGGGCGCGCCATCGTCGTGCAGCAAAATGCCCCGGGCCTTGCGCTGGGCGATATAAAAAGAGGTTTGCGAATATTTTTTACCGGAGAAAGCCGCCTGTACCGCGTCAAAGGTGTTTAAAAAGCCCGGCGAGTCGAGATAGGTCAACAGCCAGTTCTGGCGCTGACACCAGGCGTTGAGTCGGCGCACCAGCACGTCGTCACTGGGTTCGGGCACACACAAGGCTGTGACCCCATGGGCCTGCAAGCGGGCCTGCAGTCGCTCATACAGATCAGGGCCACAGGGCAACAGCTCTACCGTGTATCCGTGCGCCTGTAAAGCCTGCTGAAAGCGCTGCATGCTCAGGCGATGAAACAGCAAACGCTGCACATGAAAACGCGCCGGGTATTGCGAATCTTCAAAAAACAGCGGATCTTCAAGCAAAAAAACCGGCGCCTGCGCCGGAAGTTTCAGGGTGGTCGGCAGCTGCAAAAACAACTGGTGCGGATACAGCAAAAGGGCACGGTGTAAAGTCATGTTGGAGTCTAGCACGCGACAAAGGAGTATAATAGCCCTATGAAACGCAAAAAATTGCCCATTGGCATTCAAACCTTTTCTGAAATTCGTGAGCACGACGCCTATTATTACGTGGACAAAACCCCACTGGCGCTGCAGCTCGTTGACCAGGGCAAGCATTATTTTCTGTCGCGGCCCCGGCGCTTTGGCAAAAGCCTGCTCGTAGATACCCTCAAAGAACTCTTTGAAGGCAACCAGGCTCTGTTTGAAGGGCTTCACGCCGAACATCACTGGGACTGGTCGGTGCAATATCCCGTGTTGCGCCTGAGCTTTGGTGCGGGTATTATGCAAAGCACCGCCGATTTAAACAGCAGCTTGGATCAACAACTGAGCCGTATCGAAACACAATTTAGTATTCCCGCTCAGTTTAAAAGCCACACGCCCAGCCGCCTACGGAGCTTAATTGAACAATTGCATCACCAAAGTGGCCAACGGGTCGCCATACTGGTAGACGAGTACGACAAACCCATTCTCGATCACTTAACCCGGCCTGAACTGGCCACACACATGCGTGACGCCCTACGCAGTATTTATTCGGTGTTTAAAGACGGCGACGCCCACGTGAAGTTCGTCTTGATTACCGGCGTCAGCAAATTCTCAAAGGTGAGCCTCTTTTCGGGTCTGAATAACCTCAAAGACATTACCCTCGATCCCCGCTTCTCGGCCCTGTGTGGCTACACCGAGGCCGACCTCGACATTGTCTTTGCCCCGGAACTCGAAGACCTCGACCGCGAAGCCATACGCCGCTGGTACAACGGTTACAACTGGCGTGGCACCAAAGTTTACAACCCCTTTGACCTCTTATTGTATTTTGACCGCCGCGAGTTTCGGCCTTTCTGGTTTGAAACCGGCACCCCCACCTTTTTGGTAGATCTGCTCACCCAACAACACTGGTTTACCCCGGATCTGGCACAAAGACAAAGCAATGAAGCCATTCTCTCAAGCTTCGATGTGGACCATATCGCTCCCGAGGCCCTGCTCTGGCAAACGGGTTATTTAACCCTGCACAAAGTCGAACAAAAACGCTCAGGCAACTGGATTTATACCCTGGGGTACCCCAACCAGGAAGTTGAATCTGCCCTCAACGACGTGCTTTTACCTGCTTATGGCCCACCTTCTGCGGAGGCCCTTATTACCCGCTCCCATATGGAAGACGCCCTGTTTGAACAGAACTTACCCGCCCTGCGTCAAAGTATTGAAGCCCTGTTTGCCAGTATTCCCTATGAGTGGTACCGTAAGAACCCACTGGCGAACTTTGAAGGCCACTACGCCAGCGTGTTTTACAGCCAGCTGGCAGCCCTTGGCCTGAACGTACAGCCTGAAGATATTACGAACAAAGGCCGCATTGACCTCAGCTTAAAGCTCGACAATACCGTTTACCTCTTTGAGTTCAAGGTAGTACCCGAAGCCGCCACCGGCGAAGCCCTGCAACAGCTCATTGACCGCGATTATACCGCCAAGTACAAAGCCCCAGGACAAACGATCATACTTGTGGGTATTGAGTTTAGCCAGAGCCAGCGCAACGTCGTGGGCTTTGACACGTGTAGGGGCTAAGCCGTCAACCATGGCAGCACTCTTCTCACATACAGAACTCCCAGCAGGGTTCCACTACCCCCAGCGCCTGATCGAGATTGCACAAGACAATGCGCCGCTGGGCTCTGGCAGCTGGTGGCTGATTGGAGAGATGCCGGACTACGCCAGCAGGTGCCTTCAACATGTTCGGCAGCAATTTCCGGATCAGCAGCTTATTCCCTTCGCCAAAAACGATGACGAAGAAGTACTGGCCTGCTTTGACGGAAAAGACAGATCCGACAACCCTCGGGTGTACTTTGACACTTTTCGTTACACCACAACGGTGCCCTGGGAGGAGCGTTATTACGTGTCCTTTGCAGAGTGGTTGGATCTGGCGCAAAGCACGTGATCAGATACGGTACTGGCCTTGTCCATTGGTGCTGACCCGCAAAGCTTATCGTGCAGATCGGGGGAGCCTTTACGATGGTCTAAAACTGGGTTTTAAAACCTACACTAACGCCCGGGCTTTTAGGTGCTTTTGCATCAGGAAACATCAATTCAGCAGGGTTTTCGGCCAGACGCTTAGCGGATTCATTGGACTTCGTGCGAATATCTAAACTTAGACTGGATTTGTCTCCGACAGGAATTTTCACCTTTAGTTTTCCACTGGCCAGGCCACCCGCTGCCAAAGCACCGCCAAGGGCAGCCTTCTCCCCTTTGTCCAGATCTCCCACGAATTGTTTGACATCGTCTTCTAAAGTCGGCATTTTGAATTCTTTGTCGAAGGGTTTCACGCGGTATTTTTCGGTCTCCACCTGGTCTTTGGGCGCTGATTCGACAGGACCGATCAGTTTCTCGGGCGCTTTCTCAGCCGCTTTGGGGTTCTTGACTTTGGCAAGGTCAAAATCTGCAGGAACTTGTTTTTCTGGTTTGGCCCCCTGAAGTTGCCAGTGTTGAGACTGCGATGCTGAAATGCTACCCATGGGTGAAGCTCCTGTAAAAAGATTAAGGTTTATCATAGGCTATATTTTTTTAGAAAGCAAGTTTGGGCGTCCTGGTGTGTGAAGACCACCAGAAAAAACAGGTTTAGTATCGGTAATAAAAACAATGAAACACTTTGAAGTCGTCGCCGCCGTCATTTTTGAAGGCCCTGAGGTGCTCTGCGTACAGCGTGGGCCTGGGCCTTATACTTACACCGCCTTGCATTACGAATTCCCCGGGGGCAAAGTCGAAGTTCACGAAAGCCACGAAGCTGCCCTCAAGCGAGAGATTGCAGAAGAATTGGATCTGGAAATTGGGGTGCAACGGCCCTTGCTGATTGTGCGGCACACCTACCCTGACTTTGCCATTACCTTGCACAGCTATGTGTGTCAGAGCCAGAGCCGTGAGCTGCAACTGCGCGAGCACATCGACGCCCGCTGGCTGGCTCCCCGTGATTTGCGAGGCTTGCGTTGGGCGGCAGCGGACGTGCCAATTGTGGAGAAGTTGATGGCTGAGCGTACTTAATGAATACGTCTAACCCTGAAAATCTCACCGCTCAGTATTATGAAACCCACAGCGCAAGCTTTATTGCAGAAACCGCTGCATTGGACCTGTCTACACTTTACCCCCGCTTTTTACAACAGGTGCCAGACCACGGATATATTCTAGACGCAGGCTGCGGCAGTGGCCGAGACAGTAAAGCCTTTAAAGACATGGGGTATCAGGTGCTGGCCGTTGACAGTTGCCCTGCTTTTGTTCAACAGACGCAGCATTTTGCAAACGTGCCCACCCAACAGCTGAAGTTTGAAGACTTCGCTTTTGAGGCGTGTTTTGACGGCATCTGGGCGAATGCTTCGCTCTTACACTTACCCCCTGAACCTCTGCAGCGGGTCTTAGCACAGCTCCACCGCGCCCTGAAACCAACAGGATGCATATATGCTTCTTTTAAAGCGGGTAACTTTAGTGGCATACGTCAGGGACGTTGGTTTACCGACTTAGATCGCAGCGGTCTGCAAAGACTTTTGCCCTCAGGTCTAGAGGTATTCGACCACTGGCAAACGCCCGATCGCAGACCCCAACGCGCCTACGAAATGTGGTTCAATGTACTCCTATGTCCAGCAGCGAAGTCTATTTAACCACCGGGGGTGAAGACCCTTTTTTACCCCAATTATTACAGGCCATTGAGCGCGCCGATCAGATCTTTATGGCCATTGCCTTTGTGCGTTTTTCGGGCCTCAGCCTGATCTTTGACGCCCTGCAAGAAGCAGTGGAGCGGGGCAAAACCCTGCGGATTTTAACAGGCGATTACTTAGGGCTCACCGAGCCCCATGCCCTCAGAAAACTGCTCCAGCTCTTACCCGAAGCTCAGGATCACGCTTGCGAACTCAAGATCTTTGAAGCCAGGAACGTGAGCTTTCACCCCAAGGCGTACCTCTTTGTGACCATGGGTGCCCTGGAAAGCGAAGTGCAAGACGGTTTTGCCTATGTGGGGTCGAGCAATCTCTCAAAGTCTGCACTGCAAGAAGGCATTGAATGGAACATTCGGGTAGATCTCAAAGAAAACGCGGGCCGCTTTATTCAACTGCTGAGTGCTTATCAGGATTTATTCGAGTCGCCCAAAACCCAACCCCTCACCCCGGCCTGGATTAACGCTTATCAGGAACGTAGAAAACAGTTTCGTTCCCGCTTACCCGCCTCAGAATACGCGCCCGAACAAAGCGTTGAACCCCAACAGCACCAAACGGAAGCTTTAGGTGCCCTGCATGAAGCCCGCTTAGCAGGAGCGAAGCGGGGCGTGGTCATTATGGCCACAGGACTGGGCAAAACCTACCTGGCCGCCTTTGACAGCCTTGCGGTGACGTCTCCTGAATCCCCTAAAATTCTGTTTGTGGCCCACCGTCGCGAAATTTTAAATCAGGCAGAGACCACCTTTCTGCAAATTTACCCGGAAGCCACCACCGGCTACTACATGGGCGATCGCAAAGACACGCAGGTCAACATTTTGTTTGCCTCCATCGACACCTTAGGCAAAGCCGAGCACTTACAGCAGTTTTCACCCACCGCCTTTGATTACATCATCGTCGATGAATTTCATCATGCTGCTGCCAGCAGCTACCAACTGCTCTTAAGGTATTTTCAACCCCGCTTTTTGCTGGGGCTGACGGCCACTCCACACCGTACCGATGGAGCCGACATTTTTGGCTTGTGTGACAACAACCAAATTTACGAGCTGAACCTGCTGGATGGTATTCAACGTCAAAAGCTAGCGCCTTTTCAGTATCACGGCCTGCAAGACGCCCATGTGGATTATCAGCGGGTGCAATGGCGTCAGGGCAAATTTGCCACCGAAGACCTGGCCGCAGCCGTGCAAACTGAAGCCCGGGCCGCCTATATTTTTGAACACTGGCAAGCCAAAAAAGGCCAGCGCACCCTGGCGTTTTGCGTCTCAAAAGCCCATGCCGACTTTATGGCCGCCTACTTTAAAGCCCGGGGTGTACCCTGCGCCACCGTGCATTCCAGCTCTGCGACCTCTCGCCAGGAAGGCATCGATGGCCTGACGCAAGGGCGCTTTGCGGTGCTTTTTACCGTGGATTTGTTTAACGAAGGCGTGGATATTCCCCTGATTGATACGGTCATGATGCTGAGGCCCACGGAATCTAAAATTCTCTTTTTACAGCAATTGGGTCGGGGCTTGCGCAAAACCGACGCTTTGCCCCAAAAGCAACTGCAAGTGCTCGATTTTTTAGGCAATCACCACAGCTTCTTAAACCGACCCCAGGCCTTGTTCGGCATTGAACCCACCGCCCAGGGCGTTAAAGATTTTGTCGACAAATACCGCACCCGAAAAATACCGTTGCCCCCGGGCTGCGCTTTGCATTATGACCTGGCGGTTATTGACTGGCTGCAACAGTGGGCCAGTCAAACCCAGGGCGAGCGGGTACAAGAGACTTACAATCGTCTTAAACAATTGCTGGGTTCTCGCCCGGGTCTGCTGGAGGTTTTTCAGGCAGGCCAACGCCTCGGTAAAATCCGCAAAGGCTGGGGCTCCTGGTTTGATTTTGTCTATATCAATGGCGATCTGAGTGATTCGGAAATCCTTTGTTTAGAGCGCTACCGCAACTTTTTTGAAGGCATTGAGACCGCCAGTCTAACCAAGTCTTACAAAATGGTGACCCTACAGGCCCTGATTGAGATCAATGGCTTTGCGCAAGCTCCTTCCTTAGAAACAGTTGCGACCCAGTCCTTTGCAGTGCTGGCCCGCCGTGAAAAGCTGCGGGGGGATCTGATGGGTGTCAGCGCCATTGAAGGCATCGCCACTTACAGCAACTATGCCGATATTCCCGAAACCTTGCAAAAAAAATGGTGCGCCTACTGGAAAAAGAACCCCATCTCAGCCCTGTGCGGCGTCTGGTCTCAAAGTACCGTGGCCTTTGAATTTCACTCAGAGCGCCTACATTTTCTGCCCGGTCTGAGTGAAAACCTGCAAGAGGCTTTTCATAACCTCTTGCAGGAGTTGATTGACTACCATTTGTTTCGGTATACCCCCAAGGAACAAGCTCCCCGTTTAGAAAAAGACGCAGAAAAACCTAATTTCCTCTTCTCGAAAAACCCGTTACAGCCTGTGTTACATCAAACCTTAATGCGGGAAGATATTCCACCTCTTTTTGGTGAAGAAATGAATGTGGGCGTTTGGAATAATGGGTATATTTACTTAAAAAATCAAGGTGTACATGTTTTACTGGTTAACCTGCAAAAGCATGGCTTACACGCCACTTACCAATATCACGATGTTTTTACAAGTTCCTACCATTTTAACTGGCAATCCCAAAACAAAATGGGCCCCACGGGAATTACCGGTAAACGGCTTGTGGAACACAAAGAGCGCAATGAAATTGTCCATCTCTTTGTACGCAAAGAGCGAAAAATCAAAGGCAAGGGTGCACCCTTTGTGTATTGTGGGCAAATCGCACTGGATGCTTACCATGGAGACAAACCCATGAATATGAAGTTCATTTTAGAAAACGAAGCTCCTGCTGATTTTATCTAAGGTTTTAGAACTGTTCAAGCTCCATAAGATTGCTTATCCTTTCAAACTCTTGCTCATAGTTTGTTTTATCATCTTCACAACGCCAACCCAACGGCTGTCCAGGATAAAAAGACTTGAGATGAAACACCGGAATATACCAATCCTTAACGACTTGTTGTATATCCGGTATTTTTTCATATTTTCTTCTCAGTAGTGTATGCTGGGCATTCTTACGCAGTTTGAGCCTCGGTTTGCGAGAGAGGTATGCTCGCATCGCCTCTTCATATGTCTCATAGCCCCGATTAACCCAGCGCATTTCAAAAGGAAAAAAGTTCTCTTCTCGTGGTGAGGGTGCCTTATAAATAAATTCTGCAATCACGTACTTTCGAAAGCGCCGTTCTCTTCTCGTCGTGGTTAGTTTAAAACATTCCCCACGCTTTTGATCTTTTTCGAAAGTGTCAAGTAAGCGCTCAGGCATGGGCAGATTAAAATCAGGGTCGAACATTTCAAGGTGATCATAGTAAGGTGAGCTATAACCCCTACCCTCCATGGCAACCTGGCCTCTCAGATGATAAAAAAATAATTCTTTGGTTGTGAGGTTTAAACGTTCACGTTCTCTTTCTATTTCCTGGTACTCTTCAGGGCTCGCAACAAAGGTAATATTTTTGAAGCCTTCCTGAGCCTTACGCTGCCGATAAGCCTGAACTCGACGGCTTTCTTGCCGCTTAAAATCTTCTGATACCAAAACAGACCTCTTTTAACATCAATGTACGGTGTTACATTAGTCTATATTAGAAAAGGCAAAGGTGTTATTAATAGAGTATAGAGCGCTCTAAATAATAAACATAGGAAATCAACATGATTCAATATATGTATGCTCTAGACTCCGCAAATAAAATCCACCATATTTCTGAAGTAACTTCCACCAATCGTTATGCTCAGTATTTTTGTCCCGGTTGCCGTCATACTCTTATTCCCAGGTTAGGAAAAATTAGAGAACACCACTTTGCCCATAAGCATGAAACATCTAACTGTAGTTTTGAAAGTTATCTACACGAAATCGCTAAATATGTTTTTTATGAACGCTTTCAATTTGCAAAGACATTTAAGAGACCTTTTCTCTTTAAATTCTGGCAACATTGTAATACACCCAAGACCTATAGTCAGTACCCAGGCCTTGAAGACATAGATTGTGCTGAGTTTTTCGAAAGAGAAATAGATTTAGCACAATACTTTGAAATCGTTGAGATGGAGAAACAGTATGAGGGCTTCCGGCCTGATTTGCGCTTGTATAGCACAAAACACGATTGTGTATTACTGATTGAGTTAAAAGTAACGCATAGTTGTAGTGAAGAAAAAATAGCTAGCGAACATAAAATTCTTGAAATAGAGATTCAATCTCAAGAAGACTTATGGCGACTAAAAGAGGATTCCTTAGAAGCTCCTTTTAAGCAACTCTTCAGGCAAGAAGGAGCACTCCATATCACCTTACACAACTTTTCCGAAGTTGCGCCAGAACAGATCTCAGCAAAATGCTCGTGCCGAGAGAGAGCTATCTTTGGCACAAAAATCTACCCCAGAAGCCATAGACACCGAGTGCTCCTTAGATCTTCTCAGGTTTACTGGAAATTAAAAGATGTTCCTAGACTACACCAGCAACATCAAGGAAACAAAAGCACTTTTTTGCATTTTGACGTTGTAGATAACCGTACCGTAGAGGAGTGCAAGAGTGTTTATTACCGCAATCTAAAAACAGCTGAACATCAAGGAGTCAAAGTGATTTATAAGAGGAAGAACTTTCAAACAGCCTATTCTCAAAAAGAGGAGAGAACAAACCGCTCAATTCAATACTAATTGCCCACCCAAAACAAAAAGCGCCTGCATTACTGCAAGCGCTTTCAAACTCAGTGCCAGACGGTTCTAGTGACCGCTGCCACCTTCGCTGTGCTCAGTGCTGGTGCTCTCGGTGGTGGCTGCGCCTTCGCCGCCGTCACCGCTATCAGGACACGCACTCAGTGCGAACATAGAACCTAAAGCCAGGAAAACCAATAAAAGTTTTTTCATTGCTTGGATCTTTCTATTGTGTATGGTTATAGTGCTCAACAAGTGAACTACCGTAAGTTAGCAGGATTTTGCACCACTGATAAGTAGATTGCGCACAGACAATTGCTTTTTCTTTTAAACCGAAGCGGCCTTTTGTTTTTCGATGGCCTGTATCAGGGGCTGCAATACCCATAACTGCAACAGCAAACACGCCAGAGGAGCCAATAAAGCCACCGACACGAAGAGTCCCAGCGTCACCATGCTCCGCTGTGAGTCCACAGCGCCCAGGGCAGAAAATGCTCCCAACAAAATCAGAAGCACACAATAATGCAGCGCAGTTCTCCCTACAAAACGTAACTGGTAGAGTAAACGCTGTTGCTCGGCACCAGACAAAACCTCACGCCGAAGCAAGCGCAGCAAGAGAGACCCGCTCTCACGCGGCCAGATCACCAGCTGCGCCAGGGTAGCCAACCCCATAAACAACAACAGCGCATTATCGTACATTTCAAACAGCGAAAGGCCAGTCAGACGGGTGCAAAAACCAAAGAACAGCAGGCAAAAGAGAACATAAAATACATGTTTCACGGTTCAAAACTCCTCGGTAGAAAGATGTTGACGCATAATCGTACTTTGCAAGGGCTGCAAAAACACGGTGTATATACCCAACGCCCAGATTAAGGGCAAAAGACTCAGCGCAAGGGCGGCGCCTAAAGCAGCGATTTCTTCGAGATTGGCCAGGGATTGAAAAACCCCCAACAGCATAGAAATACCACCCGCCAGTAGACCATTCTTGCCCAACTGTCCCAGGATCTGATGGCTGAGTAAGAGAGGCTGAGCCGAGGGCAAAAAACCAAAGCCCTGGGCAAAGGCTTGTACCACCTCGGTGAGTGAAAAGTTCACAAAGATGTAGAGCCAACCCGCCACCACAAAAGCCACCGATACGCTATCCCACAAATACGACAGGGGCATGCCGTTTACTTTCATAAACCCCATAAAAGCCAGGCCCATCAGGGCCACATACGTCAAAACACGAATACCTTTTACCATTTGCTTTGCTCCTTTATTCACGTTTAACTTTTAAATGTCATCACCCAGCGCAGCACATCTTCGGTCTGCACGGGAAAGGTGTGTTTAAGGTCAGAAGCCCCGTGGGGCACCGGACGCTTTAAAGCCACTGACGGGTCAACCTGACCCTGGCCTAAAAACAGCCCCAGCCCCAGCAATAACCCGGCAAAAGCGGGCACATGCAGCCACTCAAAGGCCTGCGACAAGCGCTGCAACCACAGCGGGGTGACGGGCGCTTCGGCCTGCGACAGCCTGGCCCACACCCGGGCTTCGAGGTTTTCTGAGACGTCGGGCACGGGGTCTAAAGCATCTAAGGCTTGCCACACGCCCTGTAAGTCGGGGTCTTCATGGGGATTCATGGACGCCTCCTAAATATGTTTTAAGTTGTTTTAAGGCCCGAAACACCTGCACCTTGACGTTGCTCTCGCTCCAGCCCATAATTTCGCCAATCTCGCTGTATTTCAGCTGTTGAAATTTACTTAAGATAATCACCTGGCGCTGCGCGGGCGATAAGTGCTGTAAGGCACCATAAAGCTGCTGTTCGCGCTCTTGCTGAAGGGTTCGTTCTTCGAGAGACAGGCCCTGTGCTTCCGTGGTGGCCAGTACGGCTTCGGCGTTCACCACAGCAGGCCGCCGCCCCTGTTTGCGCCAGTGGTCAATCAAAAGATGCTGGGCCACCCGATACACCCAGGTAGAAAACTTTGCTTGTACACGGTAATTGCGGGTTTTCCAGATTTTCACAAAGACCTCCTGCAACAGTTCTTCGGATACTTCAACCCCGTTCCCCTGCCGGTAGTAATACCCCATAAGCGGTTGCTTCCAGCGCTTCATCAGCTCGGCAAAGGCAGCACGATCTTGAGACTGGCTGACAGCCAACATCAAGGTTTCGTCTGAAGTGTTGTGTAATGCCTGGGGCAAGGTGTTCATAGAGGGTAGTGTATCGCTTTCTAACCCCTTTAACGTCGGTGTTCAAAAAAGGTTACACCCCCATCTATTCATTTTCTCAACGCGCAGGTAAAATGGGTTATTGTTATCACATTAAAGGAAAATTTTATGATAAAACGTCTCTTTATTTTGAGTCTATTGACCCTGGCGGTAACGGCCTGTAGCAGCCCCACCAGCTCTGAGCCTACGCCTTCGCAAACTGCTTCACCTGCAGCAAGTCCCAGTGCAAATGCCTCAAGCACTCCCACAGCTGAAGCCTCTGCTTCGGTGACCGCCGGAGCGTCTACCGCAGATCCTGTGGCGGCTATCAAAGCCCTGGCTGCCTGTGTGGAAGCGGCGGGTTCTGATTACAAATCTGTGGCTGACACCATGGTAGCTCGCGCTGACATTGCCAAAATGGCGATGGACCAGGGCATGCCTGACGCCGCGCAGCAACAGTACCAGTTTGTGCGCGATGCGGTACTTAACCTCGAAAAACAGTACGGCTTTAGCTGCGTAAAGTAACGTCGCTCAAAAAGGGGGGCACCCAATCATGGTAGAATTGCAAAACTCTATTCATAAAGAGCCTTTGCTCAGGCCGAGCCGGAACTACTGAACGAAGCTTTTTTACGCGGTGTTAAACTATCTGCAGCCGAACGCCACGCCCTGACGGGATTACTCGCCAGCGATATTTTGCATTACAAGCCCACCGACGCCCGTGCTCCCCTGTACAAATACAAATTGACCTATGACACCCTGAAGTTTCCCGAGAAGTATAGCGACTACCAGGTGCAGTATCTGGGTGAAATTGCCGCTGACGGTTATGCCTGGCAGTACAAACAAAAGCTGCAGAATCAGGTGGTGGACTACCTGAGTCGAATCAACAGCATTCAGGACGACAATCAGGCGCACCTGTTAAGACTCACCGAAGGCAAAAAGCTGTTTGATGCCGTCACGGCACTGTCACTGATTGACGAAGCTTCTCTCATGCATCGCAACAAAAAACACGATAAAGCCTTAGAGCTGAGCAACCAGGCGATTCAGACCCAGCCCGACTACATTGTGGGTTATTTAATGAAAATCTCGGTATTGATTGGGCAATTCAAAGCCAATGATGACTCCCATAAGCTCGATGAGGCCTTAAAAACGAGCACCGAACTGATCGAAAAATATCCCCAGGACCCTTACTTACATATGGTGCGCGCGGCTCTGTACTTATACCAGGATGTGATCCCGGCGCAGGGCATCCAGGATATTGAAAAGGCCATTGCCCTACACCCGGCACCCGCACCGGCCATTTACGATCTGTTGATGGGCATGATCGCGAAAAAAGGGAAGCAAGTCTCGCAAAGCCAACAGGCATTTCAGCGGGCCTGTGAAAAAGGGATCCCTGAAGCATGTCAACCCAATAAATTGCCAAAGATCAATATGAATTAAGCACAAAAAAACTTAAAAAATGCTTTAGAATAAAGGCAGGAACCCGCACCAAACGGCGATTAATCAAAGAATGGCTAAAGATCAATTTAAGTTTTGGTAATGGTTCACAAGAAAAGCTCGTATTCTACCCATAACTTTAGTATATTAAAGGTAGTAATCGCGTGGAGAACAGCAATGAAAACAAGCCAAAAAGTCTTTACCTCAGTCCTCATCGGAAGCCTCAGTTTAGTGACCGCTTGCGGCAATGGCGGCTTCAATAATAACTACACGCCTATTATTCCTGTGGTGCAGCCCGACGTGCCCACCGTGCGCCAGCCTGCGCTTCCCCAAATCACTGTCACCAACCGCCAACCCACGCTACCCGACGGCAAAAAAGCGGTGGACATGCGCTTTGATATGGATGTGCTCTCCGAAGGCACCAATGCGACCACCCCCACGCCAAAGCCCAGCGCCAGCGCTGCAGGCACCGCTGCTGACCCCGATGCCAGCACCCAGGCCGTCCCACAGGCCAACGAAGTCAACGTCCCCCTGGGCACCACCGAGCAATTCTCGGTAGAAATCACCCTCGATGACGGCCAGATGCTGGTGAACTACACCCAGGTCAACTGGCGTTCAGAAAATGCCACCGTCGGCACCATTAGCTCCAGCGGTATTTTCACCCCCGTGAGCGAAGGCACCACCAAAATCACCGCCTCCATTGGGGGCGTGGCCAAAACCATTCAGGTGAACGTGCGGGCGGGCAACTTCATCTGGCAACAATTCCAAACCCCCACCCAGGCCAATCTCTACGGCGTTAAGCTGATCAGCGACAACGAAGCCTGGGCCGTGGGCGCTGGCGGTACCGTGCTGCACTTTATTAACGGCCGCTGGAACGACCTGACCCGCGCGCTGCACCCTGTCACCCTGGGCGCCAACATCTACAGCGTAGACATGGTCACCCCCACCGAAGGCTGGGCCGTGGGCGACAACCTCATTTTGCACCTCATTAACGGTCAATGGCAGCGGGTCAAGCCCCCTGTAGACGGCATTTTTAAAGCCATCGACATGCTGCCTCCTGGCAGCCTCAACAACAGCATGGGCTACAACAGTGGCTTCAACGGCGGCGTCAACTATGGTACCGGTTACAACACCGGCTTTAACACCGTCGTCAACCCCACCACCATGGGTGGCCTGGGATACATTGTGGGCGAGAGCGGTGGCTCTTCAGTGGTGCTTCAGCTCAACCCTCAGCTGGGCTGGCAAGCCATGGCCACCGGCATTGAGCAACCCCTCAACGACGTCTCTGCGGTGGGTCCTAACCACGTGTGGGCCGTGGGCGACACCGGCAGCCTGCAACGGGCGGGCATTTACCAATTGCAAGGGCAAACCTGGGAAAAGGTCCGCTTTACCAACGCCCTGATCGACCTCAAGCGCCCCACCGGCAAGTACAGCATGCGCTCCATTAAAATGGTGAACTCTTCTCAGGGCTGGGCCGTGGGTGAGTATGACCCCCTGTTCAGCAGCGTGCGCGGCAAGCGCGGTGCCATCTTCCGCTACGACGCCGTCAATGACATCTGGACCGAGATCGAGCTGAGCGGCGATGTCGACAAACGCTTTGAGCAAGTCACCTATAACGACATCGGCATGATGAACCCCGGACAGGGCTGGGTTTTAGGTAACACCGTCGATATCCCCCTGAGCACCGACGTCAACACCGAAGTCAACGGTAACCTCATGACCACCGACGGTCTGTTTATCCGCCCTGCTTCAGACTTCCAGGCCCAGTCGCTGCCCAATGCCTTCAACAGCATTGACATTGTAGAGCACGGCCACGGCATTATTGTGGGCGACGCGGGACTGGTTATGCACCGTCAGTACGACCGCAACTACCGCTACCAGCGCGGTAACTTCGGTAACTTCAACGGTGAATTTGGTCAGGGCTACGACCAAAGCAATAGCCAACCCCTCTACTAATTCACAAAGGGTATTAATACCGCATTAAAAGGCACCCCATGGGTGTCTTTTTTTCATGCATGGGCCTCGGTCTGGTGCTATGGTAAAAAAAATTTTAGGAGTGTTTTATGTCATTGCCAACGTCGCAACACCTATCTCTCGCTGTGCTCGCCAGTCTTTTGTGGGCCTGTCAACCTCAAACTCAGGGCGAGGCAGTCTCTAGCACCGAACCGCCTACCGCAGCCACTTCACCGGCTTCCGCTTCAGCGGCAAACACAGCCAGTTCCAGTGGCCTGCAATTGCCCGAAGGCTTCGAGGCCACGGTGTTTGCCGAAGGGGTCGGCCGTGCGCGCCACATCGCCGTACGCCCCAATGGAGACGTGTACGTGCGCCTGCGCAGTCCTGAGCAAGGGCACTGCAACGTGGCCCTGCGGGACAGCAACCAGGACGGTGTGGCCGAGACGATTGAATATTTTGGCGGCACCGACTGTGGCACAGGTATTGCCATTGAGGAACCCTATCTCTACACCAGCAGCCGCGAACAGGTTCTTAAAACGCAACTCGACGACAAGCTGGTGCCCACAGCCCCCCCAAAAGTGCTGGTCAGCGATTTGGGTACCGCCGGGGCTCATGACGCTCGCTCCCTGGCCCTGGACGGCAAAGGCCATTTGTTTGTGAACGTGGGTGCACCGTCGAATGCCTGTCAAACCAATGACCGCCGCAAAGGGTCTCCGGGTCAAGATCCCTGTCCTTTATTGAATGAATTCGGGGGGGTTTACCGCTTTGACACCAACCGTCTCAACCAGCGTAAATCTGAAGGCCTACGCTACGCCACGGGCATTCGCAACGCCGTGGCCCTGGACTGGAACCCGCAGGATCAGAAGCTCTATCTCTTGCAACACGGCCGTGACCAGTTGAACACGATGTTTCCAGAATTGTTCAGCGACCAGGATAACGCCACCAAGCCTGCCGAAGAATATGTGGGGCTTCAACAGGGTGAGGATCTGGGCTGGCCTTACTGCTATTACGATCCCGCTTTGCAAAAAAAGGTGCTGGCACCCGAGTACGGCGGAGACGGCAAAACCGTGGGCCGCTGTGATACTGTAAAAATGCCTGACATTGCCTTTCCTGCCCACTTTGCTCCCAATGACCTGCTGTTTTACCGGGGCAACGCCTTTGCCGAAGCTTACCGTCAGGGGGCTTTTATTGCCTTTCATGGTTCCTGGAATCGTGCTCCCCTTCCGCAAGAAGGTTTTCAGGTGATTTTTACCAAAGCCGGGGACTGGTCTGTGTTTGCGGACGGATTTGCGGGTTCTGAAACCCGAAAGGCCTCTGGCGATGCTGAGTATAGACCCATGGGTCTGGCAGAAACCCCTGCCGGTCACCTGCTGGTGGTGGACAGCATGAAAGGTCGCATCTGGCGCATTCGTCCTGCTGCTGTTTATTAAAACATCTTTAAGAGTGCATTTCTTTCAGACAGATTAAGTGCAAAACACAAGAGAAAAAAATATGCCCAGAAATCTACCTTTATATGGCCGCTTAAGAAGCCGTGCACCCCAGCAACGTCGGCCTGAAGTCAATCTCTTTGCGTTACCCCATGCGCAGCACACGCAGTCTTATGCGCCCCATGTGCTGGCTCCGGGGGCCGGTCAGTTTTTGCCTGCATTTTTGGTAGAAAACGCGCCCAGTCAGTTACCGCAAGCCCACACCCTGGCCGGACGTACCGATGTGTTGCTTCAGCGTTCCTCGTTGCGCCCCGGCCTTTCGTTACGGCAAGGGGGGCCTCAGAGCCTGGCCGTACCCGTCTGGCGTCGGGGTTATAAAGATGGGGCGGGCCGTCGGGCCCTGTTTAACCAGCCCACCGGTCTGGCCGTCAACCGACAGGGCTTTGTGTTTGTGGCTGACACCCTCAATCACTGCATTCGTCGCATTTCTCCCGGAGGACGCGTCAAAACCTGGCTGGGTCCGCGTACAGGCTTGCACCGGCCCACAGGTTTGGCCTCGGGCCTGGACCAAAGCTTATGGATTGTGGATCAGGGCAATGGCCTGTTGCGACAGCTCAATCGTTACCGCGAGCTGAACACCTTTAAACTGCCGGTTCCTCCTCTGGGTGGCATTGCCCACCACGACGGGCGGGTCTACCTGACCGTCAAACTGCCCCAGGGCACCGGTCTTTTGCGTTTTCATGGGGCACTTCAAGAGAGCGCTCTGCTCACGGATTGGGAAGGTCAACTGCAGTGGCTCCCCTACCAACAGGGCGACGAAGAGCGGCCCTTTAGCCGCTGGTGGCAAGGGCGTCAGCATTATCCCACCCCTTACTTGCTCAGCCGTCAGGCCCAGGAGGGCCTGGGGCTATGCATCAGTCCCAAACAGGAACTGATGTGGGCAGAAGGCCTGCATCTGCAACGCCTGAACCTGAAAGCCCTGCACTTAAGCACCCAAACCTTAAATTTTCCGGCCTGGCCGCACCCGAAATGGCGCGGCATTCAAGTGTTGCCTAACCAGCAGGTTCTGTTGTTAGACGCTCACCATAACGCGCTGTATTTGCACGATGAACAGGGTTTGCGGCTGGCCGCCATGGTGCCTGAAGGCCTGGAGCAACCCTATGGCCTGGCCCAAAATGCCTACGGCCAGGTCTTGATCAGCGACACCGGCCACTGGCGCGTGTGTCGCTTCAATATGCCCGGCAACGGCCCTTTATTGCACCTGGCCCGTCTGGCCTTTTTACCGTATTTGCCCCAGGAACCCGTGGTGCGAGAGTTAAAAAAAGGAGTACATGCGCTCGTGAAGCGTTATCTTGGCCCCGCTAAAGTCGAAGCCCCCACCCCCGCTTTGCCGGGCATTGCCCAGCAGTATATTTTAGATGTATTACACCAGGGACAGCAGGCCCAGCAACTGGCCTGCGTAAAAGAATTGATGGACGTATTAAGCCACCCGGTGAGCAGCGAAGGCAACGCCGACACTGCCCCGTTGATGCAGGCACGTCCCTTATTGCAGGCCATGCTCAGCCATTCCGATGTGGCGGTACGCTCGCTGGTGATTCAACGCTTAGGCGACACCCTGCACCGGGAGCAAGAAGCCCTGTTTTGGCTGGGCTTGCTGGAGCTGGCCCCGGAAAGCAATCGTCTGCTCAAAAAGTACCGCTTAGAAATTCTCAGTTTTATGGGCAAGCGCTTTCAGCTTTATGGCCATGTGGTGCCCCTGATGGTGCCCTATATCTCAGCCCCCGAAGAAGACGTGGTGGAGGCCGCCTTTGCCCAGCTGATGAAGGTGCGTGAAGCGGGCTTTGCTTCCCTGGTAGATCCCCTGGTAGAGGCCTTGCGAGAAAGTCCATGAAACCGGGAGACAAAATCCGTTTGCGGAGCCAGGACTTTTTAGCCCGCACGGGGGATCGCCTGAGCATTGCCCAACTGCTGGAAAGTATTGGCGATCCCAACGAAGATATTTCTCAATACGCCCTCGATAAGGTGTTTAAAAACCCCAGGGCTTATGCAGAGCTGATGGACCCCGAGTCCCGAACCCGACTGAAGGTCATTCATCGCTTTTCAGAAAACGATCCTGAGCGCGCGGTGCGCTTTTCGCTGGCCTCGCTGGCCCCCCATGACGACGACCTGAGTTTGCTGGCCCTGGACGTTTTAGACTGTAATATTGCCTATTTAGAGCCGGGCATTGAACTGACCCTGGAGCGTCTGTTGCATGGCTCCTCGGAGCGTATTCAGGTCAAAGCGGCCCGCATGCTGATCTTGCTCTCGCACTATTTTGATTTCGCTTATGACCAGGACCGGGTGGTGCGCATTATTGAAAAGGCCCTGGATTCAAAAGACCTGTATTGTCGTCAAATGGCTTACGGCATGCCCGCCTCGGTGTTTTACAAAATCAAGCAGGTTAAGTCCACCATTGCCCAGCTCAAAAGCGAATTGACCGCCAGCCAGCAGCGGGTCGAAGACTTAGAAAACGAACTGAGCGAAACCCGCCTGATGTTTCAGGCGCGCCAACAGCAAGAGCGCTCTTATGCACAAATCGTCGAAAACGTGGAAGCAGCCAATGTGCGCCTGCGGGAACAGGTGGCCCTTTACGAAAAAACCCTGTTGCA
Organism: Candidatus Sericytochromatia bacterium; assembly: GCA_964229355.1. GTDB lineage: Bacteria > Cyanobacteriota > Sericytochromatia > UBA7694 > UBA7694 > CAXRDE01. The sequence goes on along the minus strand of CAXRDE010000025.1, from coordinate 98,535 downwards.
ACGCGAACGCGAAATGCAGGTGCTGCGCGAAGGCAAAACCGAAGAGAGCGAAGGCCGTCATGCGGTACTGCAATCGCTCATTCAAGAGCGCAAGGCGCGGGCCCAGGAGGTGGAGCAGGCTCGCCTGCTCTATGAAGAACTGGTGGCCGATTACCACGCCCGGGAGTCAGACTTTAAGCACCAGGCCCACGATTTCTACCACAAGTTCAAAGCCATCTTTAAAACCCTCATTGAAGAGAAAGAAGCCCTCTTAAGTCAGCTTGATGCGCTGCATCAAAACACCTCCGAGGCTTAGGGGTCGACTTAAAAATCTATTAAAAAAGTTGCATAATTGCAACTTTAAGGCTGACGCGACCCTTACATGGGGTTACAATGATCACAACATAAAAAAGAAGAGGTATATTCTTTATGGCATTTGAACTTCCCCAATTGGACTACGCATACGACGCGTTGGAGCCCCACTACGATGAGGCCACCCTGCGCATTCACCACGGCAAGCACCACCAGGCTTACACCGATAAGCTCAATGCGGCGGTCGAGGCTGCGGGTCTTGAAGGAAAATCCATCGAAGACTTATTGAGCAATTTAGACCAGGTGCCTGAAGCGCAACGTACTGCGGTAATTAACAACGGTGGTGGTTATTACAACCACGCCTTTTTCTGGAAGTGCATGAGCCCCAACGGCGGCGGCGAACCCACCGGTGAAGTGGCTGAAGCCATTACCAGCACCTTTGGTTCTTTTGACGCCTTTAAAGCAGCCTTCAAAGACAAAGCGGTTGGCCAGTTTGGTTCAGGCTGGGCCTGGCTCGTGATCGACAGCGATAACGCCCTGAAAGTCACCAACACCCACGACCAAATCTGCCCCCTGTCTCTGGGTCAAATCCCACTGTTGACCTTAGACGTTTGGGAGCACGCCTACTACCTGAAGTTTCAAAACCGTCGTCCTGACTGGATTGACACCTTCTGGAACTTAGTGGACTGGAGCCAGGTAGAAGCCAATTACCAGGCCAGTAAAAAAGCCACCGCAGCGGCGTAAACCCTGCTGCGTAGCGCGTAAATAAGGAGGAGCCCCGGTGATACATGATCACCGGGGCTTTCTTGTGGGCAAAAACCGGGTTAATTGTTAATAAACTTCTCGAAGACGGCACCAAAGTCTTTGCGCACAAAGGTCTCGTGCTGTTGTTTCATCCAGGCAAAGCTGTACTCGTTCAGGTGCTTAAACTGCTCTTCTAAAGGGGCAGCACTCTGGCTGCGGTTGACGGTTTCTGCGGCCAGATCTAAGCTTTTGAGGGCATAGCTGTGCATTTGGCGGTTTTCTTTTTGAATGCTGGCAATGCTCAAGAGGGCTTTGTACAGGTCTTTGAGTTGCTCAATTTGCTTTTTGGTCACATCAATCGAGTACTTGCTGTCACCCATGTTAAATTTAATTTCCACGTCCAGATCCACGGTGCCTGCGGTCTCCAAAAACACCTCAGAAATGGGATCATGGGCAAAGGTCTTGCGGCGCAACATACGCTTTTTGCTCAGGGCGCTGGAGCCATCTAAATGAATCAGGCCCAAATTGGTGAAGCAATATTCGTCGGCCTTGGACTTGATCACAAAGAAGATTTTTTCGTTCTCTTCATGCATAATGTAATCGTCGGCATCGACCTTGTCATAATCTGCCGGGCTAATGATCTTTCCGATATCGCTAATGCCTAAGGCATCGGCGGCCATTTTTCCAAACATATAAAGCTCCTTGTTTACGCTTTTCTACAAATTTGTGCAACGGTATTGTAACACTCTTTTATGGGAGAGCATCTTAGCTCAGGGCCGGTAAATCCCCAGGCGGGTAAAGGCCCAGCGGCTCATGGCCGGAGACTCAACCCGTAGACCCTGCCAATAGGGCCCACTCAGGGACTGGCGAAAGACCTCCTGCCCATTGACCAGACACGTCAGGGTCAGTCCCTCTTTTTTGAGGGCGATGACGTTCCAGGCGTTGGCCTGCCAGGGTGCGGGGGCTGCGGGCAAAGCGCCCACACTCAAGGCATGGCCCTGCTTGCGCACTACAATTTCACGGCTGCGATCGGGAGACCATAACTTCAGGGTCAAAGGACTCATGGAAAGCGAACCGGCGCTTTGATCAAAAGCGTGAAGTTCCAGCACAAAATCCGCAGGCAAGTTCAGGGAATGCTCCCAGGCCTGGCTGGCAGGGTCTTCGGTGGTTAACACATGCATGGGGTGGCGCTGGCTCTGACGCACCACCATACCCAGGCCCCACTGGGGCAACCGGGTGCCGGGTACAAAGCTCGAAAAGTCTTCAAAATACAACGCCTGAGGCCCCTGGGGTGAAGGTCTCATGGGAGGGGCGGGGGCAAAAACTTGCGAGGGCGGCTGAGGAGACACGGGAGGCCCCGTGCGGGGGAATTGGTTGTCTAAATACGCTTTGGCCAGCGCACCCGTAACGTTCAGCGTGGTGTTGAGTACATTGTCTTGAAAGGCCTTTTGCTCTTGTGCCTGCCGTTGCTCAGGGGTGAGTTCACCGCTGAGGGCGTAGAGACTTTCGTCTTTGGGCAGATTTTCTTGAATCACCTTTAAAATGCGGCCACTTTCCGCGTCCACCAGACGCAAATGCAATTGCACCTGCTGGGGCAACATCAGGTAATGGCCGGTAATAATCAGGCGGGCCCCCAGCATTTGCCCCACGGAGACGGCTGCCTCAGGAGAGACATAGGCACTCTGAGAAAAACCTTGCTCTTTGAGCACCTGGGCAATTTGCTCTCGCTCAAGCACCTGAAAAGCGGGCAGCTCTGTAAAGCCCTGCAGCAGGGCCCCTTCTAAATAGGCGTCCACGGCGCTGCGCTCCGCATTGTTGGCACCATTGGCGTGTAAGGGCATAATGGCCAGGGTGTACTGTTGGGTGCTGTGGCGGGTCAATTCCTGAAAGGGCTGCATCACCCCTTGCATATCGAGGGCTGTGGCGGGCAGGGCAAAAGCACTTAAGGCCATTCCCACCAGTAATGAAGACCATTTTTTCATAAGCCTATTTGCTTCCTTCGTAGAGAATATGGGGTTGCCAGGCCGGTAAAAAGCCAATGTCTACCCCGTGTTGGGCCGAGGCGTTCGTTAAAAAGTCCATGGCGGCCTCCATGTCTTCCGCCACCCGTGGCAAGGGCACCAGGGGCTGCTCCAGAGAATGGGTAAAGTCATCCCAGTGCACGGGCACAATGCGCTTTACGCCCGTATCGACCACCAACTCCTGGTAATACTGCTGCTGCACTTCAGGGCTGAGCTTTTGCAGGCCCGGCGTGCATTGAAACAAGGTGTCTACCGGGTACAGGGCTGCGGTAGCGGATAAACCCCTGAAGCGCTGACGCGCTGCTGCGGGGACGCGAGAGGTCAGCTCACCGGGGTAAAAAGCGCCGCTGTGTAACATGCTATTGCCCAGGGGGTGAGCAATATGGATGGCGTAAGTGCCCCCTTCGGCAAAGGCAAAGAGGGAAGCCGGTTGAGGCAAGGGTTCATGGACGTCACCCATCATGCCCGTCAGATCAACAATGCCCGGTAAAGGCACGTGCTTTGAGGGAATCATGGTGATGGTAAAATCCCCGTATTGATAAGGCACATAAGGCTCCGTGATGCGAATTTGCGCTTCGGGCAGGTGTTCGCCCCGGGCAATTTCCGCAGTGGACGCCGAACCCAATACCGTGGCCCCGGTCAATTTGGCGATTTCAGCGCTGTCTAAAGCGTGATCGTAATGGCTGTGAAACACCGGAATCGCTGCCAGGGTTTGAATGTTTAAGCGTTCGAGGTAGCGCTTGACCAGCGCGCGATCGCTTTCGATTTGCCCAAACAGCAATTGCCCCAAATGACCAGGGCGGGTGAAAAAGCCGTCAATTAAAATGCCGGTTTTGCCATCGTGAAAATAGAGGGTGCTGGTGCCCAGAAAGGTCACTTTGAGTTGTTGGAGATCGTTTATCGGGGTGTCTGCGGGGGCCAGGCGCACCGGCCCTTTGAAGGCCAGGTGGTCATATTGGTGCAGATCAGGGCGTTCAAAGGCGTAGCAGGAACTGACAAGCAGGGCTGTCAACGCAGCAGAAAGGGGTTTGATGATGTTTTTCATACGCACAGTTTAACATGTTTGCGGCGGTGTCCTCTGCCTAAAAAGGCGTACCGTGGGTGCGCGTGATCAAGGACTGCACAAGCCCCGGAAAAGGCGCTAACCCTTGCACCAGCGCGTTAATGGGCCAAAGTTTGCCAAAGGTGCGCTGCAAGGCGCGACCGGTGTCCAGACGGGTACCAAAGCTTTGCCGCCAGCAAGCCTGGTACTGGGCCTGCACCTGCGTCAGAGACAGACGTCCTTCAAAGTGGGCTTGCCACAGCGGAAACAGCAGATGGGCAGAGCGAAAGGCCATGCTCATGCCATTGCCGCACAAGGGCGGAATCAGCCCGGCAGCATCGCCCAGTAAAAAGAAACGTGAAGACCCAGGCCAGGGACGCTCTGAGAAATAGACCTGAGCAATGGTCTGCGGAGCACTCCAACAGCGTTCTGCATGGTTTAAAAGACTGCGCAGATAAGGGTTTTGGCTCAAGACCTGGGCTTCTAAGGCTTCAATGGATCCCGCGGCCTGTAAGGCCTGTTGCTCCACCAAATAACAAAAACAGACCCGCCCGTCTTCAATGGCCGAAATACCGCCATAGCCTCCGGCAAAATTATGCAAGGCAATCAGGTCCTGCGGAAAACGGGTCTTGAGGTGGTATTTAATGCCCACATAACGGACAGCGCCCGTGTGCGCGGGTAAGCTCTGGGGCCGCAAGGCCGTGTCTAAATTGCTCCATTTGCCAAAGGCACCGCCCACCACACGGGCCCGAAGCTCACCCTGAGAGGTGTGCAAACACATATACTCTGCGTGTGCTTTGAGGCCATGAGCCCGTGTGCGGGTCTGCAGGATCACGCCCACACTCTCGGCCCGCCGGGCCAATTGGGCATCTAAGGCATAGCGACTGATGCCAAAGCCCCCCGGCTTGAGAGGAGCCTGCAGAGAGCGGGTGGGTGTGGTGACCTGCAAACGGGTAATGCGGGGCAGCTCCTGAGCGGCCAAATCGAGACCCAGGCGTCCTAAAAAGTCCCAGGACTCCATGGCAATGTATTCGCCACACACCCGGTGAAAGGGGTAGTCTTTTTGCTCAATCACCACCGTACGGTAACCGGCTTCAGCAGCTAAAATCGCGAGACTCAGGCCCGCCAGACCGCCTCCAATAATGGCAATATCTACGGTTTCTGCCATGGCTGTCCTCTCATAAGGGCCCTCTCACACCTGCCCCCACACCAGCCAGCGAAAGGCCCAGGCCCAGTGAATATGCGCCTTCAGCCCGGCCTGAGCCAGGGCCTGTACCCATTCTTGACGGCGGGCACCGCGCCAGACCGACAGGCGGGCATCGTTGCGAAAAAGCGTTGAGCAACCGGGCCAACGGGAAATCAGGTCAATGGCATAGTAGGCCAAAGCATGGCGATGTAAATCGTTAATGACAAAACCATGGCGCGCCACCGTGGGCAACCAGCGCAAAAAATGCTGCCCCTGGGCGGTGGACAGATGATGGCAAAACAGGGCACAGGTCACCACATCCACGGGATGGGTTTCGGGCTGCAGGGTTTGATAATCGGCCTGAATCCATTCAATGGGCAAATGCCCATAATATTGACGGGCATAGGCAATGCAGTCTGCCTGCAGGTCAAGGCCCGTCAAACACACCTGAATGCCCCGGCGACGGGCCCAACAGTGAATCTGGACCAGGGTGTCTCCGCCGCCACAGCCCACATCGAGAATGCGCCAGGGCTCACCCCGGGGATTTGTGGGGGTCATCAAAAGGGCCTCTAAAGCCTTCAGCGTCGGGCCGTAGCCCCCCAGTAAGGTGTTGATTTTTTCAAGCTCGCGCAGATTCTGAAACAAAGCCTCCCGGGAGATTTCGGGAGCATCGAGCAGCTCCAGCCGGGTACTGCGCTGACGCAGTTGCCAGGGCCAGGCCCGCGGCGTGGGTCGGGGCACAGACTGAGACGGGGACAGGCTCGGGTTCACAGCGCTTCGCACAGGGCGGTTTCCATGGTCAGCCCGGGTCCAAAGGCCGCCATGAACAGGGGCCCCTGCAAGGGGGTCTGTTGCAAAGCCTGTAGCACAAAAAGCACCGTCGCAGAGGACATATTGCCATAGCGCTTTAGGACCTGACGCGAGGCCCAGAGCGCGTCTGCATCAAGGGCCAGTTCGCGAATCAAGAGATCCAGAATCAAACGCCCGCCGGGGTGAATGGCCCAGTGCGCTATGTCCTGAGGGGTGTAGGCAAGCGGTGCCAGGGCCCGCTGAATCAGGCCCTCGGCAGCGTCTTTTAATAAAAAGGGAACGCCGCGTCCCAGACGCATTAAAAATCCCTTTTCATGGGGGTGCCAGGACATTTCGTCCCAGCCATCAAGGGCCACTTCGCTGTAAAAGTGGCGCAAGCCCATAGGCGGGGTGTTGACAAAGGGCCGAGAGCCCACCAGCACTGCCGCTGCGCCATCGGCAAATAACAGGCTTGAGGTCAGGTGATCCCAGCAGGTATCCCCTTGAAAGTGCAGGGTACACAATTCCACACACACCACCAGCACCTGGGCTTCCGCATGTGCCCGGCAAATGGCATCGGCCTGTTTTAGGGCATGAAGGGCTGCATAGCAGCCCATATAGTGCACGCAGGTGCGCTGGGTATGGGCCGGCAAATCCAGGGCCCGCAACAGCATCAGATCCAATCCCGGAGCCGACAGGCCCGTACAGCTCACGGCAATCACATGGGTGACTGCGCTGAGATCTGCGTTCAGGTCTTGAACCGCCGCCAGCGCCAGGGGCAGGGCGTGTTGCTGGTACTGGGCCATGCGCGCTGACAAAGGGGGAAAGTCCGCGCTGGGGTCTGCATACAGCACCGGCGTATGGTCCGCTAAAAAATCAGGGAGCACGCTGTGACGGGTCTCAATGCCGCTGTGTTTATAGAGTCCTTGTAAGGCTTTGCGCTGCTTAGGCTCCAGGGGCAAACGCTCTGCCACGGCCTCAAACAGCGCCATTTGCGGGTAAGCAAAGGGCGGCAGTGCCGTTCCCACACGGCTCAAAAAAGACAGGTTTGAACCGTGTCCTGGACTCAAGCGGCGGGGATGGCGTCGCCGGTTTTGGCGGCGGTCAGGGTCATTAAAATCTGCTCAGCGGTCGCGGGGATGGTCAAACCGGTCAAACCGTGTTCAAGGCCCTGGGTATGGTAACTGAGGGCATTTTTGACCGCGGCCCACACGGACAGTCCCAACAGCAAGGGCGGTTCACCCACCGCTTTGCTGCCCCGTACGTTTTTATGCTCCTGGTTTTGAATAAAAGCAATGTTGAATTCGCGGGGCGTGTCTTGAATATTGGGAATTTTGTAAGTGGTGGGGGAATGGGCCAATAAATGTCCGTCAGGGGTGTACACCAGGTCTTCAGAGGTCACCCAGCCCATGCCCTGCACAAAAGCACCGGACACCTGGCCGTAGTCAATGGCTTCGTTAATGGGGCGGCCCAGGTCCATGAGAATATCGGTGCGGAGCACCTTGAGCTCACCGGTAAAGCGATCGATTAACACTTCGCTCAAGGCCGTGCCATTGGTGAAATACAAGAAAGGGTGGCCCTCGCCGGTATCTTTGTTAAAACCAATGCCGGGGGTTTTGTAAAAGCCATAGCCGCTCAGCGAGATGCGGTTGAGATAGGTGAGGTTGACCGCTTCGGCAAAGGACAGCGTCAGCGCAGCATTCTGGGTATGGTAAAACACACCGTCTTTGAGGCCAATGTGCTCGGCTTCAGGACTCAGCGTGCGAGTAGAGATTTCGATTTCTTCGGTCAAATCCCGATCCAAATGGGCAAAGTGGTAGGCCACACAGTTTTTCAGGCGAATCAGCAATTGCTCACAGGCCAACACCGCTGCCGCCCCGTTGATATCGGTGCCGCTTGAGGCCGCCGTGGGTGAGGTATTGTGGTTGCGGGCGGTGGAGGTGTCCATAACAATGACGTGCTCAGGGTCAATGGTAAAACTGTCGGCCACAATTTGACGGATTTTGGTATTGACGCCCTGGCCCATTTCGGTGGCTCCGGTGGACACCTGAATGGTGCCGTCCTGATGAATGTTCACCAGGGCGTTGCCCTGGTTTAAAAAGCGGGTGGTAAAGGCAATGCCGAATTTTACCGCGGTCATGGCCAGACCTTTGGTCTGGGTGCGTGAGCTGGCGTTAAAGGCATCAATCGCCTCTCGGCGGGCGCGGTAATCCGCCTTTTCGTACAGTTCGTCAAAGAGCTGCGGCAGCACATTGTTTTCAATGAGCTGACCATAGGGGGCAGTATTGCGTTCACCCTGGTAACAGTTCAGGCGGCGTACAGCGTAGGCATCTTTTTTGAGGTAGATGGCAATGTCTTCGAGAATATGTTCAATGACGGCCACGCCCTGGGGGCCCCCAAAGCCGCGGAAGGCGGTATTGGGCGGCGTATTGGTGCGACAAATACGTCCTTTAATACGGGCCGCGGGTAAATAATAGGCGTTGTCAGAATGCAGCATGGCGCGCTCAAGGACCGACGTGGAAAGATCCGCAAAGGCGCCACCGTCAGAGAAGAGTAAAATTTCAGCGGCCAGAATTTGTCCCTGGTCGTCAAAGGCCACCTGGTAGTCGGTTTCAAAGGGATGGCGCTTGCCTGTCATGACCATATCGTCGTCTTTGCTTAAAATGAGGCGAGCGGGACGCTGTAAGCGCTGGGCCACCAGGGCCGCATAGGCCGCAAAGGGTGCCGCCTGAGACTCTTTACCGCCAAAACCGCCGCCCATGCGCTTCACAATACAGATCACCTGGTGCTGTTTTAAGCCCACGGCTTCGGCCACCAGGTGCTGGGTTTCGGTGGGGTGTTGAGAAGAGGCGTGCACCTCTAACTGGCCGTTTTCACCGGGGTACACAATTGCCGCATGGGACTCAAGGTAGAAGTGGTCCTGCCCCTTGTTAAAAAACGTGCCCTTCAAAACATGAGGGGCAGTGGCTAAAATACCGTCCACATCGCCGCGGGCAATGGTGCGTTCCACCGCAATAAAATCTTCGCGGGCGCGGGCCTCGGCAATGGTGAGTACAGGGGATTCGGCTTCAACTTCAATGCGCACCTTTTTTTTGGCCAATCGCAGCGCTTCGCGGGTTTCAGCGGCCACAATCACCACCGGTTCCCCCACAAAAGACACCCGGTCAAAAGCCAACAGCGGCTGGTCTTGAATAATGGTGCCCCAGATATTGTGATGCAAATCTTTGGCGGTATACACACCGGCCACCTCGGCCATGGCCTCAGCTTCGCGGGTATCGATGCTGACAATGCGGCCTTTGGCCACCGGACTGCCCACGACGCCCACGTGCAGTTCATTGGCCAGGGGAGGGCGATCATCCAGAAATACAGACTTTCCGGTGACGTGTCCCCAGGATGAATCGTGCGGGATACCTGTTAATGCCATACTTGCTTCTCCATTTGCTTCTATCGCTACGTATTGTATCAAAATCTAGAGGGGTTGGGCCTGTCCGAGGGGGCCTGTCACCGTGCGGGCCCCGGCCCGACCGGTGTACTTTGTAATTTTCTGATTGCCGTAATGAATGTGAATGCAGTTACGGCCGGCGTCTTTGCATTTGTAGAGGGCGTCATCGGCCCGTTTGAGAATGTCGTCGGGCTCCTGGTCCGCACCGCTGAACTCCGCTACCCCAATGCTGGCGGTAATGGTCTGAATGGCTTTGCCGTCGAGATCATAAAGCTGCAAGGATTCGACCGCGCGCCGGATTTTTTCGGCAAGCACAGCAGCGTTTTCAGCACGGGTATCGGGCAGAATGACGGCCATTTCTTCTCCGCCATAGCGTACGGCCATATCGGTGCGACGCACGGTGCGGGTCAGCAATTGTCCAAACGAAGACAGCACCTGATCGCCCACCTGATGGCCATAGGTATCGTTAAACTTTTTAAAGTGATCCACGTCCATGAGCAAGAGCGAGAACACATGCTCTTGTACCCGCTGAGAACGCTGAAACTCTTTAAGAATCAATTCGTCAAAATAGCGACGGTTGTAAAGGCCGGTGAGTTTATCGTAGTTGGCCTGACGGTGCAATTGGGTCACGTCGGTCAAAATCATGACCACCCCGGTCACTTCGGCCTGTTGACCAAAAACAGGGGTCAAGGTCAGGTGGTAAACGCCCCGCTCTGTGTTCACCTGTACCTCTTTTTGCTTGCGGCGCTGCAGGGTGGTCATCCAGATTTCTTGCCATTGCTGGGGCAAAATCTGAAACACCTGACTCATCAACTCTTGAATACTGGCACTGGTAATGTCTGCGTGGGCATCGAGATAGAGCAGGTCTAAAAAATTATCGTTATAAAAGCGGATTTCGCCAATCTGGTCACACACCACCACGGGGTTGGTGGTGCTCTCCAGTACGGTGCTAAAAAAGGCGGTTTCCACTTCGCGAATGGAGATCAGGCGATTCATGGCCTGAATTTTTTCTTCAACCCCGGACACCAGATCGCGGGAGCGCTGCTCACCGGGCTCGTATTTGGCCAACGAGGCCGCTGCCACATCGCGCAGTTCTTCGAGCAAACCGTTTTGAATATCGTCGGCACTGGCAAAGCCATAATACAGTTCGAACATGCCCAACAACTGTTTTTGCTTGCCAAAAATGGGCATGAACACAAAGTGTCCCTGGGGATAGTCTTTATAGGCCTCGCGAATTTCGGCGGGCAATTGGTGAGGCTCTAAGGGAATAATGCGATGCATCGACAGTTTTTCGATGGCAGACAAAGGATAATAGGGCGGTAAGTCTGAGAAGCGATAACGGTAAAGGTCTTCGGTTTCTTCGCTGTCAGCATCAGCCCCCTGGTGGCTGGACTTGACATCGTGCAGTTGCAACAGCTGTTTTTCGGCATCAATGCGACGGTAGGCCACCCAATCGGCCTGGGAGATATAAAACAGCGAGGTCAAGACATTTTCTAAACGGCGGCTGGCAGGGACCTCGGGCAATTTTTGGTCGTAGGCTTGTAATTTGCCGATTTGATCGTTAATGGCAATGTACGAGCGCAGATTTAAAAGGGTGGTTTGTCCCAGGGCCAACAGCGCAAAAAACGAAATCAACACCCCGGTGTCTAAGATAATATTTGCCAGGGCAAAACTGACATAGGCACTGGCCAGCAGGGCAAGGGTTAAAAGACTTAGCAGCGCCAATTGCTGAAGCAAAGAAAAACGGCTCAGAAAAACCCCACTAGACACCGCCAGCAGGAGCAGGGCCATTAAAATAAAACTTTCGGGAATATGGTAGAGCGAGTTATTTAACAGCACGCTCTGGGCGATGTGCGCCTGAATTTCGACGCCCCGCATGGGGTTGCTCACCTGATCGCCATAGGGACTGTTGGTGACATCACCTAAGGTGAGGGCAAAAGCCCCCATGAGCACCAGTTTGTCTTTGAAATTATGCTTTTGCGGATTTTGGATGACATCTTCAAAAGGAATGGGATTAAAATAGCCCGGTGGGCCCTGGTAGGCAATGCGAATCAAATCGTTTTTTTCTAAGTTCAAGTGATGCTGCGCACCCACGTGTAGCTTTTGCTCTTCGATAAACAAATCTTCGGTGGGGCGCTCCAGATATAACCGGGCCAATTCGACCCCCATGGGAAAAAGCACCTGGCGGGGCGACACGTTTTGGTTGAGCATTTGGGCTTCGATATGGTGGGCCACATCGCCCCGGTAAGTCGAGACATTCCCCAGGGTTTCGGTGCTGTTGACCAGTTCAGGCATGGGCACCAGACTCTTTTTTTCAGCGTAATTGTAAAAGAAAGGCATCACCACATTGGGCGTCTCAGCCACGGTTTTTAAGAGGTCCTGATCCGTTTCAGGCGCCCGTTTACTGGGGGTGCCGAGCAAGACGTTAAAACCCACTGCTCGCGCCTTGTCTTGCTGAACCTTTTTTAAAAAATCCACATAATAGCGGCGATCCAGCGGAAAGCCCAGACTGTTGATGGTGCTTTGGGTAATCCCCACCACCACAATGTCTTTGTGGGGTTTGGGGTTATTTAAGCGCAAACGGTAAAAGCGGTCCTGGAGGGAGTTATCGAAGGAGTCAAAGTAGCCGTTTAAGTAAATAGGACTGAGTAAGAGCGCCAAAATAACGCCCATCAGCGAGAGCGTAAAGGGCGCGTTGCCCATAAAAATATCTTTGATCTGTTGTGATAACTGCATGGGTATTCCTCAAGGGGGGATAAAAGGCATTATACCAGCTGTTCAACCGCAACAACATACCCGCCCTAGGTGAGCGGCTGCCACTTTTCCACTTGCAAACCATGCCATAAAAAAGCGGCACTTTCGTTGGGGCCAAAAAACACCTGCGGAATCACCCGAATTTCGGTGGTCCCAAAGGGAATCACCACCCGATCGAGAATCAGCTCACCCAAATCATGGCGCTGCTGAAAGCGTTGCGGGCTGGTAGCGCCGCCTAAAAAGCTGCCCTGGTTATAATACTCAACGCTCACCTGGGTATAGCTGCTGGGATCGGTAAAGGTGGTAGAAGCCTGTAGCTTAACCCGCAGTTTATCGGTGGGTAAGATCTGACTCACCGGAATGCGGTGCACCACACCAGACAGCACGTTGGGCGTATTTTTGACAGTGGTTACCGCCTGTTTTTGAGGCTGTCCTGGCTGGGGGGCACTGACCCCGTAGAAATCGTGACCGAATTCTTCGGTATTTACGGGACTGTTGGTGCCAAAGCCCGTATCGGCAAAGGTATCGTACGGGGTGTTCAGCAGGGTCGTGATGCCATAAGCCTGCGCAGGAATCTGCTCCACCGATACATTTTCAAAGCTCAGGGTCTGGCTCTCGCTTTGGCCGAGGTATCCCAGCAGCGAAACCCGCATTTGGGTAGCGCAATCCGGAATTTGCACCTCACTGTGCAGGTTATGCACCAGAAGCGGACTATTGCGTGGGGTTACCGCGACCCGCGCCGTACGGGCCGGGTCGTTAAACTCCACCAATAAACTGGCATCACTGTCGGGACTGCTCAGCGGGGGCGAAGTACTGACCCGTGCGGTGAGAATGAGGCGATCTCCGGGGCGATAACGCAGAGGCAAAAGCTGATTGATCCCGGTTTGCAAAAGGCCCTGACGGTCTTCAATTTCGCCAATGGCATCTCGCATGCCGTTCCCCGGTCCCGGATTAACCAGGGTTACCCCGTTGGGAGCCACCACATAGTCACCGCCCCACTCTTGCCAGTCCCCCTCGGCCCCAAAATTGGCACCCGCCTGCGTAAAGTCATCGCGCAATAATAAAGTCGCCTGTAAGGGTGCCCCCGCACTGCGATCAGGGCAGCCGGACACGGGCGTTAAGGAGGTGGTGGTATTGGGCCGATCACCCGCCGGCAGAGGCGCTGAGGTGGGGGCCGTTGTGGGAAGTGGCGTGGGGAATGGCGTGGGGTTCACTACCTCAGGCGCTTGATCCGGTGTTTCTGAAACCAGAGCCCCCGCTTTTAAGGCATTGGCAATGGCTTGCAAATGGGCCTGCATTTGCAGATACTGCGCCCGCTGGGTCGCGCTGACCTTTCCACGGCTCACCGTGGCTTGCGGCTGGCTTAGCTGTAGAATTTCTTGAGGAGAAAGCCGTGAGAAGGTTTCACCCTGTAAAACGGCCAGACCTTTCTCATCTTGCAAAGACAGGGGATACAACACTTTACCCTCACGGTCCAGTTGTCCGCCCAATACACGGGCCGCTGAGACCGTGGCCTGTTGAATCTGGAAGTCATCTTTTTCAGAAATCACATACAGTCCCTGGTACTCAGGGGTGTCAAAGAGGCGCAAGGGAATGTCTACATACGTCAGGGCGCTATCTTGCTGTTGGGTTGCAAAAGAAGCCGCAGGGATGGCATAGCCCAGGCGTACGTGATCTTTGGCCACCACTTGCAAGGCATTGCCCTCAAAGGTACCGCAGGTCTCACAGTTGGCAAAGCCCTGGGCTTCAGTACCCCTTTGCACCGACACCAGCGCGCTTTCGCCTAACAGGGTGAGCTCACCCTGGGCGTTCTCATGAACCACCGTAATGCCGGACTGAATAAGAATGCCCGATTGAATCAAAATGCCAGACTGAATGAGAATATTGCCCTGATCTTTAGCCTGCTCTTGCGTCTGAGGATTCAGTTCAGGAGCGGCAAGAAGGTCCGAAGGCGCAGAGGTAGACATCTGACAAGCACTTAAGGTCAAAGCCAAAACCCATAATGCGTAATACTTCATCATTGCCCCACGCTTTCTATTGATCTAAGAGGGCAAAACGCAAGTTGTCCCAGTAAAAACGTCCCGTTTCGGTTGCCGCAAGTTTAACCAGGGGAATCACATGCACGCTTACCGCATCAGCAGGCACCTCAACGCCCTCTAAAATCGCCGTCCCTTGACGGTTGCCTTTAAAAAACCCACTGGTATACGTGGCCACATTTTGCTGGGCCGCGTTATAAAATTCGAGGGTTAAATAGGTCTCACTGGTGTCTTCCGCAAAGGCGGCTTCCACATCCATGGCGGCATAAGCCCTGGCGACGCCTGAGCGTGCAGGCAAAGGCAATATTTTTTCAAGTCCGCCCACATCTGAAAAATGGTCGCCGCGCTGGGTGGTCACACGACCGGACTCCAAACTGAAGTCATAGGCCAGTTCCTGGTCTACATCGGGTTCTGTGCCCGTATTAAAGTCTTCTTGCCACAAAAAGTTCTTGCCCAATAAAGCACTGGCCGCTGCTTGCAATTGCTGTTGCTGCTCGGCGTAGCGTTCGCGCTCTGCCATAGTGGCGGCTCTGGATTGTACAGGCTCCTGAGACTCGCCGGTCAGTTGCGCCAAAGACACCGAGAAAATTTGCTGTTGCGCATTCAACAGTTCCACCCGATCTCCCTGCTGCTGGCTCAAAGGAGCCACCACCTCATTGGCCTCATTTAATTGTCCACCCATAACCTGGTAAGAGGTTTGCTCAAGCTGCTGTGTGGTAAAATTCGGGGCTTGCACCAGGTAAAAACCGCGGTAATTTTGGGTTGCCAGGGCCGCCAAAGGAACCGTGACGGAGACGGTATTGTTTTCGCCAGCCTGGGCGGTCGTAAAATCCGAAAGTTGATAAGTTAACGTCAACGCATCCTGCCCTTGCTGCTGTAAAAAGCCGTTGTCAAAGGCAGGGCAATTCTCAGCACAATTGCTCAGAGACACAGGCGTATCGCTTCCCTGTTGCACCGACACTAAACGGCTATTGTCTAGCAGGCGCAGGCTACCATCAGGCCCTTTATAGGCCACAGCAATACCCGATTGAATCAAAATACCGGACTGAATCAGAATACCCGACTGAATTAAAATATTGCTCTGGTTTCCCTCAGGAGGCAATACAGGAGTGACGGTGGGCTGGCAAGAACACAAAGCGCTCATTACAACGAGGCTCAAGGCCCGATAGACCCTTAACTTAAACATAAAATGCAAACTACTTTTCAAAAATATTTAAATCTAATCATAGCAAGATTTACCTTTTTGAAGGCAGCACAAACTGAAAATTAGCTTACTTTCAGTTTAGCTTTCTTTAAGCATGTGGAATCCTTAAAATTCCTTAAGAAAAACCCTTAAAAAAAGGTTTGACTTCATGGCCAAAATGCGCTAACAAATTCGCTTAAAAAACACCCGCTTAACCTTTTAAAACAAGGCTTCGCAAACTTTTTTTACCGCGTCAAAATACACCATCACTTTCAAAAGGTATTAAAAAAACTTTACAAAACGCAATAAAAAAGCCCGTTGTCTCAAAAAAATTAGGTTTAAACCCTTCGCCTTTAAGCCTAAAAAACGTTTAAATACTTAATAACAACATCACAGAGGGCAGAGCACGCTGCAGATTTAATTCACGCATCATCTGTTCCATCAAAACCACAGCAAACGGTTATCAAGACAGAAAACATGAAAAATATTATAAGGCATCGTCAATTTTTACGAAAGGCTGCTCTCCTGTGTGCGAGTAGCTATACCTTACTCTGGGGCTGCAGCCCCAGCAATACGCAGGCTCCCCCACAACCTGTCACCCCACCGCAAGCCACGGTGACACCGTCGGCCCCACCTTCAACCCGGCCTTCGGCCTTACCCCCTTCAGAGGTAAGCTCGCCTGTGGACACCGCAAGTCCCGCTCCTTCCGCTGAGGTTTCTCTAGCGCCCACCGCTAGCCCGACCGCCAGTGCCAGTAACGCTATCCGTCAAGAAGACATCTCCGTGGGGGAAAGCACCACCTTTAATGGCAAGGTTTTTGACGACACCCATGCACCCCTTGACGGCGTAAAAGTCAGCGTCAAATCCTTGAGCAACCAGGTCAACTACACCCAGGAAACCCTGAGTGCCGGAGGAACCTACGCCTTTAATAACGCCCCCGCAGGGGTTCAGATCGAAATCACCGCAGAAAAAGACGGCTACACCACACGCCGTCGGGTTGAAGTGCTGAAGTCCAATAAAGAAGGGGACCCCAATGCCAACCGCTATGACTTTGGCACAGACGGAGTCACCCAAAGCTTTGGCGTCGATGATAACGCCCTGAGCGATAAGCCCGAAGTTATTGCTGTCAGCCCCGATCGCAACGGGTCGGGCTTTGATGCCGCAACGCCCTTTCAAATCACCTTTTCAGAGCCCATGGATCGCAAAACCGTAGAAGATAACTTTGAAATCAGAGCCTATACCTCTGAGCAATTGACCGCGGATACCGATACGGGACTGACCTTTACGGGATCGAACAATCTCAATGAGGTGTCTGGCACGCGGGTCTGGGATAAGTCAGCCTTTAGTATCAGTTGGAACAGTGACGATACCCAGGTGACCTTTCTGTTTCGTTCCGACAAAAAACTACCCACCGACAAAGCCAGTGACAAAACGCCGGAGTATCAGGTGTCTTTTGAGCGCCAGGATAAAAACCTGAAAGACAAATCTGGTATTGGCCGCACCAGCGACTACTTCAAACTCACCCAGGGAAAATTTGAGCGCAGCTATAAATTTGCCATTAACACCGATACCGTGGAGCCCGGTCTGGTAAGGATCACCGCCAACACCGCTGAGAATTCAGGAAGCAACGCCAGCGGGGACTCCATCGAAGTGCTGTTTACAGAACCCCTGATTCACTACACCCTGGGGCCCGCCATTGCCGGGGGCATGGGTGGCAACGCCAGCCAGGCGCCTGCAGCCAATAACAGCATTACCGGCGAGCAGGCAGCCCAGAACTATACCGTCACCGTGAACCGCAACGGCAACCTCCTTTATAACAGCATTCCCTGGTCTGCTCTGGGGGGCAAGGCGGTCTTTGACTCCAAGGATCCCACTTACCGCACTGTGTTGCTCCTGGCTCCCACCGTCATCGGTAACGCCACGGCCAACGGGCGCCCCGATCTGATGGACGGACTGAACCTGAGCGCAGTCTACGAAGATGGCAGCAGTGAGCCCATTGCCACCGGTACCTTTCAGACCTCAGGCCCTGGTCTTACCAGCAACTTTAACGCCCAATACACCATCGGGGGCACGGCTGCCAATCGCCCTGTCAAACTGCGCTTTAACTATACCGATGGTACCGCTGAAGAGGTCACCACCACCGCTCTGGACGCCGCGCCTTCGGCCGCGGATCTCAAGAACGTGCTGGATAACCTTGTCAATGGCACCCCCTGGATCATCACCGACGGGGACGGAGGCGACTTTGCCAGCGGCAATACCCTGACCTTAAGCCTGGGACAGGGTGCCACCCGCCTCAGCGGCGTTCAACTGTACGGAGATAAACCTATTGCCTGGGTACAGTTTTTCAATGAAGCGGGAACGGCTTTTGCCAACGATGCCCTGGGGCAAAGTGGTCAAAGCACGGTCACGCAAATTGTACCGGTCAATGGCGATCCCGGTGTGCTGGAAGCCGCCTTGAACCAAAATCTAGACGGTCAGGGCACCCCGCAAAAGTTTACGGTGAGCGAGAGCACCCAGACATCGGGTTTGTTTGAGTCCGGTGATACCGTGACCGTTGCCATCAACGGAAATCCCACGGTAAATGGTAAGGTTCCCCGTCGTTTTACTCTGGCTGCCACCGGTATTTTTGACAGCAGCGCTCTCAATGCACCCGCAGGTGGCCTGTCTCTCTTTGTGGACCACAGCGGCAATACCGTGGACCTTTATCAGCCGGGAGACAATGTGTTTGTACAAGCCAGCACCACCCTGATTGATCCCGCGGGCAATAGCCTGGACAGCGGCAGTGAAAGCGCCAATGCGACCGCAAACTAAAATCCGAATTGAGAAGAACCCCATGTTAAAACCTTACTTAAGCCTCACCCTTGCCAGCACCCTGATGCTGGCCAGTTGTAACCTGACAGCCCCCAACACCTCAAATCAGGTGGGCGGTATTGGCCAAAACCCCTGTCTCGATAACCACTGGCAAAGCTCAGACTATTGTAAAGGTGTCGCCACTGTCGCACAAAGTCAGGTAACTTTTGTGGCCTCCCACACCCTGCAGTTGGAGCCAATTCCTCTCCAACTGCAGCGTTCAGGACTTCCCCTCGCGCTCGTGGCCAACGCCCTCTCTTCGCAAAACCTCCCCCAGGGCGCACAGGTGGAGTTCTTTCTCAACGGACAATCCCTCGGCAAGGTGGACGCCAGCGCCCTCAACACCCAGACCCACACCTTTCTGGAACTTCTCAAAAACCTTAAGCCTGGACAGTACAACGCGAACGCCGTCCTCTTGAACGCCAACGGCCAAAAACTCGCCGACAGCAACACCATCACCTTCAATATCCCTGAGGCCGTCAACCCCAACACCCCCGCCATTGCACTCCTGGGGCCCACCACACAGCAACCCCTGCAGGCGGGCACCCCGCTCAAAGCCGTCGCCGTCGCTTACATCCCATCCAATCAACCCAACACCACCCTTGCCTTTCTCTTTAACGGCCAAACCGTCAACGCCACCCCAAACCCCGATGGCACCTATTCCTTTGACATCGACACCACCGGACTCGCACCCGGCACCTACCCCATTGATGCCGTTCTCAAAGACGCCACCGGCAAGATCATCTCCCGCAGCGCCATCAAAAACATCATCATTGCCCCTGCCCCCCAGGCCAACCAACCCCAGCTTCAGCTCTTTAACCTCTCTGGCGTCAGTACCACGCCCCAGGGCAACCCCCTGAACCTCTCAGGGCTGCTCAACTTGCCCGACAACCTCAAAAAGACCGGCCAAACAATCGTCTTCTTTGCCAACGGACAACAAATTGCCGAGGGCACCGTTGACCGCAACGGCCATTACGCCCTCACCTGGCAAACCCGGCGTTTTGCCACCGGCGATTACACCCTCACTGCCAAAGTCTTTAACTCCGACGGCAGCCTTGTCATCGAAAGCAATCCCCTGCCCATTACCCTCACCGGCGCCGAAGTGGCCGTGCCAGCGGTGCAACTCAATAGCCTACCAGCGCAGGCCTTCCCCGGCAGCAATATCTCCCTCACCGCCACCCCCAATATTCCCTCAAACCTCGACCCCAACGCCCTCACCGTCGTCTTTACCGCCAACGGGCAGGTGCTCGGCAACGGCACCCGCAACCCCGACGGCAGCTATACCCTGCCCTGGAACACCAGCGGACTTGCCCAGCAAAGCTATGACATCAAGGCCGAACTCAAAGATGCTTCAGGCCAAACCCTCGCCACCAGCAATATTGGCAAGATCACCCTCACCGAGGACACCCCCGTCAATATTCAGCTCACCTCGGGCAATGTCAGCACCACCCCCGGCACCCGCGTCAGCCTTACCTCCACAATTCAGGTGCCCACTGAACTCAGCAACGGTGGGGCCTATGTCGAGTTTCGTCAGGGCACGACCGTTATTGGCCGCGGCACCCGTCAAACCGACGGCACCTATCTTGTCAATTTTGACACCACCGGCTATGCCCCTGGCGATTACCCTGTAGAAGCGGTTTTAAAAAGTGCCAGCGGCCAACAACTCGCCGTCAGTAACCGCTCCATCGTCAAGCTCGCAGGGGTTCCTCAGCACCAGATTATTCTGACCTCCACCAGCATTGAAAGCAGTGTGGGTAACAGCGTGCCCCTCACCGCCAATGTCACCCTGGCACAAACCACCATCAACACCCAGGCCGCCGCAGTGCGCTTTTTCAGCAACGGGGAACTCCTCGGCATCGGCATCAAACAACCCGATGGCACCTACCGACTCGACTGGGACACCAACGGACGCACCATCGGACAATACCCCATTCAGGCCATTCTCGTGGACGCCAACGGACAGGCCCTCGCCGAAAGTCTTATGGGCGTGGTCAACCTTCAGTCCGCCCAGTCCAACACCATCAGTCTTGTAAACCCCACGCAGGGTAATGTCTTTAGTTTTGGCAGCAATACGCCCCTTGAAGCCGCCATCGCCATTACCCAGGCCCAGCGTGACGCCGGTGTCGCCGTCGAATTTTTTATTGACGGCAATAAGCGCATCACCGCAATTGACAGTGGCTCGGGCAAATACACCGCCACGCTTAACCAACCCGCCGTGGGCGACCACACCGTCAGGGCCATTCTCAAAACCCTCGGCGGCACCGTGCTCGCTGAGAGCAATGTGCACACCTTCCGCGTTTCCAGCAGCGCTGTTGCTGGCGGGGGCGGGGGCGGCGGCTCTAACAGTGGTTCGAGCAGTGGTTCGAGCGGGGGTGGTAACGGCAACATCGGCACCGTCAATCCGCCCACCAACGTTAACCGCACCTTAGATCTCGTGCGGCCCACCGACGGCGGCGGACTCTCCCTCAATACCCCCACTGAACTCCAGGCCAGCGCCACCCTCAATCCACAAGATGTGGCTGACGGCTACAAAATCCGCTTCAGAGACCCCGCTAGCAACTTCAGCCAGGACGTGGTCCCCACCCGGCCCAACCTCAACACCACCAGCTATACCGCCAGTGCGATTCTTACCCCCACAGGCCCCCTCGGCAACCGCCCCATCATTGCTGAAATTGTCGACATCAACGGCAATGTCGTAAGCACACTGACTGACACCCATACCCTCAACGTGGTCGATACCACCGTCAACCTGCTTACCCCCGCCGACAACAGCGTCGTGGCTCCCAACAGCAACCAGACTCTCTCCGGGGAGGCCACCAACGTGCCTGCCAACGGCACCGTACGCTTTGTGGTCAAAAGCAGCACTGGCAATATTCTCGCCACCCTGGCCGCCACCAACACCTCAGGCAACACCTGGGCCACCGCTACCGGGGCCTGGAACACCCCCGGCACCCTCCAGGACGTGGACATTGACATGCAGGTGCTGCCACCCGGTACCGAAAACCCATTGGTGGTAGACACCCATGACGTGGCTGTCGTCACCAACGCCGTGAACACCACCGGACCTGTAAACAACAGCACGTTGACTCCCGGTGCTTTTAGCAATAATGTCTTGCTCACCTCCAGCGTGCCTGTGCTTACCGCTGAGCAAATCACCAACGGCGCCACCATCTTTTTTGACGTGCTCGACAACGGCGGTAACCCCGTCAACGGCCTCAGCAATCTCGTGGGCACTCAGCAAACCGACAACACCTGGCAAGCCAACGCAGACCTCTCGGCAATGAATACCGGCAACTACAGCGTGCGTGCCAAAATCCTGGCCACCAGTAACCCCGCCAGCAGCGTCCTCTTTAGCGATGACACCCCCAACGCCTTTACCCTGGCCACGCCTACCGTGACCTTGCAAACCCCCGCAGACAACAGCGTCGTGGCTCCTTCTGCGGCCGTGACCCTCTCCGGGGAAGCCACCAACGTGCCCACCGGCGGCATCGTGCGCTTTGTGGTCAAAGACAGCGGCGGCAACACCCTTGCTACCTTAGCCGCCACCAACACCACCGGCAACACCTGGGCCAGTGCCACCAATGCCTGGACCGCTCCGTTATCGGCTCAGGAAGTGACCGTCGACATGCAAGTGCTGCCCTCGGGTAGCAGCACCCCTGCAGCCAGCGATAGCCATACGGCCTTTGTGGTGGGGATTACCCTGAACCAACCCACGGACAACACACAAGTGGTTATCGGATCGACCCCCGCGCTGGCCTTGCAAAGCACCACCAGCCACGTGCCCACGGGGAGCAATGTGCGCTTTATTGTCACCGACAGTACAGGCAGCGAAGTCCTGAACGAGGCCGCCACAGAAGCTGGCAACCAGGACTATACGGGCAGTTGGAGTATTGCCAACCTGCCGCTGGGCGTTTATACCCTCACCACCGTGGTACGGAATGGGCAAAATCAAACGGTGGTCAGCGATGCGCATACCGTGAAGTTGATTCAAAACACCACCTCAACCCTGAGCTTACCCACCAATAGCAGCAATCCCGGGGCCGGCACCTTGCACTTTAAAGACGCCGATCCTGTCACCTTTAGCTACACCCCTCAGGACAGCAACAATAACCCGCTAAGTACCGCCCAAATGACAGGCATTCAGGTGCAGTTTGTGGATGTCACAAATCAGACCACACTGGGCACAGGCACACGCCAGTCCGACGGTTCTTACACCGCCGATCTCGACCTGAGCACAGCCTCCAGCGGTTCGCGCCAGGTGGTGGCCCAACTGGTAGACACCGAGGTCAATGCTCCCCTGGCAAATTCTCCCGAGAAGCCTTTGCTTCTCGAAAACTTCTCAGATGTGGTCTACGGCGTGGACAATGCCGGAGCCAAACGCCTGTATGTCATTAATAAAATAACGGGGGCACTGTTTTCGCTGGGCGATATGATCGACGGGGGCAACGCCCTCGGCAAATACCCCAATCAAGGGGCTGAAAAAGGCTTTGTTTACTACATTGAAGGCAGCAATGGCAACGATCTGAGAAAGTGGAATCCTTCCAGTGGTACGATTGTTGAAGAGAACATCAGCACAAGCAGCAGCAGTTACTCGCGCTTTGGCATGGGTATTGTAAATGGCAGTGTGGTGGCCTTTGCCTCGAATGGAGCCAATGTATACCGCATCGATCTAGCCACCAAAGTCCGCACCGAAATTTATCGTACGGGCACCACCAACAGCCCGCTATTAACCCAATCTGACAATTCAGGGGATTTGGCCTTTGCCCCCGATGGCACCTTATATATTGCCCAGGGCAAAAACGTCTTGCGCATTGCTTTTGCAGACAGCACCAACGCCACCAATGCTACCCACGGCAGCATCGTTAGTACCCTGACCGTTGATGCCATGCAGGCCAATTTTTCGTCTTTTGGTTTTGTGGGAGCCAACGAAGCGCTGGGGGTCGAAAACCGGGGCAATACCAATAACCAACTGATTCGCCTCAACGGTAATTTTGCCACGGCCACCCAGGGTTCAGAACTCACCTACGCCACCGTGGGCAGCCCCTACAATTTTGTGGTGGGGGATATTACCTCAAGCCATTGAGGCCGCGCCCTTAAGTGTGGGTACTCTCAAGGTAAGCCTGCGTGCTCAAGGCGGTTTTGAGCTCTTGATCCATGCGCTGCATGCGCTGGGTCAAGAGCTTGAGCAAGCGCACCGCCAGCTCAGGATATAAGGTAATTTGCTGATAAAGACTCTCTTCATCAAAACACAAAACCTGCACCGGGGTTAAGGTTTTGACACTGGCGGAGCGGGGCGCATGATTAAAGAGGGCCATTTCGCCAAAGACGTCGCCGGGGCTCAATTCACAGAGAATGCGGCCGTTGCGCAGCTCCACCTGCACTTTCCCCTCCACCATAAAGTACACCTCTTGCTGGTGGTCGCCCTCGCTGAAAATATAGCGATCGGACGCATAATGTTGACCAAAGCGCTGTACCAGCGCATCAAGCCCCTGGGTCATGCAACCCCCATAAGGCCCTTCAATAAGGCCACCACATTTTTGCCCAGATCAGGGGTGTAATAGCCCCCCTCCTGTACCACCACCGTGGGGTAGTTTAATGAGGCCAACAATTGCCCCAGATCAGTATAGTCTTCGGTTTCAAACAAAAAATCACCCACAGGATCCTTTTTATAGGTGTCAAAGCCCGCACAAATAATCAGGTAGTCCGGCTCAAAATTGCGGATATCGTTGAGCACATGGCCTTCCAGCACCGTGCGATACGTGGCAAAATCTGTCCCCTTGGGCAAAGGAAAGTTAAGGTTATACCCCAAACCGTCGCCGGCGCCATTTTCATGAGCATAGCCGGTGTAATACGGAAAACACGTCTCAGGATCACCGTGGATGGACAGGGTGAGTACTTCAGAATCGTGATAAAAAAGGTCCTGGGTGCCATTGCCATGGTGAAAATCAATATCCAGCATGGCGATGCGCTTACCGCCCTGCCGCAGTCGCTCACAGGCCACTGCCGCATTATTAAAGTAGCAATACCCGCCGAACAGCGACTCTGAAGCGTGGTGCCCCGGCGGACGAGAGAGTGCATAGGCCATGGGCGCAATGCCTTCAGCCACCACCGAGGCGGCATCATAGGCGCAAGAGGCACTCCAGGTGGCCGCATCATAGGTATTTGAATTGAGCGGGGTGCCCACATCAAAACAAAAATAGCCTGCATGGTAGAGATTGGTGGGATCGGGCTGGGCAATGCGTTTATTGGGGAACACGGTGGGGTAAAACGTACGGCCTTCTTCGAGCATTTGGGCGGTAGTGTACAGGGTCAACAATTGGTAGTCGTGGGTGGTACACAGGGTGCGGTTCGACACCCGCAGTGGCGTGAACACCTCAAAATGCTGCGGATTTTTTTTCACCGCACTCAAAATGCTCTCGGCCCGCTGGGTGGTTTCAGGGTGTTTAATCCGTTTCCCCAGCGCCCACTCATACAAAGGTTTAAAATCCAGCTGGGCCGGATGAAAGAACACGGGCATTTTCTGGGTGTTTTCAATTTTTTCCTGAACGCGGGTATACATAGACGCTCCTCTTTTTTAGGTAGCATAACATTACCCATAGGCCGTGCTCAAAGAACAGGGGTATAAAAATTTGCTGAAATTTTCTTAATTTCTCACAAGAATTTGCCGGATAGAGGGCATAACCAAAGGGTTCATTTCTATTTTTAACATTCAAAGGAAACTGACCGTATGGGTAACGTCCGTCGTACTTCTTCATCGGCCCCGAGCCAATCCATTCGTCCCCAGGCTCGCCCTGCCGCGCGTCCTGCACAAGCCAATGCCCCGGCCGCCAGAACTCCAGCTCCCGCTGCACGCGATAATAATCAGGCACGCGCGCGCGCTTCAGCCACCATGGAGCCCAATTCTGTCAGCATGCCTGATCGCATGAGCCCTGAGGCCACCGAAGTGTATAACGCCATTAAAGCCTACCCCAACAGCGGCGCCACCGACGCCCAGGCCCGTGAAATGGCCCAGGAAATTGTGGCAGCCTCTAAAGAGTTTGGGGTGGATTACAAAATCATGACCGCCATTATTGCCCAGGAAAGTAAGTTTGATCCCGATGCCCGCAGCAGCACGGGTGCTGGCGGTTTGGGCCAATTAACCGGCGTCGCCATTGACGAAACCCGTCGTGTGGCGGGTGAAGGGCGTTCACCCTTTAAAGACCATAAAGCCACCTTTGATCGCATCGATCGCAGCCGCGCCAACCGCAACAACATTAAAGACAATGTGTGGACCTCTGTGGCCTATACCCGCCTGATGCAAGACCGCGCCAAAGGTGCTACCAAAGGTATGCTTCAGCGCTATAACGGTGAGCCGGGCCGTCGGGAGTCTTACCCCCGAGGTGTGGGCAGTAATTACCAGACCCTGTGGGGCACCGCCATGCCCACCCGCGCCCGTTAACGATCGTCTAAGAAGCGCTTGAACTGCTGTTTGAGCGCTTCAAAACGGGTGTTTATTTTCTGCAATTGCGCCTCTGGAATACGTTGACCGTTTTCCAGGGCTTCCTTGAGGGCCTGCTGGTAATTCAGATATTCCTGATGCATGCCCTCCATCATTTTTTGGCCCATGACCATCACCCGCTGGCGTCGACTCTCTTTTTCAGGGGCAGTATCGGCATCAAAATTGCCAAACTCATAATCAAAAACGTCCTCATGAATTTCCCCCCGAAAGGCCCGGTGAAACTCCACCGCCAAATACTTTTTCGCCAAATTCAAGCGGCCTTCTTTTTCTAAACGGCGTACACTGAACTGAATTTGACAGCTCTGTAGCACCCGCAAAGGCCGAAAAGCACTGGCTCGCTTTACAAAGTCATGGTCTTCGGCCAGTTTGAGCTCCTGATTAAAGCCCCCCACCCGGCGATAAAGACGCTTTGACACCAGTACACAAGACCCCGGAGCATGCGGATCCAGAAATTGCCCCAGCTGAATGGTTAAATTGGTAAAATCATGGAGAAAAATATCGGCGGGATGTTGAGACAGCGGCACAATGGGGCAGGTGGCTAGATCCAGGAAGCGCTCCTGCATTTCTTCGTAAGCTCGCCCGATAAAATAAGGGTCAAGGCGCACATCGGCGTCTAAAAAGAACAGGAACTCCCCCTGGGCCGCACGGGCACCGGCGTTGCGGCCCGCCGCGGGCAAGCCCCCGATGACCACTTTGGCCCCATGGGCGTCGGCCAGAGCCCGGGTGTTATCGGTGGAGTTGGCGTCCGCCACAATCACTTCAAAATCGCGAAAATGCTGGGCCGCAAAATCTTGAAACAATTCTTTCAACAGCGCTTCTTCATTGAGCGCGGGAATAATCACACTTACCGCATAGGTCATCAATCCATACCTCTTTGAAGGAGCATTGTAGCTCGAAATTGGCGGGTTGTGCCAAAAGGCTTTAAAATAAAAGAACGCATGCAACACGGAGGATCTGAGTTATGGATGAGAACAGCGACGGAGAAATCCTACAGGACTACAACAGCACAAGTTTTTCGGGGATTAGTCTATACGCCGAAGATGAAACCGAGAATGGGTTCGACAGTGCGCTCGAAGCCCCCGCTGAGCAAGCCACACCCATCGTTCCTGTTCCCCAGGGTCCTGAAGTGCTGGAAGACACCTTAATTGTAGGGGGCGTTAGCCTGGCTTCAAAGGATGCAGATCCTGCTCACAAGCAACAGCAAGGCATGCTCAATTATCTGATTCAAAACGCTTTGGCCGATCAGGCCACCGCGATTCACATTGAGCCACAAGGCGCTTTTTTACGGGTGCGTTACCGCATTGACGGGGTTTTAACCCAAAAAACCTCCTTGCCTGCCAACCTGGGCAATCCCATGGTCGCCCGCCTCAAAGAAATCACTGCCCTGAACCCAGACGCCCAGGACTTGCCGCAGCGCAACCGCGTGCAGGCCAGTTTTAACGACCAGGCCATGGAGCTGAGTATTGCAACGTATCCCGGTGTTCATGGTGAAACCATGGTACTCAGCCTACGTCAAAAACTCAACCCCTCTCGCTCTTCGCCCCTGAACTTGGAGCAAACCGGCTGTTCTCCATTCACCCTCTGGCGCCTCAAAAAATCACTGTCTAAACCGGGTGGCCTGGTGTTCTTTTCGGGCCCTGCCCGCTCCGGCAAAACCACCACTGCCTATGCCGCGCTCAATGCCTTAAACCTGCTGTCCTGCTCCATTGCCACCGCCGAAAGCCCCATTGAACAAACCCTAAACGGTATTACCCAGGGCAACTGGACGCCAGAAAGTGGCATGACCTACCCCGAAATGATCCGTTCCATGGGCTTTTTAGACTCAGATATTTTGATGGTGTCTGAAGTCAACACCCCTGAAACCTTAGAGGCTGTAGTAGAGCTGGCCTTAGGGGGAGCCAAGGTCATCACCTCTTTTAGCAGTTTTGACACCATGGGCACCCTGCTGCGCTTGAGCGCCCTGGGCCTGAATACCTTTTTAACGGCCTCCAGTAATGTGACTCTCGTATCACAACGCCTGGTGCGCAAGCTCTGCTCCCAGTGTAAACAAGAAGATCACCCCCACGAAGACTACCTCAAGTTTCTGGGGCTGTCTCAGGTCAAGCCCGAAGCCGCAAAAGTGGGGCTTCCACGGGGCTGCCAGGCCTGTAACCAACTGGGTTACGTGGGCCAAACCGCCATTCACGAAATGCTCGTGATCAATGACGCCATTCGCGAAGCCATCTTAGAAAACGCCCCCGCGGCCCATCTACGCAACCTGGCCCGCACCGACGGGCGCTTGATCTCAATGGCTGAAGATGGGTACGCCAAAGCAGTAGCAGGCATTACCACCCTGGCCGAAGTGCAGCGGGTCGCCTTTATTAACGAGTATGACTCGCAACAGGGTCGCAGTGCCGAAGAGATTCTGGCGGCCTGTGGTGCCCAAAACGAAGACTTTTTATAACCCCTGTTGCCGGGCCCTGCGTTTGTGTTTACGCTGACGCAAGCGCAAGCCCACATAGCCGAGGGCACCCATCAGGTCAAGGGGAATAAAAAAGGTGCGTCCGGTCACAGGTCTGGGCGTATAGGGTTCACCGGACGCATAAGGATAAAAATACAGCTCAGTAGGGCCAGCGGGTGTGTCTGGAGCGCGCGCGGCAGGCTTTTCGGGGGCAGGCCGCTGCGTGGCCAAATCCAGCCAGGCACTCAGCCAGAGATTTTCGGGATTTAGACCCAGTGCCTGAACCGTTTCAGACAGTCCCGCGGGTACTGGGGCCTGGTAAAGGCGCATGCTGCGTTGTGAAGAAATGCCCAGCGCATTGTAATAGCCCCCCACCTTGCCCGCACCATCAAAGAGCTCCGGTTGCAAGGGCTCATAAAAGCTTTGCATGGGTTGCGGACTCAAGAGAAACAAACGCCTTTTGCGGTCGTCTTGCGCCGGGCTATCGGCAGGCTCCGTATAGGGGTAAAACGGACGCTCGGTCTGAAAGCTCAGGCTGACCGCAGGCAGTGCCATTTGCCCTTGCGGGCTCTGATTCACTTGAAACACTGTCAAAAACCAACCCGCTTGCACATAAGTAGCTAACCAATCCCGCAGCGCCGGGCGAAAAGGATAGTGATGTTCTTGCAGCCATTGCTGCAGCGCGTCGGCCTGACTGGCCTGCAAAACACTCACCTGATACGGGCCCACCTGCCGCTGCTCAAGCACCTTTACCTGCTCAGGATCTGGACTTTTTACCCCACTGCCCTGTGCTCCAATAAATTGCGGCAAGAGAAAAGCCTGTACCAGTGAGAGAATCCACTCATTTTTCACCGGGGGCTGAATTTGTTGCACCAACGTACCAAAGAGATCGTCGGGTGCTGTGCCCACGGTGGGGCGGGTGGGGGTAGGCACCAAAAATCCCAGCTGGCGCTGATCACTTTGAAAATAGCTGCGGCGAATCAGGGTCTGCGTCTGAGATTCCGGCTGCCACAAAATCAGGGCATCTTCTTCGGTAAGGGCTGCCGAGGCGCCGGCGGGATAAGCCATGCCACAGGCCTGAATCGGCCCCTGTAAACCCACCCACATCAGGGCACACAGGCCATAAACAAAGCTTTTCATAACACATGCTCCTGCGCATAAGCGGCCCGGGCGCGTTCGCGCAGCAGGGCTTGTTCTTGTCGATTTTGGGTCAGGCTTGCGGCCTTTTCAAAGGCGCCCGCAGCCTCCTGCCAGCGTTTCAATTGAAACAAAAAATCTCCCTGCACGCTGGGAAGCAAGTGGTACTGCTGCAAACTGGCCTCACTTAAAAGCGGCTGCAGCGCCACCAGCCCCGCTTGCGGCCCCCGGGCCCGCGATACAGCCACAGCGCGATTGAGGGCAATAACCGGTGAAGGGTATCGCCGGTAAAGCTGGTCGTAAACCTGCGTAATGGCTTGCCAATCGGTATCTTCCGCCCGGCGGGCGCGACCATGACAGGCCGCGAGCTCGGCCTGCAGGGTATAAAGGCCAGAGGGGCCCAGCTTGCGGGCTTTTTCCAGGGCCTGAAAGCCGTGATTTAATAAGAGTTGATCCCATTGGGAACGGTTTTGTTCCATCAAAAGAACCGGCTCACCCTGGGCATTTTGACGGGCCGGTAAACGGGAGGCTTGAATTTCCATTAAGGCCAATAGGCCAAAAACTTCGCCCTGCTCAGGCAAATAGCCCGTTAGCATGCGCCCCAAACGCATGGCCTCCTGGCACAGGGGCGGACGCACCCAATGCTGTCCCGCAGTGGCAGTGTACCCCTCATTAAACAGCAAATAAATCACCTCCAGGACCGCGGCCAGGCGCTCGGTAAGCTCTTCGTGTTCAGGCAGAGCAAACGGCACCTGTTTTTCTCGCAGGGTGCGCTTTGCGCGCACAAGACGCTGAGCCAGGGTCTTTTCACTAACCAAATAGGCCCGGGCAATTTCAAAGGTGGAGAGGCCCGCCACGGTTTTGAGCGTCAACGCCCCCCGGGCCTCTGGGGACAGCACCGGGTGACAGGCGGTAAAAATCAGGCGCAAGACATCGTCGTCAAGCACCGTGTCCTCAAGGCTTGCGGGATCCGGTGATGAGCTTTGACTCAAAAAAGTATGTTCTTGCACCAGCTCCCCCCATTTGTCGTGTTGACGCTTTTGTTTGCGCCAGTGATCTATGGCGCGGTGCTTGGCCACCGTCATCAGCCAGGCCGCCGGGTTATCGGGTAACCCCTCCGCGGACCACTTGTCCAGCGCCACCATCAGACTTTCCTGAGCCAGGTCTTCGGCCAGCCCCACATCGCCCAGACGCCGGGCGAGGTAGGCAATCAGACGGACCGATTCCATGCGCCAGACCGCATCAACGGTACGCTGCACAGAAGAGGTTGTCATGGCTTAGACAGCACGGACTTCTGTTTCAGCCCGGAGACGGGTTTCTTGTGCGGCCAGCTCAGGGGTCATGGCTTCGCCAAAATCTTCCATTTCAAAGACCCGACGAATTTCCACTTCTTGCTCAACGCCTTTCTCCTGGGGCATGCGTTTAACCCATTCCACCGCTTCTTCCATGCTGTTGACCTGCCAAATCCAAAAGCCGGCGATCAGCTCTTTGGTTTCCGCAAAGGGGCCATCAATCACCCGGGGCTTGTCTTCGCCAAAAGCCACACGCACACCACTTTTACTGGGGTGCAAGCCTTCTCCAGCCAGCATGAGACCGGCTTTAACCAGCTCTTCGTTGTAATCGCCCATGGCCGTTAACAGCTCAGTATCGGGCATCACCCCTTGCTCTGAACTTTCATTGGCTTTAATCAATACCATTACGCGCATCAATACACATCCTTTTTTTTGTTGTTATACTAACACGACGTTGGCCAACCTGAAAAATCGACAGGTGACACAAATTTTTTTTAATTTTTTTCATATTTCATTTTTAAGGAGTCCTGTTCCATGGTACGAAAATTGTGTTTAATACTCATTTTGTGTGCAGGATGTACCCCCTCGCTGGAGGTCTCAGCCCCTCCCACGGCTCCTTCCACCTCGGTCACCCCCTCGCCCCAGGCCCCTGCACAAATGGGCACCCCCGGCGCACGCATTGCCACCGCCATCGACATTTCAGGGTTCCCCGAAGATTTGAAAGTGGGTGACACCGTCAACTTCCCGGCGCAGGTGGTATTCCGTGACGGCAGCACCGACAACTCTTTTGCCAGCTTTTATACCCCAGATCACCTGTTTGAACGCACCGCGTCAGGTCTACGCCTCCTGGCACCGGGTCGGCTCACGGTCACCGTACGTAGCCTGCAGAATGCCGACATTCAAGAGACCCGCTCCTTTGTCATTCGCGATCCCTCAGCACCCCTGCCCACCGCCACGCCGTCCGCGCAGGCCAGCGTAACCCCAGACCTGAACCCCAAACCCAGTCCGATCTCCAGCGCCACAGCGCCCCCTTCACTCGCGACAGCCTCAACCAGCGAATTGCAAAGCCTACAGGCTTACTTTCCCAACTTTAAGGTGGGCATGGAATGGACCTATGCCATTCGCCTGGTGGGTGTTGCAGCGGGTGTGTCGGGCACCCAGCAGTACCCGGATCCTTTACCCCTGGCCTGGGGCCTTGAAATGACCGATACCAACAGTGAAAGCGGTAACGCCGCAAGGGTGGTAGCCTACCTCCAGGAAAACAACAATTTGGGGACCGTGCAGCTGACCGTCACCGCCGTCACGGGCGACCAGGTCACCCTTCGACGCTCCTTAAGCACGTCCCTCAGCGGCCTGGCCAACATTCCCCCCGGCGAACGCAGCTACACCCGTGAAACCATTGGCGAGCTGTATACAAATTTACTGCAGCAAAGTGCCCCCGCCCAGCGCAGCCTCAAGCGGGTGGAAAGCGGCGCCACGCTCACCTCGTTGCACGTTTCGCCGCCCGAAGACTTCACCGTGGATGTGCTATCGGGTTCTGCCCCCCTGCGTGATGGTTTACACACCGAAGAAGAGCTGACCCTGTACATGCATCCTGAAAAAGGCATGATTCGCCAGGTGGTCAATCAACGGGGAACCCGCCAGGGCTATTTGTCGGTGGATACCGCGTTGGCTTTGTACTTAACGGACCTCAAAGGGTTTTAAAACGACGGTAAGCCTCTGCTTCTAAAGCGGCCCGGTGATCAGGGTGGGCAATGTCGATCAGGGCCCGGGCCCGCTGGCGCAGGTTTTTGCCGTAGAGTTGGGCCACCCCGTACTCCGTGACAATGTGGTGCACGTGGGCGCGGGTGGTCACCACATCGGCGCCTGGCTTGAGGTGAACCGCAATGCGGCTTTCGCCTTTTTTGGTGACCGAGGGCAGGGCAATGATGGGTTTACCGCCCTCTGACAGACTGGCCCCGCGAATAAAGTCCATTTGACCGCCCACCCCCGAATACTGATAACAACCAATGGTATCGGCGCACACCTGGCCGGTGATATCCACCTCTAAAGCACTGTTAATGGCCACCACTTTAGGGTTGCGGCGAATCACATCGGTGCGGTTCACATAGGCAATGTCGAGCATGGCCACCATAGGGTTGTCATGAATAAAATCATAGAGTTTGCGGGTACCCATGGCAAAGCCCGCCACCATTTTATGGGGGTGAATGCGTTTTTGACTGCCGTTGATCACGCCTTTTTGCACCAGCTCTATCACCCCATCCGAAAACATTTCGGTGTGAATGCCCAGATTTTGGTGATTGCCCAGACTCGCCAACACCGCATCAGGAATGCCGCCAATGCCCATTTGCAGGGTGGAGCCGTCTTCAATCAGGGCCGCACAATGGGCACCAATTTGCTGGTATACCGTATTGCTGGCCGCGGGCAGGTGTTCGGGTAGCGGCTCATCGACGTCGACCCAGGCCGTCAATTGGCTCAGGTGAATAAAGCCGTCACCGTGGGTGCGGGGCATCTGGGGATTGATCTGGGCCAGCACAAGCTTTGCACTGTCTAAGGCCGCCAGCACCACGTCCACCGACGTGCCCAGCGAACAATAACCGTGGGCATCGGGGGGCGACACATGAATCAAGGCCACGTCCAGGGGCAAAATGCCACGCCGAAACAACAAAGGCACCTCAGACAAAAAGACGGGAATGTAATCGGCGTGGCCCTCGGCCACCGCCTGGCGCATATTGGCCGCGGTAAACAGGGTGTTCACATGGAAGTAATCCTGGTGCTCGGGCTGTACATACGGGGCTTCACCATCGGTGTGAATGTGCACAATTTCGGTGTGTTGCAGGCGTTCTTTTTGGGCCACCAGTTCCCGGATTAAGGCCTGGGGGGTGGCGGCTGCGCCCTGAATAAACACCGTACTGTGGGGTGGGATATGGGCAATGACGTCGGAAAGGGCGTGTGATGCAGACATAGGTCTCTTTCGCTTTAAAAATAGAAGTAAAAAACAGGAATAAAAAAGCCCCTGTACCGGGACCTTCAGGCGCACAGCACAGGGGAATTCAGCCTTTGCTTAGACGAAGACTTCCTGGAAAAAGTCGGTCATAACGGCCATGGAGCGGCGCGCGGCATTGGCATTGTAAATGGTGCCCAACTCGTGGTCATTGGCTTCAGGATTGGTAAAGGCATGGAAGGCCTTGCCGTAACAGTGGGTTTGCCAATCGCTACCGCTGGCGTCGAGTTCTTGCTGAATGGCCTGCAAGTGCTCAGGGGTGGCCATGGTGTCCTGGTAACCGTGCAACACCAACACTTTGGCTGAAATCTTGGGTTCAGCAATATTGTCAGGGGCTCCCAGTAAACCATGGAAACTCACCACACCCACAAGATCTGCGCCGGTACGGGCCAGATCCAGCACACACATTCCGCCAAAGCAAAAGCCAATGGCACCAATCTGGGCGGTATCCACCTCGGCCTGTTCTTTCAAAACGGCCAGGGCTTTTTGCATGCGACTTTGCATTTTGCTGCGGTCTTGCACAAAGGGCGTAATCAGGGCTGAATTCTCTTCGGTACTGTGACCCAGCACCCCTTTGCCAAACATATCTAAGGCAAACCCCACATAGCCAAGGGCTGCCATTTCTTCGGCTTTTTGACAGGCAAAGGCGTCACGGCCGCCCCAGGCATGGGCCACCAACACGCCAGGACGCGGTCCTTCGTATTGGTCATCCCAGGCCAAATAGCCTTCAAGCAGGGTATCGCCTTCGGTGTATTCAATCTTACGGGTCTGGATGGGCATAGGAAATCCTTTCAAAATGAGCGTGTCGTTTTCACCCCCCTATTATAACGCGGGACGCAGACAAGCCTAAGCATTTAATGCCCGCATAAAGGCATAAGCAGCCTCGGCCTTGCGGGCATCGGGCACGGTAGTCAAATGGTCCACCAGGGCACTGCCACAGACAATACCGTCTACATGCTCGCGCAACTGGGCCACATGGGCCCCTGTAGACACCCCAAAACCCACCATCAGCGGAGCGGTAAACGCCTGCCGTAGCTGTTCTAAATACGCACCCAGAGCGGGATCCAGATCTTGCTGGGCCCCCGTAATGCCCAGCCGGGCGATGGCATACACCGCATCGGGCTGCAGGGCATTGATCTGGTCCCGGCGCGCCGCTGAGGTGGTGGGGGCACACAGGCTGATGCATTCCAGCTGGGCGGCACGGGCCTGGGCAAAGGGTTCGGCTGAAGCCTCCAGGGGCACATCCACCAGCAAGAGGCCATCACAGCCCGCGGCTTTGGCCTCAACGAAAGTGTCCGCCAATCGGGCATGGGCTTGCAACAGCGGGTTCAGGTACGAAAAGAGAATCACGGGTGTGGTCAGACCGTCCCGACGGGCCTGCGACAGCATGTCAAAAACACCCCGCAAATGAACCCCCTGGGCCAGCGCCCGTTCGGCAGCGGCTTGCAGGGTGGGGCCATCGGCCACCGGGTCCGAAAAAGGCACCCCCAGCTCAATCAGGTCAGCCCCCCCTTCACTCAGAGCATGCAAGAGTTCAGCGGTGACACCCAACTGGGGGTCTCCGGCTGTGAGATAGGGCACCAGGGCCGCCTGTCGCTTTTCGCGGGCGGCCATTAAAACAGCGCGTAGACTTCGGCTAAAGGCAACATGAGACATGGTTTCTACTCCGTTTCGGCTTTCATAAGTTGCAGGACGTCTTTATCGCCACGGCCCGAAAGGTTGACCAGCAAAACGGCCTCGGGCGGCAATTGAGGCGCGCGGCGCTGCACATAGGCCAGGGCATGGGCGCTCTCTAAGGCGGGCAAAATGCCCTCACAGCGGGCCAGCAGGTGAAAAGCCGCCAGGGCCTCGCTGTCACTGGCATGGGTATACTGGGCCCGGCCCAGTGCGTGCAGCTGGGCGTGTTCGGGGCCTACCGCCGGATAGTCCAGGCCCGCAGAAATACTGTGGGTCTCCAGCACCTGACCGTGCTCATCTTGCAAAAGATAGGTTTTATTGCCGTGCAAGACCCCCACCCGGCCCCCCGCAAAGCGGGCCGCATGTTGGCCCGGTTCAAGGCCTGTACCACCGGCCTCAACGCCGGTCAATTGCACCTCAGCGTCGTCTACAAAGGCATGAAAAATACCGATGGCATTGCTGCCACCGCCCACACAGGCCACCACCTCGTGGGGCAAACGGTCGATGCGATCCAGCAATTGCTGGCGCGCCTCTTGTCCAATAATTTTATGAAAGTCCCGCACCAGGGTCGGAAAGGGATGGGGCCCCAGCACCGAACCCAGGATGTAGTGGGTGTCATTGACCTCAGAGACCCAGGCCCGCAGGGCAGCATTTACCGCGTCTTTCAGGGTTTGACTGCCGCTGGTGACCGCTTCGACTTCAGCCCCCAACAAGCGCATGCGGTACACATTCAGGGCCTGACGTTCCACGTCTTTGGCCCCCATATAGATTTTGCACTTGAGCCCCAGCAAGGCGGCGGCGGTGGCCGTGGCCACCCCGTGTTGCCCCGCACCGGTTTCGGCAATCACACGGGTTTTGCCCATGCGCAGGGCCAACAGAGCCTGCCCCAGGGTATTGTTAATTTTGTGAGATCCGGTGTGGTTCAGGTCTTCACGCTTCAAAAAAATGCGGGCGCCCCCCAGCTTGTGGCTCAGGGCTTTGGCCTCATACAGGGGGCTGGGTCGCCCCACAAAATCGGTGAGCAGGCGGGTAAGCTCCGCCTGAAATTGCGGATCATGGGCACTCTCTGCGGCAGCGGCCTCTAAGGCGTGCAGATTGGCCATCAGGGTCTCAGGGGCAAATTGCCCCCCAAATTCTCCAAAATAAGCGGTCATGGTTGTTTATTCCTTTCGGGCGTTAAAGTTGCAGCCGAAGCTGCCAGGGCTTCACAGGCCCTTAAATAATCGTGTAAAGCGGCGGGGTCTTTGTGGCCCGGTTGGCTCTCCAGACGACTGGAGGCATCAAAGCCATCGGGTCGCAGCGCCTGCCAGGCGGACACCACGTGCTCAGCATCGAGACCTCCGGCCAGAATCAGGGGATGGGGACATTGCTCACGCACGGCCGCCAGGGTTTGCCAGGCCCAGACTTCGCCCGTGCCGCCCCAGTGGGAAGACGGGGTGTCCAGCACAAAGGCATCCACCTGTCCGGCATAGGCTTCGAACTGTGCCAAAAGCTGTGCCACATCGTGAGCGGGCAGGGCCTTCCAGACGGTCAGATCCTGTCGCAAACGGGCACATTGATCAGGGGATTCCTGACCGTGCAGTTGCACCGTGTCCAGGCCCATGCGGTCAGCACAAGCCAGAATTTCGGCCGCTGAGGCATTCACAAACACACCCACCCGTTGGGCCTGCGGGGCAAGGTCGGCCAACACCTCACGCAGCAGGGGCTCATCCGCTGGACGCACCGCCCGGGGACTCGGCGCATAAAACACCAGTCCCAGGGCATTGGCCCCCAGTTTGGCCGCCAAACAGACATCGTCGGGGCGACGCAGGCCACAGACCTTTTTGATCAATCCCTGTGTCATGGGGTCACCCCCACCTGTGCATGGATCTGCGCCTGCCAATGCCCCAGGGTTTCACCGGGCGTGCCACTGCCCATCAGGGCACTGCCAATCAGCACCCCTTCATACCCCAGGGCCTGCATCTGGGCCACGGCTTCAGGGGTTTGGAGACCACTTTCAGCAATCAGCAGCGCCTCAGGAAAAGCCTGCCGCAAGGCGGGATACAGTTCGGCACTGCGGGCGGGGTGCAAACTCAGCTGGTGCAAGCAGCGATGATTCACCCCAATACAGGGTGGCGCGGGAATCTGGCCCGTGTGCACCCAGTGCTGCAATTGCAGTAGTTCTGCAGAGGTGTGAATTTCCACCAGCGGCGTCATCCCCAGCGCACAGCCCAAGTGGTACAGTTCACAAAACTGTGCCGCCGACAGGAGCGCCACCATCAGCAAAAACGCATCAGCTCCTGCCAGATACCCCCGCTGCAATTGGCGGGGATCGATCACAAAATCTTTCATTAAGAGCGGGCAATCGGGGACTGCCGCGCGCACGGCCTTCAGCACCTCAAAAGAGCCCTTAAAAAAGTGGGGTTCCGTCAATACCGACAGCATGCCCGCCCCATGGGCCACATAATCCCGTGCCACCGCCTCCGGCGACAGCTCCAGGGCAATCGCACCCAGCGAGGGACTGGCCCGCTTCACTTCGGCAATCCAGAGCAAGCCCTTACCCTGAGACTTCTGAAACGCGGGCAAGGGAACACGGGTGCGCGCAAAAAGCCGGGGCACCTGCAACGCAGCCACATCAGCCTGGCGTTGGGGCAATAAACGATCCTGTAAAAAGCTCATGCAGCCACCGCCATTTCACGCACCTCAGCCCCGGACTGCAAAGCCGAGATTTTGCGCTCCACATACCCCTTGTCGATGGCGTCAGCGGCCAGGGCCACCCCCAATTTTAAATCTCGGGTAATGCCGTACACCATCAGGGCCGCCGCCACATTGTAAAGCACCAGATCCCGGTGGGCCTGCGCACCTTCACCGCGAAACACCGCCTGCAAAAGCTGAGCATTATGGGCCGCATCACCGCCTACCACCGCCGACAGCGGTGCCCGCGAAAGGCCTGCTGCTTCAGGGGTAAAGCTCAGGGTTTGCAATTGCCCCTTGTGCAAATAAACCCCATGACTCACCCCCGACAGGCTGAGTTCATCCATGCCGTCTTCGGCACAAATCACCAGGGCCGATTCACAGCCCAGCTTTTGTAAGGTGCGGGCCAGAGGCATCAGATACAGCCCATCGCTCACCCCCAAAATCTGCCGGCGCACCTGACCGGGGTTGCACAAAGGCCCCAGCAAATTAAACACCGTACGGGTTTTTAAACGGCGGCGCAAAGGCGCCACCCCCTTTAACGTCGGGTGAAAAGCGGGCGCAAAGCAAAAGGCAAAATGGTCTTGCTGTAGCCCCTGTAAGGCAGCAGCCGCATCATGGTGCAGGGGAATGCCCAGGGCCTCCAGCACATCGGCACTGCCCGCCTGACTGGATACCGCCCGGTTGCCGTGTTTGAGCACGGGAATTTCCAGGCTAGCCAGCACCAATGCCACCGCCGTGGACACATTGAAGGTGTGCAGTCCATCGCCGCCGGTGCCACAGGTGTCCATGGCGTGACAGTCTGTGGGCAAGACAATGGGCGTGCCGTGTTGGCGCAGGCTCTGGGCAAAGCCCGTCAACAGGGCCTCGTCTTCGCCCTGTTGACGCAGCACCATCAGCAGGGCACTGAGTACCTCGTCGGGCACCGTCTGTTTCAAAATCTGATCCATGAGCTGCTGCGCTGCCGGTGTCGAGAGGCGTTGCCCCGCTAACAGCGGGTTTAACAGAGTGGCAGCATCAGAGCCTGGGTTATACATTAAGGACATGGAGAAAACCTTTCTAAAGCGGAACGTGTGGTCATTAAAGGGGCCAGAAAAGCGGCCATCAGGGCTTCGCCCTGCGGGGTGGCAATGGATTCGGGGTGAAATTGTAAGCCCACCGCCGGCCAGTGCCGGTGCTGAAAGGCCATCAGGCAACCGTCTTCGCTATAGGCCAGGGGCTCGCAATCGGGCGGCACCTGGTCCAGACACAGCGAATGGTAACGGGCCACGGTCATGGGGTTGGGCAGGGTGGCAAACAGGCTGCGATCCTGGTGAAAAATAGGGCTCACCTTGCCATGTTGCACCTGCGGGGCGGGCACCACCTGGGCCCCCAACACCTGTCCCATCACCTGATGGCCCAGACAGACGCCCAACACGGGAATCTTGCCCATAAAATACCGCGCCGCCTCCAGACAGAGGCCTGCATCTTCAGGGCGACCCGGCCCGGGTGAAAGAATCAAGCCCTGCGGGTTTAAGGCCTGAAGTTCAGTCAGGGTGAGGGCATCATTGCGCAGGACCTGACAGGGTACTGTCTCGGGCAGCAAACGGCTCACCAACTGGTAAATGTTGTACACAAAGGAATCGTAATTGTCTAAAATGACGAGCATTGCAGAACCCCCTGCATCACCTGGGCCTTCTGACAGACCTCGGCGTATTCGAAGGCAGGCTGAGAGTCGGCCACAATCCCCGCTCCGGCCTGCCAGGTCACCGGATAAAGGGGCGGCCCTGCAGTGTCAGTGGCCGCTTGCGCGGGCGAAAAACACAGGCTGCGAATGGCAATGCAGGCATCCAATTGCTGATCAAAGCCCAGACAAAAGACCGCTCCCCCATACCATTTGCGACGGAAAGGCTCTTGTGCCGCCAAATACTGCATGGCCCGCACCTTGGGCGCTCCCGAAAGGGTCCCCGCCGGAAAACAGGCCCGCAGCACCGCAAGACCTGACAGGCCGGATGAAACCTCTCCCTGCACCTCAGAGACCAAATGCATCACATGCGAAAAATGCATCACCTCCTGAAAATGCGACACCTGGACACTGCCCGGACGGGCCACCCGACCGAGATCATTGCGGGCCAAATCCACCAGCATCAGGTGCTCAGCCTGCTCCTTGGCACAGGCCAACAACTCAGCCCGCTGGGCGGCATCCTGGGCAGGGGTTTGCCCCCGTGGACGGGTGCCCGCAATGGGATGGGTCAACAATTCTGAGCCCTGACGGCGCACCAGCATCTCAGGTGAAGCCCCCAACAAACACAGCTCAGGCAGGTGCAAATAAAAGTGGTAGGGTGAGGGATTCAGCGTGTGCAAGCGCTGATACACCGTCAACGGGTCAAGGGGCGTCAGGGTTTGAAAACGCTCTGAGAGCACCGCCTGGAAAATATCCCCCGCCTGAATAGCTGCCTGCAAACGGGCCACCTCAGCACAAAAGCGGGCTTCGCCCAATTGCCCTTGCACGGGTTGCACCGACAGAGGTGCCTTCTGAAGCCGGGCCTGAAGACAGTCCTCTGCTGACCCACTACCCTGAAGCAGGGCCTCCAGTTGTGCAGCACAGTGTTCAAAGCGCTCAGCGGTACTCAGGGTGCTTTCCGGGTCATCGTGCACAAAGAGCTCCCATTGGTCGGCCTGCCCTACCAGCACCTGATCAAACAAATAAAAGCAGGCATCGGGAAAACCATCGTCGGGAGCCGAAAAGGTCACGGGTTCTTCGTATTGCACCATGTCATAGCCATAGAAACCGGCATAGCCGCCGTAAAATCCGGGCAAGTCGGCACGGTAGGGCAGCGGGTGGCGCTGCAATTGCTGTGCTAAATAACCCAGGGGGTCTTCGTGCACCACGGCGAGCACTTCAGGCTGAGACAAAGGCTGCCCCTGCGCATCCCGCAGGCGGTGGTGCAAGACCTGCCCCTCACGCACGGTGAGCACTTCACGGGGGGCAAAAGCCAACACCTGCATGTGGGGCTGGGCACTGGGTTGCGTGGGATGAGCCGTCAGGGCTGCTCTGGTTTCCCAGGCAAAGCAGGGCCCCTGGGCCTGCAAACCGGCCAATAGCGTTGGCAAAGGGTGATCGTGTTGGGATAAAAAAGCGAGAGGACGCTGGATAAACATCGGTAAACTCCTGTGTAGATGTGAAATAGCTCTGCACAGTGACCGATGGAATCAGGGGGTGGGGAAGCGGAAAACATTTATCCCCAAAAAAGCAAAACAGCCACTGTGTAAAATACCAGTGGCGTGTGAAAAAACAAGATCAGATTAACAGCACAAGGACCCACTGGTGGACAACGCCCACCAACGCCAACTTGTGGTTAATACGTGAATACATTCGTTTTTCATGTTGCTTATTATGTGCCCCGGCAAGGTATTTGTCAAGGGGCCTGGTGAGAAATAACAGGCTTGCCAGCTCTACGTAGGCGTTTACGCTCACTAAAAAAAATTGCTTTATCTGGCAAGCTCATGGAGGCATGAATAATACCAATCAAATCCATCAAGGGTTTTGTCAGCGGAGATTTTTTATTAAAACGGTACAAACGCACATTCCCCACTTTT
The DNA here is from genome assembly GCA_964229355.1 of Candidatus Sericytochromatia bacterium. GTDB lineage: Bacteria > Cyanobacteriota > Sericytochromatia > UBA7694 > UBA7694 > CAXRDE01. The sequence continues at coordinate 56,897 of CAXRDE010000025.1, read as the reverse complement.
TTAGACAAAATCACGCCCGCTTCTTCAAATTTTTGCAATTGATTTTGTATCGCTGAAAGGGATTTGCCGGTATCTCTGGCCAATCCCCTTGCATGAACCTCTCCATAGTGAAAAAGGTGCAACATGATGAAAGCTGCCGTTTCGGTTCCCAAAATCTTATCTAACATCATTTTATCGTATCATAAAATAAGTCAATTGACCGATTTTTTAAATCATTTTTAGATTTCGTGTTCGTGAGAAAAATAAGCGACAAACCACAAGGCATCAAGCAGATTCACACCCGCAGCTTTTTTCCGGCGCAAAACGTCAGCCGCCTCAGCTTCAGCTAAAAAATCAACAGTCTGCAGAATTTTTTCAAAAGTGGACCGCACCTGAGCCACAGAGCGCACCACATAATCAGCCCAGGATTCATAAGGCGCTCTGGGGCTGCTATCTGCATTGAGCCAGAACATCTCATAGGTCGCATCAGGCAATTGAAACTGGAATTGCCCACCCACACAGGCCAGATTTTGTCTCAGGGCATCATCCAATGCGAGGGGAAAGTCTTCGGGTTTCCAGCCGTATTCATTGGAATTCCGCGTCGCGCCATACAGGCGAGCTTCTGGGTCCTTCATCCTATTTCAACAGAACAATTTTGCCTGTTTTAAGATCCACTTGAAAGCGCGTTTTCACCACTGTTTTTTGATCGTTCTGGCTCTCGTCTTCGCCCAAACCCGCTTCTTCGCGATACGTCAACTGGCGCTCAATGTGACCGTTGGGTAAAATGCGCGCGCTCAGGTCATAATATGTGGCATGGCCATTGCTGAGCATGACTGACAAATAGTCGCCACTCAGTTCAAGACGGCCCACCAGGCCCTTTTTTAAGTCGAAAGTCCAGAGTTCAAACAGGTTATAACGCAAGCTGTTTTCATACAGGGTTTTGTACACCACCACCCCATGGATATCGGCGTTTTGAAACAGCGTATAACCGTACTGGTACTCGCTAATGCTTTCGGTCTCAACCAGGGGATCGGCAGCCCATTCTGCTTGCTCTGATTCAATCAGGGCAGCATAGGTTTCAGGAATGGGCCGCTCAGTCTTAAGTTCAGGACAACAGTTTGCAGGCAGTTTTAAAGCATTCATATTTTTGACAAAGGTTTGCAGTTGGGACGCCTGGGGCCACCCTTCAGCGGCAGACAGAGGAGAAACAGAAATCAGGATCAAAATACTGGCAACACAGAGCGCTTTAGGCATAACCGTTCCTTGCAGATGTGTAGATTTTGCGCTCATGCTAACACAGAAAAAAGCACGTTTCAAGTTTGCCCAACGCCCCCATACCCTGAGCCCATGCTAGAGTAACAGCAAAAAACACCAAAGGAGCAATCCATGCTAAAAGCCGAATACAAAGAACGGGGCCCCGTTCCCCAGGACGTGATTGAAGCAGCGACTTTTGAAATGCCGCCCTTGCAGGCCGGACAGGTATTACTGGAACTATTGGCCTCGCCCATTAACCCTTCAGACGTACTCACCCTAACGGGTCAATACGGCATTTTGCCGCCCCTTCCGGCAGTCGGCGGTAACGAAGGGGTGGGCAAAGTCATCGCTCTGGGGCCAGAGATAGCAGGTCCTGCTATTGGCCAAACCGTCCTCTTGCCCGTGGGAAAGGGAGCCTGGGCCACCCATCATGTGGCTGAGGCCAAAACCTTAATTCCCCTGCCCAACGAGGTGGACCCCATCCAGTTATCCATGCTCACCATCAATCCCCCCACGGCCTGGCTCATGCTTGAGTCCTTTGTGGCGCTTCAACCTGGCGATTGGGTGATTCAAAATGCCGCCAATTCTGCGGTAGGGCATTATCTGATTGCCCTGGCCAAAGCCAAAGGCCTTAAAACCGTCAACCTGGTGCGCCGCGAATCGCTGATTGAGCCCCTTTTGGCTGCGGGGGCCGACATTGTGCTGGTGGATAACCCGTCAGCGGAGCAAAGCCTGGCAGAGCAGGTGGCCCAGGCCACAGGTCAAGCCCCGATCAAATTGGGCATTGACGCCGTAGGCGGCACCGCCACAACCCGTCTGGGCGAATGTCTGGCGACCCATGCCACCCTGGTGAATTATGGGGCCATGAGTGGTGAGCCTGCCGTACTCACCCCCCAATTGCTGATCTTTAAGTCCCTGACTGTCAAAGGATTCTGGCTGGCCGAGTGGTTTCGGAGCGCCACGCCCGAGCAACAGCAGGCTGTCTTTGCAGAACTTACCGCTCTCATGGTGGCGGGCAAACTCTCAGCCCCTGTACACGCCACTTACCCCATTGCAGAGATCAAAACTGCCGTTGCGGAAGCTTCGCGCACGCAAAGAGAGGGCAAAGTGGTTTTGGTGGGTGAAAACACGTTGGCCCAATAAAACTTCCCCACGACATCAAGCAACTTTAAGGGGCTTAACGCCGACGTTTGGGTTTAGCGGATTTTGGGCTGGCCTTTTTAGAGCGCATCTGTTTGGGCGCTTGTTTCGAAGTTTGCTTCGAGGCCTGTCTGGGGCCTCGCTTCGGCGCACTTGCCTTCGTTTTGCGGGGCTTGCTTTTGACAGATTTTGGCACGGCCCCAATATTAAGATCCGTTCGGCCCTGCGTGATCAGGGCCTGATTGATGCGCTCCACACGAAAAGCGTCTCTGGAGGTAATGAAGTTGTAAACATCGCCTTCAGCGCCTGAGCGCCCCACGCGACCACTGCGGTGCAGATAATAATAAGGCTCTGAGGGCAGATCAAAATTGAGCACCCAGTTCAGATGGGGCACATCGATGCCTCGGGCAAAAATATCTGTGGCAATCAGAATGCCGCCCTGTGCGCGGAAGCTATCACTCACCTCAACGCGCTGCTCAATGTCGAGGTCTTTGTGCAGTAAAAACAGCTGCTGACCGGTGGCGGCCAGTTCATCGGCCAGGCGCTGCGCGCGCGCTTTGCTGCCGGTAAAAATCACGCCGTTGCGGTGGCGCTGCTGCCGAATAAAGTCTTTGGCCGCCGCAAATTTATCTTTTTCTTCAATCGACAGATTGTAAATCGAAAAGCGCTTGTCACCGGTGTTTTCTGTCGCTCCGCCAATGGCCTGCAGCGTGAACGCCGGAAAAAAGGAGGCGATGGTGTCGTCAAATTGCGCTGGACGGGTGGCACTGACCAAAATGAGCTGGAAGTCGGTGTTGTATAACAGCTGGGCCATCTGTTGCATGATGGCTTTAAAGGAAGGTTCCAGCAAATGATCTGCTTCATCTAAGATCAGATATTTCAGATTCGCGGTGGAAAGCTCACCATTTTTGAGGGAGCGCAGGCAGCGCTCCGGGGTGGTCACCAAAATGTCCATGGGCATCGAGAACAGGGTCTTCAGGGATTTGCCCTTGTCGCCCCCCACCAGCTTGCGCACGCGCAGTTTGGCGTAATGAGACATCGCTTTAACGATCGTAAAAATCTGGCCCGCCAGCTCGCGGGTGGGTGCCACAATCACCGCTTTGGGACTGCCACTGATCGCGACAGCATCTTTGTTTTCGGTGGCCTTAAGCTGTGCGACCAGGGGCAAGAGATAGCTCAGGGTTTTACCGGTGCCCGTATGGCTTTGCACCATAAAATGGCCAGGGCCCATCAGTTTGGGAATACTCTCGGCCTGAACAGGGGTGGGCTGCGTAAAGCCTACAGATTCAAGGTAGCGCAGCAGGTCGGGGTTCTGAATGATATCGGTAAATAGGGGGGTGGTTTTCATGGGTGTGACGTATCCTTTAAATTCAAAGTATAACGGAATCAGAGGCGAATTTAAAGCTTATTGGTGTTGACGTCTTGACCACCATAAATAAGCGGGCAATGCACAAGACAGGCCAATGCCCAAATTAAGGGCAATAAAAATCACCAGCCGATGCAACTGCCCTTTGGCCTGGAGTTGCATCCCGGCAAAGAGCCAAAAGACAAAAGATGAAATCAACAGGTCGCTGGTTAAGGCAGTGGCAACAGGGTTTACAAAGGCCTGTTCTAACAACAACGGCAACGAAAATCCGTGGGCTAAAAAGTGTTTTCCAAAGAAGTACATGGGTACCGCAACGCCCAGTAAAAGAAAGTCAAAGTAAACCCAGCTGAGAAAGGATTTAGAAGGGGTTATCGAAGAGGATGATTGCATAGGGATTCTCCAGTAAAATAGTGTTATCACCATTATGGATATAAGTATTCACGAGAACAATTACGTGAGAGGTAATATTTTGAGCACCCAACCGCCGGTAAAACTTGCGCCGCAAAGCTTTGGTTCTTTTTTAAAACACTGGCGAAAACAGCAAAAAATAAGTCAACTGGAATTGGCACTGCGTTCAGCGGTATCTCAACGGCACATTAGCTTTCTAGAGTCTGGGCGTTCAATCCCCAGTCAAGCCATGATCTTGCGCCTGGGACAGGCCATGGATTTAAGTTTACGCACCCAAAACCTGATGTTGAAATCAGCAGGCTACCCGGCAGCTTTTAGTCAAACCCACCTGGACCAGCCTGAAATGCATGCCGTGAAAAAAGCGCTGACCTGTCTATTGCAGCAGCAAGAGCCTTTTCCGGCCTTTGTTTTAGACAATCACTGGCGCTTGTTAGAGACCAATCAGGCCGCCCAAAGGCTGATCGGCTTTCTGAGCGATGACCAGCCGCTCCCCGATACCTTTTATGACCAGGGTGCCTTGAATCTTATGCGTCTGCTTTTACACCCCCAGGGACTGCATCCCCTCATCGAAAATTTTGCAGAAGTGGCCTCACATCTCTTACTGCGCCTGCAGCAGGAATCCGATCCCTACAGCACTGACAGTCTCTATACTGAAATGCAGGCGCTTTTACCTGACATTCAGCCGAGGGAAGTGTACAGTGGGCAAGCCCCCGTACTCAGCACTTGCATTGTCAAAGACGATCTCCGATTGGAACTGTTTTCGATCATTTCGACGCTAGGCACTCCCACAGATATTACGCTGCAAGAATTGCGCATTGAGAGTTTTTTTCCAGCCAATGCCCGTACCGAAGAAATCTTACGTGAGTTGGCCCACCGCTGATAGAGACGTAATGACCTCAAGCCAAATTAGGCTTTGACGTTGGACAGCGACCTGGCATAGGCAATATTCACCCCTGCCACCCATTCACTCCTATTCAACATGTTCGGGATTTATGCGCACCCACACATTCCCCTGCTTTTTACCCGTTGCCACATAATCATGGGCTTCGGCAATGTCGTCCAGATCATAGCCTCGGTCCATCAGCGGCCGGAAAGCACCAGAAGTCGCAAGACCTGAAATATATTCCAGGGCGCTGACCTTTTCAGAGGTGGGTGATCTGATGCTGACAAAGGGTGCCCTGGGTTTGCGAAGGGCACGTTTGGCCTCTCCCCTGAGCTTGCCCACGGCATCCAGCACGCCATCAAAGCTGCCCACTGCCTGATACCACTGGGGTTCGGTGTAATCCACCACCTTGCTCAGCCCCAGCGCCCTCACGCGCTCCAGGTTTCGGCCACTGCAGACCCCCACCACTTCTAGCCCCTGTGCCTGGGCAATCTGTAGGGCAGCACTTCCCACTGAACCCGAAGTCCCATACACCAGCAGAGACTGGCCAGGCTTCAGCCCCAGGGCATTGAGTAAATGCAGAGCCGTCATGGCCCCCACAGGCACGACAGCGGCTTCAGCAAAGCTCAGGGCCTGGACTTTTTTGAGCAATACGCCCTGAGTAGAGCGTTCTGGCACCCTGATAAACGCTGCATTTCCGCCATGGGCCAGACCTGTCGCCGTGCCCATCACCTCGTCCCCAGGGGCAAAGTCCTTCACCTCAGCACCCACCGCATGAACCACCCCCGAAAACTCAACCCCGGGAATATCCATGGGCTTAAAACCAAAGACCCAGCCCAGGGGCACCAAAATAATGCGGGGAATTTTTCGCAAATTAATATCTGCACGGCACACCGAAGCGGCATAAACCTCCACCAGTACATCCTTCGGCCCTGGTGAGGGCACCGGAACCTCTTGAATCAGTAACTGGTTTTGACCGCGCTGACGAACGATAACAGCAGCTTTCATAGGCACCTCTTTTGGATTTGACTTACACTGTAAGTTTACCTTACACTGTAAGTATGTCAAGATTAAGTACCGAAAAAATTATTGCTGTGGCCCTGGAGATCGCGGATCGGGATGGACTGGAGGGGCTCAGCATGAGAAATCTGGCGACCCAACTCAACGTCAAAGCCATGTCGCTGTACAACTATTTCAATAGCCGTGAAACCCTCATTGATGCCCTGGTAGAAAAAGTGGTGGCAGAAATCGTGCTGCCAACCCAGATGCTTGACTGGGTCGATGGCCTACGACAAAGATGCCTGAGCGCGTATCAGGTGCTCAAAAAACACCCCTGGGCCAGCGTCGCGATGATGTCAAGAATCAACACCGGGCCAGCCATGCTCGGGTATATCGAGGGCACGCTGGCCATCGCCGTTGCTGGGGGATGGAGCGAACCTGAGGCCGACCATATCTGGAATGCCCTGGACAGTTACGTATATGGCTTTGTCACCCAGGAACTCAAATTTCCCGTAGAACCCCAGGAATACCAGCAGGCTGCAGCACAGTACCTGCCAGAAATTCCCGCAAGCACCTATCCCCACTTCGTCAACCTGGGACACCAGATCATTGATGGCTCTTATCATGGACTGCACACCCTGGAGTTTGGCCTCGATTGCCTTTTAGAAGGCTTGCGTCGGCACCAACAGCAGCGTGCGTCTTAGGAACACAGGCGAATTCACGCCTTACTGTAGCAATTGACTGACCATGGCTTTACCACTGCCATCACGCACACCATCAAAGACACTGAGCTGCATCACGGACTCCAGGCTGGGGCGCTGGGTGGGGTCTGGATGCATCATGGCGTTGATCAGTTGCTCCATTTTGTTTTGTGGATTGGGGAACACGCGATTGGCCGGATCCTGACCAAAGGCTTTGATACCCTCCTGGATTTGTAAGAAAGTGAGATTTTGCCCATTGAAAGGGCTTTCCTGACCGGTATGAATCTGATACAACAGGCGGCCCACAGCCCAGACGTCGTTTGCCTGACGGTTGCCTTCGGTTTCTGAGTTGAGCACTTCAGGGGCATTAAAAAGCTGGGTGCCAAAGCTGCCATAAATCTGATGCACACCGTCTGTTTGGGCCTCACCAAGGTCGGCCACTTTGGCCGTGCCATCGGTGGAGATATACACGTTTTCACCCTTCATATCGTTATGGGAGCTGTTTTGCTGATGAACCCTGGCCATGCCTTTGAGAATATCCAGGCTAATAGACAGCTTGGCCGTCTCTTTTTGCTCAGCGGTGCCGTTGGACTGGTTAATGCGATTGAGTCCGCCCAGCAGATCGCCGGTGGCTCTTTCCATCACCATAAAAATCTCACCGCTGTCTGAACGAAGAATGCCCTTCATATCGATGGTTTCAGGACCCTGATTGTGGCGATGGGCAATGGCTTCATCGGTGAGATCTGTAAAATCTTTTTTCAGGACGACCCTTTCGCCACTTTGGGCGTCGCGGTAATTAAAGACCACGCCACCTCCGCCCGTGGCCAGATGCGAGTCAAAATCATAGTTACGCCCATTCATCTGAAAGCGTTCGGGAATGCGCAGATCTGCCTGGGGGTCCAGCCCCATGGGTGCACCATTGGGCCCAAAATCCGCCTGGCGATAGGTTTCAATGCGGTTGGGAGCCTGATTCAAGCCCTCACGTAAACCACTCACCATGGCATCGACCATGTGTTTTTTATCGCTTGAGAGCATGTTGTACAGGGTGTCCACATTCAAAACCGGCTTTTGGGGAGCTGGGGGAATGCGGTTAAAATCCAGTTGCTGCCCACCCGTGTTTGTGGTGCGATACTGGGGCGTAAAATTAAAGTGCTGCATAATTTCAAGGGCTTGCTGCTCAATTTGCAAGCGTTCCTGGGGTGTGGTTTGTGGGCCAATCTGGTTGCGCACCTCGCGCAGGCGATCGTGCTGCAGTTTATTGGCTTCATAGGTTTTAAGATCTTGCGCGTGCTGCGACAAAACGGGCGTAAAGGCCTGGCCGTATTTGCCCTTCATCAGTCCCATGGATTTAATCACATCCAGCTTCAGTTCCTGTTCGCTTTTGGTGCTGACCTGAAACAGAAAATCGCCCTGTGGGTCCGCGTTGGCGATCAAGTTCTGGGCCTGTTGACGCACCTGATTCAAGACATTGCGTTTGGTGCCGGGCAGCGTGGCTTTGTTGAGTTGCCGTTCTAAGGCTGAAAAATTGTCTGCCAGATTGCTTTCAAGGGGAGCCTGAAATCTGACCGGCGTATTGGGACGAGCGGTCTGGGTCAGCAATTGCTGATCGCGCTGTTGGTCACGCAGATCGCGCACAGCGGGATTATCTCCCAGATTCCCTACAGCCCCCTGACGCTGCAAACGGGGCATCTCTTGCAGACGGTTCTGCAATTGTTCTGGTGGTGCGTTATCGATGAGGTCTTCGAGCAATTGGTGGGTAGTGGGGTCCGCCAGATGTGGCGTGCTGTTCACGCGGTTTTGGCCAATGCGGGGAGCCGTAGAAGGAGGGGTAGGATTCGGTTCAGTCTGAGGTTGGCTACGCACAGGTTGCGTCCCAGGCCCTGTGGTTGGCAATTGATGAACGGATGGAGAACGCTGGATGTTAAAATCTGACATAAAATGACCTGGCTATGCTTAGAATAGAAACCGGGTTAAAGTTTATCCCGGTTTGCTCTCTGATGCTACCACCGATAATTTAAGTCGTCAAGCGACATACAGGTGCTCACAACCAGACACTTAAGCCCCTGCTACCGGCTCCAATTTAATCACAAGCTCAGGAATGCCGGCTTTGTTTTCGGTGCTAAAACGTTCAACGGTCTTTGTAACCTTCTGGTAACCGGCAAGATCAGCTGTGATTTGCATGGGCGCTGAAGAGAGATCCATCTCCGTAAACCAGAGGGTTTTTGTGTCCAGTTGTTTCGTTCCTGTTTCATAAAGTCTGAATTGGTCCAGGGTATACGTCTTCTCTCCATCGGTGAGGGTCACGGTGAAAGCACGGTCCTTCAGGTCAATTTTCGCTTCGCTTCCTTTTTCTTTAAAACTGACATAAAAGGTCGCGCCCGTTTGACACTGGATACGAAAATCCGCTTTGGGGTGTGTATCGAGCACCAGACAGGTCGCACCGGGATCGTACTCTGTATCGATCGCAGGGGGCAGATTCACAGGCTGTGTACAAGCGTTAAGGCTTATTAGCAGAGAAAAAAAGGTCAGGCAGCGCAGCGCATTTGGCATAGGGCGGGTTCTTTCTTGTGGTGTTTTTCTTATGATGTTGAAATTATACATTAATATTTACTTTAAAGTAAATATTTAAAATTCTGAAACCAGAAATCTTACGCCTAATGTCTTCAACGCTTATTCGCGGTTTCGGCAATGGACTTGAGAAAGGTGTTTTTGCGCTTTTCTCTGGTCTTAACGGTTTTGGCGGTCTGTAACCCGATATAGATTTGGTATTTTTGCTGACGGCTGAAGGCCTCAAACACGCTTTTTCCGTCGGGAATGGTTTCAAGGGCACGCAAAAAGTCTTCTGGAATGATCATTTCACTCATGGGTGCATAAGCCGTTTCCCAACGCCCGTTCGCTTGTGCTTCTCTCACGGTTTGCATGCCAGGCTCTTGCATGCGTTGTTCACGCATCAGTCGCTCTACATGCTCTTTGTTTTTCTTTGACCAAAGGCTGCCTTTTTTGCGGGGGGTAAAGCGTTGCAGATAAGCCTCATCATCTAAACTTTTTTTGATGCCATCTATCCACCCCCAACACAAGGCTTCGATGACCGCTTCTTCCCAGACAATGGACTTTTTTTGGGAGGCGGTTTTGTAGATTTTGACCCAGAGTTCAGACGCTTTATCGTGGTTGAGAGACAGCCACAGCGCAAAATCAGAAGGGGTTTCAAAGGTCTTTTGACCGGGTATAGCGCACATCGCAATTGTTCTTCGCTTTCTTAAAGGGGTTGTCCAAGGGTCCACCATTGTTCTGTATGTTTGATCATTTCACCCGCTTCCGTTTCAACATCCCATTCCACCTGGGTTCCCAATTCTACAAAGGCCGGGGGTAACACCAGGCCAAACCGCTGACTGGGCCTCTCGGTATCAGGCAAAAGATTTTGCTGATGATAAAAGCTCCGGTAATAGCCTTCATCAAAGAAAACCGTCACTTCACTTTGAAACAGATACGGAAGCGTTAACAAAACCGCCACACGGTAATACGGCCATTCAGCGGCCTGAGATTGCGCCGCCAGTTTTGTGGCCGCCAGCAAAAGCGTGTTGATCACCTGTCGCTGAATTTTGAGATGGGTGGTGGGTGGCTCCACCAGTCGATCCAGCACTGGAATCTTACAATGCCAGTAGGGGAGATGCGCACAGGGCTGAGGGTCCCAGCGGTCTGCGCCTTCTGCCCACTGCTCCAGGCTCCTGAGATGTCTGCGGATGCCTCGCACTTTGGCGTAAGTTCGATGAATCGACATTCTTCGCATCCGTTTTTGCTCCATCCTTTATCACGCGCATCGACGCTCTATTTCTTAAATTTCACCCACAAACCGTACATCATAAAAGAGACAAACGCTAAAATCGGTAATGAACATGCTTTGTCTCGTTTTTAATATGATTATTCTGACGCCACGACTTTGTGGATTGCCCACCACTTTGGTCGCCTGGCAATGTACGCATGGAATTTTGGCGCCAGCTCCTTGCGATTGGGCGAATCGAAAGTGCCAAGGGCTAACCCCAGCGTTGGCTTGTCGTCAATGGCACCCAGTGTACTGCCGCATGTTGGACAGAAGGCTCGACTTGAACCCTCTGAGGAACGCCACCTGGAAGGCTCACCGCCCGGACCAACCCATTTCACCTGCTCCTGTGAAAACTCAATCCAGACTTGAGTCAGTGCACCAGAATGACGCTGGCACTGTTTACATGAACAAGTATGCGGTTTTTGTGCCGGCCCCATTGCTATGTATCTCATCGCGCCGCATAGACAACCACCAGTATACGTCTTTTCTTTCGCCATATTGCAACCCTCCAAACTGATATTGATAAATCAAAGTGACTCTTAAGGTTACGTCTCAACCAACGGCCAGGAGCTTCCCGCAAATTTGATTTAAGGTCCTCCATCCATTAATGCAAACTCTATTACTGGTAATTTGATAGCGTTTACCCTTCATTGAGTCCTCTTGGTCGAAAAGAGACCGTTTCATTGTATTTTTAGCTTTTCAGTTATTTTCTCCATCTCTTGCCTGGATGCCAAATAGCTTGAAAAACCTCTTTGTGCGCAGCGGCTTTGCTTGGCGGCATCAGAAAAGTTTCCAGCTTTTTCATAATTTGATTTAATTCTAATTGCTGCTTAAGCCTTCTGGAAAAAGCGTTCCATTGCTGAACCTTTAGACCTTCCTCTGTAAATTCGGGCGTAAACGCCAAAGGTCGGGTTTCTGGAAGGGGAGTTTTTCGTCTTGCAAAGGTTGCCAGCAATGCCTGATAAAGCAGCTCTCCATCAAAGGACATGGTTTCCGATAAAAGGTAGACGTCATAAAAATCTTTCATCCTGGTATTCTGAATACCCAGGCTGACCATTGCTTGAAATTTTTCAGCAACAACCGTCTCCTTAGGATAGGTGAGGAGAACGGGCGACTGAGAGCCCTCCAGCACCACCGGAAAGGATTGTCTGCTTGGTTCAGGAGTTATCGCATCGCCAAAACCAACATCGATCTGCACAGCGATTCGCGTCTTTTCAAGATAGGCTGGCAGGCTCAGACGAACGCCCTCATACTTTTGACCTTCTTTGATTTTTATTGCATTAAGCTTATCCACGTCAAATCGTAAGCCATCCGCCTCAGGTGGCTCCAGCCGACAAATTTCAGCAAAAATTGCTTTGAGCTTGTCAGGGCCATTGTGGCCAAAGCTCAGTAGATCGAGATCTTTGGTGACACGTAAGTCCTGCTGATCGAGCCAGATGTGAAATAGCATGGCACCCTTGAGGACAAATCTATCCTGATAAGGACTCTGTTCCAGCCGATAAAGCAGGCGTTCGAGGGCATAGCGCATCAACAATTGCTGGAAATCGGCCTTTTGGGCATGAGCCAGCTTGAGCAATCTAGCCTTGACCGACGCAGCCAGATTCTTTCCTGATGTCATGCCAAAGCCTCCAGATAGGGAAGAATGACTTTACTAACCCGCAGTGGCTTAGAATATGACCAAATCTCGTTTGCTTTGACACCCTTTTCTAGCCCCAGCTTCAAGGCTTCCAGAGCCACATCCATACCGACCCGATTTCGGAATTTAAAGCAATCCGCAATGGTTCTGGCGGCACTAAAGATTTTCACCGGCGTGCCTTCGAGTTCATGGGTCTCAACACCCATCGCCATCAGGTCTGGTTTGATCTGCACCAGTTCCAGAGTCAGATGAGGCACCTGGGGACGATGGGCATGGGCCGGTATGGCAAGCCAAATTGCCGGTGGAAGCTGAGTCGTTAGCTCGTGGTACTGCAATGCACTCAGTAAGCAGATAACACCTCTAGGAACATAATGAGCGACCTCTACCAGGCTATGAAATGAGGAGATTTCCAGTTCATTGAGGGCATATAGTCCCCGTCCAAGATTCTGAATCCTGCCAGCGTTGGCCAATTCCCATAGGTAGGACTCAGGTATACCGGCAGCTTTGAGATCGCGGGGCCGTATAATGCCTTTCGCTTCCAGCAACTGGTAAGCCTGTTCTATAAGAAGCACTGTTTCTCTCATGTTTTTATAATATCTAGTTTATTATAAAAAATCAACTAGAAAATATTATTCAAGTTCAAGTCTGAGTACTACACGCCATACCAGGCTTATCACTGGTGCAGTTAAAGGTTTCTAAAAATCACCCTGAGACTATCCAGCCTTAGCCTGCTCGCCCGGATATTTTCATTTAATGCAATGAACTGGGTTTTGGCAAAGGCAATTTCTTCGGGTCTCACATTGGGATTCACTTTTTTGAGATCGAGCAGCCTTTGGGTTTCATAGGCCAGCGTCCGGTTCATTTTGTCCAGACATGCTTCAATCATATGTTCTGCCCTTGCTTCTGAGACTTCAGCGGCTTTTTCGAGCATGAGTTTTAGCAGCGGTAAGACTTCAGGCTTCGCCACAAGCCTCTCGGGTGAAAAATTGGCTATTTTTGGACTTAAGCGTTCAAGATCTGTGTCGTCTTCTTCTAAATACTGGTTTATCAGCACACGCACAAGGGTGGGCGGCATAAACCGCTCTGCGTGCAGGGCTTTGGGGGCAACACTCTCCAGCACATATACGGCCTCCAGTAGGATCATGGGTTCTTCATCGTCTTGAATCAGCCCCATGGCAGCATTGCCCTGCTCTGAAGCCAGCAAGATATCGATGAGGCCCACCACCATCGGATGCTCCCAGCTTAAAAAGGTGATGTCTTCTCTGGCTAAGGCCAGCTGGCGGTCGTAGGTGATCAGGGTGCCATCATCGGGCAGTCCGGGGAAATGCTCCAGCAAGGTCAGGCTGCTGGGTGAAATAAAATAGGTGCGTTCTGAAATATCTTCACACTCGACGCCAAAATACGCAAATATTTTGTTCATAAAGTTTTCGAGGGTGCGATCGTGATCCTTTTCAGCGATGCGAGCAACCAGAGATTGCCCAATGTCGGGTCTGAAGGAATGGTATTCCAGAATCTGATCTCGCCCTTTTTCAAGCTTCAGATACAGCGCCTGCTTCTCTTGCTGGATTTGCGCAATGAAAGCCCTTAGCTTTTGAGAGTCATTGGCCAGAACGTCGACAGGATTTGCCAGGGCTGCGGTGATTTCGCTGGCAAAGGTATTAAAGACGGTCATGCCGCCCTTTAAAAAGGCTTCAAAAGCATTCAGACCCTCATGGTAAATCTTAAACAGGACTTCCTCAGCTGAGTCCTGGATATACGGAATATATATCTTGATATCAGCCTGCTGCCCAATACGGTCCAGGCGGCCGATACGTTGCTCCAGTAAGTCAGGATTCAGGGGCAGATCAAACAGCACCAGGTGATGGGCAAACTGAAAGTTTCGTCCTTCGCTTCCGATTTCAGAACAGAACAAGACCCTGGCACCGTCATCCTCTGCAAAATACGCCGCATTTCGGTCTCTGGCAATTAAAGACAAATCTTCATGAAAGAGGGTGGTTTTGACATTGATTTTGGTGCGCACCAAATCTTTGAGCGCCACCACCATGCTTTTGGAATGACAGATCAGTAAGATCTTTTCATGCTTTAAGGTCCGGATTAATTTCACCAACCAATCCACTTTGGGGTCGTTTTTTAAGTCTTTGGGCGCTGTTAAGGGCACCGGCACGGCGATCCTCACCGGAAAATCAGGCATTGCCGAACGGTTATTTCTAAAAAACACCCGGCTGGTGCCATGCTGATCCACCAGGGCTTCGAGGCGTTTTTTGCTTTCTTCAGCGTTTCCTGCATTTGTTCTGGCTTGCTCTAGAAGTTCCTGGACGGTTTCAGCAATCTGCGCATATTCTTCTGCTTCACGCACAAAGGTTTCAAAGTCGTAAAAACGGTCAGGATCCAGTAATTTCAGTCTGGCAAAATGGCTCTCTATACCCAATTGTTCAGGTGTCGCCGTTAACAGCAGTAAGGCGGGTGTTTTGAGCGCAAGGGCTTGAATCATCCGGTATTCAGGGCTCACCTTTTCTGGCTCCCAGACCAGGTGATGGGCCTCATCCACCGCCAGCAAGTCCCAGTCGCCGTTCATGACCTGCTGCGTGCGCAACGGGTCGCTGAGCAGAAAGGGCAGGCTACTGATGACCCACTGGCTTTCTAAAAAAGGATTCACGTCAGGCTGGCTGGCTTCAATGCTTTCACAAAAATCGGCATCCACAATGGTGAAGATCAGGTTGAACTTGCGAAAGATCTCCACAAACCACTGGTTGACAAGGGGCTCTGGCGTAACAATCAGAACCCTTTCGATGCGTTCACTTAACAGCAGCCGGTTAATAATCAGGCTGGCTTCGATGGTTTTGCCCAGCCCCACTTCATCGGCGAGTAAAACCCTGGGAAAATGCCGTTGGGTGACTTCATGGGCAATGTAGAACTGGTGGGGAATCAGGGACAGCCGGGGGCCAATAAACCCCTTCAGATCAGAGCCTTTGAGCTGGTTATCGTAAAGCAGGCTTTCGTATCTCAGGTTAAACATCTGATTGTCGTCGGTCTGTCCGCCAAAGAGCCGTTCTTCAGGCGAACTAAAACTCAGCTTGTCTGACAGGTCGGTTTCGGTGACCTGCTTGCCGTTACCGATATACGTGATCAGCGCTGCGGTTTCTTGCACCTGCTCCACGGTAAAGGGGTTGCCGTCTTTGTCCTGAAGCTTATCTCCGGGCTTAAACCGAACCCTGATCAAAGGGGCATGGCGTATGGCATATTTTCTCTGGGTTCCGCTGGTCGAAAAAACCATCTCCACAAAGCGGTTATCCGAACTTAAAACGGTACCCAGCCCCATTTCAGGCTCTGTTTCACTGATCCATCTCTGACCGATTACAAACATCTTCGTTGCTCAAAACTATTTTTTAGCCCCAAGTATAACAGCTGAAAACAGAGCGGGTGTATTATTGGGGCTGCATGGCCCATGCGACATTGGAGAAAGGTCAAGTTCACACCCGAAATCAATGCACAGACCATTCTGTACTGTTTTTAGCAGGGTACTTGCCTCAAGGATCAGTCCACATTCGACAGAACCAGGGAGCGGTGGGTCAAAAAAAGCTTGAGATATTCGCGATAGGCTGCTTTATCAAAAGTCTCTCCTTGCAATAAGCGATACTCTGCCACCATCGCTTCGGGGATTTGTTGCTCAAGTTCTTGTGTACTCTGAACATTATCATCCTCGTCTTCCAGCCCATGCTGAATCAGACCCCGATGCATGCTTCCCGTCAGGCGTGACAGATAGTTCATTTGGGTTTGCCTGGCTTCTGCCAATTGATTCAGTTGCGAGCGGACTTTGAGATCGATGGCCCGATGAAGCAAGAGTGGCGGCAAAGAGGACTGGGCCAGCAAGGGATCCAAAAAGTGGTTCATTTGCTCCATTTTACGCTCCCGGTAAGCGCGCTCCGCTTCATACCACAGCAAGCCTTGCTTGCCGATAGCATTCAGTTGCTTGTCTATGTGGTCGGCAGGCTTGACACCTCGCTCTAATAACAAGTCCAAGACCCAAAAAGCATTCTGCAAATGGCCAAAGAAATTGTCCATATCCAGACTGTTGAGCACCTCAGGCAAGAACTCCTGACCCAGGACCTCTGGTTTAAAATCATGGATACCCAACTGAATCGAGGGAGCCGAATTGGCGTAAACTTTCAATGATTCCGATAGTTTCGGCAAGCTCCTGGCATCTTGTAAGCTATAAATCCAGCTATCCTGCCTACGTGATCTCAAACTTTTCATCGTCTCCTCGAGCAAATCATAGGCCCGCGCTTTTTCACGTGTGTTACGTACCAACGTATTCAGCAAATGCGGTCTCTGTTCTTCCTTCTGGGAAGGAATCCGTGCCAGGAATTGCTCCGGCGTTTCTAGCAAAGCCAAACCTGTCCAGGCGATTTCGCGTTCGTGCGGTTTGCTTGACGACAGAAGCGCTTCAAATTCTGATGCCGAGATTTGCTTCTTCGCAGCGAGCGCCAGCTTAGCTCGCCATTGCACGTCCGTATCCGCATCTTGCTTCGCCATTCGTTGAACCTGATCGCTGAACTGCGGTGCAGAAGCGTCACGCAGTGCCATCAGGCCCTGGCCCCGAAAAACTGGGTTGGCATGGTTCAGGTATTCAGGCAAGAATTGTAAAAACAGCGTCGGGCGGGCGTCCCGAAGCGCAACCAAAAAATTATAAGCCCGATAGTCATCCCAGATATCGACTGGTTTCTCCCGCAATAAGCGCCGGTGCCATTCTGCGGCAAGCGCCTGGCCCTTGCCGGACGCCAGCAAGGTATAAGGTGAACATTGCGCCCACACATGGTGTGGATAGGCCATCCCGGCTTTCTCGCGCAACATTTTGTCGATCAGCAGCTGCTGGTAATGGGCGACCCATTGGCTGTTTTCCCGGGAATAATTAAGCATCTGTTGGGTGGCGCACGGCAAGACCTCTTGTGTTTTTGCTAACGAAGCCAAGGTCTGTCGCAATTCAGGGCTGCGCGGATGGGCGGCAATCAGTTTCAAAGCCAGATGGCGCTCTGACACGCTATCACTCATGGCCGCTTTGCGCAAAGCTTCCTGTCCACTTTCTGGATGGAGATAGAGCCAGGCGATCAGCGCCTTCATACGCGTGGGGGCATCATCCGCCTGCATCCACTTTCGCAATTCGGACTCTGCCTCCGTTCCGCCTTGCCAGGCTGCGAGATTGATGCTCGTCTGCCAGTCCAGGCTCTCGCTTTCAGGCTGAAGAAATCTTCCCCAATCCATTGCCGGAGGTACAGCAGAGGAAGCGCGCAGCAGGCCGACGCTGGCCGCATAGCGTGCCTCGGAATCTGGTGACTGAATCCAATGAAGCAGGCGCGCTTCGGGCACGGGTTTTCCAAGCGATACCAGGAGCTGCATCGCATGATGGCCAAGGGCGTCGTTGCGCTGCAAGTCGTGAGTGAGATCCGGCAGGGAGTCGGAAAGCGTCAATTGGTTTTTGAGAATGCCCAGGAAAATGGAACGAACACTTTCTTCTTGCTGAACGTAGTTGTTGATGAACCAACGCACGACTTCTGGCTTGGCCTGGCCATATCGAGCACTTTGTTGCAGTTTACTCAAGACTTTTGCCAGATCACCTGACGGAAAGTTCGATAACAACGTCACTTCAAGCTGCGAGATATCGCGCAGGCTCCCCGACATCGCTTCGCTATACCAACCATAAGCTTTTAGCACGGGCCAGAGCTGACGGTCTTTGAGCCAGGGGCTCTCACTTTGCTCTTGAAACGCCTCACTTAACACATGTTGATATTCTGGACGCGCCTCAATCTGCTTGAACAAACTTTCCAGATCCCCCGGTCGGTGCGCCAAAACCACCTGGATATAGTCTTTCCATGCCAACTGCTGCAGCCTTTCCAAGGGTGAATTCAAAAAGCGTTGGCTGATCGCATACTGCGCTTCCGGGGAGCTCACCTCCATCAACTGCCCGTAGATGACGAATTGCTCGCTGGGCTCAGTGGCTTGACGCAGGTGTTCTTCCAGACGTTGCCGGTAAAGCTCACTTTTCAGCGCTTGCAGCTCGCTTTTTGCGGTGCTCTGAACCTGCCAATTGGGATGTTCCAACAAACGCAGCCATTCCGACTCCGGCAAAGATGACTTGATTTGCGCCAATTGCTGTGCAATGGCTGCTTCAAGCGCAGCCTGCTTCTCTGGATCCTTAAACAGCGGCAGGGTGTCGCCACTCTGAACTTGCTTCCTGGAAGCAGGTATCGCCTTGAATAAGTCCTCGGAGAAACGCTTCTTCCAGGTGGAATCCGCCCTGGCGAGCAAGGCGATCAAGGGGCCGATACTGGCCGCTTCAGCTTGCTTTAGCAGTTCATTTAAGCGGGGCACATGACGCGCCTGGGCCTGCGGCAAGAGGGCGTCGAGCAAGTCGAATCGTGTACGGGTACCGTAACTGCTGCCATACTCCCAGAGCATCTCCTCAAAAGCCAGCTTCTGTGACCAGCGGGGATGCGCCAAAACCTGATCAAGTAGGTCTTCTGATTTCCACTGGCCCATCAGGTAGAGTGCATTGGCTTGTATGTCCTCATGGGGATCCTTGAGCAAAGCCTTGATTTGAGTACGAAGTGCTGCTGAAGTTTCGCCAGCCAACACATTCATACAGAAATAGCGCACGCCGGGATGCGGATCCTGCAAACGCTTGTGACAAATAGGCTCAAAATATTTCAGATAGCGGGTAAAGCCTGCCTCACTCACATAGGGGTCGTTGGGTTCAAGCGGTCCCATCCAGGCGTTTATCTCAAATATATTGCTGCCGATGCTCAGGCCCTTGCCCTGTGAGAGCAGCTCCAAACCAAATTCTGCCGCCGCATCCGGCTGCTGCTGCAAATACAGATTGAAGGCTGCCGTACTGTATTCCTCTGCGGCTTCACTCAGCTCCCGCAAAAGTGTCACCGGCATTTCGTGTTGCTGTTGGAGCACTTGAAGCAGCAGGCGTTTGAGCGAATACGGGTGTTGTTTAAACAGCCTAATTTCAGCGACCACAAATTCAAGCATCTCAGCAGGTGCCTGCTGATAAAGGGCAATGATTTGCTCGCTATCCGGTGGAAGTCCAGAGACCAGGCTCTGCTTGAGGACAGCCAGCGCCTGTTTGGAGTTGCCATCCTCCCATTGCGCCTGGGCCTCCTGGGCGGCCAAGGCCCCCTGATTGCGATCCTCCAGCTGCGCCAGACTTTTGCGGAAAGGAACGGCCTGTTTGAATGGCAAAGCCGCCACATGCCGACGTATTGCATGCAAATGCTCCTGGATCAGCCCAGGATTCTTTTCAATATCGCTCATCTGGAACAAGATATGCAAGGCCTGCTCATGATCTTGCAAATATTCAGCTTCTTGCAAAGCCTTCCCCAAATCGGCCAGGCGTTGCCGTGCATTGCTGTCGTAGCGATAATGCGATAAAAACAAATGCAATTCCATCAGTCGCTTCGCGTCTCGGGGCGCGCTGAAAACCTGGATGAGCTTTTCAGCTGCGACCGCCTCGGGATTGATGTCCCCCGAACTATAGCTGAAGCCGCTGCCGCGGTCGCGCTTGATCAAAAGATCGTACTGGCGCCGGTGTATCATCGGCTCATAGGCCAGGGCTTTCGCCGCCGCGTATTGATCCTGGTAGCTGACATATGAATGACGTGAGCTGGGGATCTGCAATTGCATTTCCTCAAGATCCAGTTGCAGGTGGGGGTTTTCTCTGGCTTGCTCGGACTGACTGAGGGCAACCAGCCATTGGGGCTGCTCAAAATAGCGGGCGAGCTGGCCTTTGATTCGCAAAGACAGATCTGCCATGCCGATATGATGCGCCAGAATCTGCGCCTCGCGCCAGGGAGCGAAGCCCGTCCCTTTGAGGTGGTTTTGGGCGAGTCCTTGATAATACAGCGCGATGGCCTTTAAGCTCGCAATCTGACGGGTCTGCGATAATCTCAGCAGCCGCTCTGCATGAAGATGGCAATCCGCCCATTTTTCAGCTTGCACATCAAAAGCCAGGTCATACAACAGGGGCTCAACCTCCGCCAAATGTCGTCGGTAAAGCACCAGGGGCGGCGCCTCCTGGGGAAATGCCTGCTGGAGCTGAGCAATGACAGCAGTATCTGGATGACCCATGCTTTTGAGCCACAAGGCTTGTGCCAGTAAATCCAACCGAACATTTGCCTCATGGCTTACTGGCACGCCCACCGGGACCTGGCCCTGACGGACAGCCTGCAGGGCCAGATGTTCAGTTTCCTGTGTTTCAGGCAGCTCGTCCCAGAGCACGAGAGCTTCCGGCCGCGCCAATGCAACCGCCGCTCGATTTTCTGGCGCATCCCAGTCCGCCGCGCTGCCGGCCAGGGGAAATAGCGGCAAAGACATCGCCAGCAGTAGTCCTTTAATCCAATGCATCTGCAATTTTCCTTTGTGCAAGGTCGTATTGTTCCATGATCCTATCCCGCAGGGCTTTTGTTTGCATCTGCATAAAGGGATCGTCTTCTGTCGGCAGCGGCGGCAAAAGTTCTAAAGCCTGGCGAAACCAGACTTTGGCCGTCTCAAACTGGCCGAAGCGGCGAGAGAATTCACCGACCAGGTATATGTATTCAATCCGTCTTTCAGGCGCGATTTCATTGGCTTCAAGCGCCTGCCGAAACCAGTATAGGCTACGGGCCTGATACAGGCTTTTCCTTGAGAAAAAAGGCTTTTCAACTGGCTTCAGCACCGTGATTTGGGAGTTGTCAGCAGCAAAACCCGAAGCTTCATCTTCAAACTCAGGGCCGGGCGCCAGGTAACTGCCGGCCAGGGCCAGCAAGGCTTTTTCTTCGGCGGATCGGTTTTGCCATTGATACAGCACTAAGGCGAGGTCAATTTCATCCAGTTCATCCAAATTCTGATGTGGCTTGTAGGCGGCAAACGTCTGAAGCACACGTGCTTTAAATTCAGGTGACAGCTTCTGCTTGAAATCTGCTTCAGTACCTGAAAAGTGACAGTGTGGACAACTGTGGACTATAGCACCATACAGATTGTCTATCGGCCCTACTATGGCAAAGTCCGAGCGGCGCCCCATCGTGGTCATGCTGCCCACCCCGGTTGTGGTGAAACGCTTGCCGTCCACAGGGCACTCCAATGGAATATAGCGCGGCGACAACGCAAACACACCTTGAGACAAACTCAACAGCAGGCAAACGCCTACAAAACCTAGCCTGAACGCTTTCGTTTTTTTCATAGTTACTCACAATCTCTGGTTCTCTTATCTATCTCGGGTTGAGAGCAGCCAGGCGCGCCTTTTTGCCTGCGGAACAAGCCACCCATTCAGTGATTGCTGATCCTCTTTAGTCCTTTATTTGTTGTACCCTTTCATGGGATAAGGCTCTAATGCTTCCATATTCAACTGTGTCATCACAGAACTGGCATCTAATACTAATCTAAAACCTGATGATGTATGACCACCCAGATCTGACGTCGCATTGCCAATATTAGAACTACAGGGAAGATACCCATCCATTGTTTTGACATTACCGGCTAAACCTCGTGCGTCCCCGAACCCATCTATAGCCTCTATGGGATCGCGTAAGGGCCGGTCTTTTGAAGTAACGACAGGTAAAGGAACGTGGTAATAATGCGCATTTAAAGTTTGTTCCGAAACATTTCCGACGATATCGTACAGCCCCCAGGGGTTGGGTGGAAAAGAACCCACAGGGGCAAGTCCAGTGAATCCGTCCTCTGGTCCCTCGCAATTACCCCACTTATAGCGTTGGGCTGGGTCATTTCCCCACCAATACGCACTATCTCTACCCGCCCTGGCAGCGTATTCAAGTTCGGCTACCGTGGGTAAACGATAGCGCAGGTAGGGTTGCTGTGGGGAAGATTCAGATTGAAGATACCGGATAAACAAATTTGTGTCGTACCACATGGTATAAAAAACAGGATAATCTGGACCTCTGGGAGCTTCTGTATCCGCTTTGTCGAAAAGTCTGTAGGCAAGCTCCGCATTCAACTGACGTCGAGCACATGAAGCCATAGATTCTACATCAGGCTTTATACTGCGCTTCATCACTTTTGACCATAATCCCTGAGTAACTTCTTTGGTTTGCATATAAAAGGGCTGGTCTATTCGCACCCAATGAGGCTGGTATTCTACATTGTATGGACCGCCATACTCAGGTATTCCCACGCCTACCCTGAACACACCTGGGGGAATAAGCACAAACTCCATTCCCCAACTATTTGTATATCGCCTGGGCAGATCACGCACTTTTCTACTCATCTCCAGGGCATACTCTTGAGGAAGCTGAGGTTCCCAGGCATGAGTGACCCTGACATTCGTTACAAATGCGAGTACACACAGCGTAGCTGCGCAGAAAAACTTATTCATTTGGTCCGGTATTGTTTATAGGAACATAGAAACTGACGTTCACGGGTATCGGCGTATGCTGAGTCGAAACGCTTTTACTTCGTAGCACTTGCTGCGTCATCTTTACCTGAGCATTCCATTGTCATGAGGCCCCCTCAAAAGCTGCTGTGTTGTAAACATTTTATCATAGACAATCAAGCTATTTTTCGTTGTTCTATCACAACAGGTTAGTAGAGGATGTTAACGCCGCAGCTGATGCGCGAGCGTAGCGAAGTCAGTACGATGTGCATGGTTGGCTAATTTTTTATGGCTAGCTATTCTAGTAATCTATATCAGCAGAACCATTTTGATCACTGATCTTCATGAACTTCGACCACAGACAATTCATCAAATAAGAATATTTTAAAATTGGATAAATTTTCAGAGTTCAAAAATTTCATTGGAACTAAACGACTAAACAATAATGCAGGTTGGATAGAAATTTTCTCATCAATACCTGTGTAGTTCCTGAGCGCATCCTCATTCTCTGTAATTACTCGAATTCTTTCCATATGCTTTAATAACCTATCGGGTTTTCCATTCTCTCGCAACTCGCCTCTAAATTCATAGGATTGTTTTGCAATCTCACCTTGATTTTTTGCCACCTCCAAATCTTTACATTCAATAAGTAGTACTTCACGTGTATCAGTATTCCATGCGACTACATCGATATCACCGTAGTTTTTATCTAGATTTTTCTTTAATATCTTCGTTAATTTTAGTTCAGGCTCAGCTTTCCAACCAAGAACCTGAAAAGCGTTGGCTACGTCTTTATTAAACTGGTGACCAGCAGCATTCCGCTTACTTCCTATCCATGACCTCATTAACTTAGACTTGAAAAATGTTTCATCAAAGCTTGCTTCCCAGCAACCTCTGACTAGATATGCGAAACCGTCACTTAGCAAACCAGGGGTAAAAAATAATTTTGATCCAACTTTAAGAATTGGACGCAGAACAACTGATAGTCTCCGCCTAAACCTCCATGGAAAAATATCATTTGATACGAATCCACTTGGTACGCTTAACCAATCTTCCCTCTCCAATAATGTAAACACCTTTAGAAAATTTTCCGCAAGGATTTTTGGCAATTCATGTGTTTCTATAACAGACAAAAACTCTTCTTCATCTAAAATAAAAACAAGTTGTGATTTTTCAATGCCGATTTGAAATATAGCATTCAATAGTTTAGCCCCGTCATCAACAGAGAATCCATATTCATCTATCCATGCGTCTTGGAATATACTCTCAAACTCTACCGGAGGGGGTTCGAGGATTTCCGTTCCATAGTAATTCGAATAGTTTTGGATTGAATCCAACAAAATATTTTCTTGAGATTCTCGGCCATATGGCTCAATGACTGAATTATTAAATGTGTGATCCAGCAAAACATCACCAGCTGGAGAAATTTTTACTTCTGCCGGTATCATTTCATACTTGATTATGTCTGACCAACCACCAAAACTAAATATTAGTGAGGCATTCACAAGCATTTCACTAATGTCTATACTCCCTGGTAATACTCCACCCTCGTTTTGACATTCACACAGAGCCATTTCAATCAGAATTCTAGTACCAAGAAGGCTGCTATTCCTAATACCAATCTGCTCTATTACTTTTTGAGTAATGTTTGCTTTGGCCTCATGAGATTCAAGAGTTGCTTTGAAAGTTCTTTCCCAACGCTTAGAGTCATCAGCAATTAGCTCATGGTTATTCAACAATTTAAGCAAGGTTACAGTTTTATCAAACTGACTTAAGTTCTCTTTGAGATTCAACCAAATTTTAAAAACAAGGTCGTTTAAAAATTTTGTACACTCCCTTACTCCTACTAAATTTGAACCTAATTTTACATCTCTGGCAATCCAACCAAGTCCAATCTTTGTTCTCCCGGCATCAAGTTCACTTATATATATTGGCTTTGAATGGGCGTGTTCAATATGATCTCTATAATGTAATGCATGTAATACATGGAAGCTTTTTGCATTTGGATTTGAAAATATTTGAGACATACATTGATAAGTTATATCTACCAAAGAATCTGAACTAACAACACAAGAAAGCAAGGACTTTAGAAAAATATGTATCATTGCTTTCTCACCCTGATTACTTTCATGGTGAAAACCCATTAAAAACCCAGGTTTAAATGAACTAGTGACATAAATAGCTTCATTATTAATGTTTGCAGTACTTTCAGCTAACAACAATAGTTCCTCATATGTTGGAACATCTTTGGTTTCAGTTGGCAAGAGTCCTTCAAACTCCCATTTCCAAACAACGGTTTTCTTTAACGGAATGAAACTCTGTTCATCAAGTAAAATGCCAATTTTGTGGATCCAGTAGCACAGTGCTTGCCATATTTCAAAATTCATAAAAGAATTGTCATTCTTGCTTAAGGCTAGTAAATTCCAGTAATTGGTTCTTTTACTCTTAATAATTCCTACTAACTCACCATTTTTTACATCATCGACAGAAGCATAGACGGGTCTAAACTTATCTTCATCAAAGTAAAGATCGCTTCCTAATCTTTTAACGTGAATCACTTTCCCATCAGGATTAATTTCGTTATGAGAATCCCAATTTAATCGAACTCTACTTCTGATATCTAAAAGAAAGTTAGATTCGATCAGCATTTGATAGTGGTCTAGAGTTGCCGGGGTTAATCCATCAGGCAATTGTGTATGTGGGATAATGTGAAAATTGTTTGATTCAGCAAAAGCATATAAATTTAATAAGCCACTAAGATTTTTAATTTGAATTCCTGTATTTTCGGCTGCTCTTTTAGCTTTGATAAATTGCAAGAATTTTATTGCTGTCATTTCTGATATGTAGCTAAATGTCGTCAAGTCAGGAGCTGATATAAACTCCGTTGACCAACTTTCGATATTAGGCAATATTTGAGGCAAACCAATTGCTCTTCCCCATCCACAAGAAATAATCAGAGTCAGTCCTTCACGGAATCCTTGTATCCCTATTGCAGCATGATAAACACTTCTAATATTATTTTCAAAGTGTGATATATTCGCCGTAGCATTGGGAGAAACCCCAGTAAAACCGGAAGTCTCGTAACCATCAAAATCATCAAATATCAATTGTGCATGGAAGAATCTCCCTTGATCAATTTCAATTACAGTTGATTGCCCAATAATTATGCCTGCATTATTAAGTATGGGTGTAAATGTACCTTCGCTATTTAATCCCAAGAACGAAATTCTATTGGAGAAGTGTTCCAAATATTTATGCTGCATCAATGTTCTTAATGCTATTTTATTTCCGCTAGAAAGGAAAAAATCGAATATCAGATGTTTTAATGCAAGTCCAATTGCGCTAGGTAGCATAAAGTAAAAATGGCTTTCATGCTCTACAATTGGTTTTAACTCTAAAGGTGATGAACTAATAGAGGACGACAATAATTCATTTCTTTGGGAAAAATTATAAATAAATGCTGATAGATTATCTGGGTTAATACCATTTTCAATTAATTCTCTTCTTGAAAATTTTACTGTAGAGCTTATTGCTTCTATGTCTTTAAGTAAATTTTTAGGAATTTCTGTCAATGGTAATTCATTGCCAATGCTATACCTCTCCAATTCTGATTTGTGTATCATTAAATCTGAAAGTTTTAGCAAAGCTTTTATTGATAAAAATAATTTTGAAATTATAGGGCTATTTTGGATATTATTAAGGATATCTAAGAATATTTGCAAGAAAAAATCGTTATCAGCCCAAAGCCCTTGGACGATTTTGTAATTCTCATTACCAAAATAAACCAAAGAAACAAACACATCTTCTGTAGGATCTTCCATTCGCTGGTAGTAAGTTTCCTTGAGTTCTAGAAAAAGCTTCTCAGCTATTTCTCTTGAAAGTGTATTTTCCCCCTTCCCATATCCTAAGACAAAGAAAACTAAGGCATTTAACATGTTATGATTGCTAGCTAATTCTAGCCTCAACATTAACCCCGAAAAAAAGGCTCCACCATTTAAAGCATCCAAAGATAGGATACTTTTTCCGATAGGTGTATTAATAAGGCTTGATGGAAGGGGATCTATAGCTTGCGAATAAAGATATTGTAGGTAGTCATCAATCGACTTACTGTCTTCTTGCATACTAATTTAATTCCGTAAAAAGTTTAATTTAATAAATCGTATTATTTGATGAAAAATTGCATTTAATATTTAAAAACTCTAATATATCTTTGGTTTCATATTCTTTATCACGGACAATAGCTACTAGATTATGCATGTATTTATCCCAAAGGCATCTAAATATAACGGCTTTTATATTTTGGAAATCCTGAAAAACACCATTATATCTTAATCTTGCTATATTATTTTCTCTTGAAAAATCATTACCCGCCCCAAAAACAATTTGATTTTCGATACCATTACAGAGAGTCCATAGTGTTCCATTCCAAATTCTATCTTTTTCTCTAGATGTCACAAAAGGCTTAATGGAATCTGTGGGTTTTTCAGCAAAAGTTAAAATACCTAAATCAACAAATAAAATTGTATTTTCTTGATTTAACTGACCCTTTTTTAAGTTGTTGTTTAATTTATCAAGGAGGACACAAATAGGTTTAAGCCAATAAGGATAATTATCTTTGCTTAGGTCATAAGGTGAAATTGATTGAGATACAGAATATACTCCTGGAGCTGAGCTTGATGCAGCTTCCAGCCTTATTTTGTTCTCAAATGATTCTTCTTGCGTCTCTTTTAGAGTGCTGCTAGGGCTTTCCCAAGAAAGACTTTTACATTCTAAATAATAATCGGATTTATTAAAAACAAATTTAAAATCAGGTGATTTACTGCTGCTTTCCTTAATTTTATTCAAAATAATTCTAGGATAGAAATTGAAATACGTTTCACATTCAAAAAACTCTTGCCTTGCCTGAATCCAACCGTCAGTATACTCAAAACTAAGGGGGGAAATAATTGATACGAATTTTTTATACATCTTGCTGAAAGTGGGATCGATTTTTGCATATTCGTCCATTTGAGATATAAGAGTTGTGTCAATACTTGAAAGAATTTGATTCTCTGCCGTTGATGCAGCATCACTATTTAGTTTATTTAATATACTTAACGCTTCTACAGACATCGTGTATCCCCTTTGCTTTTTAAAAATGTCTTGCGCAAGTCAAGACGATGCTGTTAGTTGGCCAGACTGGCGGTTTTTGCACTATAATAAAATGGTTTATAAGCGTTCCATTATTATGTTTGAGGGCCGACAGGTCTGGCCAACCAGTGCTTGAACAGATCTATTAAACACGCAAATGTCGTGTTTAATAAGCCCCTCGTTTATCACACACCATTGAACCACACCCTTACCCTCAAAACAAGCCTCAAACCCTTATGAATCAATCACCAAAGCCCTCCTCTTGAAAAACTGTTCCCCCTGTATAACACGCAAAAACGCATGTTTAATAGACGGGTTTAACACAATAAAAACATTAAACCCGCCTATCCCAAATCCAGCAACACGCCCCCACGGGCACAGTGCAATTCAAGACAGGGGCCCGTGCCCACCGACAGATGCAGATTGTCAAACAATTGTGTGGCAAAATCAGGGCACGGAAGCCCCTGGGGAAGCTTTAAAACAAAGCGTTCTTGTATAGCAGGTCTTTCACCCTCGGTGATTTCTAGCAAAAAGGGCAACCCTGGACGACAGGCCCAGATCACGCCCTGGGCAAAAGTGCGCAGAGAAGTCGGGTGCAAGAGCAACCCGGTGGCAGACAGGAAGGGAATCACGGCCGCTAAGGATGGCGTCAAGACCCCCACATGGTGCAAGCCTGGCCCCCGTTTGTGCAAACTGCGGGCATAGGGGCCGTCTCCCGCAGGCGACAAGGGCTCAAGCAACAGCAAGCGCGGGCCGTCAGGGGTTAAGGCAATGTATTGCTCACGGGTGCCTTCTGACGGAAACTGCTCCACCGCAAAGCGCTGACAAAAGGCCGGGAGCTGATCAGAGAGCCTTTGCAAGTTGGGTGTCAGGACCGCAATATGGTCTACAAACAGTGTCACGTTTGGTGTCACTTTTGGTGTCACGTTTGGTGTCAAAACAACACATTTCCTACCACTTTTGTTTGCCTTTAAGGCTCCGTAAAAAGGTTTTATTGCGCACCACCGACGGAATCGTCGACGGGGTCAGGCGGGTGAGGGTCACCATGGGTTTAAAACGCTGCACCACGGCAGGCAGATCCTTGTCGAGGTCAAAGCGCTTGCGCTTGAGCACCTGTTTAAAGACTTCTACCGCCTGCTCGGGGTAGCGCTGTATCATGCGCTGAAAAGGCAGCATGGTAATGTGAGGATCTTCGAGATAATGCATCACCAGTTTGCGCGCGGCTTTGCTCTGCTCTTCCTCTTGCCAGGTTTTGGGCTGGGCAAAGGCGTTTTCAAAGGCCCCAAAATGGCGCAAGAACACCAGGCCTTCGGTGGCATCGTAAATCACGCCCACGTCGCTGTCCTGGGCCAGTTGCTCACCAAAAGCAAAGTGGGGAGGCAACGGCGGCTGATGGTAGCGTTCCTGAAAGGTTTTGGCAATGGTTTCGCCGTTGTCTAAGCGCTTCTGAAAAAAGCGGTAATGGTAAAACTCTTTGAGTTTGTCTTCGAGGTGGGCGCCATCGAGCAGAATCTCGTCGCTGCCAAAGAAGGTAATGAAGTCATCGCGTTCTTCTTTTTGAATCTGGTAGGCTGCTTCAATGCGCTCGGGGTTGTCAATAAAGGCCATGCGGGGCTCGTGCAGCTGAATTTCGGACACCAGCTCATAAATTTCGCTCTTTTTGCGGGTGGGCAGGCGGTCAATAACCCCCGTAAACAAATGGTAATCCTGGTGGGCCAATAAGCGCGCCACAATGTACTCGCCTTTTTCTAAGTGAATGGGGGTCTCAGGGTTGCCCATGACCGTATAGCTGACGTCGTTGACGAGGTTCATCAGTTCAAAGCAATTGGCCTCAATAACCTGGCGCACATGAAAAACGCCCTGAATCACCAGGCCCCACTGTTCTGCCAGCAGCACATCGGCGCTGTCTTCGGCTTTTTCAATGAAGTGCGAGAGCACCGTGCGGTGATCGGGCAGCACGTACTCCAGCAAAAACCAGTCTTCTAAGGCCCGTTCTTGCAGTTCGTCGTTCAGGGCTTCGGCGTTGGCTTCCAGCATGCGCTTGCGCAGCTGCTGGTACTCTTTCTCGAAGTGGCTCAGGCCAAATTGTTTGAGTTTGTCTTTGGTGTCAAAAGCGCGTTTAAGCAAGGGGACGGGCATGGTGTTTTCCTTTGGTTTCGGTAAGTTGCAGGGCCTCGCGGGCCACCTGGCGATCATCAAAGGGCAGGCGTTGCTCCCCAATAATCTGATAATCTTCGTGGCCTTTGCCCGCAATCAAGATCTGATCGCCGGGTTGGGCCTGGGCAATGGCAAAGGCGATGGCCGCTGCGCGATCGGTTATTTTCGTTACGGCTTCAGGGTGTTCGACCCCGGCAAACATATCCTGCAAAATGACCTCAGGGTCTTCATTACGGGGATTGTCCGCCGTAAAAATGGCCTGATCCGCCAGCTTTTCGGCAATGGCGGCCATGAGCGGGCGCTTGCCGCGATCGCGGTTGCCGCCGCAGCCCACCACCACCCGCAGTTTTTCACGGGTAAAGGGACGCAGGGTGTTCAAGACATTTTCGAGGCTATCGGGGGTGTGGGCATAATCCACATAGACCCCAAAGGGGTGCCCGTCGGGGGTGACCCGCTCCAGGCGGCCCGGCACAGCGGTCAACTGGGCAATGCGGGGCAAAATCTGCTCCAGGGCAAAGCCCAATTGGTGCACGGCAGCAATGGCCGCCAGCAGGTTGTACACGTTAAAGCGGCCGTTTAAGGGGCTAAAAATGGGGTAGTCGCCCTGGGCGGTGTGCAGGGTAAACTGGGTGCCATCGGGGCTTTGTACAATGTCCTGGGCCAAAAAGTCCGCTTCGCGATCGCAGGCATAGGTCAGCACCTGGCCTCGGGCAATCGCTGCGTAGCGCGTGCTCCAGGGGTCATCGGCGTTTAAAATGGCGTAGCCCTCGGGCAAGAGCCGCTCCGAGAACAACAGGCCCTTGGCCTCGCCATAATGCTCCAGGGTGCCGTGGTAGTCCAGGTGGTCCTGGGTGAGGTTGCTAAAAATGGCGCAGGTCAGGGGAATACTGCCCAGACGCTCTTGCACCAGCGCATGGGACGAGCACTCCATCACCACGTTTTGCGCGCCGTCTTCGTGCAGGGTTTTTAAAAGCTGCTGCAATTCAGGGGGAAAGGGCGTGGTGTAGGCGCCGGGATAGCGGGTCTCTTGAAAGGCAGCGCCTAAGGTACCAATCCAGCCGGTGGGGCTTTTTAAGGCGTTGAGCAGGCTCGACACCAGCCAGGCAATGGTGGTTTTGCCGTTGGTGCCCGTCACGCCTACCATTTGCATGTGCACCGCAGGGTTGCCCGCAAAGGCCGCAGACAGGGCCGCCAACAGGCGCGGGGAATTGGGGGTCTGTAGCCAGGTCACGTCAGCAAGGTCGGCAAAGTGTTCTGGCAGCACCTGACACACAATCGTGCGCGCGCCTTGGGCAATGGCCTGAGGAATAAAAGCATGGCCGTCCACCTGGGTGCCGGGCACCGCCACGTAGAGATCGTCGGCTTGCACCTGACGGGAGTCGTAGACAATGCGCTGCACCCCTTGTGCTTCAGCAGCGGGGCCATAAAGGGTATAGTCGGCGGTGGGAATGCGAGAGAGTAACGCGGACAATTGCATGGCTAAACCTTTAAATATCTAACGTATTGAGTTTGACGGTGCCCCATTGTAAGCCATCCACGCGGCGGGGTTTGCCGCCAATGACCAACACAAAGCTCTGCTGCCCCCGCTGTTCGGTGCCCACCAGCTCAATGGTGCGGGGCTGTTGCAAGGCCGGACGCGCCATTAAGTACGAGAGGTTTAAACCAAAGGATTCGCGGGTCAGACTGGGGCCGTGCTGGTCTTTGAGGTGATGAAACAGGGTTTGCAAACCATAGGTGGGGGTAATGAGCACACCGGTTTGCGAACGGGGTTTTAAGTCCTGGGTGGCCTTGACCAACTTGTCCATAAACGCGGGGTCGGGCCGAAAGGCTTTGCGCTGGGCCAGCACCGTTTCGACCCCACGAATGAGGTTTTCGAAGTTGAGCGGGTGCAAATGCACGTGCTTGATGCTGTTGAGCAAACGCACATGGGCCGAACGACCCAGGGTCACTTCCACCCAGTTTTCGACAAAGTAATGGGGGAACTGGCCCGTGTACTGCCACTTTTTGATTTCACACACTTTTTGCAAAAGCGCTTCTGACGGACACGGATCATCGGGTGCATATTCTTCGGCGGTGAATTGCAAGAGTTGGCGAATCAGTTCGGTTTCCATTAGAGCACCTCAAAAAGATAGTTCGACACGGACTGCAGGGCGTTGGTAAAGATCATCACACCAATGACAATCAAAAACAGACCGCTGGCCAGCGAAATTTTGCCCATGTGCTTTTGAATTTTGCGAAAGTGCACAAAGATTTTATCCATGAGCAGGGCGGTTATAAAGAAGGGGATGGCCAGGCCCAGGGAATAGGCGCTGAGCAGGGTCATGCCTTCAGACACCTGGCTTTTGGTGCTGGCCACCGCCAGAATGGCGCCCAGAATGGGGCCAATACAGGGGGTCCAGCCCAGGGCAAAGGCGATACCGATCAGCAGAGCGCCCAGGTAGCCGGGGGGGCGGGCTTTAAAGTGCATGCGCTTCTCGTACAGCAGGGCGCGAATTTGAATCAGCCCCGCCATGTGCAGACCCAGCACAATGATCACCACCCCGCCCACCTTGCGCAGCAGGTCCTGGTATTGGCGCAGCACTTCACCCAGTAAGGTGGCACTGGCCCCCAGGAGCACAAACACCAGCGAAAAGCCCAGAATAAAGCACAGGGCACTCAGAATGGTCTGGCGCTCAATGCGTTTTTTTTCGGCCCCGTCTTCGCTTTGCATGGCTCCGGCGCTGGTGCCACTAATAAAGAACATATACGACGGGATAATCGGCAAAATACAGGGAGACACAAAGGACAGCACCCCCGCCGTAAAGGCGGTGGCCAGTCCTACAGATTGTACGGCAAAAGGATCCATGAGACTACCAACTTAACTGGGGGCGAGGGGTCGGCGCAGGTGGCGGCGGCTTCGGTGTGGGTGCGGGCGGTCTGGGATCGGGATATTTCTGATTCTTCACGTCCATGACCAGGGCTTCGAGCTTTTCTTTGCGGAAGATGCCCACTTCGAGGCCGCCCTTGTTGTATTTAACGGTATAGCCGTAGCTATTGCCGAGGTAGTACAGACCGCCGTCGTATTGTTTGGGCAACAGCGACTGCTCCTGGTATTTGCGGGTGTCGAGCTTGTATTTGTTTTTGACAGTGTTGCCTTTGGCCCGCTCAAAATCGCCCACTACCTGAGAGCCGGTACGGCTTTCACCGTACACCAGACGCAGCAGATCCAGCGCCCGCCTGTGGGTCACATCGGCCGGTTTGGCAGGCTGCACGTGCAGCACCACTTCGTCCACCTCCGGGGGATTGCTTTCCACGTACATCCACACCATCAGGGTTTGGCCGCGGTCCAGACGGTATTCGGCCATGTAATTGCCAATGCCAATTTTGTCAAAGCTGGGCAGGTCTCGCACCCGACGGCGATTAAACTCGGTGCCCGAAGCGGTGTTTTGCCGCTTGTACAGCGTCGCTTTAGCACTGGTAATGTCCATTTTGGGCAGGGCCACAGCGGGCAGGGCAGCACTGGTGCACACAAGGCTGCTCAACAACAGGCGTAGGCCGTAGGCAAGGCGTTTAGTCATGGTGAATACTCCTTAAAATATGGGCGGGAACTTCCCGTTCTTTGACCCGATCCAGGGCCTGAGGGTAACGTAAGACATCGGTCTCATATTCGCTTTTCATGTGGTAGTGAATGGCGCGCCAGCTAAATTTTTTGCGGAACACTGAACCCAGCAGGCTCCACCACAAGAACAGATAGGCCAGGGGCCCCTGTAAGGCCCAGCGGCGCTGAATGTGCAAAGGGTCTTCGGTCATGCCGTTTTGCTGACGGTAGTTTTCAATGCGCTTGAGGGCACTCAAATAGCCAAGGGCCTGCAAAATGCCCGCCCCCAGAAAGCTCAACATGCCCCAGGCGTAGGGTGGCAGCGGCTGACGGTTCTTCAGGCTTTTGGCCGCCAGATACAGGCCCCGTCCGGCCCCCAGATGGTACAGACTCAGGGACAGCACCGAGGTGATCCAGATGTCTTTGAGCACCACCTTGCCAATAATGCACTGGCGCATGGCAAAGATCAAAATATCTCGCGTCGACAAATCGCTAGAGGCGGTGGTCATGGCGGGTACGGCAAAGGCAATGCGCTTGCCCGCTTTGAGCACGGTGGTGTGCAGCACACAATCGTCCGACAGGGCAGTGTCCCACACCTGACGCATTTTCAGTTCGTCAAAGGTGGTGCGGCGAATGGCCATGGAGCCTCCCCACACCGACATAATCTTTTGCATGTGCATGTGGCAGAACTGGTAGCCGGTCCACAGGGCCAGCAAATAGCTCAGGGGGCGACCGGGAATGGGGCGGTAAAAGCGGTATGTACTTGAGACGCCCACTTCGGGGTCTTCGAGGGGAGCCACCATTTCGCGCAGCCAGTTGCGGGGCACGCGGGCATCACTGTCGGCCCACACATAGACCTCGGTGCGCGGGGCAGCGGGGTCCTGGTGTTCGCTGTCGGCCAGGGCGTCTAAGCCCGCCAGCATATTGTCTAATTTTTGACAGCGCTTGCGGCTAAAGCCCCCGTAAACAATGCGGGCGGGCACTTTGGCGTTAGCCACACAGGTTTGCAAATGGCGGTGGCAGGGGTCTTCGGGGCTGGGCACCATAAAAATGACTTCGTAGTCCGGGTAGTCCTGCTGCAAGAGCATGTGCATGTTTTCTAAAAAGTCGGGGTCCACGTCTTTGCAGGGCACCATCAGGGCCACCCGTGGCGTGTATTGCGAACGGCCCACCTGCTTGAGGCGTTGCTTGACGAAGTGGTTCATGCGCAGGCCGCTGCCCACGATAAACACACCCGATAAAAATGTAGTCCAGGCGATAAGGCGATCAATCTTTTTCATGAATAGCTATTATACAGGAACTTCGGAGCTATTTCCGCTTGCCCCAGATGCTTTCCAGGTATTGATCGCGGCCCGAGTTAAAGCGGTAGAATTTGTACTTGTAAGGGTTTTTCAGATAATAGTCCTGGTGGTAGTCTTCGGCAGGCCAAAAGTCACCCGCAGCGGTAATCTCAGTGACAATGGGAGCGCCAAAGACTTTTTGCTTTTCGAGCTGGGCCTTGCTGGCCAGGGCCTGCTGTTTTTGGGCCGCGCTGTGGTAAAAAATCCCGGTGCGGTACTGAGGCCCCACATCCACAAATTGCCGGTCGCGGGTGGTGGGGTTAATTTGTCGCCAAAAGGTATCTAACAACTGCTGGTAAGTCACCTGTTTGGGGTTGTACTCAATGCGTACGGCTTCGGTATGCCCCGTTTGACCGGCGCCCACCTGGGCATAGGTGGGATTGCGCTCTTTGCCCCCGGTATAGCCTGAAGTGGTAGAAATCACGCCCTTCATTTTGTCAAAGGGCGGCTCCATGCACCAGAAGCACCCGCCCGCAAAGGTGGCGATTTCGTGGCCTTTGCTCTGGGGCGCGTTTAAGGCACCGCCTTTGGCGTCGGCACGGCTGTAGCCTGTGGGCAAGGGTACAAACTGCAGAGCCATCAGCACAAGCCCCAGCACGGCAATTCCCCCCAAAAGTCCACGGCGATTGATTCTATTCATTGGGCAACTGTCCCCTTTTTCTTTTATCTTCGCACAGATTAAGGTTTGGGTTCTAGCAGAATCGGCCCAGGGGCGCTACCGGTGTTGACGCTGCCGGTAATAGCGCAGCAGGGGTTTCCACACGTCGGGGTCAGAGGTGCGCAATTGCAAATGGTCCAGGCCCTGAAGCTTAAAGCGGGCTTGCAGGGCTTCTTCCTGGGCCTGACGGGCCTCGGCGTAACGCTGGCGCACCCGCGCGTCGCTGGTATTGATCAGGCGCTGCTGACCGCTTTCAGGATCTTGAAAGTTCACCCAGCCCACGTCGGGCAGACTTTCTTCGAGGGGGTCTTTGAGCTGCACCGCGATGCATTCATGGCGCTGGTTCAAATATTTTAAGGTGTCCAGGCTGCCCACGTCCATAAAATCTGACAGCACAAAAACAATACCCCGACGCTTCATCAAATGGTTAAGCTTTTGCAAGGTGCTATCGAGGGTGTCCTGATCTTTGACGGGCCGATCGAGCGGGTTTAACAACTGGCGAATCAACAGCAGGGCGTGCTGCCGTCCTCGCCGGGCGGGCAGCATCAAATGGGGGCCCGGCCCAAAGGTCACAAGACCCACCCGATCCTGATTGCGCAAGGCCGAAAAAGCAATCAGGGCCGAAAACTCCACGGTCAGATCTTGCTTTAAACGTTGCCGGGAGCCAAAGCGCATGGCCAGGCGGTTGTCTACCACCAAAAAAAGACTCATTTCCCGCTCTTCAATAAAGCGTTTTACGTGCAGGGTGCCGGTACGGGCGGTGACATTCCAATCGATATGCCGCTCGTCATCGCCTTCGTGGTAGGGGGTCACCTCTTCAAACTCCAGACCACTGCCTTTAAAGGTACTGTGATACTGCCCGCTCAGCAATTGGTTAATGCGCCGCTGGGCTTGAATTTCGATGTGACGAATGGTTTTCCAAATTTGGCTATGCTCAGTCATTGGCGTCCTTTAATGAGGGGTTCATGGACATTAGTTTAACACCCCACACAGGCCATGAACGCACCCGCTCTAAAAATTTACCACCAGCTTGTGGCCTTCGTCCAGGCGGCATTGGCCTTGCCTGACATGGATTTCACCGTGTTATTCAGCAGATTTGAACCCTGATTGTAGGCCCGATTCGCTGCTTGAGAAGCCTTTTTATATGTTTTCGTGGCGACTTTTTTCGTGTCTTTTTTGACCTGTTTCCAGTCCACATCGACAGCCACCTTGGCCACATCAGACACCACGGCAACGCCCGCCCCCACCTGAGAGACCACGGGCACATTGCTGGCCGAAGCAATCGAACCCGCCGCGGTGATACTACCCAGTGCTGCTTTCGCTACATTTTTAGGCGTCGGTTTCTTCACTGCCTCTTTAATATCCATGGCGGCAATGCCCGTGTCCACCACCGCAATGGCCGCATTCATGCCGGGCACGAAGCGTCCTGCCGACTTCGCGGCGGTTTTGGCACCGGTTTTGGTGGCCACTTTTGTCGCCACA
This sequence comes from Candidatus Sericytochromatia bacterium, assembly GCA_964229355.1. GTDB lineage: Bacteria > Cyanobacteriota > Sericytochromatia > UBA7694 > UBA7694 > CAXRDE01. Next base: position 20,004 of record CAXRDE010000025.1, on the reverse strand, counting down.
CCTGAGGCCCCCTTGCCCGCCTTGACCGCGACTTTGGCGACCTTGACGCCGTCGTCACTGTATTTGGCAATGGCTTTGCCCGCGGTGGTCGCCGCAGTGGTTAAATCCCGGCTGGTGGTTAAAATGGTTTTGGCCTCAGCAAAATCCGCTTCACCGTTGATGGTTTTTTGGACCGCATCTTTTAAGGAGGCGGCACTCACAGCAACCCCCAGGCCGGTGGCACCACGGCTCAGGACTTTGCCTACACCTCGGGTACGGGTAACAACATCGGCAGCGTCCACCACGTTTTTGGTGTCTTTTAATACATCCAGCGACCCTTGAGAGGTATTGGTGGCCACAAAACCCAGACTGGTAAGGGCTGACGCTTTGGCGGCAACTTTACCCACCACGCCATCGCGAATTTGAGATGCGACCGCCTCATTGCCCATGACTTCCAGGGCATCGGCGACCTTGGTATCTTTGAGAACGCTGACGGCCTTGTTTGTAGTGGTCACGGCCTGCTTCACGTTATCTTCGGCGGTTTTGGGCGCATCTTTTTTGGGGGCGGGCCCAGGGGCATTACCCGGTGCGGTGGGGTGGAGTGCAGAATTACGAATAGCCATAGAAAATACCTTTTATGATTGCTTAACCCTTTTCATATTCCCCAAAACAGAGAAAATTAAACATGGGGTTCAGGCACTTTAAGCACTTCTCCTTCACAGGTCAATGTGGCCCTTGCATACAAAAAGTCCAGTACCATTTCATTGACCAGGCGATCGCTATAGGGCCCCAGTTGATCATTGGCGTGCATTTCAGCAATCAAAGTCTCAGGGGCCACCTCAAATCGATCCGCAAAGGGTTTCACCGCCACAAGCAAGTCGATGGGAGACACATCCAGGGCCTCGGCATGGGCGATGGCTCGCGCCACCAGCTGGCAGACCAAATCCTGGTACACCTTATCCTGGAGTGAGGGCTCTGCCAGCCACTGTTCCAGTGCCTCGTCCTGAAGGTCTTCACTCAGGCCCTGTTGCTGCAGTTCAGCCTCTTCCTGTTGCTCCCAACGAGAGATCATCTCAGCCTCTAAGAGGGTTTCGGGTAAGGCAATGGTACTTTGGGCGGCCACCTGCAACAGCAAATGACGTCGAATTAATTTTAACCAGGCCTCTTGATTTTCGGCGCGCTGTTCTTCGTAAAGCTGTTCGGTTAAAGCGTCCAGGCTTTCAAAACCCATCAGTTCTGGCAAAAGATTCAGCGGGGGAAGGTTTTGGGCAAACACCTGATGAATATGCACATCGTAACTGACCTGTTGATCCCGATAAGCTTCCAGTTGAAACTGGGGGGAAATCACCCCGCGAATTGACTTGCTATCGCCGACTTTTAAACCCACCAGGGCTTCCGAAAACCCCGGCGCAAAAGCATCGGGGTAAACCATAACCTCTAGTCGGGCCTTGGAAGCCAGAGGGACCGGCTTGCCCGCGTGCAAGGTTCTCAGATCCAACAGCACCCGATCACCCATTTCAATAGGACGTTCCACGGCCTCAAGTTCGGCCAGAGCATACTGCTGATCCACCAGACGGGTCATGAGCGTGGCTTCACTGGGAATGGGCACGGGGGGCACCTCAACCTGTAGTTGACTGTAGTCTCCCAACTGCACCTCGGGCAGTAGTTCTAAAGAAATGGCCAAACTCAGGCCCTGGGTGCTGTCTAAAATCTCCCATTCGGGCTCTTCCCAGGGGGTTTTGCGCTCTTGCTGACAAATGTGTTTAATGGCCTGTTTAGCGGCGTACTCGTGCACCTGCTGTTGTAAGACATCGAAAGTAGGCAAGGGCAGCTGGCGCTGCTGGTAATGCTGAATTAAGCGGTGATGAAAGCGCTGCAGCGAAGCGGGTGAAAATTGATACTCCACCTCCATCCAGCCTGCTTCCCGTTGATTAATGGTGTATTCCATGGGGCTTACCACCAGCTCGTGGCTTTAGACCAGGCGTTGCTGAGCATTTTTGTGCCCTGGTCGTAAGCCTTACTGGCGACCTGGGTGGCATCGTTTTTCACAGCTCCCCAGTCCACGTCTACGGCAGCCTTGGCCACATCAGCCACCACCGCCACACCGGCACCCAGTTGAGAGGCCCCGGGAATGTTACTGGCGGCCACAATGGAGCCCGCAGCGGTCACGCTACCCAGCGCTGCTTTGGCGATATTTTTGGGGGTGGGATTATTGACCGCTTTTTTAATGTCAGCGGCGGCAATGCCGGTATCGACCGCGGCAATGGCCACGTTCATGCCCGGCATAAAGCGACCGGCAGACTTGAGGGCGGTTTTGGCCCCGGTTTTGGCAGCCACTTTGGTGGCGGCACCTGCCACACTTTTGCCCACATTCACCGCTGCTTTGGCGACTTTGACACCGTCATCGCCATATTTGGCAATGGCCTTACCGGCGGCTGTCGCGGCAGTGCTTAAGTCTCGGCTGGCGGTCAAAACAGTTTTGGCTTCGGCAAACCCCGCTTCGCCATTGATGGTTTTTTCCACCGCTCCCTTCAGCGAGGCAGCGCTGGCCGCGGCCCCCAAACCTGCCGCGCCGCGTCCCAACGCTTTGCCCACGCCCTGGGTACCCGTCATCGCATCCGCGGCCCCCACCACGGTCTTTGTATCATTTAAAGCCGAAAGGGCATCGGTGGAGGCGTTAGCCGCCACCGAACCCAGACCCGTTACCGCGGCGGTTTTGGTGGCTATTTTATTCACCAGACCTTCGCGAATCTGGCCCGCGAGGCTTTTGCTGCCTAGCGCGTCCAGGGCATCGGCCACTTTAGTGTCTTTGAGGGCACTGGCGGCTTTGGTGGTGGCCGTTACCACCTGATTTACGTTGGCTGCAGCATCCCTGGGCGCTTCTTTAGGCTGCGCCGGAGCAGACGTGCTGCTCGGTACAGTGGAGCGTAAAGGGTTGTTGTTGATAGCCATGGGTAAATCCTCTTCAAAGGGGTGTAGGTTTTTAAATGAATATATCTCTAGTATTCCATAAAAAAAAGGCTATAACACACGCTTCGGATCTAATTTACAACTTTTCTCAATTTTTAAATTGTTTTTTAAAAACGATTAAAAACGAAATAACCCAAAATTAACCTGAGTGCGCTTTGGCCCTAAGGGGCTGTGGTCATAGAGAGCAAGCGTTCGCCCTGTGAGGGTTCGGGCACCTGAAAGCGATCGTCCTCATGAATCCATTGACTCAGGGTTTCAATCCACAGGGGATGCGTGTTCATACAGGCAATGGGCACAAGCGTCTCTCCCCCGGCCTTTAAAAAGTCTTCCTGGGCGCGGATGGCGATTTCTTCTAAGGTTTCCAGGCAGTCGGACACAAAGGATGGACAAATGACCAGCACCTTTTTGACCCCTTGCCCCGGTAATTCTTCGAGCACCAGATCGGTATAGGGTTTGAGCCAGGGGGTGCGACCCAGGCGGGACTGAAAGGTCACCATATACTTGTCTTCGGGAATCCCTGCCGCTTTGACAAAGGCCCGGGTGGTGGCAAACACCTGATGGCGATAACAATAATGGTGGGCCTGACTGGGCTTCTCGCAACAGTCTTCGACCTTTAAACAATGGCTTTGGGTGGGATCAGGTTTGAGCAAGTGGCGCTCAGGAATGCCGTGGTACGAGAAGATAATTTTGTCATAGTCTTGCTGCAAAGCCTCTTCAGCAGAGGTCACCAGCGCCTTGATGTATCCGGGATCGTCGTAGAAAGGAGGCAATACCTTTAAGGGAATATCCCAGCCCATGTGCTTGAGTTCTTGCTGGACTTTGACCACTACCGTCTCATAAGAAGAAATGGCGTAATGGGGATAAAGGGGCACCAGGCGCACTTCGGCCACACCTTTTTTACGCAGTTCTTCTAAGCCCTTGCGAATGCTGGGGTTGCCGTAGCGCATGGCCAGGGCCACAGGAGCTTCGGTGCGCAATTGCACCCGATCTCTGACCTGCTCACTGATATACACCAGGGGTGAGCCGGTGTCTTGCCAAATGGCTTCGTAGGCTTCAGCGGATTTTTTGGGGCGGGTGGGCAGAATAATGGCGGACAGGAGCAAACGACGCCAAAACCAGGGAATGTCGATCACCCGTTCGTCCATTAAAAATTCGTCGAGATAGGTGCGCACATCTTTAACACGGGTGGAGTCGGGAGAGCCGAGGTTAACCAATAAAATACCGGGGAGTGACATGGGGTGATAATGCTCCTTTGCTGATACAGTCCCTTACCGTTTTCCCACAGATTATAGGCAAGCCACAAGGTGATTTAGCCTTGTTGATTGCCCCAAAATTTGCTAGGCTAGCAGGAAAACAAACGCTGGACGGTACACGGCATGCAAATTGCAATTGGAAGTGATCACGGCGGGTTTGCCCTGAAAGAGCAGTTAAAGACCTTCCTTAAGAACGAAATGCATTATGATGTGGTGGACTTTGGCACCCACAGCACCGACGCCGTCGACTATCCCGACTTTGCTTTTTTAGTGGCTGCCGCCGTGGCGGAAGGCCGTTTTGCCACCGGCATTATTTTAGATGGTGCCGGTCTGGGCTCTTCAATGGTGGCCAATAAATTACCCGGCGTGAGAGCAGCGGTCTGCAATGATCTTTTCGCGGCCCGCAACGCCCGTGCCCACAACCAGGCCAATGTACTCACCCTGGGCGCGCGCATTATTGGCGACCTGCTGGCCCAGGAAATCGTCAAGGTGTTTTTAACCACTCCCTTTGAAACCCGCCACCAGCCCCGCATCGACAAAATCCTGCGTTTGGAACAAGAAATTTATGGCTATGCCTCAGGAGCCTCCCGATGAATATTGAACAGATCACCCGCGAAGTGGTGCAAGAAATCATGGGCGAAATGCTTGTGGCCCAGGGTCCGCACCACCCCGGTGTCCCCTACAAACGCATTCTGGTGGTGTTCAACCGCTCGGACCTGCCGGTGGGCCCCGTGTTGAACGAACTCTCGGCCTGGAAAGACAAGGCTCATTTGACCCTGGTGGCACCGCGCTGGGCCCGCAATGTGTGGTCTGTGGCCGAAAAGACCCTTGAATACGTCTCTTTTGACCGCGCCGAAATGGCAAAGGCCTATGTCAACAGCCATGATCGCGTGGTGATTCTGGGGGCCAGTAAGCCCCTTTTGCAGAAGCTCAGGCGCTTAGACCGCCAGTACCTGCCCTCGGCCCTGGCCGTTGAAGCTTTACAGCGCAACAAACCCGTGATGCTTTTGGACAGCCATTGGCACGGTGTGGACACCGAGAAGCTCGAAGCCCTGGGTATTCGCCTGGGTGACTTGCAAGATATTGGGCGTATTTTTCCGTTGCCTCCCGCCCCCGCTTTGCCAGCCCTTGCACAAGCCTCCTCAGCGCCTGCACAGGCTTCTACAGCCTCCGCCGCCGACAGCGCCTCGGGCATTACCCGTGAAGCCATTCGCCGCGTCATGGACATGGGCGCCCAGCGCATGGCCTGGTCTCAAACGCAGGGCATGTCTCCCGCAGGGGTCCCCGGTGGCTTACCCCGCGATCTGGCGGGCATGATCGATCACACCCTACTCAAAGCCGACGCTACCGAAGAACAGGTTAAGGTGCTGTGCCGCGAAGCCCGTGATAACCACTTTGCTTCAGTGTGTATCAACCCCAGCTATGTAGCCCTGGCCGCTGAACTGCTCAAAGGTTCTGGTGTCATGGTGTGTACCGTCATTGGCTTTCCCCTGGGGGCCACCGATAGTCAAACCAAGGCCGACGAAACCCGCCACGCCATCGCCTCGGGCGCCGATGAAATCGACATGGTCATTAACGTGGGGGCCTTAAAAAGTCAAAACGCCGCCAAGGTCGAAGCCGACATTCGCGCCGTGGTGGAAGCCGCCCAGGGCAAAACCGTCAAGGTCATTTTAGAAACCGCCCTCTTAAACGACGCCGAAAAGGTGCTGGCTTGCCAACTCTCTGAAAAGGCGGGGGCTCACTTTGTCAAAACCTCCACGGGCTTTGGCCCCTCGGGAGCCACCGAGGCCGATGTCGCGCTAATGCGCCGTACGGTCAGACCCGATATGGAAGTAAAAGCTTCGGGAGGCATCCGTGACCAGGAAACCGCCCTCAAAATGATTCGTGCCGGTGCCACCCGCATCGGTGCCAGCGCCTCTGTGGCCATCGCCCGGGGTGAAAAGCCCGCGGGCAAAGACAAGTATTAAAGGATAAACCATGGCGATTTTTAAAGCTTTAGCCCCCGCCCTGACCGAGCCCTTCACCCTGCGGGCCGTGGGCAAAAACCAGTGGCACATTCACCAGAGTGATGAAACCCGCTCTTTTGCCGGAGAGCTCACCCACGTGGCCGATGAAGAATACACCCTCACGGCCCAGGGCGAAATCCACCCCATTTTTATCCACCAGCAGGTGGACCGCTTTCAGGTGCATTACCGGGGTCAGTACTATGTGCTGCAACGGGTATTTGGCACCGCTGCAGAAGCCCTGGACAGCGGCGATCAAGTGATCGCACCGCTGACGGGCAAAGTGATTCAGGTCAATGTCAGCGTGGGCGATAAAGTCGCACAGGGTGAAACCCTGGTGGTTTTGGAGTCCATGAAAATGGAAACCGCACTGGTGGCCCCACGGGATGCCGTGATCGAAAGTCTGCACTGCCACACCGGCGATCAGGTGGCCAATGAGCAGGTGCTTGTTCGCTTTGAAACGGAAGAGACTGACCCATGACAGAATTTCAACGCATTTACGGTCGCCACGTGGTCAAAGAAGCCCTGAGCAGTGGCCGTCCCGTGTACAAGCTTTGGCTGGCTCAGGGCCTACAAGCCCACTTGCTCAACGAATTTAAGGCCCTGGCCAAAGCCTCCGCGGTGCCCGTACAAATAGTGCCCTCGCAAAAAATTAACCAAATGCTGCCCGATGTCTCCCACCAGGGCGTGGTGGCCGAAACCGGCGCTTACAGCTATGCCGACTGGGATCAGTGGATGGCAAGCCTCAAAGCCTTAGACGTGGACCCTTTTGTACTGGTGTTGGATCAAATTCAAGACCCCCACAATTTAGGCGCGATCTTGCGCACCGCTGAAGCTGCCGGTGTGCATGGCGTGATTATTGCCAAGAACGGCGGCGTGGGCCTGTCTGAAACCGTGGCCAAAGCCTCAGCCGGTGCCATCGAACAGATCCCCGTCTTGCAGGTCACCAATATTTCGCGCACCTTAGAAGAACTCAAGGGCGAAAACATGTGGTGCATGGGGCTTTCTTTGTCTCCGGGTCAGCCCCTGTACAAAACCCGCTTAACGGGTCCCATTGTGTTGGTGATTGGCAACGAACACAAGGGTTTGCGCCCCAATGTAGAAAAGCATTGCGACCAGCTCTTGCACATTCCCATGCACTCTGATCGCTCGCTTAACGCCTCGGTAGCCGCTGCCGTCACCATGTACGAAGTGGTACGTCAGCGGCTGGCCTAAAGTAACGCTAAACCGGGCTAAGCATGATCAAAACCCGCCTGTGCTGCAAGCAACACCCCACACAGTCGGCCCGCCGTCATGCTGCCCGAGGCAGCGGAATTTAAGACGGACTGACCGCGCATGCCCGCCATATCGCCAGCGGCATACACGCCAGGCACCGAGGTTTGCCCCATATCGTCAACGGTCACCCAACCCTGGGGGTCTAAGGCACAGCCCAGGTTTTGCACCAGCGAACTGCGTTGCCGCACGGGAAACTGAGGGGCCAGATACAGGGCATCGCGGGCCACGGTTTCACCATTGGCCAACTCCAGGGCCAGTAACTGATCGCCTTCTCCCTGTAAACGCACCACCGGGGTTTCGACGATGCTCACCCCTTGCGCCATCATGGCCTGGCGCTGGGTTCCAGTAAACTGAGCGGGGCCCTGGGTAAATACGGTAATATCTCGGCTCAGCCCCAGCAGCATGGCCAACATATGCAGTGCCATATCCCCCTGCCCGACCAGCGCCAACCGTTGATCCTGAAACTCAAAACCATGGCAAAAGGGACAGTGCACCACGGTTTTGCCCCACAGCGCCAGTAGACCGGGAATTTCGGGGAGCACATCGCGAACGCCTGTCGCCAATAAGACCTTCTGCGTCCATAGGCTTTGGCCTGAAGACAATTGGACCAAATACCCGCCCGCTTCAGGCGTCAGCGCCAGCACCTCCACCGCTTCACGGCGCACACTGGGATAGTGCTTCAGCTCCTGGTGCACCCGCTCTCGCCACTGCGCGGGTGGCACCCCGTCAAACCCCGGAAAATTATGCATGTGCCGGGCCGGCGCGTTGCGAGGGTTCCCGGCGTCACACACCCACACCTGACGGCGTAAGCGTCCAAAGGTGAGCGCGGCGGCTAAGCCCGCTGCCCCTCCACCGACAATTAAAACTTCAATCTTTTCAGGACGTCGCGACATCATGTTCAACCTCTTATGTACTTTTTATTGTTACATAATAACACAGGTTTTCAATTAAAGAAACAATCAAAGTTACATTTTAGAGTGGTATGCTGAAATCATGAAATCTGACAATCGACTATGGCGCACCCTTCACGTGCTCTTGCATATGCATCAAAGCCAGGAACCCATGACCTCACAGGCCATTGGTCAAATGCTCAACACCAATCCTGTGGTGGTGCGTCGCACCATGGCGGGCTTAAGAGAGCGTCATTACGTGCAGTCCGAAAAAGGCCACGGTGGCGGCTGGCGGCTCACCCGCAAGCTCGAAGACATCACCCTGCTGGAGGTGTATGAAGCTCTGGGTTCGCCCACTTTATTTGCCATGGGTGAAGCCGATGACAGCCAGGGCTGCCTGGTAGAAGCCGCGGTAAACCAGGCCCTGGCCGAAGTCATGGATCAAGCCCGCCAATTGCTGCTGGCGCGCTTTGCCAGTATTTCACTGGCCGAGATTGATGCCGACTTTGAGGTCTTAAAAGAACTGCGCGGCTGCTAAAGACCTTAATTGGCGTATTGCTGCAAAAAGGCAAAGGTGTCCTGCCAGGCCCGACGGGCGGCGACGGCGTCATAGGCCGCGCCACTGGCGGTGTTATTGCCCGCATAAGGATCACTAAACGCGTGCACGGCGCCCCCGTACATATGCAATTGCCAGTCCACTTTGGCCCCGTCCATTTCTTTCTGAAAGTCCGCCACCTGGGTCATGGGCACATAAGGATCTGCGGCCCCGTGCAGCACCAACACTTCGCCCTGAATGGCTTTGGCATCCTGGGGGTTGGGGGTATCTAAATTGCCGTGTAGACTCACAAAACCACTGACCGGTGCCCCACTGCGGGCCAGTTCTAAGGTGACGCCGCCCCCAAAACAAAAGCCCAATGCGCCAATGGCTTTGGGATTGACCCAGGCATGTTGACGCAGTTGGGTTAGACCCTGCTGGGCACGGGCGCGCATTAAGGCACGATCTTTGCGGTATTTACCCGCTTCTTGCCCCGCAGCTTCGGGGGTTTTGGGGCGCACGCCTTTGCCATAAATATCCGGGGCAAAGGCCACGTAGCCCGCCTCCGCAAATTTTTTGGCCCAGTCCATTTCGTGGGGTCCAATGCCCATCCAGGCGTGGTAGATCAAGACACCGGGATTGTTCGGGCCCTTTTTGAGTTTATCGGTGTCGTAGGCCAAAAAGCCTTCCATCATCACGCCGTTGTGCAGGTATTCCACTTTTTCGGTGTACAGCTTCGCTTGGGCTGCATTGTCAAAACCCAGCGCCAGGCTGCTCGACAGAGCCAGGGCCCCCAGGGTTACGTTTAAACAGGTCTTAAACATGGGCATCTATCCTTTGATATAAGTAATGGTAATGATTCAGGGTTTCAATGTACCCCATGACCTGAGATCTCACCAAATGGAGCAGGGGAATCCGCTCTTCCGGCTTAGAGCCCCGCAGACCAACGCTGTTGCCGCTGCCACAGGGGCTGCATAAACTGCCGCAGGGCTTGCAGGCGGGGCATATCGTCGAGCAGGGTGTAAAAGAACCACTGCAGAAGTCGGCGGGTGGTGGCCAGATAGTTTTGACCCAGGGTTTCTTTCAAACCGGGCTGGGTGTCGATGCTATCGCGGGCCAATAAAAACATCAGGGCCGCCTGTTCTTGCTCCAGGGCATGCAACTGGTTAAGGGCAAACACAAACAGCGGAAGCTCGCGCTGTTGGCCATGCCAAAAGCTGACCGCCTTATAAAAATTCAGGGCCTCATCGAAGGTGGGGTCTGTGTCGGTCTCTGCCAGGTGCGCATCTAAGGTGTAGCGCTCCTGCATGAACTCCCGAAACAACGCCTCGCGCTCCGGGCTCAGCTGTTCATCACTGTCTAAGCTCCAAAAGGTAGCAGCAGCACTGGCAAAGCGTCCCAGCAGTGGCGCCCGCAAGCCTGCCACATGGGCTTCAAAAAAAGTTTTTGCCGCCGCTAAGTCCCAGCGCAATAAGTAAGTCATTAAGAGGTCAAATAAAGCATTTTCTGCGGGGTGCTTTTCAAACACGGCCTGCATGGCCTGCAGGTACTTTGTGGATTTACGGCGCTGCTGCAGGCACTGCAAAAACAGGGTGGTGGTTTTTTCATCGGCGCGCTCCAGGGTTTCGAAGCAATCAAGTAGGGCCATGGGCTGGGCACTGCCCGCCTGCCAGCGCCAGCGCTGTGGTAGCGGCGGGTGGGGTGTGGGCAATTGCTGCAATTGGGCGATGACCTGCTCCGGATGAAAGCCGGTAAAACTGTCCATTAAGGCCAACTGAATCACCCGCTCAGGGTTTTGATACTGACGGTACAAATCATCTTCGCTGCCGTGTTCACACAGGCCTTCAAAGGCCAATAAATATTTGCTTTCACCGAGCAATTGCAGGTCTACATCAGGTGGTGTTGAGGTCATGGTTTCTGTCTTTTCTAAAAAATAGCGTTAAAAACATTGTAAACGGCTTTGGCACAAAACAGCAGCAAAAAGCTTATGTTATGCTGAAATGATGAATTGGCAGGTAATCAGATAAGACGATGAGCGCACCAGCAATTGGAATTGTCTACAATCTCTATAAATCGTACAAGTGCGATACCCAGCATATTGCCCAGGAAGTGGCGCGCTGGTTAGAAGCACGGGGAGAAAACGTCTTTATGTTTTCGTCCCATTATGAGTCAAACACCGCCTTTGAAAAAGACACCGGGGGCGTGCGCCTCAAAATGGCTCTGGTGCTCGGGGGTGACGGCACCGTACTCTATGCAGCCCGCCTGCTGGCGCCGCTGGGCATTCCCCTGTTGTGTGTGAACGCGGGCTCCCTGGGCTTTATTTCAGAGACGGCCTTAGAAGAGCTGTACCCCGCCCTTGAAAAGCTCCTGGCGGGCGAGTACGTCATTCAAGAGCGCAGCATGCTCAAGATTGAAGTGCTCGATGAACATTACCAGCCCCGCTTTGTGTTTCACGCGCTCAACGACGCTGCCATTATGCGCCATCCCCTGTCATATATTATTGACCTGGCCACCTACGTGGACGGCGAGTACGTCACCACCTATCGCGCCGACGGGTTAATTATTGCTTCTTCCACGGGCTCCACCGCCTACTCCATGAGTTCCGGCGGCCCCATTATGATGCCCGATGTGGCAGCGTACATTATTAACCCCATTTGCCCTCACGCCCTGTTTAACCGCTCGGTGGTGATTCCCGACTGGAAAGAAACCATGGTAAAGGTTTTGCTGCGGGAGCATTCGCAAGAGGTCTTAATTACCCTGGATGGGCAAGCCCACGAGTACCTGCACCACCAGGACATTATTAAGGTGAGCCGCTCTTTTTATAAAACCCGTTTGGTGAAGTTTCAAAAGAACGACTTTTTTCACATCATGCGTCAGAAGCTATTTTTTGGCCGCTAAAGGCCGTGGCCAACAGCTCATAAGAGCGTTGGCGAGCTCCTGGGTCGTGTACCAGCGTACTCACCATCAGCTCTTGAACGCCCCAGGCTTTGACCAGCGCGCCCAACTCCTGCTGTAGCCGTTCCGGTGAACCCACAAACATGCGCTGGCGATTAAAGGCAATCACCTGTTGCTCTGCTTCGCTATACACCTGACGTTGCGCCGTGGCCAAAGACGGCAGTGGTCCGGGTCGTCCCTGTTGGCTGCGAAAGCGCAACCACATCAGGTCCGCCGATTGTGCCAGTTCAGAAGCCGCCTCATCGGTCTCGGCGCAAATCACCGACACGGCCAACATATTTTGAGGGGCTGCACAGACCGCAGAAGGCTGAAACTGTGACCTGTAAAGGGCCAACGCCTGCGCGGCAGGCTCCGGTTGAATGTGGTGGGCAAAGGCAAAGGGCAGGCCCAGACGGGCGGCCAGTTGGGCACTAAAGGTACTGGAACCCAAAAGCCACACCGCAGGCGCCGGGGCATCTAGCGGAATGGCCTGAATGGGGCCTGTGTTATCGTGCAAATAATGCCACAATTGCTGCAATTGCTGGGGAAAATCTTCGCCCTGGGCAGGTGAGTGCCCCCGCAAGGCAAAGGCCGTTTGCAGATCCGTCCCCGGTGCCCGGCCCAGTCCCAGGTCAATGCGTTCGGGGTACAGGGTATTGAGCAAACGGAAATTTTCCGCCACCTTTAAAGGCTGGTGATTGGGCAACATAATGCCCCCGGTACCCACCCGCAGATGTTGGGTTTGCTGGGCGATATGCCCCACCAAAATTTCAGGGGACGCTGAAGCCAACATATCGGTGTTGTGGTGCTCAGAAAACCAGTAACGCGCATAACCGAGGGTATCGACCCGCTGCGCCAGCTCAAGGCTGTGTTTCAGCGTTTCGGCACTGCTCGCGCCTTCAGCAATGGGGGTTAAATCAAGGACAGATAATGGAATAGACATGGTTATACTCATTTGCGAAACATTTTATCAATGAGAGCGATGGCAGCCCGGCGGGCCGCAATGGCCTTACGGGCCTCGCCGTCTCCGGCAGCCATGCTTTCTTGCAAGCTGGCGATTTCTTTTAAGTAATCGCCTTTGACCTTTTGGGTATAAAAGGCCCTGTGCAGGTCTTCTTTGTAAGTCCCATAAGGTTTACCCGGCTGAAAGCTGTACAGGGTGGGCCAATAGGTCCAAAGGGCGTGGCCCACATCCTGGGCATATTTCACGTCTGCGGGGCGATACGCGGCAATATGTAGGGTTTTGTCCTGGTCAAAGCGATAGGCCTGCACAAACTGATAAAAGGTCTGCATACGATACCGGCCTTTGCCCTGAGACAGAATCAAATAACTGGTGGTGTGGTAAGAAGAAGCGCCGGTGTTGCCTTCGAGCAACACGTCTTGCAAGCCATCTCCATTAAAATCAGCAATATGCTGTACCGCATACATGCTGTTGTGAAAAGGCCCCAGGGGCAGGCGCTTTTTCTGGCGGTCATACAGCATGGGTTCCGGTTGCTCTTCATCGAGAGGAACCGGCTGTAGAACCAGGGTTTCTTGATTGACCCGATACACCTCAGGGTTATCGGGCGGTTGGGGCGGCTGCATAAAGCCTTCACCCAGATTGAAGGTTATCAATTGCAGGGCGGCAAAAACAAGCTGGAGCATAAGGGTCTTCCTTTGCATGACAATGCCATGCGAGAGATAGAAAAATTAGAGACGAAAAAAGAGCGGCATGACACCGCTCTTTTAAGATAAGCTAAGCCACAACTTAGATGTGTTGGCCAACCATATCTTGAATGCGGTTTTTGGGTACAGCGCCCACCAGTTGATCGGCCACTTGCCCTTGTTTAAACAGCAACAGCGAAGGGATACCGCTGATGTGGTAGTTGGTACCCGTTTGTGGGTTGTCATCGGTGTTCAGTTTGACCACCTTGAGTTTGCCATCATACTCTTTGGCTAACTCTTCCACCACGGGGGCGATCAGACGGCAAGGGCCACACCAGGGCGCCCAGAAATCAACCAGTACAGGGAGTTCGGCATCTAAAACTTCCGCTTGAAAATTCGCGTCATTCACTTCTTGCAAAGCCATTTTTTGACTTCTCCTTAAGGGTTTAATTGACAAGAATTATAGCACAGGACTGAACTTAGCCTGCGGAGATTAAGCGTTGATTTTAACCCAATAACTCGACGGTGGAGCGCAATTTACCCGGCTCTGTTTGCGCATAAATCAAGGTGGTATCCAGACGAGAATGCCCCAATAACTTCGAGATTTGCTCCAGCGGTGCGCCCCGGTCCAGTAACTGGGTGGCAAAGGTATGGCGCAGTTTATGGGGACTGTAATCGCCTAAGCCCGCGTCCGCTAACATTTGTTTGACGATATGCCGGGTTGCGCCGTACGAGATGCGCTTGCCGCGGTGGTTGCGCCCCAGCGATACAAACAGAGCCTCTGACTTCAGAAAGCGCAGCTTTTCGCGCTCGGCCAGCCAGCGCTCCAGCACTTCCATTAAGGTTTGGCTAATGGGAATCAACCGCTCTTTATCGCCTTTGCCGCGCACCAGCAACTGTCGGGTATCCATTAGCAGGTGCTCCACATTGAGCTGCTGTACTTCGCCAATGCGCATGCCCGTAAAATACAGAAGCTTCAGCAGGGTCATGTTGCGAATATCTTCCGGGGTTTCCTGGGGCAACGACTGAAAGAGCCGCTGGGTTTCTTTATCGCTTAAATACTTGGGCAAGCGACGGGGCAAACCGGGAGCCATTAAATTACCCGAGGGGTCCTCCGTAATATATCCCTGACGCTCGGCATAATCATAAAAGCGCTGCAGCGCAATCAAACGTCGCCGCACCGTGGTGGCCTTCAAATGGTCCAAACTCGCCATATAGCGAAAAAGTTCGCGTTCTCGGACCTGCACCAGGGGCTTTTCAAGAAAGGCTTCCGCCAGCTGTAAGTCTGAAGCGTAAGCGGTTAAGGTATGTTTGCTCAAACGCCGTTGCTTTAACACATTTAAAAAATCGTCAATGGTAAAGCCATCGGTGACCTGGGCAATCTCAGACATAAACACACTCGCTTTGTGGGGTTTTGCCCTTATTATAACAGGGCTGGCCGTGAAAAACCCATGATACATCACACAGAACTACCTCTGAAATCTAAGTCGCGTTACAATAGAGGGCATGGCGCGATTTTCTTTACACCTCAATGAAGCAGGGGAGGTGGTGTTGCACTGGGATGAGCCCACGCACACCCCTTTGCCGCCCTTGCAAAAATCAGATCTGATGCAGGGTCTTCAGGACCATGGCTATGGAGACTATGAAATCGATGAAAAAGCCATAGAGAACTTTTTACAAGCGCAACAACGCTCGGGCCGAGAAATTCGCTTGACCACCATTGCCCGCCAAAAAGAAGGCAAAATTCTTTTGCACTGCACCCACGATGGCCTACAGGCATGGCTAGAGGTCACCCAGGCCAAGGGCTGTATATCCCCGGCGCTCTCAGAAGTCCAGGCGGCATTGCACAAAGCTCACATCACGTACGGCATCAAACCGGAAGTACTTCACCTGTATGAAACCCAGGGCTTTCTCAAAAAGAGTCTGGTGGCCGAAGGCATTCCCATGATTCAGGGACAACACACCCGCTTTGTGTTTTTATGCGAGGCCCCGGCAGAGAAAATCCAGCCTGCGCCTCAGACCGTGGACCACAGGGTAAAAAACCGCTTTCTCTCTGTGGATGCGGGGACGCCCCTCATGCGCAAAATTCCCGCCACCCTGGGCAGCGCCGGTAAAAACATTTATGGCGAAGTGCTCCAGCCCGCTGAGGTCAAAGATTTGCCCTTACAAACGGCCCCGGGCAGTGAATTTTCACCGGAAGATCCGTTGCTGCTGGTGGCCAGCCGGTCAGGGCAGCCCATTGCCATGCGCCAAACGGTGCGGGTGGATCCCATTTTGGTGCTGCAGGGGGTCAATTATGATACCGGGCATATTGAGTTCAAAGGTTCAGTGCATGTCAAAGGCGACGTGGCCGAAGGGTTTCAGGTCAAAGCCGAAGGCGATATTTTGGTGGAGGGCACTGTCGAAGACGCCACGCTAGAAGCCATGAACCACATCACCGTCAAAGGCAGTGTCTTTGGAAAAACCCGCTCGCTTTTAAAAGCCGGGGGTAATATTTGGGTCACCTATGCCCAAAATGCCACCATCGAATGCTTAGGCAACTTACAGGTCAAAAACGGCCTGTTTTTTAGTCACGTTAAAGTCTTAGGCAGTGTGGTGGTGGGCGCAGAAAACGGTCACGGACGCCTGCATGGCGGAGAAATATGGGCTGGCAAAGATCTCTGTGCCTGCATTGTGGGCTCTGAGGCCGAAACCCAGACCGCCATTTATCTGGGCGAAGACCCCTATCTGAGAGAACAAGTCAAACAGCTCGAAATGTCCTTGAAACAACAACAAAACCATTTGCAAGAATTGCTCAAGGCCATGATTTATTTGCGCACCCAGGGCGGCGGCAGTCCTGAAAAACTCCAGCAGATTCAAGAGGAGCGTGCGGCCTTGCTGCCGACTTTACAGCTGATGGACCATCAAATTCAACAGGCCCGCGAAAACCTGAAAACCTCCCGTTTTCACTGCCGCCTGAAAGCCTTAAACAAAGTCTATCCTGGCGTGAGCCTGCGTTTAATGCAGGCCCCTCGCTTTGTGCATGAAACCCTGGGTCCGGCTGAGTTTTATTTAGAAGAGCACAACAAAGTCTGGGAAGTGCGGGTCAGCCTGTAGATGCAAGGCATTGCACTGGAGTACACCCAGGATCGCCAGTTTCTTTACGCCAAGCTCACGCCCAGCGTGATACGTCGCGCCCTCAATGGGCAAAACACCTTTGAAACCCTCATGTTTGAAGCCCTTGAGGCCATTCACTTTTCTTCTTTTGCTTACCAGTTAGACACTCAACAATTGGAAGATTTAGCCCAGATGCCCTGGCACACCCTGAACCAAACCCTGATTCGTCGCATTGCCGTCCGCACAGAATTTACCCTAAAAATTGAGCTCAGCCCCGATAAAATGGAAGCCAAAGCCCAGTTAAAATTGGCTTTTGCTGAGGAAAAAGTTTCCGAAGAATCCCTGCGCGCGCGCCTCGCGGAAGCGGGAATCGTCGCGGGTATTTTGCCTGAGATTCTCACAAAATGGGTCGAAAACCCCAAAGACGATACCTTATACACAGTCGCTCGGGGCCAGTGGCCCGAAAAAGGGCAGGACGAGGCCCTGATCCCGCTGGTTCAGCAGGTATGGGTCAAAGCGGGCGATCAGATCGCCCGGCACCAATCAGCCACGTCCGGTGCAGCGGGCTTTGATGTGCTGGGAAACCCCTTGCCTGCTCGCAAGGGCAAGCGGCACCCCTTTGTATTGGGGCAACACTGTAGCTGTGTTGAAGATATGCTTCAGGTCAGTGAAGCAGGGGTTTTATTGTTTACCCCGCGTCTGGTCCTGGTGTCTAACCCCCAGCGCATTGAGCTTACGGACCCTACCCCGGAAGCTTTACAAAAACTGGCGGACCTCTACGAAAGCCTCTACCTGGTGGGTGATCTCAAAGCCTGTCGTCTGGTGGTGACGGGTCACCTGTGGATCGAAGGAAACTGCGAAAATGTTTATTTAGAGGCGGGAGGACATCTGTGCATTTCGGGCCATTTAACGGGCCCCAGCGCCTTAAAAGCCGGCGGATGCTGCTGGCTCAACAGCGTGCGCGAAAGCACCCTGATGGTGGCCCACCATTTGTATGCGGAGCAATTGCACACCACCCAGGCCTTTGTGGGACAAAGTTATCAGGGTCCGCGCTGCGAAGGCCACCAACTCTTTCTGCATCCTGCGGCCCATCCTTTTTTCTCGCAAGAACCTCAACGGATTCAGACCCAACTCACCCAGATTAACCTTGAGACCAAAGCCTGTGTTCAGCACCTGATCGAAGCCCGCAAAGCCCAAAACCAAATGCGGGTGACAGATTTGCTCAAGACCTATCACCGCTTGCAACGGCAAAGCTTGTTTTTACAGGGGGCGTTATCGGGGTATGAAACGGCCTTTGACAGTCCGTTCGCGCAGCCCATGGCGGGCATCACAACCTGAAAGCACCCTAATAAAAAAGGGTTTTCAAACTCAGGAGTTTGGCTTCTAGCTCTTCCCATTCTGCCAGGGGATCAGAGTCCGGCATAATGCCAGCACCGGTGTAGAAGTACATGCACTGGTTTTGCCAGAGGGCCACCCGCAACACCACGGTCCACTCCGCAGCCTCTGCGGAAATCCAACCCAGGGCGCCGGTATACCAGCCGCGGGCATGGGGCTCAATCGCTTTCAGGGCAGCAATGGCAGAAGAGGAAGGATAACCACTGACCGCAGGAGTGGGGTGCAGGGTGCGCACCAATTCGGTATCTTGAATCGCTTCATGGATTTCAGCCTTGATTTGACGGTAGAGATGCTGCACGGGACCCGCCTGGATTACCGTCAGCGGCTCCATCCAAAAAGAGCTGCTCAAAGGGCCCAAACGCCGCTCAATGTGTTCTTGCACCCGCTCGTTCTCTTGCTGTTCTTTGGGACTGTGTAAAAGCTCATCTCGAAAGGCCAGGGCCAACTCCGGATTTTCGGGCCGTGGACGGGTTCCGGCCAGGGCTTCGGTTTTGACAATACGTCCTTCACGGGTGTACAGGCGCTCCGGAGAAGCCCCCCACAACACATGGTTTTCAAAAGGTTCAAACCAAAAATGGTAAGCCTGACGCTGGCGTTCCAAAAGCCGCTGCATAAACGCCAGGGGCAAATGCGACACCTTGCTGCAGGACACTTTGCTCAACACCAGTTTTTGCAATTTATCCTGGGCAAACTGCGCCTGGGCCTGGCTTAGCATCTGCTGCCACCCCTCTAGATCGGGGGTGTCGTGCAGGGTTTCTAAGCGCAAAGGCGGGTAAGCCGCTTGCGGGGACGCTGGCTCAGGCACCGTCAATTGAGAAAGGGCCAGGTCGATTTCAGCTTCACGGGACAAGCTGCCCCACAGGTTCAGGCACAAATATTCTTTTTGATGCTGCTGGCGCAGTTCCCAGCGTGGTAAAAAAAAGTATTCATCGGGCCAGTCTTGCCAGGGGTTTGGGTCAGCCCTTTCGGCATCGGCGGAGGCCGGAGCAAAAGCCCATCCCCCGTAAATACGCATCTCGCGAGGCAATTGCTTTAAAGCATCCTGCACCGCCTGCAAGGAGCCCCACCGTTGAACTTCGCCCGCGGCGGCCACCAGATGTTCCCGGCGACGATCCGTCCAAAACAAGCGGGGGCAAACGTCCTGGGCTTGCAACCAGGTCACCAAATCACTGCACTGCGCCACAGGCACCTGCAATTGAACGGGATGCGCATCGGTTAGTTGACATTGCGACCGCAGCGCTTCACGCAAGGCTTCGTGACGCAATAAAGTGTGTTTCATACTGTTAAGTGTACAGGATGCTTTATTTCATGCACCAGAACATTCACAAATAACTGAAAATTGTATATGATCAAAGATATGCCAGACATTTCACTTTGGATTATTTTGGGGCTCCTCAACGGAGGCCTTCTACTTGCGGCTGCCTTACTGACACGGCAGACTTTGCGCCATCATGAGCACAACACGCAAAAGTCCAACCTGTGGGATCATCTGGAACATTTATGGGCCCCCGCAGTGGCCACGTACCTGCAAACGGGCCAGGAGCCGGCCAGCGTCTGGAAACACGTGAATGCGAATCAGGGCTTGTATTTTGTGGATTATTTGCTCAAGGTAGCGGTCCACAAGCCCCAGTCTCGGCAAGCTTTACAAGAGTTGGCGGCCCCGTATTTGCCCCCTTTGTTGGGGCGTCTGTCCACCCATAGCGCCGACAACGAGCAACGGGCCCGCGCCGTGCAGACCCTGGACCTGTTGGGCAGCACCCATGACATTCAGGCCCTTGTGGACGCTTTACAAGACCCCTCGCCCCAGGTGGTTTTATTGGCGGCTCACGCCCTCTCACGCCACGATCAGTCCACGTATGTTGTGGAAATTTTGCCCCAGATCACCCGGCTGGCCCGTTGGAACCTGCCTTTTTTGGTGCGTTTACTGGTAAAAATGGGCCCGGATATTTTAGAGGCCGTGCGTCAGCATTTGCAACACAGCACAGCACCCGAAGACCAGGTGGTGTGCCTCCAGGTGCTCGCCCGTTTGC
>CAXRDE010000024.1:0-314881 GCA_964229355.1 Candidatus Sericytochromatia bacterium | reverse complement strand
TACTGATTTTTTCACCGCTTCCGGTAAACAACCCGCTCTCTGTTTTTACAGCTTTCAGGCTTTCTTCTCAATAAGAGCAGGCATTTGTCTGACGACGGCCGCCCCTCTCAGGCTTTCGGCCTGGATTTTCACCAGGTCCCTGTGCTGTAAGGGCAAAACCACTCAAGAAGAATCCTCAGACATGTATTTGACGACACCCTTCATTGAACCAAACGAACGCTTTTTCTTATCACTTTTGCTTTCATCTGGTTGTTTACCTGAATTTCTAAACGCTATAGAGCCTTTTAAAGGTATTCCAGGTTCCCGGGGCTGGCAAAGTGATGAAAAAAGCCTCAGTTGTTCTGTTTAGCGTCCTCGCCCGCTTTAAATTGCAGCAATTGGGGTGCCGTACTATTGGTAGGAACCACCATCTCGACGCTAACGTTCAGCTCGCCGCCGGGCTCTAGCTGACCGGACTGAGGCAGCAGGGACTGCGGGGCCTGGACCCGACCATGAATCAGGCTGTATTCCTGTCGGTGCGCTGGCTGGCCATCCACAGAAGTAATCAGGCGCAGCGTTCCGGTGTAGCGCGTGCTCGACTCACCCAGCAGGGTGTCGGTCTGGTCAAAGAGGCTGCGCCAGTCCACATGTCCAAGTTCGTCAGGCGAACCGATACGAATATCGTAGGACTGGGGCTGTTCGGAAGCATTGCGCAGACGTCCATGAATACGATAACGCACGCCGTAATTACCGTACGAGAGCATCGGGGGCGAAGCCACATTGGAGCTCTGGCTAATAATATCCGCCGCGTCCACCAGATTCAGGGGAGAACTGTGGGCTTCATCTACCTGTGCTCCGCCGGTGGTATAGGGATTGGTATTAAAAACATAGTTCCATTCCCGGGACCGTTCGCCGGTCTCTATCACCAGATCAGAAGCCGGAAGCTCCGAGGCAATGACGTTGCCTTTTACCACCCCGTTCACCCGGCCCAGGGTAAAAAGAGTATCCCAGAGCGGATTGACCATCGCACTGAGTAAGGCTTTGAGCTCGGGTTCTGCGAAGCCGCCGGTGAGTGCTTCAGGGGAACCCAGCACGCGCTGGATCATTTTCATTTCAGCATTCCAGCCGCGAATCCGACGCATCAGGGACTCATCGAAGTCAGGACTGTTATCAAAGTCTCTGGCCAGGGCTTCGGCCCGGGCAATATACTGATCGAGTTCGTCGACGCTGAGATAGGGGTCCAGCAAATCCTGTACCGTGTGACCAGAGCGGCGCAGATTGGTTTTTACGGCCTCAATCTGAGCTTCTTTTCCGTGCAACCACCGGGGTAGCTCCGAAGGGAGCCCCGCAAGCTGGGCGCGTAAATGGGTGTAGTCCCTGGCAATACGGCTCAAATTAGGCAGCTGGCGGCGGCGTATTTCTGTGGCAAGGGCCTGTGGCGAAGAGAAATCCGATGCCTGACGCAGATGATCCGTAGACCCACTAAACCCGGGTTCCACAAACTCGCGCAACTGGGACTTCAGGTGGGGTTTGAATTTTTCGGGGGCAATATCGGCGATCACACCACTGTCTCCCCGGGTTTCAACGGGAAGATCCGTAAGTACAGCAGCTTGCAGACGCAGGGGCTTTTGCAAATTTGAATCCTGAACCTGGAACTGAAACTGCCCCCGGAAGTCTTGTAATCCACTAATCATGGGCAGGCGCACATACAGCATCATGCTGTTTCCAGCAGACATGGTGGCGGCCTTATGGATGGCATGGTGCTCGGGGTGCAGCATGCGATACTGCAAATCTGCATCGTTGCTACGGGTCGGGTGTTTAATGCGCTCAGCGGCGGCGGCCCGACCCGAGGCATCAAGGGTCGGGGGCAGCTGGGTCAGCATGCGCGAAGCGGCAGCCGGGTTTTCTTCGTTAAGCATGCCCGATCCCAGAACCGTCAGCGTAACCGGACCGTTTTCCACGGGGTTATGAACCCTAATCGTGTACCAGGCCGATTCCAACGCTTTCCCGTCAGGTCTGGCTTTGGCACCGTATTTCTGACGTAAAGACAGATAATTGGTGTAACTAAAAACCTCAAAGCGTTGATGATCGCGCTGCCCCAGATGCAGCGGGGTCTGGCCCCGGAGCTGGTGCGAATCAAAAAGCACGCCCGGGTCACTGACCTGTTCAGGATTATTCACGTGAATTTGCACCATGCCTGAAACGGTACGGTTGGGCAGCAACTGAGGCTGGCTTTTCAGTCGGTAGCGGCCTTCCTCACTGAGCTGATCCTGGCGCCAGCTGAGCAGGAACTGGAGTTCTTTACGGGTCACCTGGCCGTCGTCATTCAGGTCAAGGTCCATCTGTTCAAGGGTGTTGCCAGGACGGGCGGCCTTGCGGGCAATAGCCTGAAGCTTGCTGCGGGTTACATTATTGATCTCAATGCCGTGGTGAGCCAGCGTCTTGAGGGCCTGGGGACTGGCCCAGGGCAGTGGACCGGCTTCCACATGAGGTTCCTGGGGCGATTGCTTCTTTGTACTCGCACAGGAGACGATCATGCTCGACAGGAGCACGCTGCAAAGGCAGAGACGTAAGGCGAGTCGTTGTTTACGCCGATAGGTTGTCAGATTCACTTGCATGGGACTTCAGATTTGCTTCCAGGATCTAAGGTTAGAACAATGAGCGCCAGGCTGCGGTTTAAACCAGCCGGGACAGTGGGCCTGACCGCTAGCGCATTCCATTGGCTCAGCTTAGCTAAGAACAGGTGTTAAACACAAGGAGAAAAACCTTAAAATCTGTAGCCTGCCACAGCATAACACCCCAAACTGGACTTTACAATACGGTACAAAACGCCTAATTCCGATGGTACTTTAGAGGAAGCACGTATTTTGTGTTAAAGAAATCTGTTTTTCAAACAATGGCAGAGAGGGTCTCATGAAACCAAAATTAATTCAAGTCTCAGACAATTTCTGGAATATAAGGGGATCATTCAAAATTGCGGGGTTAATAGACGTTGGAACCCAGGCTTCACTTTTGCGCACAGATCAGGGAAAGTTCGTATTTCTTGATTCTTTAGGTCTTGAAGGAGAAGCACTCCAAAAAATTGATGAACTTACCCGTAACGGAAAAGACGTTGAAGCCGTTTTGAATCTCCATCCCTTTCATACTCTCCATGTGGAGGCCATGCACAAGCGCTACCCCGGGGCATTGCATTACGGCACAGCGCGCCACCTGCATAAATTTCCTGAGTTAAACTGGCAAAAGCTCACCACAGAAGACCCGGAACTTCACGCTAAATTCGCTTCAGATTTGGCGTTTTCGGTGCCAGAAGGGGTGACGTTTATTCCAAAGAACGAGAATCTTCATTTTTCGTCTGTTCTCGCTTATCACCGTGCTTCGAAAACAATTCATGTGGATGATACCTTGATGTATGTTCGTTTACCCAAATTGCTACGCTCTTTTGGTCTGTCAAACCCCATGCGTTTTCACCCTACTTTATCTGAGGTTCTTGAGCCCCGTAAAGGCGCTGCCGATGACTTTCAACACTGGGCCAAAGCGTTAGCCGAATCATGGTCTGAGGCAGAAAATCTATGCGCAGCTCACACCTCCTACTTTATGGGCAACGAAAAAAGTGAGTCTTCTATTCATGACCGCATACTTAAGGCCTTAGACGACGTCCAAAAAACCTTAGAAAAACATAAACAACGTTTTGGCTAATGCGCATGAACAATACAAAAAAAGTATCGAAATATTTGAGCTTTATTTTAAGGCACAACGACTTGTTGGTGCGCTTGGTTAAATTAAAATATCTAGACCTTTATTATCTACTAAGCTCAAGAGTTTGAGAGACATGCTACTTGGCTTCTTTTTTCCCTGTTCCCACTTCTGAACAGTAGAAACTGTTGTGTTCAGGTAAGCAGCGAATACAGCCTGGCTTACTCCATGCTTGAGTCTAATTTTCTTGATTTGATTGGGCGTATAGTCAATTATTTTGGGTAAACATAGGGCGTCGAATTCGCACAGCGTTTCGGGTTTCATTACTCCAGCGTCATGTAATCCTTTTGCCGTTTCATAAATACTGTTTAAAATTGGGCTATCCATCTGCATTCACCTCGAATAATTCACCTTTGTTTAGAGCCTGAGCAATCTGGTTCTCATTTAAACTGAGCAATTCTTGAGCTAATCGTTTGAGTGCGTAAAATTCTTTGCAAAGCCATACATAAATATAATTTTATGGATTACAAAAGACCGAAAGTCAACGCCGCAGCTGATGCGCGAGCGGAGCGATGTCGCGTCGAGATGCATCGTTGAGTTGATGATTATGTGCAGAAAGTTATTTAACTATATAAATTATAAACCGTTGAGTGATCCCTTATTGCATCCACGACAGCTTTCTTTTTCCTACCTCTTATTAAGGAGTGAGCCTCATTTTCTCCATGAATAGGATCTTCTTCATTGCTAATAGGATCGTGAATAACATCCTGCTTCCAAGCTTCTACTTTTTCACCTAAGCGTTTTGGGTTCTCAGGATTTTTAATTTCGTCACATATTTCTATGGCTATTACAAGTGTTTTACCTTCAGAAATATGAAAAGAAGTTCCCGGATCGGGTCTTAATTTTTTCCAATCACATGAAAGCTCATTATCATTGAAGATACCTATGGGAAGATCTTCTTGATCTTCAGGTAAAGAATCAGGGTTTACGAACCGAAAAAGAGTTTCACCGTTAGGTATAGTCTGGTTTTTAGTCACTAAGACCTCTGAGTCAAAAAACAAATCAAGTCATTTGTTTTTTGCAAAAAGTTTTCTTGGACAAGGTTTTCTACTTCATCGTAATAACCATCTTTTTCATATTCTAGCTCTATATTTCCGCTGTTAAATATATTCAGAGACAAGCTAAAGTTTTCGTGTTGGATTTCTGCAGAGATCCCTCCTGATGGGAGAGGGGACATTAATAATTTACTTTTTCTATGCCAACTTTGAGATAGTTGATCTATCTTACATAAGCTCTTTATAAATGCCGTCATCATTTCAATAGTACGGGCATCAGGTAATTGAGATTTTCCTGAAATCCAATTTTCATCTAATGAGGATAAATTATCCACATACTTAACTCTTTGCCGAACAAGCTTTTGTAGTAATTTAACAGCAATGGTGGATGGTTTCACCATAATTTTGTTGCTATTCAAAAACCTTTCATGAATTGAAGAGGTACTTACCGTATCGCGCCGGCCAAATCCTGAGTTACTAAATAAATTGGAGCTAATATCTTGACCTAAAAATGTAGTCATTATTCATACTCCGGATTTAATGTTTCAATGAAAGACTCGCTAACTAAATCGTAAAACGTTTCTTTTTCAAACGTATGTGCACTATTGATTACCTGCATTAATGCTTCCTTCTCTGTAGGAACATTTTGTAGATATTGGGTGTCAATATCTACGGTTGATCCCTCGATTGAATCTGCGCCTCTATCCTCACTCCCCTTAACCTTCATCTTCACGTCGTTTCTTATTTTCACCACAGCACGATAATCTGAGTTCTCTTTCATATACTGAATGAACAAGTCATGATCAGAAAAGTCTTCATTTGACATACTAACTTTTAGATCAATATTTTCAAAAATATTGTGATCAAAAAAATCTATGTAACGCAAACTGATGGACATAATATGGTCAATGGCATTAATTTCAAGTAAACAGTCAATTACCTCTTCTATATGCTTTTCAAAGTCATCCCAGCCTATGTAATCATCCGGGTTATTTATTGAAATAACATTAGGACCGAGTTGAACAATTATGTTTTCTTTAAATAGCTGAACACGAGGCACAAATTTTAATTGAGGGTGTTCAGAAGCGATTCTTTCAGGAATATCAGACTCAGGAAGGTCATTGGACTCTGTAATTCCTAATTTTGCTGCCAGCTGGCCTGGAAACATATTTGGTGAGAGGCTTTTATTTTTCTCATATCGAATTTCTAAAACACCTTCGATAATAGGGCAGGGGGTTATTTTTTTCGGAATACGTTTTTTAATGCTCATAAAAAAACCTTTTAATCCTTTAACGGTATTCTACCTCGAAATAACAATCTGGGCCAATCGCTTGATCCTAAAACACCTGTATAGTTTCTGTTTCAAAATAATAGCCGACTCTGGCAGATCTTAAGTCTATCCTCTGATCTGCTGGGTTCTATGAAGTTTAAGCTTTGGCTATTATGTGTTCTTTCATTGTATTTGTTTGCTCGTCGGGGTTATCAAAGACAACTACGTCTATGCTTTCCTGTTTAGCAATTTCTTCTAACTCTTCTATTCGTTGAGAATATTTCTTGATATCAGAAGCCTCTACTCTTGTTTTCGATACGGAGTACAAAAGAACTATTTCTTTTTTTTCAGGAATATTAATTTTACTATTTTTGTATTTCTCAAATAAAGTAAAGTCTAGTATACATTTGCTTGCTGAATCAAACCAGCTTTTTTGATTACTGATGACAGACACAGCCTTAAAGCTATATCTAGAAGAAGCAAAATCAAAGTTGCGATTTACCTTTTTATCAAAACTTATCTTCTTATCAAAGAAATCTTTTAAATCCGGTCGTTCGGAAGTGACTGAGTTGCTTACTCGATTTACCCACGTTCTCGATGTAGGTCTAGACGTACTAGTTTTATGAGATCTAAAAAAGCACGATGAGAAAACAGCTGTTTCCATTAGATCATCTAACCCATCTTTATACTTAGATGATTTCTCTGTGCCTAAATACATTATATCTAGAGGACTTTCCCAAAACTTGATATCACTTCCAGTAGCTAAATATGAATGCAAAGACTCAATAACCCAGTCAATACAATAGTCAAAATGTTCGTAAGACTTGCTGAACATACACTTCATGAGTTTGCTACTGAGCACGGGTTTTACCATATAAGATTCTCTATCAGAGCTTTGAACAACCATAGCAACAATTATTCTCTCATCAGAATTTACCATGGGTTTTAAAAAAACAGGATAGTAAGAGCCTATTTTTTCAGAAGCAGGAGGAGCTAGTTTAGCAAAGCTACTAATATTCATTATTTTTTATCCGCCTCCTCTAATTCTTGAAAAATACCTGGTACAAACCCCCACCTTTTTAAAAGCATAGACTTGTACTTTTGTAAGTCACTAGATTCAAAAGGCAATTGCTCTATAAGAGAAAATACTGTTTCGACTACATCTTCTCCCATTTTATTCAAAAAACTCTTAACAGCATTTTGAATATGTATAGTAAATTGCATTGTGTATACAGAGAAGGTTTCAGGTTTAACATAATTGTACAACTTGTTTTCGGCAATAGACAAATCTAAACCTTGCCCAGTAAATAGCGCATGACCATGATCTATAAACGCAAAATTGTTTTTTCCACACACCAGTACATTCATTTCACTGCGATCGTCATTCATTATATACTCATCAAATAAAATACAGTCGTAGGTGGGCAAAAACTCTCTCAATTTCAGCTTTATATCGTCTATATTCTTTTTAGTTGTCATTTTGACAGGAATTGCAGGGCCTCCATCTTCTGATGAAACCTGAACAGAAGCGTAGTGAATATTATCTCCATCAATCACTATTATAGGTTCTGGAATTGGCAAACCAATAGCTCTTCCTAACAATGCACAAATACACTCAATAAGTATATCCACGGGTTGAAACGTTTTTTTTAAATAGACTTCTAGCTTTTCAATATCAGAGGTTATTTCACCATCCTTGATTTTGAAAGCGTCTACAATACAAATATAAACGTCATTTATCTGCTGGAAATTAACTTCTTGTTTAACTTCTTTTAGTTGAGCTACTCTTATTGGATTCAAAGACTGCTTCCTAGATTTTTTATTCTAATTTGACTTTTACCCTTAACAACGAAAAGTCCAGAAAAAGTTGGCTATTCGAAATTTGAGTATGTAATTTAAATCATATCAGTTATATGTTATAGAGCCAAGCTATTACCCAAGCACATCCTAATCGAAACAATATTGATAGGTCATCCGTTCAGATAAAGATCGCTAACAGTATAAAAGTTTGGAGTCAAAGTGATATAAACCCTCGTCGTATCAACGATCTATCGAAGTATCTAAGAACGAACTCACAATCCATGATTTAAATATGTAATCTACCCCATACGGATTGCCTCTAGCCAACCTTTCCGGCGTAGCCTGGAAGAGGTTGGTCTGGTTGAGTCGCTTTTGGTCGCTAACGCAGCCAAAGACTAATATCTTGTTAATCTCACGGATTAGTATAATCTCTGAACGACAGTACCTTTAGGCATAATTTTTAAATAAGTATAATTTTATGAGTTACAAATGACCGAAAGTCGACTCTACCAGTGCTTGAACAGATCTATTAAACACGCAAATGCCGTGTTTAATAAGCCCCTCGTTTATCACACACCATTGAACCACAACCTTACCCTCAAAACAAGCCTCAAAACCTGATGAATCAATCATCAAAGCCTCTCTCTCTAAAAACTGCTCCCCCTGTATAACACGCAAAAAACGCATGTTTAACCGACGCGTTTAACACGGCGTTTGTTAAACCTCAACTTGACACTCAACAAAATACAAATGTATGCTTTTGTATGAAAGCGAGGTCTTATGCAAATCCAATCTTCAGATCCTTTAAGCCCTGAATTTTTAGAAGCCCTGCAAAAGATACTGAACCAGGCGGTACCTGCTCGCCATCGCCACAGTCACTATTTGCGTTGGATTCGTCAGTACTTACAGCGCTTAACAAAACCTGTACCCTAAAGTCTAAGTTGCGCTAAGTAAGAGCCTTCTAAGCATCACCCTACGGGTTCTGCTAGAAGCTCTTAATTGCAGAAAAGCAAAAGGGACACCCTCTGGCCATAGAAGATTTTTTGCAACAGATCAAACAACGCTATGGTTCTGCTTTCATGTTTGAGCAGGCACGCCATGCCTTAGCCCTGTATGACAAGGTTAAAACCGCCTCACAACCGCAGCCACAGCCCCATCATGTGAAGCAATTGCCCAAAGCTGTGCCGCCACCACCGAGGCAAAAATCCGTGGTTCAGCGTGAAGTGGCCAAGCCCTCGACTGCTCAGGCCTGGCAAAAAGCCTTTGAAGAACAGCGCTTAGAAATCGAGTTGCGTCACTACTCTAAACGCACCCTCAAACTGTACACGTACTGGGCCCAACGCTTGCAAAAGTTTGTGGGGATTCAAACGCCACCCCAGGCCTTAGACGAAAGCCATGTCAAAGCCTTTCTATTTAGCCATCACCCAACATCTCGCTGCCTCTACCCAGAATCAGGCTTTTAATGCCCTGCTATTTTTCTTTCAATATGGCCTAAAAAGGCCCTTGCAGGAACTCAAAGGTATTCCACGGGCCAAGCGCCGCCAGAAGCCAGAGAGGTGGCTGCCATTCTTGAGATCTTGCCCCACGATGACTTACAAAATTACCGTCTGGTGGTGCAAATGCTGTATGGCTGTGGTTTACGTCTCAAAGAAGTCCTGAGCATTCGCTTGCAAGACCTCGATTTTGACAATAATTTGCTGTACATCAGGCGGGGTAAGGGCGACAAAGATCGTGTGGTGCCGCTGCCGCGTAGCTTGCGTCAGCCGTTGAAACACCACCTCAAGGTCTTACAGCGGCTGCACCAAAAAGATCTGAAAACAGAGGACTATGCGGGCGTGTTTTTGCCCAACGGTATTGATCGCAAACACCCCGGCGCAGCCAAAAGCTTTTACTGGCAATGGCTATTTCCGGCCATTCAGTTAACCCATATGCCCGAGCACAAAACCTGGCAACGCTATCACCTGCACGGGAGCCATGTACAAAAGGTGCTAAAGCAAGCCATCGCCCAATTGGGCATGCTTAAGCGGGTGAGTCCCCATACCTTTCGCCACGCCTTTGCCAGTCACCTGCTTCAGGCGGGCTACGACTTACAAACCATTCAAAAACTGCTAGGCCACAGCGATATTCGCACCACCATGATTTATCTGCACACGCGCCCTCACAGTGAGCAAAAGCCTGTGCTCAGTCCCCTGGATGCTTTAGCTGCTTAATCTAAACCCGTCAAATCCTAAAGCGATGCCCGGCCTGACTTTTTCCAGGCCTGTCTGCGCACCCTAAACAGAAGAATAAAAAAATAAAAAGGGGTCAATAGAAAAAGCGGGTCGACAAGAAAGAAAAGCGGAAGCATTAGAAACTGCTCCGACAACATGAACATCAATAGAATATATGCCAGTCCAAAGTAAGTGAGCAGATCCAGGAGTTTACTTTGGGTGGCCCGAGCACCCCTGGGGTCGGTGGGGTGAAAGCGCAAAAACGGAGTGTAAATCCCGACCAAAGGCAGTGCAAAGATTGTGGCAGTGAAATAGGTAGCCAGGTAATCGGGTTGCGACATCAACGTCAGTAGCATCAACACCCCCGGTAGATTATGCACAAAGGCCAGGACCGGAAGCAGAAGCGCGCGTTTTGTTTTGGGGTGGAAGCAGAACAAAATCAAAAACTCAATGACCACACCAGTGGCAAAAACAGCCAGCCAATTCAAAAGATAAGATAACGGCATATCTGCCGGAAACACTTCTTTGAGCAACAAAAAACTGGAGTAGGGTCCACAACCGCACATCATCACACGCTCTTGTGCAAAGCGAAGTCCCCAGTACAAATACAGCCCAAAGGCTCCGAGCAATAGCCCCCCATTAAAGAGGCCGATGCTGAGCCAGTAGCCCCCTAACGAAAAACAGTGAACCGGATGTTTAGTCATGGCTCAGAAAAAAGGTTTCTCCACGGTCTCTGAGCAGTTGGCCTTGACCATCCAGCCCATAAATCCGGTAACCGTTCGGTGCTGCATAAGCGTAAAGTACAACCCCTGCATATACACGCTCAGCCGGGGTTGGCTTTTCACCCTGCGGCAAGGAGCGCACGCGCAATCCAAAGACATACTGTGAAGTTCTTTGGGCGGTGAGCTGTTTCCATTGGGGCATATCAGCCATAAAAAGGCTGCGCTCAGCAGCATAGGTATAAGGGTTTGCGAAGTCTTTCCAGTAGTCCTGGGCTGTGGCCTCCTTATAAAGCACCGCAAGAGATTTTGGATAATTGCCACGGTGTTTGACGGCATAGGTTTCCACGGCGGTTTGTAAGGTGTGCATATTGGCTTGAACAGAAGCGGTTCTGGTTCTGCAAGTGCAGGCCCAGGTGGGCTCTGGCCAAAAGGCAATGGCGAGCACGAGACCGAGCAGCATCGAAGTGAGAGCTTTTGGATAAAACAACGGCATCATGATCTATTCCCATGATGCGTTGTTTCTAAACAGAAAACCTTAGCCTACTGGAACCTACTGCAACCTACTGGGGCACGGCCAACGGGGCACTGGCTTGATTCAGGGTGTCTAAGTGCTCGGTGCTTAGCTTGAGGGCTGCCGCAGTGCTGAGGGCTTCAATATGCGAGGCTTTGGTGACACTGGCAATAGGGGCCGCGATGGTGGGCTGGGCCATGAGCCAGGCCAGTGCAATCGCAGCCTGTGAAGCACCGGTGCTGGCTGAAATGTCATCTAAAGCGTTGAGAATGCGCTCGCCCCGCGCGTTCAGGTACTTATTCACCACGCCATCCCCCCGCTGACTCAGGCCAGCATCGCTGGCTTTGCGGTATTTGCCGGTCAAAAAGCCACTGGCCAATGCCCAGTAAGGGATCACCGCAATATGGTGGGTTTGACAGAAATCCTGGTACTGGGTCTCGAAATCTTCACGGTCATACAGGTTATAACCGGGTTGGTAAATCTGGTACAGGGGCAGGCCGCTGTGCTGGGCTTTTTCAATACTGGCCTTTAAGCCCTCAAAACAATAATTTGAAGCCCCGATGGTTTTGACCTTGTGCTGGTCTAACAGGATCTGGTAGGCCTCCAGGGTCTCTTCAATGGGGGTCTCGGGGTCTTCCTGGTGCGACAAATACACGTCGACGTATTCCGTTTGTAAGCGCTTTAAAGAGGCTTCGTTGGCCCGCAAGATGTAATCTTTTGCAAGGCCCTGTTCGCCGTGCACTTCCATGCCAACCTTGGTAATCAGCGTCATCTGATCGCGGTTATTGCGGCTTTTCATCCATTCGCCAATGATGGTTTCCGACTCGCCGCCCGTATTGCCATCGACCCAGGCCGAGTAAATGTTGGCAGTATCCAGGGTGCGAAAGCCCGTTTCAAACAGGGCATCTAGCACCTCAAAGGAAGCGGCTTTGTCGAGGGTCCAGCCAAAGACATTGCAGCCAATAATAATGGGGGTGTTGATCGGAGGAGTTGTAGTCAAATCGAATTCTGCTTTCATGGTGTGTTAGTGCTAACTTAACACTTGACAGGGCTTTTCATTCGGTACAACACATGGGTTCTCAGGGCATGGCCTTCTGGCAATACAGGGTGCTCAAAGGTGCCTGAACGCGTCATGCCCAATCGCTCCATCACGGCCCAGGAACGCTGGTTATTGACGGCGGTAAAGGACACCACTTCGTTGTGTTGAAGGGTTTCAAAGGCAAAGCGCAGGGCTGCCTGAGCGGCTTCGGTAGCGTAACCTTTGCCCCAGGCCTGACGCGACAGCCGCCAACCGATCTCCAACACGGGCGCAAAATCCAGGCTGTCAGGGGCGGGCTTTAAGCCCACAAAGCCTAAAAAAGCCTGATCTTCCAGACGTTCAAGGGCCCAAAAGCCATGTCCCAGATCCTGAATCATCTGCTGGCAGCGTTCCAGCATGGCATCGCTTTCAGCACGACTTAAGAGCGCCGGAAAATAACGCATGACTTCGGGGTCTGCGTTTAGAGCCGCAAAAGGCTCTGCATCGGCGGCGCACCACTGGCGCAAACGCAGGCGCGGGGTGGTTAACTCATCAGCTGCCATGCTGCCGCTCCCAGGCCAGGGTACCTGGCAATAGCAGTTCTTCGCCCGTGTGCTTGATTTCGACTTCGCCATTGGCATGGAACAAATAGAGACCTTCGCGGGCGCCCACTGAGGCAAAACGCTCGTATTCCCGGCCCTCATGGCGGTAGGTTTCCAGCTGCAAGAAAGAACGCTGGTCTAACCCCACGCACAGGCTGCGGTTAAAGCGGGCCGCTGTGTAGGCCACGGTGTCGGGGTCTTCCATGGCGATGTAGTCTTTGCAATGGGGAAAGAGCTGAATCTTGGTCACCAGACCAAAGCCTTTGTCAAAGAGCTCAAAGTCATACATGCGCGAGGAGCGAGTCCACTCGTTAGAGCTGTCGTCAAAGACCACCAGATAATCGCACAGGCTCATGGAGCCCGCTGACACCGTGTAAAAATTGGTGCCCCGCTCCAGGGCTTCCACAAACACATCTTTGAGCTGAAAGAAGTTCAGGCGGTTAAACAGCACCGCAATATGCCCACCAAAGATAAAAATGGAGTTGGCGCTGAGCAAGCGTTCGGCCAGCTGGGCCCGTATCTGATGATAAAGGGGGTGCTGCAAGACCCCGCTGCTTTCAAAAAAGGTATCGTCAATTTCATGGCACACCTGTAGCATGTGCTCATCGTGTTCACGCAGCTTGGCAATGCTGGCCTGAATATCCTGACAGGCGTAGTGGTAGAGCAATTGCCACGGGTTGTAATCGCTCAGGGCCTTTTGTCCCGACTCCACATCATAAGCCAGCACCTGAGCCAGCGAAATATTGGGAAAGGTGTCGCGCAGCAATTGCAGCTGGTTCTGCAAAATGCGAATCAGGCCTGAATTCTTCTCACGGTAAAAAAGCTTAACCTGTTGCACGACCTTCTGTTTGGTGTGGTACACCTGATACAAATCAGGGTCAGCTCCCCGCAGTTCATTAAAGGCATGGTACAGCGAGAGGTTTTCCACGTGCTCTAACCCAATGCCGTGCAGCGCATCGCGAATATGCTGTTCATCGTGCTCACGTTTTTGCCACGCCGCCGTAATCAGCAGGGTTTTGCGGCTATGACGCACCGCCGGGTCCTGGTGATGCGAAGCCAGCAAGGCCTCACGAAAGCTGAGAATAAAATCCTGTTCCAGCTGAATATTGCCGTTAAATACAATTCTGCCCTTCATGTTCAACCTCCAATCAAATACACAACGGTGACTTCCCCTATTATTACACCTCTATCACGTGAACACCCACCTGTTGCGCCAACTGAATCACCGATGTGTTAATGGGTTCATAAAGGCGAAGGAACCAGGTTAAATCAAAGCCGGGCTCAATCACCGTCCGGTATTCAGGCAAAAGAAAGCAATGCTCCTGAGCTTCGGTGCGCAATTCATGAACCACAGATTGCAAGAGGGCCTCAAGACTTTCTATGCGCTGACAAGCGGTGCTGGCCTCATCCAGAGACGCCATCAGTATGGGTGTGGTTTCAAACAAACGTTGAAAGAGTAAGCCCATACTTTTTTCAAAAGTCTCGTATTCCAGCCGTTGTGCATCGGTTTCAATAGCGCCATAAAACATAAAATGCGCCAGACATTCTTCGTGGCTTAACACATGGTCGTGAATACTCAGCGCACGATAAGGCCTTTCCGTTTGCCAGAGGGCATCGCTTTGTGCTTGAGGCAATTGCAAGAGCCTGAGGTATTTGCGGTGGGTGTTAAGCTCCCACCGTTCTGAATCCAGTTCACTTTGTTTTATAAACTGCTGCTGCCCATGAGCCTCATCCCATTCAGATTCAGTGACAAGATAGGTGGTCACACGCAGGGAAGCATTCAAGTGCTGAGCCAACGCTAAAATATCTTGAGATACATCAACAGAAAGCGTTCTTGCCTCTTCAGGAATATTAAATCCCAAATCCAAAACCAGACCCAGCTTACGGTCCCAATCCTTTTTGGCCGCTTCACTTAACCCGGCAATGACCGCGACAAAATCTTCCAGAATCGACAGACAGAGCACCGAAGTATTCACCTCAGCTGAAAGGAGATAGGGTGCATCTCCAAATTCATGGGCTGCAGCGTGATGATTCTCTCCCGCGTACAAAATAGAGAGACCCACATGCTCAAAGTGAGCTTTTAAATGCCTGAGCGGAACCTGTGAAAAAATGTCAAAATCCACATTTAAAAACTGAGGTCGTTTTTTCACGCTGCAGCCCCCTTTTAATGCCCTTTAGTTTAGCACCTTTTTGGCCTGAATCGTATAGCCCGCACCGGTAGAGCACACACAGACGGCCCCCTGTTGATCGGTGCGCCACACCCGGCTCTGGGACTGGGCGTAGCGGTCCATGACTTTGGGCGACGGATGGCGAAAGCGGTTACGCTCGCCCACCGATACAATGGCCTCACGGGGTGAGAGAGCCTGTAAAAATTCAGGGGTTGAAGAGGTCGAGCTGCCGTGGTGGGGCACCTTTAAAATATCTGTGCGGGGCACAAACCCTTCGCTCTTGAGCAAGGCTTCTTCTCCGGCGTGCTCCAAGTCGCCTGCAAACAAAAAGCGGACGCTCTGGTGTTCGACCTGCATGACCAGGGAACTGTCGTTATGGCCCGCTTCGGGGCCCAATGGCTGCCAAAAGAGCAGGCGCACGTCACCGGGCAAGGCCCGCAAGCTACCGTGGTTGACGGTTTCGATGCGGGTGCCCTGGGCTTTTAAGGTTTTTAAAGCAAAGGCCAGGGCACCGGTGTTATGTTCGGCGGCCAACAGGCCTTCGGGTACCAGCAGGCGCTGAATGGGAATGGCTTCGGCAATCGAGGCCAGGCCACCGTAATGATCCAAATGACCGTGAGAGAGCACTACGGTGTGCAATTGGCGAATGCCGCGCTGACGCAGATAGGGCACAATGGCGCGACGACCGGCATCGTCAAAGCCGGTTTCGGTTTTCCAGCTGGGGCCAGCGTCCACCAGCATGGCCTGACCGCCCACCTCCAATAATGCGGCATCGCCTTGCCCCACCGACAAATACGTCACCCGCAAAGGGCACTGGCGCTGGTCTTGCCACAGGGCCACCGCTTGCAAGGCGGGCAAGCACAAGAGCATGGCCAGGACCCCGGCGCGCAGAGGCTGACGCCAGCGGGGCCGCAGGGTGGTTTTATGGCAGGTGTAAAGGCCCAGCAGAGCATAGGCCAAAATCACCGCCGTCGGTGACAGGCGTGGAAAATACAGCACGGGCTGAGGCAGGTGCAAGAGCACATCCATACCGCTCAGCAGCGCTTGCACACACCCGCCAATGCCCCAAAACAGGACTTGCAAAGGCCAGCCCCACAGCAGCAGACTGGCCAGCGCGGCGGCCATGGCGGCCCAGGTGAGCAGGGTAGTCCACAGGCCCGCCCACAAATTGCCCGGCAAAAACAACCAGGCCAGGGTACCAAAATGGAACAATTGCAACGGCAGCACCCACAATTGCGCAGCCAGCACGGCACTCACCATGGCACCCAAACTCACGGGCAAAAAGCCCAGGGCCTGCTGAAAACGCTGGGCATTGCACATCAGGCCCTGGGTCGCCAGCGCCGAGAACTGAAAGCCCACATCCCATAACAGCAAGGGGTTCACCGCCAACAGCAGCAGAATGCCCGCACACAGGGCGCCCCGCAACGACAGCTTGTAAAAGAAAGCCTGGGCCCCACACACCCAGGTGGCCACTGCAGCAGCCCGCAGCACCGAAGCGGGCGCCCCCGTCAACAGCACAAAGCCCCACAGGGCCACAATGGCAACGCCCATTTGCACGGGTCGAGAGCAGCGCACAGCCCGCAGGCCCAGGATCACACAGAGCACCAGCAATTGCACCTGATACCCCGATACCGCCAGCACATGCTGTAAACCCAATTGCTGAAATTTGCCCTGAATGGCCTCGGGCACCGGAGAAACCTTCTCGCCGAGAATCAGACTGCCCAGAATGCGGGCGGAACCCAGAGGCAAATGGGCTTCAAAGGACTTTAAGAGCTGTTGACGCAAACGCTGGCACTGGCGCAGCACCACATAAAGGCCACCGGGCCCGGCAAACACCTCGCCGGTGCGCAGTTCGCGGGCGTAAAACACCCCGTGAATGCCCTGGGTGGCCAGATACTGGGCATACGAAAAGCCCCCAAAATTGTCCGCCTGGGCAGGACGGTCCAAGCGCCCCTGTAAGGTCAGGTGCTGCCCGTACACGGGGGTGCGCCCCTGAGCTAAAAACACCTGAACCTTGCCCTCGCAGGGCTGGTCTCCACAGTACTGAAGAGCCAGCGTAAAGGCCGAACGTTCAGGCGTGCGGTGGGTGGTCTCACTCACCACCAGCCCCTGTATCTGCTTCACCTGCCGGGTAGCCAGTTGCTGCACGCCGTGGCGGGCGGGCACATGCTGGTGCCACAGGGCATTGGCTCCCCCCAGCGCCAGACACAGGGCACACAAGAGGCCCCTTTGCCAGTTTTTATCGGTGGCAAAAGCCCACAGGGTGTAACCGCCCAGCACCAACGCAAACACCAGTGGGCCAAGCACCTGGACCTGCTCCAGACCGGCCACAAAAATACCCACCCCGTACCAGATCCCATACTGCAGCATTACTGTACCCAATCCGCCATTTTTTTAAATTTGGCAGGGCCAATGCCTTTGACGCGCTCAATCAGGTCTTCGGGTTTGGCAAAGGGTTTGGCCTTGCGGGCTTCAATAATGCGTTTGGCCAGTGCCGGGCCCACACCGGGCAGCTTCGTCAGGGTTTTGGCATCGGCGGTGTTGAGGTTGATTTTTTGCTGCGGGGCCTGACGCAGCGGGGTCTGATGGCTGGAGCGTTTTTTGATTTTGCCCGTCACCCGGGGAGCGCTCTGCGTATGCGACACCCGTTGTACCAACGACGCTGCACCCGGCTGGGCAGCCACATGCACAATTTGCCCGGCATAAAGGGGCTGTTGCCAATAGCCCTCAGGCATGGACTGGGCTTCAGCGGTCAAGCCACCCGCCAGATCTACAAGATCTTTGAGTTGACCGTAAGCGGGAATCTGATAAACGCCCGGCTGCTGGACCGCCCCCGTAACCACCACCGACAGGGTGGCCGCCGGAGAGGCAGCGACCGTTTCTACCTGTTGGGTTTGGCCCTGGGGACGTTCGGCGTGCCAGAGGGTATTAACGGTGAGGCCACCGGCGGTGAATAAGGTGGTGAGACCGAGCGTGAGTAAAATATGCTGTAACATCATGCGTCCTTTGCTTTCTTTTTAAAAGGTATGACTTCACTGTAACGGCCCTTGCCCAAACCCTTAATTGACAGTTTATGAACAGGGGGAAACGGCTCTTTCATTAAGAGTTGATTAAATCGCGTCAGAAGGTACAGTGTGACCGCGATGAATAAGACAAGCGAAAATCTAGATGAGGTCCATCATGCTTTTTAATCCTCTGGGCAGCAGTGGCTACAACGCCACCACCTATAACAGCACCCCGAATGTCAGCAATACCGCTCCCCCGACCCAAAACCAGCTCAGCAATGAAGAAATCGAAAAGCAAGCGGCCCTCTCGCGCGCCAAGCGCCTGCAAAAACTGCTCGATCAACTGAACAATGTGCTCGATGACGCCATTGAAGCCACCCCCGACAGCAACGAAGCCGCGCAAATGGAAGCCGATTACGTGGCCTACATTCTGGCCCGTCTCTCCGGCGCGGGCGAAGGCCTTGAGCGTCCCGAAGGTTTTGGTGAGTTCGCCGAAGAGCTGAACCGTTTGATCGACGACGTCTTAAGAGCCTGGGATGCCCTGGTGAACTCCGACGTGGCCTTTAGCGATGAAGTCGCCCCCGACAAGGTGTTTCAGGATCTCGAAAGCGTGATTGCCGTTTTAGAAAATATCGCTCTGCGACGCATGGAGCAATTGATTGCCAACAACTGGTACCAGCAATGGCGCGAAGGCTATCGCAACACCATGCTCGACGACATCAAAGAGAGTCACTTTGCCGAAGAGCTGGTGCCCCTCACCAGCCTTGCCCCCGATATGGACGCATTACAATACGCGCTGGCCAACACCGGCGAAAACCAGGGTCGCCTGGTGAACCTGCTGCGGGATGCTCTCGAGATTAAAAACCCCGAAACCCAACAGCCCATCCTCAACCCCACCCAACAACAGGCCGTCAACGACTTGCTCAGTCTGCTGGGCGAAAACGTTACCGCCTAAAATGTCCTCGCCTTCCTCGACGCCCGCGCTACAACGCGGGCGTTATCAGCATTACAAAGGGAATTTTTACGAAGTACTCGATCTGGCGCGCCATAGCGAAACCGAAGCGTGGCACGTGGTGTACAAAACCCTCTACGGCGATCAGGGAACCTGGATTCGCCCGCTGGAAATGTTTACGGAAACCGTCTTGCATGAGGGCCAAACCTTGCCCCGCTTTCAATATGTAGGTCCTGAAGCCTGAGCCTTTTATAGCGCTTACGGGCGAAAGTGCACCCGCACGGGCAAATGATCCGAGCCAATATCTGGTCCCAATTCGGTGTGCACCGACGTCCAGGGGCCTTGCCACAACACATGATCAATGGGAATCCGCATCAGCGCGGGCCAGTGACTCGGCCAGGAAGGCAATATTCCCCGAGCCTGACGGCTGTTGCGCAACCCGGTGGCCTGCTCCAACCCACGGTAATACCCTGACCACGGCGTTATATTCAAGTCCCCCACCAAAAGCTTAGGTCCTGGCTGTGTCTTTAAAAAGGCGGCCAGGGCTTCGTATTGTTGATTGCGGGCCGCAAAATAACGGGCCTCAATGGGGGGCAACGGATGGGTGGCCAGTAAAGAAACGGGGAGTTGCGTGCCCTGTTCAGCCCCCCACTGAATGGCCAGGCTGGGCAAGGCCGCTTCGCCCAGCGACAGGGTCTGCACCTTGATCGGCTGACGACTCCAGACGCCAATGCCAAAGGCATCACCGGTGTATACCGCTTCACGGTACGGGTAATCGGGGTGCTGGTCCATCAAGGTCTCAAAGGGTCGGTTTAACTCTTCGATCACCACCACGTCCGCAGGATGCTCAGCCAACCAGCCCCCAAAAGTGGAGGGATCGGGATTGGTAAACAGGACATTGGCCAGCACCAGACGCAGTTCAGGGACACTCGCAGTCCCAGCGGGTTGTGGCCCTAACGGCATTGAAGGGCGTTGAAAATAGGGGACCAGGGGCCAGAGCATGATTCCGCCCAGCAAGAGAGTAGGTAACAGGATGCGCCAGTGGATTACCACCATCAGCTCAAAGGACGGCCCACCCGGCATTTTTTGCCAGAGCCTGAACACGCCCAGCACCCCAGCCACCAGCGTCCAAAAGAGCACCCCCTGCGGGTAAAAGTGCAGCATCAGCTCCAGGCGATGGGGCGGATGAGGCCAGCGTTGCAGCAGGATCAGCGCGAGGGCCGAGGCCCACAGCAACGCCGCCGTGAGCACCTAGTGGCTCACCATTTCTTCCTGAATGTAGTGCACGAGATGATTGACCACCTGTTCCACCAGGGCACCGTCGGTGCCTTCCGCCATGACCCGCAGTTTGGGCTCGGTGCCCGACGCGCGAATCAGGAGACGGCCGGTATCCGCCAGTTGATGTTCAGCATTGGCAATTTCGGTTTGAAAGCCGCTGTGCTCGTGCCAGTGGCGTTGCCAATGGGACTCCACCACCACGTTTTTTAGCAACTGGGGACAGGTTTGCACCTCGGTGAGCAACTCAGGCAAAGACTTGCCGCTGCGCTGAATGGCCTGCAGGGTTTGCAAAGCCGTTAAAAGCCCGTCGCCGGTCACCTGAATGTCGCCAAAGATAATGTGCCCCGACTGTTCACCGCCCAGCAAAAAGCCTTCGGACTGCATGGTTTCGAGCACATAGCGATCGCCCACCGCCGTGCGCAGCAGCTGACGGTCCTGGCTTTGCAGGGCTTTTTCTAAGCCCAGATTGCTCATCACCGTGGCCACCACCGCCTGTTCGCTGGCGTAAGCGGGCAAATAGCGACTGCACAAATACAAAATGAAGTCGCCGTCGAGCATTTGCCCTTCGGGCCCCACCAGCAGACAGCGATCGCCGTCCCCATCAAAGGCAATGCCCAGATCCAGACCATTGGCCACCACGTATTCTTTGAGGGCCTCTAAATGGGTTGAGCCGCAGTTGAGGTTAATGTTCATGCCGTCTGGCTTGGCAAAGAGCACCGGCGGGGTCATGCCCAGCGCCGCAAAGGCCGCAGGAGCCACCTGATACATGGCACCGTGGGCGGTATCTAAGGCCAGTTTCATACCGGTCAAATCCACGCTCACCTGTTGCAGAAGGGCCTCCAAATACGGTTTAACGGCCTCCTGGGGATCGCGACGCACGATGCGTCCCACGCGGTCGCCGGTAATGGCCTGGCACACTTCACTCAGACGCTCCGGATGATGCAAACCCGATTCAATCTGGGCTTCGGTGGCGTCACTTAATTTGCTGCCAGAGCCCGAAAACAGCTTGATGCCGTTATCGGGGGCGGGGTTGTGGG
Organism: Candidatus Sericytochromatia bacterium; assembly: GCA_964229355.1. Taxonomy (GTDB): domain Bacteria; phylum Cyanobacteriota; class Sericytochromatia; order UBA7694; family UBA7694; genus CAXRDE01. The sequence goes on along the minus strand of CAXRDE010000024.1, from coordinate 293,581 downwards.
AGGCCGAAATCATGGCGCCCAACTGCACATCGCCTTCGCGCACCAGCCAGGCCAGTGCAGGGGTGGGTAACACCCCCAGCAATTCCACATCACAGCCCGCGGAGCTAAAGCCCGCTGCGAGCGCCGCTTCGAGCATATCGCCAGACTGGCGGGTATCGCAGGCAATCAGCACCCGCGGGCGGGGATGTTCACTGGCCAGCACCGCTGCCGCAGACTGACCCAATTGCATGGCCAACTGGGGGGTGAGTTGGGCGTTGGCCACCCCCCGAATGCCGTCGGTGCCAAAGAGTTTGCGATCAGCCATGGTTTTGATCTTTCATCCGTTGAATTTCTTGATCAATTTCAATGTTTTCAATGGACTTGCGCAATTCCGCTTCGCGCTGGGCGTCTTCGAGCTCTTCTTCGCTTTTGCGAATGGCTTCGGCCACCTTTTTGTGCTCCGCTTCGAGTTTGCGCTGCTGATCTTTCACCTGCTGTAGGCGGGCCTCGGCCTGTTCAAAGGCATTGCCCTGAGGGTCCACCGTATAGGTTTTTGGGGGTTCGGGCACGGGGCCCGCGTAAATGGTTTTGCTCTTTTTGGGGGGAGCAGCTTCTTCAGTCGGCTGTGCAAAGGCTTGCTCATGCTGGATCTCAGTACTCTGGGCCGTGAGTTTCAGCGTGGCACCAATGCGCGGATGGTTTTCTTTTTTCAAGCGGATAAAGCTAATGTCCCCTAAGTCGATCAAGACCTCTTCATAAGAGGTGGAGAGATGAAACATTTCCGGCCCGTTGGCCCGCTCATACTCCAGCGCCTGCTGCATAAAGCGCAGCGCCGCTTCGCGATCTTCCATGGGCACCAAAATGCCCTGACCACTTGAGAATAAAATTTCGAGTTCTACCATAAGGTTTTGCCTCCTGATTTTTTTTTCATTCTAGCTGATTTGGGCACCCGTCGCTACATCATTCAAGGGGGTCAGAACGCTGAGCTGGTCGCCAGACTTAGCCGCCAGAATCATGCCACGGGACTCAATGCCCCGCAGTTTAACGGGCTTCAGGTTGGTGACCACCACCACCTGTTGACCGATCAGTTTTTCAGGTTCATAAAAAGCGGCAATGCCCGCCACAATCTGGCGTTGCTCTTCACCAATTTTGACAATCAAGCGCAGCAGTTTGTCAGTTTTGGGCACGCGCTCGGCTTCCACCACTTCGGCCACTTTCAGCTCCACCTTGGCAAAGTCTTCAATGCCAATGTAGCTGGGCTCAACGGCTTCCGCAGGCGCTTCCGCAGGCGCTTCGGGGGCTGCCACAGGGGCTTCTGCTTTTACAGCTTCTTCTTTAACAGGGGTTTCTACAGTATTTTCCATGGGTTTTTCCTTTTCAATATATTCTTGACGCGGAAAGAGCACTTCAGGCTTTTGGGTTTGGGTACCCGCCGCCAAAACGCCCCATTCCAGCTTCAGGGCCTGGGCATCTAAGCCCAATTGTTGCAAGACGCTTTCCATTTTGCCGGGAATAACCGGGCTCAAGAGGGTGGCTGCCAAACGAAACACCTCAAGCACATAGTACAAAACCGTACCCGCCCGCGGCAGATCGGTTTTGGCCACGCTCCAGGGGGCTTCGTCGTTAATGTATTTGTTGGCGTGACGCACCAGTTGCAGCACAGTGTCTAAGGCCAGGTTCATTTTAAAGCCCCGCACCAGTTGCTCGGTGTCTTGCAAGGTCTTTTGCGCCAGGGCTTCAATGGCCTGTTCCGCTTCACCCACCGCCACAGGGGCAGGCACCACACCGTCAAAATACTTGTGCAGCAGGTTCAGGGTGCGGTTCAAGAGATTGCCAAAGTCATTGGCCAAATCGGTGTTCAGGCGCAATACAAAGGCTTTTTCACTAAAATCACTGTCCAGGCCCAGCGCCATTTCGCGCATGAGCACATAACGGAAGGCATCGGCGCCGTATTTTTCAATCATATCTAACGGGTCAATGGAATTGCCCTTGGATTTGCTCATTTTGGCGTTTTCCACCATCCACCAGCCGTGGGCGATCAATTGCTTTGGCGGCGCGTAGCCTGCCGCATGCAGCATGGTGGGCCAGTAAATGGCATGGGTCATTAAAATGTCTTTGCCCAACAAATGGGTCACCTGGGGCCAGAGGCGCTCCAGATTGTCGGGGCCACCGTGAGACAGAGGCGCTGAAATGTAGTTTAAGAGGGCATCAAACCACACATAGGTGACGTAATCAGTGTCAAAGGGCAGTTCAATACCCCAGCTCAACCGGCTCTTGGGGCGTGAAATACACAAATCGCCCAGGGGCTGCTTTAAAAAGCCCAGCATTTCTTTGCGGCGGCCTTCGGGCTGAATGAAGTCCGGGTTTTGCTCAATGTGCTGCACGAGCCAGTCGTGGTGCTCACTCATTTTAAAGAAGTAGTTTTTCTCTTCGATATGGGTGACTTCGGGGCTCTCTGCGGTATAGCCTTTTTCTTCCATTTCTTTGTCGGTCAAAAAGCGCTCTTCAGAGAGTTCGTAATAGCCTGAGTATGTGTCGGAGTAAATGTGCCCGGCATCCCAGAGCTGCTGCAGCACCTGTTGCACCACGGTTTTGTGACGGGGCTCAGTGGTGCGCAAGAAGTCATCGGGCTGAATGTTCAGGCGGGTCCAGAGATGTTTGAATTTCTCCATCATTTCGTCGCAGTGCTGCTGGGGTGAAATATTCCGCAGGGCCGCCGCTTGCTCTACCTTTTGGCCGTGCTCGTCCAGGCCCGTTAAAAAGAAGGCCTCTTCGCCGTATAGCCGATGAAAGCGGGCGCTGACATCGGCTAAGGTGTTGGTGTACGCATGGCCAATATGGGGTTCACCGTTGGCGTAGTAAATGGGGGTAGTAATGTAAAAGGACATCGCGTTCTCCAGAAATTTTAAAATTAAGCGGATCGTTAGCCATAAAAAAAGCCTCCCAATTGCTGAGAGGCTTTTTCAGAAATCGGGTCTAGTGGTGTTCGGCCACCATACCACCGATGTAAGAGGCTGTCAAAATCGAGAAAATGAAAGCCTGAATGAAGCCCACCAGCACTTCTAAGGTCATCATGGGCAGAACCACCAATGAAGTGACAATAAAAGGAGCGGTCAGGAACAATAAGATCCCCATAACAATCTCACCACCGAGAATGTTTCCGAACAAACGGAAAGAGAGTGACAGCGGACGTGAAACGTCTTCCATCAGGTTCAATGGCAACAGAATAGGAATCGGTTGAATGTAGTGTTTGAAGTGCGCCAGGCCTTTTTTCTGGATTCCGAAGAACCAGTAAGAGGCGACGGCAATCAACGCAATGGCAGCGTTGGTGTTCAAATCGTTGGTGGGTGAGGCAATTTCAAAACCGAAGGGGGTTCCAAAAAGCTCAATCACACGCCAGGGCAGCAAACCAAACCAGTTGCTCACCAGAATGAACAAGAAGATGGTTCCAATCAGGGGAACATACTTGTAGGTGTTGTGGCTGATCTGGGTTTTAACAATAGCGTGTGGCAAGTCCACCAGGCTCTCAAAGAAAACCTGTTGTTTGCTGGGTTTATTTTTCAGATTACGCACAAAAGTCAGCGCCAGGCCAATAATAATCGCCATGACTGCGTAGGTGGCAATCAGGGTGTTGGCATGAATACTGGTGGATCCCACAGGCACCACATAGGGCGCTGGTGGATGATAACCCGCGTGGGCATCATGGCCACCACCGTGTTCGCCACCGTGGGTGTCTTCACCGGTATGAGCGGCTGTGGTGTCGTGGCCGGTGGCATCATGACCGGTTGCGGTCGTGGCACCGTGCTCTGTATCCACGTGACCAGCTTCTTGATGGGTGTCAGGGACACCATGGGTATCGTGGGAATCATCGGTAGGGGTCGTATTCATAGCATCGGAATGGGACGTATCTGAATGCGAAGTTTCGTGTCCGGCATCGCCATGATTCTCATGGGGAGTGGCGTCGGTGGAAACGGCTTGCGAGTCGTCGGTGTGAGGTTCGTGGTGTTCAGCGTATGCAGGCTGCACAAGCGTTCTCCTTTACTGAAGTCTTTACTTAAACTTAATCTGTAGCATTTTACCATGCTACCGGTTAACTCACCAGTGGCTTTCGCACAAAAAGCCCTGTATCATAGGGGTCAGAATGAGAATAAGACCACCTTGCTTACAGAAAGGGTCACCATGTCACGTTGGATTTTCGGCCTGTTTTTATGCCTTGTATTGCTGTCTTCTTGCCTGAGCGGCAGCTTCCCCTTCATTGTGTTTAACACCTTGCAAAAACCGATTCAGGTAGAGGGCCTTTCAGAAGCCGTTACCATTGAGCCCGGTCACGCCGCCAAAGTGTTTCCCAGCCTCAAAGAAGGCACGACCTTCACGCTGGTGAGCGAAGGCAAACCCCTACAAAGCTTTACGGTGGGTCAGGCAGAGCTAGCCGCCCCCAAAGAGGGCGTGCTGTTTATTGCCGGAGGCCCCCACTCCTTTGCCATTGCCGATTACAGCAGTTTTTATGGGGACACACCCAACACCGAAATCAAAGACGTTCAGTCTCTGCGTAAGACCCAATTTTATGCCCTCAAGGCCCATGAAGAAGTCTGGTTGCCTGAAGTGGGCAAGACCAAGCTGCCCGCAGAGCTGGTAGAAGGCAAAACCCTGAAGCGGGTGGTGCCCATTCCGCCCCAGGTGCCCGAAAAGCTGTTCGCTGAATACCTGAACGCGGAATTCAACGCGTTTAAGACACCCGAGACCAAAGCCCCCGCGGCCAAAGTTCCGGCTCAGAAATAATGCGGGTTTATGGTATTGCGCTGGCCTGTGTGTGTGTTTTGAGTCTACCGGCAACGGCTCAGAACCTGGACACCGCCTGGGTCAAGCTTGAAACGAAGCTAAACCAGCTGCCTCAGGATCTTTATGAGCGCCTGGACAACCTGGAAAACTTGCAAAAAACCCTGGCTGCGGCCCCCAACACTGCACCCAAAGGCTATATCAACGCCCTCAGCGGCTTGACCTTTTTTCATCTGGCCAACGCCCAGAGTGAGCGGGGCGCCAATGCCGTGGACTATTGGGCTTTTCACAGTGAGGTGGTAGTGCCCTTACAAAGTCAGGCCAAAAAAGCCTTTGACGCAGCCCTGGCGGATCCCGGTCTTCTGCCGGTGACCCGAGCCTGGACCCATTACCATCGGGGGCTGTTAACCTATGAATTTGCCGAAGCAGACGCACGGGCAGACTTTAAAGCCGCCTGTGCCCTGGGCCACGCTCTGGCCTGCGCAGAAAAATAAAATTGAGGTACCGTTATAATGTTTAAAACCCTTTGCAAAATCGCCGGTGTGGCCGGAGTCCTGAGCACCCTGGCCCTGCCCGCCCAGGCCATCACCCTGACCTATTCTGAAACCACCCAAAAGATTGCCCCCTGGTTTGATTTTCAGGGGCGCTTTGATCTGCCTTTTAACCTGTTTTTGCAGGGCAATGTGGGTCTGGCCCCCGACCTGGCTTCCTTTGTGAACCCCCTGCCCAACCAGAGCAACAGCAGTGGCCTGGCCGCAGAAATTGATCGCTTCATTAACTTTGACGTGCTGGCGTCCGGCAGTCTCGATCTCGGTTATCGTTTTGATCTGTTTAATCTGAATCTGGGTATTGGTTCTTTACAGGCCAATATTAGCCCCTATGCAGGCTATCGCCATATGTGGACCTTCACCGGCACCCTCAACAGTCAAACCTATAGCCAATTGCCGGGCCTGCACTACGGCACCCAACTGAACGTGGGCCTGCCCCTGGGCTTTAGTGCCTATGCCTTTGCCGAAGCCACCTCTTTGCTTAACGGTAGCTACGAAACCGGTGGGGTGACCGAAACCTTACAGGCCAACGGCACCACCCTGCCTGGTTTTGGCGCAGGCGTCAATTGGGAACTGCCCTTTGTAAAGCTGGCCACCGCTTACGTGGGTTACAAGGGCTTCTTCTTGCCTACGGATCTGCGCCTGAGCAATAGCTTAAGCGGAGACACCACGCTGGTGCATGGGGTCAGCATCGGGGCCAGCTTTTTGTGGTTTGGCATTTAAGCCATGATTACAGGGCTTTAAACGGTCGGTACAGTGCCGCCATCAATGACATATTCTGTGCCTGTAATCGAACCCGCGCGGGGTGACACAAGAAAAGCAATGAGGTCTGCCACCTCCACGGGTTTTGCTGGACGCCCAAGGGGGATACCTCCCAGCGCATTCATAATCAGCTGCTTTCCGCCTTCATAATCCGTTGCGGCTTGCCGGGCCAAACGCTCGGCCAGGGCCACTGATGCTTCCGTTTCCACCCACCCAGGGGAAACACGCACCACGCGAATTCCCCTGGGCGAGACTTCTTTTGACAGGCTCTTACTATACGTAGAAAGAGCCGCTTTAGCCGCTGCATAAGCAGTGGTAGAGTCATGCAGCGGTAACTCACGTTGAATCGAAGTCACATGAATGATTACGCCTGAACCCGCTTCGAGCATTGAAGGCAAAAGGGCGCGATCCATACGCACGGCCGCCATGAGGTTTTGGTTTAGCTCCTTTGACCACGCATCATCGTCCAGTACCGCAAAACCGCCTGCGGGGGAGCTAGATCCGCCCATGACATTCACAATAATATCGATAGTCCCCAATTGCTTTAACGCAGATTGAGAAAACGCTTCACAGCCCGCGGCAGTAGAGAGATCTGCGGCGGTAAAAAACACCCCCTCCGGTAGAGAATCCGGCTTTGAGCGCGCTGTTGTCAGCACCTGCACACCCGCCTCTCGGAGCACCGCCACAACCGCTGCGCCGACCCCCTTTGTTCCGCCAGTAACCACCGCTTTACGGCCTGCCAATTCAAGATTAAAACTCATGGAGCAATCTCCAAAAAGGTAATCTTATTCTCATCAAGTTCAAAAGCATAGCGCAGGTCGATAGGGCTACCGGGGAAATTACCCGTGATACGACTGGTGACCATCGCCTTGCTTTCTTTTTCTTCATAAGCAAGGGGCTCACTGGTATAGGTATACTTTTTTGCTGATGCTTGCTTCCATTCTTGAATCGCAACTAAACCGGTATAGGTTTTTCCTTCGTCTTTGACCACTGCGTTCTCGGTAAAGCACTGGTCAAGGGTCTCAGTCTCAGATGCGTCGACTGCGAAATAGCGAGCAATGGGTTTCGGTAAGTGGAGTTTCATAAAACCATCCTTTGTAATGGGTCTATGTATAGAATAGTAAGGCACCCTTGAAAACACAAGAACGCACAAAAAAGTAAGGTACTTACCCAAAAGTATGCAAGAATCATGGACTCCCACCACGGCCGCAGCAGGCGTTGAAGAGGCGCTGAAAATTATCGAAGGACGATGGAAACTGGTTATTTTATTTCACCTTTTTGGCGGCAAAATTTTAAGATTTTCTGAACTCGAACGCGCCATTCCAGCCATCTCACAAAAAATGCTGATTCAACAGCTGCGGCAATTAGAAAAAGACGGCGTGGTGCGGCGCATTGTGCACCACCAGGTCCCCCCCAAGGTGGAGTATGGCTTAACGGACTGGGGACAAGCCCTTTGTCCAGCCTTTGATGCCTTACTCAAATGGTCAGCGTTGCCCAGAGATTAGACCGGCAAATAGGATTTGAGCTCGCGACCAATCACCTCAGGCACGTCCTGGGGTGAGAAACGCTTAATAACCTCACCCTGGGGGTCCACCAAAAACTTGGTGAAGTTCCATTTAATGGCCTGAGACCCCAGTAAGCCGGGCGCTTGCTTTTTCAGATAAGCGTAAAGGGGATGGGTATTGGGACCGTTCACATCAATTTTGGCGAAGAGGTCAAAACTGACGTTATAGCGGGTGCTGCAAAAGGTTTGAATTTCCGCTTCTGTGCCGGGCTCTTGCCCGCCAAACTGGTTACAAGGGAAACCCAACACTGCCAGGCCCTTGTCGCCGTAAGCTTGATGCAAGGCTTCGAGACCTTCATACTGCGGCGTTAAGCCACATTTACTGGCCACATTCACAATCAAGAGGTACTTGCCCGCATAATTGCGCAGCGAGACGGTTTCTCCTTGAATACGGGTTACATCAAAATCATGTACATTGGTCATTGGTTTTACGTCCTGCTTCGATTAGGTGTGAAATATTACATCATTGTTACAAGGTCAATGGCAAGTCCTGGCCCTTAAAAATCAAAACTTAAAAACCAAAGACAAGCTTCAGGTAGGGTCCCTGAGGGGCCATACCCGGCCCGTTCAATAACAGGGCATTCTGGTCATTGTCGTCATTGTCACTATTAAAAACCGCTGTACTCCACCAGGCGCTGGGTAGGGGACTCCACACGTATCCAGCTCTCAGTCCCAGGGTTCCTAACCAGCCCTGTAATTCCATGCCCAATCCCAGATTAAAGCTCAGGGCGCTATTGCCCATTTGACCATACCAGCCGGGTTGGTCTAAAAACGCATCAAAGTCAGGCACCCTTACCAGACGGGTAAAGCGCACATCCACAAAGCTGGCTCCAATGCCCACGAGTGGATAAATGCGCAGGTTTTCAAGGGGTTTAAACTGGTAACCCACATTGACAAACACATTGCCTGCGGACACCTGCGCCCAAAAATCATCGTTGGTCAGCGGCAGATTGACCCCGGCCTGGCCTTCAAATTCGGTGACCACATTCCAGGCCACGATCTGAAACATACCGCCCGCCGACCAAAAGTCAGAATTTATGGCTCCATAACCCCGCTCCTGCAGGGCTTGACTCAGGGCGGGCAGCGCAGTGTTTTGATACCCCGTCGAAAAGAGTGCGTGAAAGGCAATCGGCCAATCTTCGTCCGTGAGTGCTTCTAATGTATCCCAGGGGTCTTCAGCCCGGGCTGCCTCCTGAAGCGAAAAGTTCAATGCGCCAGCACAGATCAAGGTCCCCAATAGCCGTTTGATGTTCATGCGGTGACACTCCTAAAGGCACCACGCAATGGGTGCTTGATGATGGGCCTGCAGGGCAGCATTGGCCTGCGAAAAAGGACGCGAACCAAAAAAGCCACGGTGAGCAGACAGGGGTGAAGGGTGCACACTGCACAATAAAGTGTGACGGGATGCGATGATTTTTTGCTTGGCTTGCGCCGCTTTGCCCCACAGTATAAATACCACGTGATCGTGATTTTTACTCACTTCTTGAATGATCTGGTCCGTGAACCCTTCCCAACCCCGCTTTTGATGAGACGCCGCTTCGTGGGCCCGCACCGTAAGCACCGTGTTTAACAAAAGTACCCCTTGCCGTGCCCAGGCTCGCAAGTCCCCGTTGTCAGGGGGCGTGCAGCCCAGATCATGCTGCAGCTCTTGAAACAGATTACGCAAAGAGGGTGGCAGTTTAACCCCCGGGTTTACCGAAAAAGCCAAACCGTGGGCTTGCCCTGCATTGTGATAAGGATCTTGCCCCAAAATCACCACCTTAACCTGGTCCGGGGGCGTCAGATTCAGGGCTTCAAAAAGCTGGTGTTGCGGCGGGTAAATGGTGTGCTGCGCATATTCTTTGTGTAGAAACGCACGCAGATCATCACCCAAAGCCTGTTGCCCTAAAAAGGCCTGCCAGTCCGCAGGCAAGGACGTCAGCATGACGGCGCGTCCTCGGCAGAAGTGGCGATCGCGGCCATCATGGTCTCCCGCGATAATTTACAGTTCAGCCATTCTGACTCAAAAACAGGGGCGTAATACTTTTTATAGAAGTTGATGGCGGGGGTGTTCCAATCCAAAACCTGCCACATCATGCCGGTACATGCGGTAGACAAGCCTTTTTCAATCACCTGGTCAAACAACTGTTTGCCAATCCCCTGGCCGCGACACGCTTCTGTTACCACAATATCTTCTAAATACAACCATTTGCCCTTCCAGGTGGAATAGCGGTAATAGTAAATGGCAATCCCCACAATTTCTGAGGAGGTTTCTGCCACAAACAGACCGTAGACGGGATTTTCGCCAAAACCGTCCAGTTCCATTTGCGCCACCGTATTGGTGACCTGATCGCCTGCTTTTTCATACACGGCCAGCTCCTGAATCAGAGCCAGGACCTGCGGCAGATCGTGGGGTTTACCGGGTCGAATATGCACCATGGGGGTATCCTTAAGGGCTGAAATTAAAATCGAGGGAACACAAAAGCAGTATAATACATACAGTCCTTTGAAGCAGAGGAGGTCAGGCGTGCTCTCAAAAGACGTTCTTAAAGATATTCATCGTGACGCCATCAATGCCGCCGCCCTCTGCTGGGGCGGTACACTGGCCCGTCCTGAACCCGTGAGCATGACAGAGAACCTGGTGTATGCCTGCCATCCTGGCTTTGCGCTGCGCCTGGTTTTTGCCGATCACCGTTCTGTAGAAGCAGTACAGGCAGAGCTAGAGTGGATTCAACACCTGCGTAATTACCAATTGCCCGTGGTAGAGGTGCTGCCCAGCCCTCATCATCAACTCTGGGAATTTTTTACCTTCAAGAAAAAGCATTTGTTTTATGGCACCGCCTTTCGCTGGCTTGAAGGTGAACGCTTTGATGCCGTCAAAAACCCGCATTTTTGGACCCCCGATCGCTTACAGCAATTGGGAACCCTCTGTGCGCAACTGCACCTCAATGCCCGTAATCTTTCACCCGCCTTGCAAAAGCGGGTTCAACACCGCCCGGGGCCTTTTCCGCCTTATCTGGCATCTTTTGTACACCACTGGCCCGAAACCCTTGCAGAGCTACACCCCGCCTTTGTCAGGCACTACCACCATTTACAGCAGCGCTGGCAGGCCGAAAAACAAGATCCCCAACGCTGCGGCCTTATTCACGGCGATCTGCACGCCGGCAACTTGATCGTGCAAAACCAGCGTTTAATCGCCTTCGATTTTGACGATTGTCACCACGGCTGGTGGACCCAGGACCTGGCCGTGATTTTTTACTATTTGGCACGTAATTTTTTAGCGGTGGGCGAGACCTTCACGCCACAACACCGTGAGCAGGTGCTTTCAGCTTATACCCGTGTGTTACCCTTGCCCCCTGACTTTGAAAGCGACCTGGAAGATTTTTTGCAGTGGCGTCAATGGCTTTTGCTCTGCTTTTTGTGGACCCGGTTTGAAACATGGGCGGATTTTCCGGCCGATGCACAAACCGCCCATGCACGAATCGTTCAGCAATTGCGAGAGACATGCTAAACTGTTTGCCATGTGTGGACGTTTTGTTTTAAAAACCGCGCTGGCGGAATTGCAGCAGTACTTTGGCATTCAACGCCTGAAGTACACCCCTGAACCCAGTTTTAATATTGCCCCCACCCAAACGGTGGCTGCCGTGGTAGAAAACGCCAGTGGCACCCGGGGACTGGTAGGCCTCAGATGGGGTCTCATTCCCCCCTGGAGCGCTGACGAAAGTGTGGCCACCAAAATGATCAACGCCCGCAGCGAAACCCTGCACGAAAAGCCCAGCTTTCGCGATGCCTTCCACCACCAGCGCTGCCTGATTCTGGCGGACGGCTTCTTTGAATGGAAAAAGGGCCAAAAAACGCCTTACTTCATTTATGACCGTGATCATAAGCCCCTGGCTTTTGCGGGTCTTTACAGTTTTTGGAAACGCCCGCAAGACGGAGAGCGCCTGGCCACCTGCGCCATTGTCACCACCGCAGCCAACACCAAAATTGAAGCGTTGCACCACCGTATGCCTGTGATTTTATCGGCCGAAGCCCAGCGCCAGTGGCTGCGCAAAGACCTTTCAGACACAGGCCCTTTATTGGAGCTGCTCCAGAGCTATCCCGCTGAGCAAACCGCCTTTCATCCCGTGAATCCAGCCATCAACAAGGTGCACGAAAACCGTCCTGAAAACCTGGATAGGTACGATGCTGAACCCCCAACAGGGCCGCAACAAACCGCCCTGTTTGAACAATTGTTTGATCACCCCCCTGACTAATTCCTGTACAGAAAAGAGAATCCCATGGCAAAAGCCGCCGTATTTTTAGACCGCGATGGTACCGTCAATATTGAAGCGGGATACATCCGTGAATTGGAAAACCTCAATTTGATTCCCGGAGCCGCTGAGGTGATTCGCGGCCTCAATGAAGCCGGTGTGCCCGTGGTACTGGTGACCAACCAGTCGGGCCCGGCACGGGACTATTACCCCGAAAGCTGGGTACACCAACTGCACGAGCGCCTCGAAAAGCTATTGGCCGCGGAAGGCGCACACCTCGATAAAATTTACTATTGTCCTCACCTGCCCGACGGCATTGTGCCCGAATATACCCAGGACTGTGACTGCCGCAAGCCAGAGCCCGGCATGCTGTTAGCAGCGGCCAAAGATCTCGATCTGGACTTAAGCCGCTCCTTTATGATTGGCGACAAGGCCACCGACGTGGAGGTGGGCCAGCGCGTGGGGGCCAAAACCGTGCTCTTAACTTCCGGTTACGGGCAACAGGTGCTGGACGGCACCTACCAACACAAGGTCAACGCCGACTATGTGTTTCCCTCGTTAAAAGCGGCGTATGACGAAGTCATGCAAAGCTACTTTGCCAGTCTCACCCTCTAGTTGGGTTATAATAAAAAACAATTGAACTCTAACAATGAAAAGTGAGCCCTACTCTATGTCACACCTTTATGCTCCCCGCGCTGCCAGCATTAGCGTACCTTACGTTTTTGAACGCACCTCTCACGGTGAACGGGCCTATGACATTTTTTCCCGCTTGCTCAAGTCTCGTATCGTGCTTTTGGGCGACGAGATCAACGACGATAACGCCAACAGCATTATTGCCCAATTGCTGTTTTTAGAAGCTGAAGACCCCGACAAAGAAATTAATATGTATATCAACAGCCCTGGCGGTGTGATTACCTCAGGTTTCGCCATCTATGACACCATGCAGCACATTAAAGCGCCGGTGAACACCATTTGTATGGGCCAGGCCGCCAGCATGGGCGCCTTTTTGCTCTGCGGCGGTAAAGCTGGAGGCCGTATGGCCCTACCCAGCGCCCAGGTGATGATCCACCAACCTCACGGCGGTGCCACTGGTCAGGCCAGCGACATTGAAGTGACCGCCACCGAAATTCTGCGTATGCGTAGCCGCTTAAACCACCTGATTTCAGTGCACAGCGGTCAGCCCATCGAAAAGGTTGAGCAAGACGTGGATCGCGACTACTACATGTCAGCCGAAGAAGCATTGGCCTACGGTTTAATCGATAAAATTGTCGGCTTACCCGAAGGCGAAGAGGTCACAGCCCCGACACAGGCTGATGCCTAACGCGACCTCAACTTCCCTTTCTTTTGAGCAACGGCCTTCCCCCGAAGACGTTGCTCAAAAAATTGTGCAACGTTTTCAAAACGCTGAAGCCGTTTTTTTAGCCGGTAGCGTTATCCGTGGCGAGGGCACTCCCACCTCAGATTTAGACATCGTCGTGGTCACCCTTCACTGCGACAAAGCCCCTTACCGAGAGTCCTTGATTCTGGATCACTGGCCCATTGAGTTATTTGTCCATACGCCCGCATCCCTCGAAGCCTTTTTTCAAACGGATTGTCAGGCCCGCACGCCTTCTTTACCCAATATGTGCCACGAAGGCCGTTTGCTGACCCCGGTAAACGCCAGCAGTGAACAGATTCGCCAGCGGGCTGCACACCTGCTACAGGCCGGGCCTGCATCCTTAAGTGAGGCCACACGCCTGCAGTACCGCTATCAACTCACGGATTTGCTCGACGATCTTCAAGGGTGCACCTGCCCTGTGGAGCAGACGTTTATTGTCAACAAATTACTCACCACAAGCCTTGAAGCCTTTTTGGCCCACCATCAGAGCTGGAGTGGCAGCGGAAAATGGCTGTGGCGTGCTCTAAAACGCAGTCACCCCGCAGAGGCCAAAGCCCTGGCGGAAGTTTTACAGTCCACTTCCCCGTCTCAGGCGCTGGTCCGTTGGATCACAGAAGCTGTATTGACACCGCTGGGAGGCCCTCTCTTTGCAGGCTATTCGCTGGTGGCTCCGCGATAAGTCATGGTGTTTCGCTCCCTTTTTAAACTGCTCATTTTGCTGATTACCGCTCTCAGTCTCAGCCACTTTATTAGCGATCGCGCCTTTATTTTTGAGTTGGTCAGCCATTTTCAAATGCTCTGGATGAGCCTTTTGGCCATCGGTATTGTAACGACCTGGCTCATTCGCTGGTACAAGTGGAGCTTTTTACTGGCGCTGGCGCTGGGCCTGAATGTCAATGATCTGATGACCTGGTATATTGCCAACAAAGTACCCGGGCAGGCTCAGTCCCAACTGAAAGTGCTTTTGTTTAACCAGGGCCTGTACAACGAAAAAGGTGCGGTGATTGCTGAAACCGTACAGAGAACACAACCCGATGTGGTCATGATTCAAGAGGTCAATCGTCAAACGGCCGTGGCCTTAAATGCACTGGCCGCCTACCCTTACCGGGTGAGTAATCTGCGGCAAGACTCGCGGGACATGGCTCTGTGGAGTCGCTACCCGCTCAGTCAAACCCAAAAAGATGTGGTCATGCCCGAAAGCATGACCAGTATTTATACCCAATTGCATTTGCCAAACAAAACATTGCCCTTGCTGTTGGTGCACACCTCTTCGGCCAATCATGTGTACACTTTTAAACTGCGTCAAATGGAATGGCAGACCATGGCGGACTTTGTGCAAGCCCACCCGTCACGAGACTGGATTGTACTGGGCGATATGAACACCACCATGTGGTCAGAGCTGTATCGCAATTTTGAACGTTCGACCCTTTTACACAACAGCCGTAAAGGCTTCGGTATTTTGCCCACCTGGCCCACGATTTATTCTAACTGGCACGGCCCCAAAATCCTGCAGAAAGTGCTCAACCCCTTGCCCAGCTTACTCAAGCGTTTACCTATTGACCATTGTTTGCTAGGGCCAGACATCCACACGCAAAAAACCCAGGTCTTGATGCAACACGACCTGGATTCGGACCATTTTCCACTGTGGATTGAATTGATGTGGTAACCGTTATTGAGAAATACGAGCGGCTGCCCAGCCGCCTGCGGCACCGGCAGCGGCACCCACGGTGGCGCCCAGTAAGGTAGCAGTGCCGCCCAGGTTCATGCCTAAAAAAGCATGGGGCAGCGCGCCACCGGCAGCCGCTCCCGTGACGGCGCCGATCAGGGCTCCTGTTTTGGGATCACTGGTTAAAAAGCGCGAGCTTACCACCCCGGTGAGTCCAGCAGAGATGCCAAGGCCAATCCCGGCAACGCCTGCAGTGGTAAGAATACCTTCACTGGGAACCCTTATTAACGCACTTAATAATGCAGCACTACCGGTGGCTGCCAGCACCCCTGCTGCGGTCCCGCCGACCAGAGAAAGCGTGGTGTTTTTTGCCCGCTGTACATCCAATTGAAGACCATCGCTGGGCAAGCCCTGGGGTTTTAAAGCGGGTGCTGCTGCGGGCGCAACAGCAGCTTGATTTTTTAAAGGGGCCAATAAAGCCTCTGTCTGGGGTAAAGGATTTTGAATGCGCATGAGCTAAATCTTCTCTTTCTTTTAGAGCCCCGTAAAGCGGCATCTTTGAGTTTAAATGAATGTTAACAATATACAAACAATTTGACTAACAACCTTTTTTAAAAAAATTTGTTTAAAAGAATTGTGAAGATTGCGGTTTCCAACGTAGGAGAAGCCCTTTCGTTTTTGCTATGCTACAAAGAACCCTCTGGATATTGCGCAGGCATTTTTAGCTCACTTTTCAAAACCAACAGGACCCTTATGGCAATTAAGCTCAACACCTTATATTTTTTTTCAGTCATGGCCAATTCAGACAGTTTTAACGATGCGGCCGAAAAACTGGGGGTTTCTCAACAGGCACTTAGCAAAACCCTGGCCCAACTTGAAGACGAACTGGGACAGCCGCTTATTCTACGCAATAACCGGGGCGGAGAGCGCTTAACCCCGGCCGGAAAACTCTTGTTCAATCGCAGTCAGGTCCTACTCAACTCGGTGTATGATCTGGAAAACCTGTTTGATGCGCCTCGAATTGAGGAGAAAGCAAAACGTTTACGCATCGGTGCAACCTCGGTATTGGATACGCAAATACGGGAGCAGGTACAACACTGGAAAAAAACACAGCACATTCACCCGACCCTTTTGCTTTTTCATTCCCAGTGTCGCTTAGAAAACCAACTGTTACAGCAAGACTTAGACCTGGGCATTGCTTCTCAGCCCGCGGTGTCTGAAGCGCTCAGCTCCATTTTACTGCGTTCGGTTCCTTTTGTAATTGTGGGCAATAAACATATGCAGGGCGACTGGCATGAGTTGGCCTATTTAAGCTTTAGTGACGCCCCTGAGCAAGGGGGCTGTTTTAATGTCTGGCCCGAAACAGTGTGGCCCCGTAAAATCCTGGGGAAATTCGATATCACCATGGCCACCCAGCTGTGTATCCAGGGCATTGGTTGTATTCATATCCCCCAATCTTTTCTACCCATTACAGGCCCTTTGGGGTTAAAGGGAAACAGCCTAAGCATCTTGTGTCCACCGCCGTTTACCGCTCAGTTTAAACGCTACCTCATTTTTTCAGCGCAAAATCACGCCCCCCACGTGTTGGCCTTCAAAGAAGAGTTGTTAAGGAACATCAAAGAAACCCCATGACCGAATTATCACCAGAGCCTCAACTCAAAGTCATTTGGCTAGAACAATTTTTATTGCTGTGTCAGGAGAACGACTTTCTCAAGGCCGCTCAAAAACTGGGTTTATCCCGCCAGACCCTGCAACGCAATATCGGCTTGCTCGAAAATGCAGTCAAGGTGGATTTAATTCAACGCAGCGGTAAGGATTTTCTGGTCACCCCCAGAGGGCGTCTGTTTTACACCGAAGCCCAACAGGTGATTCATACCCTGAACCAATTTTCAAGCCAGCTCAAACAACATCTATTGGGCCCTCTTCAAGGCTCCATTAGCCTGGCCTGGCAATCCTGGTTGTCTTTTCATAAGTTGGCCCAGGTGCTCCAGGACTTTATTATTGAAAACCCTGAGGTTTTTCTCGAAACCCAATTGTTTCCACACCTGCAAGACATTGAGCGCTTATTGCTCGACAACAAACTGGATTTGGCAGTGATCGATTACTTGCCAGCTCATGAGCAGCTCATTATTCACAAAGGCCTGGCCACGCCCTATGTGATTGTTTCTTGCCCCCAGCCCCAGCGCCATTGGAGCACCTTTTCGTATATCAACACGGTTCACAACTTGCCTGCGCATTTAAATCCCCCCTGGAACGATAACTTACACCCGCGCACCATTGTGGCACAAACCAATACCATCAATATGCTGTTAGAGTGGACCCAGTCAGGGGTGGCAGCCTTCATGCCGCTGACCCATGCACAACCTTATCTTGAGATTGGGCAACTGGCCATTGTGGCAGAACCCCCTGAAGCCGCTTTTGCGCATTCTTATCTCTGTGTGTCACAACAGTGCAGCCAAAATCCAGCTGCACAATTATTGATTGAACAATTGCAGTTGGTGCTTTAAGGGGCTACAAATTTTTTAGGAACACCCACCCCAAAAAAGTTGTTAGACAGTACATCTTCTGACTTGTTATGATAGTCTAACTCCAATCTTGAAAGCGATATACCATGCTTGACGCTCGTCTCCTCAGCCGCGTATTGTGCCTTACCTTGTTTATTTTTGGTGCTTGTGCAACCCCCTACAGCGACATTCGTCCTAAACTCCCTGAAACCTATGCTGCAGCCCATGATCAAGAATATGCAGCTTTTACCACCCAGGCCCTGACCCAAAACTATATTGAACGCAAAGTTCGGTATTGGATTCAAAACCACAAGGGGGAGTACATGCGACGAGAAATCGAATACGCCCGTCACAAGCACCCCGACACCTTTGTGCAGGTCATGAATGACACCAGTCTCTGTCAATTTGCACTGGACTTTCTGGAGGTGCAACAAGCACGACAACACCAACCTGATTTTTTCGAATTCACCCAAAACTTTGCCTGTAGAACTCCTCCACCTACCGACGCTTTTCAGGTCAATACCTATACCCAATTTCATCAGGGAAAACCCACCATCGCCGCAGCTCAGGATGGCTCCTTTGCAATTGCCTGGCAAAGTCTGGGCCAGGATAGTGGTGATAGTGCCGGAATCTTTGCTCAGCGCTATCAAAACGACGGGACCCCTGTGGGCAGTGAGTTTCAGGTCAACACCTACACCACAAGTGATCAATATCTTCCCGCTATTGCAATGGCTCAGGACGGTTCTTTTGTCATTACCTGGCAAAGCAGTGATCAAGATGGTGATAACTCAGGAATCTTTGCTCAGCGTTATAACGCCAGTGGTACCCCTACAGGCAATGAATTTCAGGTGAATAACTATACTGCTGGCAATCAGTCTATTCCTGCTATTGCGATGGCTCAGGATGGCTCCTTTGTCATTACCTGGTACAGCAGTGGTCAAGATGGAAACTCACACGGTATTTTTGCCCGGAAATATAGCGCAAGCGGAACCCCTGTGGGCGATGAATTTCAGGTCAACACCTACACCACCAATGCTCAAGTGAATCCCGCCATTGCCATGGCTCAGGATGGCACCTTCGTGATCGCCTGGCAAAGTAATGGTCAAGATGGCGATGGTACCGGAATCTTTGCTCAGCGCTATAATACCAATGGCACCCCTACAGGCAATGAATTTCAGGTGAACACCTATACCAATCATGATCAGATGTATCCCGCCGTTGCCATGGCCCAGGATTTCACCTTCGTGATCACCTGGCAAAGCAATGGTCAAGATGGAGATGGAAATGGAATCTTTGCTCAGCGCTATAACACCAATGGCACCCCTACAGGCAATGAATTTCAAGTGAACGCATTGACCACAGGAAGCCAACTTGAGCCCGTCATTGCCATGGCCCGCGATGGCGCCTTTGTCATTGGCTGGCATGACTCCATTGTGGGCCAGACCGCACGGGTTTTTGCTCAGCGCTATAACGCCAATGGAGCTCCAATTGGAGACGCGCTTCAAAAGGCAGCGGCACCTTTTCTTCAACACCCGGCTGTTATAGTTATGCAAAATGGCTTTTTCGTCATGAGTTGGCAAAGTACGCAAAACAACGATATCGATATCTTTGCACAGGGTTACCCCATGAATGAAGAACCCTATCTCAATCCTTAACCTTCCCACCAATGACGCATCACGCATAATGAACAGGGATCACCGAGAACAAAATAATGACCATTAAGCTCAATGCTTTATACTCTTTTTCTATCATTGCACGCTCAAGCAGTTTCAATGAGGCAGCCGAACAATTGGGGCTTTCTCAACAGGCCTTAAGCAAATCTCTAGCCCAGTTAGAAGAAGAATTGGGAAGCACCCTGATTCTTCGCAATAATCGTGGTGGAGAGCGTCTGACACGGGCTGGTAAGTTGCTGCTAAACCAGAGTCATGACATTCTCCAATCCGCCTATGACTTAGAACGTCTTTTTGATAAGCCTCAAACTTTAGAATCAACCGCGAAAAACTTACGTATCGGCTCAATGTCAATTATCGAGCAGCCGATACGTGAACTCATGCAAAATTGGGAAACAACCCAATCTATTCAAGCGAGCCTCCTGCTCTTTCATTCACAATCCACTTTAGAGAATAGTCTCTTACAGCAAAATCTGGATCTCGGTATTGCTTCACGGCCTGCTTTTTCTGAAGAACTTACCTCGATCTTATATCAATCAACACCGTTTATCATCGTGGGTCGTAAAGGAACACAAGGGGACTGGCATGAGTTACCTTACCTCAGTTTTGACGATACCCCGTCACAAGGTGGTTATTTAAATGTATGGCCAGAAGACAAGTGGCCACGAAAGGTTTTAGGCAAATTTGACTTGCTCATGGCCATACAGCTCTGTATTCAAGGGGTGGGATGCATTCATATTCCTCAAGGCCTCTTTCCCATTAAAGGCCCCATGGCAGTCAAACAAAATGATTTGGACATTTTATGCCCGCCTCCTTTTTCAGCCGATATGAAACGTTATTTGATTTTTTCAGAGCAGCACTGTGCTCCTCACGCAAAGGCTTTCAAAGACGAATTACTCATTGCTATCAAATCTCTCAAAGTGAACTCATGACATCATCACCTGAACCGCAACTCAAAGTCATTTGGCTGGAACAATTTCTGCTGTTATGTCAGGAAAATGATTTTGCAAAAGCTGCTCAAAAATTAGATCTGTCACGCCAAACGCTTCAACGCAATATTGAACACCTAGAAAAAGCGGTGAAGGTAGCTTTGATTCAACGCAGTGGCAAAGACTTTTTGGTGACACCACAGGGGCGCCTTTTCTATACAGAAGCTCAACAGGTGATTCATACCATGAATCGATTTTCGACTCAATTGAAACAACACCTCATAGGTCCTCTACAAGGTTCAATTCATTTAGCCTGGCAATCTTTATTATCCTTTTATAAACTGGCACAGGTCCTGCAAGACTTTATTTTTGAAAATCCTGACGTTTTTCTAAAAACCCAGGTGTTTCAAAACAGCTCAGAGATAGAGCAAAGACTACAGGACAACAAACTCGATTTAGCCCTATTAGATTATCAGCCCCTTGATGAATCATTAATCGTCTCCCGGGGAACGCCCACACCCTATGTTATTGTTTCTTGCCCACAACCCAAGCGGCATTGGAGCACCTTTTCATACGTCAGTACGGGCTACAATTTGCCGTCGCATATTGCTCCCCCCTGGAACGATAACTTGCACCCACGTAACCTTGTGGCACAAACCAATACACTCAATATGCTCTTACCCTGGACCCAATCGGGTATCGCTGCATTTATGCCCTTAACCCTGGTTCAGTCCTATCTAGAGATCGGTCAATTGGCCATTGTGGCCGATCCTCCTGAAGAGGCTTTTGCTCACGTATACCTGTGCACTTCAGCGTTGGGCAACGAAAACCCAGCGGCACAAATGTTCATTCAACAACTACAATTGCTCCTTTAAGACGAATGGCCAGGCCCCCGCTGAAAGCAATAATCAGCCCGTATGACCGTATAGTACAAAAACGTTCATAAAAAAATCGTTCACTGAAGTTGTTAGACACACCCAAAAGGCGCTTGTTATGCTAAATATACACCTTAATTAGGAATTTAGCCTCATGTTAACAAGCCGCTTCACCTTATGCCTGACCCTCACCACACTGCTCATGGGAGCAGTGGCCTGCCAGGAGAACTCACTGCCCACACAGCACGCCATCCAAACGGCTTCATCGGTGGACGACTTCGCCGATCTGGAAGCCGAATATGCCCCCTTTACCACCCAGGCCCTGACCCGCGTCTACCTGCACCGCAAACTGGATCATTGGATTATTCAAGACAATGGTGAGGCCATGAAACGCGAGCTTGCATTTGCCTGCTACAAGCATCCGGCCCTCATTCGCTCTATCTTTCGCTTGCGAGGCAAAGCACTTTTGAACAGCGCTGCGCAGATGTCTGCAGTCCAACAGCAGGCCCTGTCTGATCCGGCCTTTGACACCTGTGTCAACGACACCATCACGCCTTTTTACACCAATACGATTACCATGGATTTTGTGCAATTGCCCGGCGGCAGCTTTCAAATGGGGCAAGTTGGCGTGGCAGAACCTGTACACCCGGTGGAGCTATCCAGTTTTTACATCCAAACCACCGAAGTCACACAGGCCCAGTGGCAAGCCATTATGGGCGAGGGCAACTGGCCCGGTGGCAGACACCCCAGCGAATATTATTTTGAAGAAGGCGTCGGCATTGGAGACGATTACCCTGTGTACGGTGTCAGCTGGTGCCATATTATGGGCGAGTCCGAAACAGGCTGTGAATATTCAGGCGCGGGCATCGGGTTTATTCCCCAGCTGAACGCCATGGATCCCAATAACACCTATCGCTTGCCCACCGAAGCCGAATGGGAATATGCCGCCCGGGCGGGTACAGACACCCTGTACGCCTGCCCGCCTGAAAGTGGCCTGGACGGTGACAGTCTAGACTGCCTGGACGCCATGGGCTGGCACAAGGGGAACGCCAACACCCAGGTGCATCCGGTGGCCACCAAAATGGCCAATCAATGGGGCCTTTTTGACATGAGTGGTAACCTCAGAGAGTGGACCCAGGACTGGCTTAACCACATGGGCAACCAATACAGCGAAGCCGTGGGGGGTAGCTATCCCCGCGTCAACCCGGTGGGGCCAACCACCGGTGGCCCTTACTTCGCCAAAATGCAGCGGGGAGGTGCCTTTGCCAATACCACTTCGAACACACGGGTTTCCCACCGAACCAACGCAAGCTTAACCTCTAGCAATGCCGGAACCGGCTTTCGTTTGGTCAGGGTACCCCGTTGAAGCTCACCCCCCAATAAGTTCCTGCTCACCTGACATGATACAATCGGGTGAGGAGTGCACATCATGCAACGTAAAAAGCTGCCTATTGGCATTCAGACCTTTGCCAAGCTACGTAAACAGGGTTGTTATTATGTCGACAAAACACCCTTCGCTTTGCAATTGATTGAACAGGGAAGCTATTACTTTCTCTCACGCCCCCGCCGCTTTGGCAAAAGCCTATTTTTAGACACCCTGAAAGAACTGTTTGAGGGCAACCAGGCGCTTTTTAAAGGGCTCTACGCCGAAAAGCACTGGGATTGGTCCGTGAAATATCCCGTGCTTCGCTTGAGCCTTGGAGCTGGCATGGTCAAAACCCCCAAAGACCTTGACGAGCTGATAGGGCAGCAGTTTTCCACATTAGAGACAGATCCGCATGCAGCCAACGCTTTTAAAGGCATGGGACGTCGTTTGCAGGCTTTGATACAAGCATTGCATCAGCAAACAGGAGAACGGGTGGTGGTGTTAATTGATGAATACGACAAGCCCGTTCTCGACAATCTGACCGAGCCAGAGGTCGCAAAAGAAATGCGAGACGCTTTACGCAATCTGTATTCCGTGCTCAAAGACAGCGACGCTCACTTAAAATTTGTCTTTTTGACGGGTGTTAGCAAATTTTCAAAAGTGAATTTGTTTTCAGGATTAAACAACTTGCTAGACATTACCATTGACCCTCAGTACTCAGCCCTTTGTGGATATACCGAGGAAGATGTGGACACCATTTTCGCCCCTGAACTCTTCGCACTGGATCGTCAGGCCATTCGTTGTTGGTACAACGGTTATAATTGGACGGGGCAGGCCGTATACAATCCCTTTGATCTTTTATTGCTCTTTCAGCATCGAAAGTTTCGCCCTTTTTGGTTTGAAACTGGCACCCCTACTTTTTTAGTCGAGGTCTTGGCCAAACGCCAATGGTTTACCCCCGAACTTGCGCAAAGACCCGTGGACGACGCTATTTTATCGACGTTTGATGTGGATCACATGGCTTCCGAAGCCTTACTCTGGCAAACGGGTTACCTTACCTTTAAAGAAGTCACCGAAACCATGCCCGGATTTTGGCTCTATACCCTGGGTTATCCTAATCAGGAAGTAGAGGCTGCTCTCAATGGCGCACTCTTACCTGTGTATGGCCCCGAAGCCCAACCCGCTCTCGTGGCACGCTCTCACTTATATCAGGCCTTACTCCAACAAGACACTCACGCCATGCACGAGAGCTTTCGGGCCCTCTTTGCCAGTATCCCCCACGATTGGTATCGTAAAAGCCCTTTGGCGAACTTTGAAGGCCATTATGCCAGCGTGTTTTACAGCCAGCTGGCAGCCCTGGGACTAAGCGTGCAGCCCGAGGACGTGACAAACAGAGGTCGTATTGACCTGAGCCTAAAAATTGAGGAGCAGGTCTACTTATTTGAGTTTAAGGTAATTGAGAACAGCACGACTGAAAACCAGGCCAAAGGCACAGCCTTACAACAACTTCTAGACAGAGGCTATGCCGAAAAATACCGGACACCAGGGGTTAATATTATACTGATTGGTGTGACCTTCAGCCGCACCGAGCGTAATATTGTCGGCTGGGAAGTTCACAGAGAGTCCGGTCTTTAAACCCGTCAAAACAGGGGCTTGCACATTATTTCTTCTCTCCTGGCAAACGTACCGTGCGTT
This sequence comes from Candidatus Sericytochromatia bacterium, assembly GCA_964229355.1. Taxonomy (GTDB): domain Bacteria; phylum Cyanobacteriota; class Sericytochromatia; order UBA7694; family UBA7694; genus CAXRDE01. The sequence continues at coordinate 269,637 of CAXRDE010000024.1, read as the reverse complement.
CTTGTACACCTGGCGTATCATCTAAGGCAAGGGTAACATGTTGTCCCTGAAGCTGGAGCTGAATTTCACCGGGCAAAAGCCCCTCAAACACCACCTGCCCTTGCGCATTGGTCGTGGCCTGAAATTGTTTTTGAGGCTCAAGGGTGGCGCTGGCCGTTACCTTAATATCGTTTAAAGCCCGCTGTTGAGCATCTACACAGGTTAAGCGCAATGTGATCATGGGTTCAAACACAAAATGCACACGCACATTGTCCTGACTATCGATCTCACGCATAAGGGGTCCCCGTAAACGATAGCCCTCAGGAATCGTCAACGGGTTGAGGCGAATCTGGTGCTTTCCGGGAGCCAGTACCTGTGTAAAACGCCCGCCGTACTGCGTCACTAGCGTTTGCTGATTGTCAATAAGCACTTCCACATCGTCTAAACCGTGAGCCAGCAAAGGGCTGGCGAAGAGGATCCCCTGCAAAGTCATTTGCCGACGCACGGGAATCGCCAACGGTTTGGAAGACGCATCCAGAAAGAGCTCCTGGGGGTTAGCGGTCAGCACCTGTGTGCCCGCAGGTAAAGTGGTGGGATCGATAAAAATGGCTTGTTTGCCTTTGGGCACTGCTGGCAGTACAAATTGCCCCTGAGCATCAGTATGGGCTACATTATCGCCCACCTGCACCTTTACCCCAGCAACCCCTTTTTCAGCGGCATCCCGCTGACCATTTTGGTTGCCATCTTCAAATACCAATCCTTGCAAACGCACGGTTTCCTGGGCTGTCACATAACCAAACCGCCAGGTATACCCCAGCAAAGCACTCACAAGATGTTGAGTTTCAAACAGATCCAAATACTGATAATTTAACGTCGCTGTCAGCTGATGTAAGGGGTGAAACTGCCAATTCAAGCCGAGCCCACTTTGCCACATCTGCTGTAAATTCTGCGCCATGGTGGGATCATTGCCCCATTGATACCCGGAAAACAGATGCCCACCCCATTGGGGAGAGAATTGGGCATTCAATTGTAAGCGCAAACTCTGACTCCATTGCGAAGCCTGTTCATACACCTCTTGCCACAGGCTTTGGCTGCTCAGGTTCAACTGAAAAAGCCGGGTTTGCCAGATCCGAGATTGTAACTGCAAGCGGTGGCTGTGTTGCACCCAGCGATCCCCCGATTCATACCATAAGAAACTGTAATTTCCGGTGAGAGGCAGGACTCCCCGCCAAAGACCACCGCCCGTTAGCGTATAACGCCGACGGTCAGCACTGGTCATGGCGCCATACAGTTGACCGTACACATAAAGGTCCTTTAAAAAAAGTTGCTTACCCGCCCGCAAAGACCCCTGATATCCCCGCAATTCGCCTGACACAAAATCTGCCCCGCCACCGCCACCCAGGGTCCATTGGTCCGGCAAAAAGGTGTTAAAGCGCAGGTTTACCAGATCAAAAGCGTCTTGTTTCAGGCGCGCATCGGCATCTTGATGGCGGTAAAACCCAGAGACATTCAAGTTACTGTTTAAGTCGGGCCAATCCTGGCGATAAAATCCCTGTGTTAAAAAGCTCAGTCCCTCTAAATTATGCCCCGCTGCCACCTGAACGCGCCCCTGCTCATGAAAGCGCCAGTCCAGCCCGCCAGCAAACACCGGCCTGGGCGCGGCGTCTTCAGCAAACAGTTGTTGCGAAAAAGCCATCCCCTGAAAAGCCAGATTTCCCCAATCCTGGGTGTCTGTTTGTAAAGGCGTCTGCCATTGGGCACTGCCTCCTGTTACGAGTTGGCGGCTCCATAAGGACTCCGTTTGTGCCGTGGCGTCGTAAAGAAAAAATGGAATCGATTCAAATCCAGAAAACATCTGATAGCTACCCGACTCCTGGTTGAGGGTCACCTGCGCACCTTTAAGTCGGGTTAAGCGGGGATACAAACGCAGCAGGGGGCTTTTGAGGGTTGTATCACCAAGTTCAGCAAATCCCAAAGGTGCCTGATAAGATAAATTGGCAAAGGGCAAGCCCACCCGCTGTATTTCTGCATCGCCTGTCCCCCACTGGGTATTTAAATGACTGCGTAAACTGAGCTGATGGGTTTCAAAGAAGGGCATTTCTAGAAACACGCTTTGATACAGAAAAGGCCGTTGTGCCATGTCCGCGGCAGGCAAAAAGCCCTGGACACTATAGGCGCCGCTCAGGCCCTCTGTGGACTTCAGCAATACCGGCGGTCGCTCCCGTTGTTCGGGCACCGGACGCACCGCGGACACCACATTGAGAATGACAGGCTGAATGCCTTCCGCGGTCCAAAGATAGATTAAAGATTGGCCCCCCTTTTGCCCGCGCACAAAGACCACGCCATTGATGATTTCCCAACTGATCTGTGTGGCATCTGTCACCGCCACTTTTTCCACCCCTTGAAAAGGCAGCGGCGTTCGCTCACCATAATAGATATCGAGAGGGGTGTTTTCAAGGGCGGCTTGAGGCGCAGACGCCAAAACCAGAGGCAAGCTCAGCACTAGCCCCATACTTATATTTTTCACAGTGCAGCTGCTTACGATACCACCAGGGAGCGTGTAATGGTGATGCTCTTACCCCGATATTGATACGTAATTAGCACCTGATAGGCTCCGGGCTGCAGAGATTGCTTCCACTGTTTTTTTAAGGTGGCACTTTGGCCGCGCAGCACAATATGGCGGGGCACCTTAAAACTTCCCACAAAGTTCTCTGAGGCATCTAATACCGCCACGACGGCACTGGCTTCAATCCAGGTGTTGCCCTCGTTTAAAACCGTTAAGGCAAAGTTTACGGCACGCGCTGCTTTGGGGTACGACACCTCAGCAGCGGTAATGCGTGAGTCAATCACTGTGGTTTCTGGATTTTCGTATAAAATGGTGCTGCCCAGACGCACCGCCATTTTCACCTGGTTTCGTCCCTGCTCCGGCGTGTGAGGTACCGCGTGAAAGAAGGCCATGCCGTGGTAGCCACCCAAATGCCCTTCGGGTACGTTTAACTGCAGGGTCACCAGACGGCTCTGACGGGGCTGGAGTAAAAAAGGGTTGCTGTCCATTTTGAGGTAGGGTGTGAGGCTAAAAGGAAAGGTGCCCACCGGGCGAAACACTTTTTGTCCTCTGGCATCATAATTCCAGTCCGAAAGCGAAGGCGTCACCATAACGGCCTGCCGCCCCTCGTTAAAAACACGGGTCTGCCAGGTTTTGGCTTCACCGGGTAAAGCCTGAATGCGCTGTGTCGCCGGAGAGAGGGTCAAAGCCGAAGCAGAAAAAGCGCCAAGTCCCCATAAGAGAGCACTGGCGCAGCAGATAACTGTTTGTTTGAACATGAGTAAAGTTTCTTTATTAAAAGGGCTGAGCAAACGCAGAGGCTCGTTTACTCAGCACCCTTTAAAATTAGGTTCCTGTAAAAGTAATCACGGTAGACGTGGCCCCAGAAGCCTGTGTCATGGGTACAAAAACACCCAGGTCAATGAGTTCAGGGGTGTTGAGAGGCATGGCGGTGATCAATGAAGAGGGCCCGGCACCTGCGGTTCGCAACGAAGTTCCGGCAAGGGTATCACCCACGGTGTAAGCGTTGGCACTGCTTAGATCCACCAGCGCATTAAGGGCTGTCGCACCGGTTACAGCCACATCGACATTCATACTGGCCGTGCCGTCGTTTCTAAAGGCCCGCAGTTGATACCCTCCATCCACGTAATAAAGGGCTCCATCGGTGTTGGCCGGCGGTGCACCGTTATAGGTGTCTGCATCCTGAAAGGTGTTTCCAATCAAGAGACGGCGGGCGAGGGTACCCGAAGCAGTGTTGGCGGCAGCAAGGGTATCTAAATTGATCCCGAGGGGATCCACCGTCCCAAAGTCCAGTACCTCCCCGGTGGCCGGGGCACTTGAAGAAGGGTCTAAATCGTCTCCAGAAACCACCACATTGCCTGATGTCTCAATTTCTAACGCGACAATTTCAGCCACTTCCGCATCAATGGTTAGGCTCGTAATATTGGCCAACGCCGCAGGGGTTGCCAGAGCCAGGGCAAGCGCTGACAGCGCCGCAGGCTTTATGTATTTCTTTATCATGGGTTAAATGAAAAAATTCCTTTCGAATGATACACCGTTATAACCTTATGATAGGGGCAGCGCCTGAGCCCTGGCAAACAACTTTTTTCAACGAAATTAAGCACTTGAGGTTGTACAAGCCCTGGGTAAGTCTGCGATTACTGAGCAATAACGGTAAAACTCAGGGTCCCCGACTTGGATCCGGCCGGCTCCTGATGAAAGATTCGACACACCAGATCCAGGGCAAGCAAAGGGTTTTCGGCGTTTAAAAAATCTGGACTCAGACGTCCAGCAGGGCCATTCAGGCCAATCAGGGTGTTGTCGCCAGGAATCTCCACGTGCTCCACACCATTTAGCAAGGTTCCGGGCTGCCATTGGACAGACGAAAGGCTTGTGTAAAAGGACAAATCGCCCACATACGACACAAAGACCTCTGCCTGGGCATCTTCGGCATCACTCAAACGCACATGAAGTGCAGCCTGGCCTGGACTTGCGCCCATAATATAGAGCATCGAATCTGAAATACCTGGGTGTTGCGGTGAGAGAATTAACCCCGAAGCATCCACAGGATAAATCGCATCCACCAGGGTGCCCGCGCTTTGGCGATCCCCCATCACACTCAGCGTGCCCAAACTTAATTGTCCTGACACCTGACTGCTGGCAATCCATTGGCCTGAGTTGGGGGTTTCTAACAGCAATTGCACCGCCTTCACCGTATTTGCCCAGGCTAAAAAGCAAGTGAGCAGACCATAAAACATGTGTTTTAACTTCATTTTTTTTCCTCTGAGTGCTAATCTAACATAAATCGCCGAAATGGAAACTCACCCATGTCTTTTACTTCTTTACGCTTTCTTCTGGCTGCGCTGCTGTGCTCCAGTTGCGGGCCGTCTCCGCTGTCAGTCAGCGGTAAACCGCTTTCAGCCTGGCTCACTTATGCCGCTAACCCGGATTCACGTTATAAGGTTTACACGCAAAAAGATGATCATGCGCCCCAAAGCTGGTGTCCTGAAGACAAGGTCTGTAGCGAGCCCCAGTGGTTAGGCGCACAACATCTGGTGTTTGTGGCCAAACATACCGACGGCTATCAACTCATAACCGTCAATCCTGAGCAGTCTCCCATAACTTATACCCCCCAATTTGAAAGTCCCCACCCCATCTCTGCAGTGCACGCCACCCCCCAAAGTGAGACCTACGTCTTCCAGTCAGGACCATTGGGACAAGAACAAATCTATACCGGTTCACTGAAGGCTTCGCCAACGGCCCGCACCCGGGGACGGTACCCTCAGGTGTCATACCAGGGAGACCGGGTGGCCTACCTGCATCAACAGCGCATTTGTATCTGGAGCCTGGATACGTCCACAGCCAAGTGTTTGACCCCTTCCAGCGAAGCTGACTTTTCACCGCGCTGGAGTCCAGATGGTAGCAGTTTGGCTTATTTACAGCAGCGCAACAAGGGGTGGTATCTGTCCCATATGCAGGCCGATGGCAGTCAACGGAAGCTGCTGTATACCGCGCAAGAAGCCCTGACTCCCACCTGGTCTCCTGAAGGCAAGCGTCTGGCTTTTATTACGCCCGGCAACTTTAACACCGATGCAGAAGAAGCCCCCACACAAGACCCCGAGCAGGGCCTGTGGATCTTGGATCTGGATTCTCTTAAAGCAGAGCGGGTCAGTAGCGGAAACGGCTACAGTAACCCCCATTGGCTCACCGAAGATCAATTGTTTTTTCAGGCCAGTGCCACGGGCAGCAGCAATATTTACCGTCTCGATATGCAGAGCAAAAAGCTCACCCCCTTAACACAATCAGAGGCCACCCATCTTTTAGGCGGTGCCAAAGCCACAACGTAGAGGCTCTTTTTTTCGTTCAAAAAAATTGTTAGACAGTAGACCTTTCTTCTTGCTACGGTAGATAAAATGTGCGTTTTGAAGAGGGAGTCGGCATGTCATTTATTTCTCGCCAATGGGCACCTTTGCGTTTCGGCCTTGCGTTAGGCATCGTGGCTTGCCAATCCCCCGCCTTGTTATCGATGGGCGATCTTGAAAAAGAGTATCAGGCCTTTCAAACCCAGGCCCTGAGAAGCGCTTATCTGGAACGCAAACTTGCCCACTGGCACGCCACCCAACAGGGTGAACCCATGCGACGAGAAATTGAATTTGCCCGCTACAAACACCCGGCCCTACTCACCGCCATCATGGAAGACCCAGAACGCTGTCAACAATACCTTGATTTTAGTGAAATCGACCAGTATCGCAATCAATCCCCGGCTTTTTCTTCGTATGTAGAAACCTTTTCCTGTGCCAAACCGCCCATAGGAGAATTTATCGTCAACGATTGGTCTGCAGGAACCCAAAGCCTTCCCAGAGTTGCCATGCATGAAGATGGCCGTTTTGTGGTGGTGTGGACAGGTGCTGGTGCGGAGGATAGTGCGGGCATCTATGCCCGTCACTACCAGGCCAATGGTGAACCCTCAGGCCCTGCTTTTTTAGTCAATACCCTCACCACAGGCACTCAGTATTACCCTGATATCGACATGAACAGTCACGGGGATTTTATGATTACCTGGTCAGACTACAATAGCGCAAAACGTATTTATGCGCGACGCTACGATGACAGCGGCAATGCCCTGGACGCAGAGGCTTTCCCCGTCAGCAGAGAATTACTGGCCTATGGTACCCTCAAGCTTAGACCGCAGGCCGAGCTTTTTGATGACGGTCGTTTTGTGGTGGCCTGGACGATCGACAACTCTGGCTCACTGTTGTACTGGCAGTTTTTTAACGCCAGTGCCGAGGCAGAGACCCCTGAGCAACAGCCCCTGAGCAACACAAGGGTAAACGATTACGACATCAGCAGTGATGCTGACAAAATTTTGCTCGCTTACTACACCGCTTGTTCAGGATGCTCTTCTGGCAGCGGATATCTTGAAGCCTACAATATGCAAGGTGTATCTCAGGGCACTGGCACCTTGATTCCTGGTACCACAACAGGTGATGGCAGCAACGCACGCCTGGCCATGCAAACCGGTCAAGACAGCCTCCTGGTTTACCACCGCCCAGACAATGGCATCAGTTCAGGCACGGCTTTTCAATTTACATCGGGAAGCACCCTTCTGGGCTCGCCGCAATTTGCCAACACCTATTATATTAATGGTCAATTCAATCCAGATGTTGCCTATCATGCAGATCTAAGCTACACCATCACCTGGCAAGGGCAAGGCCCCGAAGATAGTATGGGCATTTACGCCCAGCGTTTTAATGCCTTAAAAGAGCCACAAGGCAGCAATTTTTTAGTCAATACCTACACATCAGGCGATCAGCTTTACCCTGCGATCGCAAGGGATGGGCAGGGCAATTTTATTATTGTCTGGCAAGGCGGTACGGGTCAGGGTACAGGCTATGAAATCATCGCCAAGCGCTTTGATGCCCTCGGCAATGTTCGCTAGACCAACCCTTAAAATTGATGATTTTTTAATAAAAAGTACATTGGTCACCACCCCATGTAGATTTTTTCGTTTATGATGGTTACACTGAATGATCTGTTTTGTTAATGAATTGATAACCTGATAATGATAATTTGCACAGGAGACGGAAGTATAAATGGTATTTGACAGAAAAAGAGCTGATTTAGACTCAAAAATCCAATTTTTGCGCCGCGTACCCATCTTTAGCGCCCTCAACGAAGATTGCTTACAGCGTGTAGCCTCTATTCTCGTGGAAAAATCTTACTCTCGCAAGAGTATTGTGTTCCATGAAGGGGATCACGGCGATAGCCTCTACACCATTAAAAGCGGCCGCATTAAAATCGCTAAAGTGGCCATTGACGGTCGCGAAAAAACCCTGAGTATTTTACAGCCCGGTGACTTCTTTGGTGAAATGGCAATTTTTGATAACATGCCTCGCTCTGCTACCGCCGAGGCCCTGGACGGCGATGTGCGTCTCTTTGCCCTGAATAAAAAAGACTTCGAACGTTTGATTCACGAATATCCCTCTATTGCCCTGGGCATTATGAAAGACTTAACCCGTCGTATTCGACAAACCAACCAACAGGTAGAAGATTTGGCCTTTAAAGATGTTCATGGCCGCGTTTCAAGCACCCTCTTTCAACTGCTTGAAACCGAAGAAGAAATTTCCGGTCAAACCCTGACCCGCCTGCGCATGACACACCAGGATTTGGCCAATATGGTGGGTTCCTCTCGTGAAACCGTCACCCGTGCACTGAATCGTTTACAAAACGAAGGTATCATTTCGATTTCTCACCAACAGATTCAAATTTTAGACCGCGACTACCTGGCTGACTCTGTTCTCTAAACGCAGTTCATCCATTGCTTTATCAAAACAGCACCTGAAAATACTTAGGTGCTGTTTCATTTTTTAATTTCCCTTGTTTTTTTCTATCGATAGCGCTTGTTTTTTCTATATAGTTGGTGTTTAATTTAAGTGTCGTTATATATTAGGTAAATTTTTAGGTAAGAACAACCATGTCAAAACGTTTTGCTTCTCTTGTTTTTAGCGCCCTCCTCATCGCCGGATGTTCACGGGGCTTGCCTTATGCCGCAAACCAGGCACCCGCCCAATTTGGCCGTTTCTCAGCAACGCCTCTTCGCGCCCAAAATGCAGGGGCCGATTGGTACAGCCAATTGCCTGCAGAATTACAGAGCTATTACGCCCCTGCCAAAGGCAAAACCGGCTTAGAGCTCATGGGCGCCCTCAACCAGATCATCTCCAAAGGACAGCGCACCTTCTCTTATGGTGAAGCCAAGTCCTTTATGTATGCCGTCACCGATAACATTCAGGTGAACGGTCGCCCCGGTTTACTGGATTCCTATTCTTATGAATTTATTCCAGGCAGCGGTGGCAACGGCAATAGCTACGTGGAGCAAGGCGACTTAAACCGCGATGGGACCGCTGGAGACTTCATTAACTGTGAGCACACCTGGCCCCAGTCTTTCTTCAACAAAGTAGAGCCCATGGTTTCTGACCTGCATCACCTGTTTCCCACCCTGAGCAAACCCAACGGTATGCGCAGCAACTACCCCATTGGACCGGTTACCGGTCAGGTGGTCTACTCCACCAGCGGTGGAGCCAAACTGAGTGCCAAAGATCGCACGGGCCGCCACAACCCCAACGACGTCACGCGCTGGTTCAACCTGGACTGGAACCAACAACCCCACGACACCCTCAAAAACGATTTTGACGTGGTGTTCGAGCCGCCTACCGCTCACAAAGGCAACAGCGCCCGTGCTTTATTGTATTTCTACCTGCGTTACCACAACATGAATATCCGCGCTGGCGGCTTCAACGAGCGCGGTTTCTTAGACCAACAACTGCCCGCCTGGGTTGAGTGGGCTGAGCGCGTGGATCCCGTCGATGAAAATGAACGTCGCCGTCACGAGATCATTTTCCAGAAGCAAAACAACCGCAACCCCTTTATTGACATCCCAAATCTGGGCTCGTTAATCGGTGTGAGCACTTTACAAAACAACTAAGAGCTTCTAGCAGAACCCGTAGGGGCTTAGAAGGCTCTTGCCTGAACCGTTTGCAATTGATTGCTTACGGGGCAGGACAGCACTCGCTCTTAGCGCAACTTAGACTTTAGGGTACACCTTTTGTTAGGCACTGTAAGGGCTCTGTGCACTAAACGCCCTATACTTGAACTTAAAAAAGAGCGGATCGATAAATGACCCGCTCTTTTTTGTGCTTGTTATAGGAGCTTTTACCTGACGAAAACATAGCCCCTGGGCAATACAATGTGCGGTAACAAGCTAGTTCTCCACTTTTTGCCAGGAGCTCTCTACCGGCAGAAGCTCTCTGAGCGTCATGCTGTGTTCCGTCGATAAAATAACCTGAGCCTCCAGATTTTGCCGATCGATTTCGTACATAAACTGCCGACAGTTACCACAAGGCGGAATAACAAACAGGTTGCCGTTTTCGTCTTTCCATACCGCCACAATGGCCTTGAACACATATTTTTTCTGTGTGATGAGTCCACCCAGCGCCATTTGTTCAGCACAAATGGTGTTACTCCCAGTGGCTGCGCACACCCCGGTAAAGACTTCTCCGTCATGGGTTAGCAGTGCGGCACCGACATCGCCCATAGAGCCGCCTTTCACCTGACGGCACTGTATCACCGACGCTGCATGTCGAATAAGCACTCTATTTTCCATCGATCAAACTCCCTTGAATGCTCTCTTCTGGTCATAACGCACAAAATGGCCGTGTATGTTCAGAAGGTGTTCATAGACCTTAACACAGCTCTCTTTTATGCTGAACGTATGACAATACACATTCCCCTTAAAAACTACCCCGATCATTTAAAACCCCGCGAACGCCTGCAGCAGGTGGGCGCCGAAAAACTCTCACAAATCGAGCTATTGGCGCTTTTGTTGGGCACAGGCACTTCACGACAAACCGCTCTGGACCTGGCCCATCAATTGCTGCTCAGCCTGCCTGAGGGCAATTTAAGGCACCTGCAGCATCTTTCTCTACATCAGCTGTGCAAAGTCCCAGGATTGGGTCCTGTGAAAGCCTCACGTTTAGTGGCAGCCTTAGAACTGGGGCGTCGCGTGGCGGAGGCCAGCCTGCCCTTACGCACGCCCCTGAGTACCCCAGAAGCCCTCTTTCAGTTCTTGCAGCCCCGTTTTTCTTACCAACAGCAGGAGCATTTTGTGATTGTTTTTGTGGACACCAAAAACCGCTTTATGGGACAGCAGGTGATCACCAAAGGACTCATGAACAGCACCCTGATTCACCCCCGCGAAGTCTTTCAACAGGCCCTTGCCTTTGGGGCCTACGCCTTTTTTGCGGCGCACAATCACCCCAGTGGCGATCCAAGTCCCAGTCCAGAAGACCGACAAACTACCCGACAGCTGGTACGCTGCGGTAAACTGATGGACATACAGCTACTGGACCATCTCATTCTGGGTCACCATGACTTTTACAGTCTGAGAGAAAGAGAGTCCTGGTTATGGAATACACATGACATTTTGGAATCGCATACTTAACCCAATGTCCCTGGACATTGGCATGGATCTTGGCACCGCCAACACCCTGGTGTACGTCAAAGGGCGGGGCATTGTGCTTGATGAGCCCTCTGTGGTGGCCATCGATCAAAAGACAGGCAAACCCATTAAAGTGGGTGAAGAAGCAAAAATTATGCTCGGGCGAACCCCGGAGAGCATTGAAGCCGTGCGTCCGCTCAAAGAGGGGGTGATCGCCGATTTTCGGGCCTCAAAAATGATGATTTCGTATTTTTTAGCCAAGGTGCAACAGCGCCGCGGTTTTATTGCCCGTACCCGCATGGTCATTGGTGTGCCTTCAGGCATTACCCAGGTGGAAGAACAGATCGTGCGTGAAACCGCCGAAAAAGCGGGCACAGGCTTTCAAACGGAAGTGCGTCTGGTGCCAGAACCCCTGGCCGCTGCGGTGGGTGCAGGGCTACCCGTGCTTGAGCCCACCGGCAATATGATTGTGGATATTGGCGGCGGCACCACTGAGGTGGCGGTGATTTCTATTGGTCGCATTGTCAGTTGCGAGTCCTTGAGTATTGCCGGTGATAACCTCAACGATGCCATTATTCAGTATTTGCGCAAACAGCACAGCCTTATGATTGGTGAGCGCACTGCCGAAGCGGTGAAAACCACCATTGGCTCCGCCTGGCCAGATACCGATGAAGGCAGCATGAGTATTCGGGGTATTCATGTCAATACCGGCCTACCCAGCGCCATGGAGATTGACGCTTCTGAGATTCGCGAAGCCATGCAAGAGCCCCTCAAAGCGATTATGGACGGCATTTTACGCACCTTAGAAAAGGCCCCGCCTGAACTGGCCGCTGACATTATGGACCGTGGCATTGTGCTCGCAGGCGGCGGCGCGCTGCTCAAGGGCTTAGATCGTCTGATCAGCACCACGGCGCAAGTGCCGGTACACATTGCAGAAAACCCCATGCTGTGCGTGGCACAAGGGTGTGGCCGGGTACTCGAAGAAATTGCCCGCCCCCAGGAAAGCAACTGGTCCATGCTGCTGGGCTTTAAACACTTGCCGTGAGCGATCGCTTACTGGGTCCCAGGCGCTCCTATCGCACCCTGACGATGGGCGTATTGCTGCTCATGGTGCTGGGGTTTTGGGCCTTTCGTCACAGTTTGATGCCCCTGATTCTCGACAAGTCCCAGCCGCTGGTGGGCTGGAGCAGTCAGTACTTGAATCCAGGTACGCTCTGGTGGAGCTGGCAAGAAGAAAGCCGAGATGCACAGGTGCGACAATTAGAAGCCCAGAATCAACGCCTTTACAACCAGTTGGCTGCCATCAGCCACATCGTGGAAGAAAACCAGGAACTGCGTCAGTTGCTGGCCTTACAGGCCCCTACAGCCTATGAAAAAGTCAGTGCCGAAGTGATTATTCGCGCCCCCCATCAGTGGTATGAAACCTTAATTATCAACAAAGGGTTTGAGGCGGGCCTGGAGGTCAATCAGGTGGTGCTCAATGGCAACGGCGTCGTGGGCAAACTCATTGAAGTCACCGCCAAAACCGCCCGCGTGCAATTGATTTCGCACCCTGAGTCTATGGTGTCGTGTCTGATTGGCAAAGGCAATACGCCGGGGGTTTTGAGTGGACGTTACCGCCAAAAGCCCGCCCATTTGCGCTATCTGCAAAACTTTGCCCAACTTCACTCAGGGGATCCGGTGGTGACGTCAGGCCTGGGAGGTGTGTATCCACCCGGACTGGTGCTGGGCACCGTCAAAACCTTGAAAAAGCAAGCGGCATTGCCTTCTCCAGAGGCTACCGTCGAACTCAGCAGCTTGCAAACGCCCTTGCGTTTTGTGGTGGTTTTGGTGCCCGTTGAGCCCGCCGATTCGGCCCCGGCCCTCACCACCCCCGAAGAAACCATTGAAGCCAGCGCGAGCCCGCAATGATCCAGATTATCGCTTACCTGCTCATTGTGATGTGTATGGCAGCGCTGCAGCTCATTTGGACCTTGCCGCTGCTGGGACTTCAGGGACCGCCGCTGTTTGTGCTGATGGCGGGTGTCGTGATGCTGTGGCGCGTACCCCGGCTCTCGCTCTACTTTTTATTGGTGCTCATCAGTTTGGGATTGGATTATTTCATGGGCGAAGGGGTTTATACGGCCCTGGCTACCCTCGTCGCCGCTCAGCCGCCCCTCTGGCAAATCTGGAAAGGGCGCCACAGTCAGCGCTTCTTACGGTTTATACCCGTGGCGCTGGTCAGCGTGCTCTGCTTTGAGTGCTTTTTGGTGTTGTGCTTTAGCGTGCGTTATACGGGTGCTTTTGGCCTTTTCCTGCAAGGCGTTTTACCCGCCCTGCTGTGGAACCTTCTGCTGGCGTGGGTGCTTTTTTACCCGCTGAGTCAGTGCATGAAGGTGCTACATTACCAGGAAAGTGATTACCTTGAGGATGCGTTCAAGGGCAATTTAGGTTAAACTAGAGCAAACGAAGGAGCGACTTATGAGTTCTAGCCTGGGCATGGCCACCGGGGAATTACAACCCATCACACCGCAACAAAACCCACAGGGGGGCGATAGTCTTTGGATAGAAGCCTGGAAACGGCTGCTCAAAGATAAGATTGCCGTTTTTGGAGGTGTGGTCATTGTACTGCTCGTCTTTATCTCTGTCTTCGCAGGCTATTTGAGCCCCCATGATCCTGACAAGCAATACGCCAACGGCACCTCTTCCTTTGGTTTGCCTTTGCCCATTGGCGCCCAGGGCAGAATGATGACCATGACCCTGAGTGAAGTGCCCCCTCGCGACTACTCCGTCCCTTCAACCATCGTCTTTAGCAGCGATAGCAACGTGGACACCGCTGACTACGTGTTTACCGCCCGCCAAAACATCGCCTTTAAAAAAGGTGAAAAAACCGCCACCTTCGCGGTCAACCCCCGCCAGCCTGACATGGCCAAAGCCCCTGAACAGGTGCAATTGCAACCCACGGGCACCGACGTGGCCGGCCTGAGCATTCCCATTGCCAGCATTCGCATGGAAAGCACTGAGAGCTTTCCCATGGGGACCGACTCCAGCGGTCGTGACGTGCTCAGCCGCCTGATTTATGGCGCACGGGTTTCGCTGCAGGTGGGCGTGATTGCCGTGGGACTGGCCATTGTCATTGGTTCGGTTCTGGGTCTGATCTCAGGCTATTTTGGAGGCTGGATCGATGCGGTCATTATGCGCTTTACCGACATCATGATGGCTTTTCCTGATTTGTTACTGGTCATGGCTATTGTGGCCATCATTAACCCCGCTGAAATTGCTTTTTTTAATACCTTGCGCAATTGGGGGTTCACCCCCGAAGTGATCTTTATTTGTATGGCCATTTCTGTGGTCAGTTGGACCCAATACGCCCGTCTGGTGCGCTCGCAAGTGCTCACCGTCAGAGAGATGGAATTTGTAGAAGCCTCCCGCTCGTTGGGAGCATCAGACACCTATATCATGTTCCGGCACATTCTCCCCAATGTCATTGCCCCCATTATTGTGGTGGGCACCATGGGCATTGCGGGGGCCATTATGACCGAGGCATCCCTGAGCTTTTTGGGCTTTGGTGTGAAGGCGCCCACCGCCAGCTGGGGTAGCATGATCAACGAAAGCTTAGGCTTCTTCCGCGATGCCCCCTGGATCCCCCTGATTCCGGGTCTGGCCATTGCCATTACTGTCTTTGCCTTTAATCTCTTTGGAGATGGTGTCAGAGACGCCCTTGACCCCCGTTTAAAATAAGGACTGAAACCATGAAAGATATTCATTTTATTGGCGTAACGGGTGGATCCGGTTCTGGAAAATCCACTGTTGCCCGTAACGTTATTGAGACCGTCGGCCCTGAACAGGTCACCTATATTCAACAAGACTCCTATTACAAGGACCTGGGCCATTTGCCTTTTGAGGTGCGTTCTCAACTTAACTTTGATCACCCTGACGCCTTCGACAACCAGCTGTTCATTCAACACCTGACAGCCCTGAAGCAAGGCAATGCAGTCGAGCAACCCCTTTACGAATTCAAAACCTTTACCCGTACTGGCTCCAAGACCGTCGAGCCGCGCAAAGTGATTTTGGTGGAAGGCATTTTGGTGCTGGCAGACCAGGAGCTGCGGGATCTTTTGGATATCAAGATTTATGTGGACACCGACGCAGACATTCGTATTATTCGCCGCCTCAAGCGCGACGTGCTGGAGCGGGGCCGCTCTTTGGAGTTCGTCTTGCAACAGTATGTAGAGACCGTGCGCCCCATGCACCAGCAGTATTTAGAGCCCACGCGCCGT
This sequence comes from Candidatus Sericytochromatia bacterium, assembly GCA_964229355.1. Taxonomy (GTDB): domain Bacteria; phylum Cyanobacteriota; class Sericytochromatia; order UBA7694; family UBA7694; genus CAXRDE01. The sequence goes on along the minus strand of CAXRDE010000024.1, from coordinate 254,360 downwards.
TTTGCAGACATTGTCATTCCCGAAGGGGGAAGCAACAAGGTGGCCATGGACTTACTCATCACCAAGGTGCGCGACCTGCTTTAGGGCTTCAATGTTTAAAAACGCCCTGAAACATCCCTTTAAAACCACCTTTAAATGCCTGGGTTCTCTGGTCATTTTACTGGGCGTCACCGCTGCGGTCTGGGCTGTGGTATTGCCCAGCTCTGCGGACTATTTGTACCAGTCTGTAGAAGGGCAAATGCAGCTCCTGTTTGAGGGCCGTCCCGTCAGTGACATGCTGAACGACGACAAGGTGCCTGCAGAGCTTAAACAGCAATTGCTGCTGGTCCAGGAGGTCAAAGCCTTTGCCGAGCAAGAGCTTAAGCTCCAACCCACCCAAAACTACGAAAAGTATCTGGATCTTAAACGGGATTACCTGGTCATGGTCCTCACCGCTTCACCGCCTTTGAAAATGGAGTCCAAAACCTGGTGGTTTCCGATTGTGGGCACCGTGCCTTATAAAGGTTATTTCGACCTGGACATGGGCAAAGCCGAAGAGGCCAAACTTCAGGCCGAAGGCTACGAAACCCATTTTCGCGCCAGCCCCGCCTACAGTACCCTGGGCTGGTTTAACGACCCCTTGCTCTCTACCATGATGCAATACGGCGAGTATTATTTGGTCAATACCGTGATTCATGAAAGTGTACACGCTACCCACTGGGTCCCCGGTGAAGTCACCTTCAACGAAAACATGGCCAGTTTCATTGGTGACAAAGGGGCTTTAAAGTTTTACGCCCACAAATACGGTCAGGGCTCTGACAAGTACAAAGACGCCGTGCAAAAATTAAAAGACCAAAAGATTTTTGCCGACTTCTTGCGCAAAGTAGCCAATCAGCTCAAAACCGTCTACGACAGCGACGCATTTGAAGCCAACAAAGTGGAGCAAAAAGCCATGGTGCTGGCCACCATGAAATACCAGTACGCCAAAAATATTGTGCCGCAAATTAAAAGTCCTGGCTATGCGGGCTTTGAGCAAAAAGAGTGGAACAACGCCCTGCTCATGTCGTATCTGCACTACAACACCGTGCAAGACAAACTCGAAAAAATCTACAACGAGTACGACCAGGATATTCCCAAAATGATGGAGTTTCTGCAGCGCAGCGACGTCATTCAATACTTTCAGAACACCACGCCCTAAATATCTCCTCGACACACTTTTACAATTCGTTTACATTCGCACATAACGCCTCAACAATGCCATGTTAACTTAAATCATGAACAACGCATTTCAAAGGAGCGCTTCATGAATCGGCAACAATTTGTAAAACAAGGTCTCTATGGTCTCGGTGCATTAATCTCAAGTGGTGGTCTACTGCAGGCCTGTACCAAACTGGCAACCCCCACCACCAACAGTGCGGTCAGCGCAGAGGGCTGCACCCTCTCTCCCAGTGAAACCAAAGGCCCTTTTCCCATTAAGTCCCCCGCAGAGATGGTCAAAAGCAGCATTGTTTCTGATCGTGAAGGCATTCCCATGACGATCAGTATTCAAGTGGTCAATAACAGTAACGACTGCAAACCACTGGCAGATGTTATGGTCGATGTGTGGCACTGCGATGCCGATGGCAACTATTCGGAGTATGGCGGCTCAGGCATGCAGCCCACAAATTACACAAACGCCCATTTTTTGCGAGGCCGCCAGACCACCGATGCCGAAGGCAAGGTGAATTTTATTAGCATCTATCCTGGCTGGTATCGCGGACGGGCTCCCCATATTCACGTGGAAGTACTGAGCAGCGCAGGCAAGTCTTTGATGGTGACGCAGATTGCTTTTCCTGAAGACACCTCTAAAACCGTTTATGCCACCGAGTACTATAACGGCGATGCAGACACGGCCAACATCCGAGATAACGTCTTTTCTGACAGTTTGGCTCTCAATATGGCAGACGAGGTCACCGGCAATACCAACGACGGTTATACGGTGAACAAAATCATTACAGTCAATGCTTAAAGGAGGTGGATTATGTTTGGTATTGGTGTCCCTGAATTATTACTCATTCTGGCCCTGGCCCTGATTATTTTTGGACCCGGTAAATTACCCGATGTGGGCAAAGCCGTCGGTCGAGCCATTGGTGAGTTTCGTCATGCCTCGCGTGAATTAGAGAGTGAGTTGACTCAAAAAGCAAAAGAATAAGAAAGTAAAGGCTGGGGGATTTCACGATGCGCTGCATTCATGGGTGAAAGCCCCAGTTCATCCCTTAAGCGGGCGTTATGGTCTGGGGCATAGAACCAGGGCGTCGTCAAGCCAATCAAGCGCCCACCAACATAAGCTAAGGTTCCCGATCCCACACCAAAGACCAAAGACCACCCTCCGGTGCTCCCTGCTTCCACAGCACCGTACGCCAATAAGGCCAACGCTGCCGCATCAAAAGCACTGACAAAACTGCCACTCACCCAGTCTCCGGCGCTAAAAGAGCCAGGCGCAAAAGGGAGCAGGTTTGCAAAGGCCATGGCAGAAGCATCCACGCGTTTTTCGATATACAAAGCCTCACGCGCCGATTCAGACAGCGGCTCATAGGAAGCGTGCGCCAAAACATGGGTAGCTCCGCCAAGCCAAAGGCTTATACTTAATAAAAGGGACGTTATTTTTTTCATTGCAAGACTCCTCAGGGGTTTCAATACACTGAGTCTATCAAAGGGGCTGAACATGACGTTGCACTCTCACATTTTCAAATGCAACCTGCTATGCGGGGAACACATAGCGCAAAACGGGCGGAGAGGCCTCGGGGGCTTCTTCAAACACTTCAAAAGCATGCAAAGAAGCGATGCGAAAGACCGCGCTGCCGGGCCCACAATAAAAAGAAACCCCAAAAGAATCTTCTTGCCAGGGCGTGGTCAACCATTCACCGGTGCCTAAGTTGAGCAAATGAAAGGCCTGGGGTGTCACAAAGAAAATGCCAAAGGGGCGCCACAGGCCCTGGGGCTGTAAAGCGTCGCCCTGAGAGCGCGCATCGCGCACGGCGATGTACCACACCTGGCGCTGTCGCCACTGGGCGACCACCTCCTCGGTTTGGGCAAAGTCGTAATAGCGTTCGGGTTGTAAATACACCGTATGTAAGTAAGGCTCACTCTGGGCGGAGATATATTCCAAATCCCAGGTTTGCCATTCCTCTTCGTAGGCTTCCGCCAGATGGGGAGCAGGCCAGGCGTTTTGCCCCAGACCAATCAAATCGCTCAAAAAGGTCAACGATTTGTGGTATTTGCCCCATTGGGTAATCCAGCTGGAATAGGCACACAAGGATTTAAAAGTGGACTCAGGAATTTGCAAGAGCAAAAAGGGGTCCACATCCAGGGTAATCGCCAACTCCAACAGGCGCTTGGCACTTTTGGGTAATCCAGTTTCAGAGACCCAGCGCAACACGGTGGCGCGGTGGGGCGGGTTATCTGAAATAACACTCCGGCCAAAGGCCGCCAGATTGCCCGCATACTCCTGCGCAATATGCCGCTGCAATAAAGCCTGGTTTAAGGTTATTTCTGCAATCAGTTCTTGCAGAAGGAGGTCGTTATCTTGCATCCCCGTCAAGGTTAGCGGGCGTGAACGGCGCGCATCAGCGCCTTCAGCTCTGAATTGCGCAGCGGACGGTACTTTTCTTCTTCAAGATCCTCCAGCACCAGCGGACCAATGGCCTGGCGCTGCAGATACGTGACCCGCAAATTCACCGCTTTGCACATGCGGCGAATTTGGCGTTTTTTGCCTTCTTCGAGAATAAACTCCAGCACGTGGCTGCCTTTGGGAAGGCGTTTGGCGGGCAATTGGTGCACGCGAGCAGGCTGGGTTTTACCTTCTTCAAGCTTAATGCCCCCGCGCAAACGGGCCAGGGCCATTTTATCGACCTTGCCTGTCACATGCACCCGGTAACGCTTGGGCATTTTGTACTGGGGGTGCATAAGCCGTTGGGTTAACTCACCATCATTGGTCAACAACAGTAAGCCACAGGAGTTGCGATCCAGACGACCCACCGGATGCAAATGATGCAGAGATTTGGGCAAAAGATGATACACGGTTCGCCGCTTCTGGGGATCGCTGCGGGTGACCACACAATCTTCGGGCTTGTTCATCATGACATACATCAGGCGGGGTTTGTCTTGCACAGGGCGACCGTCTACCAACACCTTGTCCTGGGGAGAAACCTTATGGCCCATCTCAGTGACGGTCATACCATTGACCTGCACCCGACCACTTTCAATCATGCGTTCAGCTTCTCGGCGAGAAGCCAATCCACTTTGAGATAAATATTTTTGTAGACGAAGTATTTCCATTTTATTGTCCATTACACGGCGGTATTTTTAAATTGCGTGGCAAACGATACAAGTAAGCCAGGGTGTTTAAATCTCGGGGCGAGATTTGCCAGCGCGACTGCGCGGTCAAGCGAAAGATATAGGGGGTCATGATATCTTCGGGGTTTTTACTGTGGGGCAGTCCCAGGGCATGGCCCACCTCATGCACGGCAATGGCCATTAACTCTTCTTGTGAAAAGAAAGGTGAGCCGGTGCCCACCGCGGTCCCTTGTTGGGCGCGCAGGGCCAAATGCACTTCACTTTGATGGGTCTGATAACGGGGTGGCTGGGGAATAGGATAGAGGGCCTGGCCCCAGGTGCCCTCGGATTCTGGAAAATGCTCCACCCACTTTACCTTGATTTGCGCTTCCGCAGGGTTGTTGACAAACACAAAACGCAAGGCAGGAAAGGGCTGACTCCAGGCCATAAAGGCCTGTTGCACCAAAGGCAAATAAGCAGCCGGGGCAGGGGCTGCAAAAGGCACAGGAGGTACATATACCTTAATAGGGAATTCTTCAGGATACCAACGAAAGTAGCGGTAGCGTGCCAACGGTTCAGGAAAATCGCACAAATAGTGATCATCGGTAGGCGTATAAGCCTGCGCTGAAAGCCCGCTTCCCCCAAGCATGATCAAGCCCAATAACAGTCGCTTCAAACCTTGCCATGTCAACATTGTCTTTGCCCTTCCAAACCTCAGAGTCGGTGTGTCAAAACACCCATAGCCATCATAGCAAAAAAAAAACCGGATCCTTAGATCCGGCATATTGCGTAGAGAGTAGAAATATACAAAAATTGTTTGTGTATATACTATGGTTAATAAAATTAACCTTAACTATTATATTTTCTTTTAAAGCGGTGTGTAAAGTATATGAGTCACTTTTTTTAGCGATCTCGTTATTTTTAAGTTAAATTAAGTTTAAGGCAATGGCGGGATGTGCGCTGGCAGCTGGCGAATCAAAGGCCGCATACTGTAAACGTAGGCCCCACCAAAAATCAGGGCCATGACGCCAAGGGCCACCGCCATGCCCTGGTGATCAATCAACCAGCCCATCACAGGCCCCAGTATCGCAAAGCCCAGGCGAAAGGCCATACTGCTCAAAGAGTTGGCCGTGGCGCGAAAATCATCGGGTAAACGCCAATTGAAGGCCTCCCGCATTAAGACCCCGGTAATGCCCCGACTTACCTGAAAACACAAACCGGCCAGCAGTCCCAGGGCAATCCACAGGCCGTAGCTGGCAGACGCAGGCGTGATCTGTGCGGTTTGAAATCCCCATAACGCCGCCGCCATCAGCACAAAACCGGCCAGAGAAAGGCCCGAAAGGCCGTGCAAAAGCAAATGGCTCCCCCACCGGTTCTCCCAGGCATGCACCCGCTTGCCCACAAGGCCTACCGTCCCATTAAAAATGGCCCATAACACGCCAAACCAACGCAAAGGAATACTGAGATCTTGCCAGTACTTCTGAAAGGTCCACACGGCAACAAAAGTACTCAGGCTCCAAATCATCTGATTCACAAACAAAGCCCTTAAAAAGGGATCCTGAACAAAAACGTGTTGATACACCGTGCGGGCATTGGCCCGGTGATCGGCCCGCATTTTGGTATAGGGCGCCTCGTTGAGCGCCAGCGCAATCCCCAGGGGCAGAACCGCCACCAGCATCTGCACCTGTAGGACCTGGGCGAAGGACCAAAACACCAACACGCCGCCCACCAGGGCGGCAAGGGACTCAGAGCCCACCTGCGCCAATTGTCGGTTGGCAATCACCTGGGTAGTCAGGGCCCGCTCCGTCTTGTTTTCGTGATTTAACCAGGCATACAACAAGGCCAGATCCGTGCCCGAAGACAGGCTCATGGCAGTGCCCAAAAGCACCTGCACCCCTAAAAAATCCACAAAGCTGCGGGCAAAATACAGGTAAACATAACCCAGGGCATAAAAAACGGCTCCCAGAATCAGGGTGTTCTTGCGTCCCCAGAGATCTGCTAAATACCCCGAGGGCACCTCTAAAATGAGGGTAAAGGTGCCGAACACCACCTGCAGCAAAAACACCTGCTGCATCGAAAATCCCCGCTGCAAATAATAGGGAATCAGCACGGGCATAATCACCAAAAACATCCAAAAAAACGCGTAGGCGTAGAGTAAGCGGATGTTACGTTGTCTCAGGACCGTTGGCCCTCGCTTGTATGCCCAATCCCAGTTTTTTCAGCAGGGTGGCCAATTGCTCCTGCTCTGCGGTACTGAGCACCTGTGCCTGCTGGTGAATATGCGCCGCATGCCCTGGAAAAAAGGCAGCAAAACGTTGTTGACCCAGGGGCGTAAGATCCACATGTACCACACGGCGATCCGCATCCGACCGCACCCGTTCCACAAGACCTTCTTTTTCAAGATTTTGGACCACCATGGTCATATTGCCACAGCTCATCAGCATTTTTTCACTGAGGGCGCCGAGGGTCATTTCGCCGCGATGCCCCAGGCACTCAAGTACGGCAAACTGCGTGGGCGTCAAGCCCACGGAGCGAATATGGGAGATGGCTTCTTTGTTAAAAACCGCATAGGCTCTGGCCAGTTTTACCCACAGATCCAACGCACGGTTTTCATCGGCAGAGTACTGCGGATAATGACCCATTAAACTTTCACCAGGACTTCTTTAAACACGGCCCCAATGTCTTTTACAGCAATAAAGGTCAAAGCCTCACGCACTTCTTCAGGAATCTCTTCTAAGTCGGCCTCGTTATCCACAGGAATCAGCACGGTTTTAATGCCTTCGCGGTGGGCGGCCAGGGCTTTTTCTTTTAACCCTCCAATGGGTAAGGCGCGTCCCATGAGCGTAATCTCACCGGTCATGGCCACATCGTGGCGAGCGGGCCGTCCGCTAAAGGCCGAGGCCAATGCGCTGGCAATGGCCAGGCCCGCAGAGGGACCATCTTTGGGAATCGCACCTTCAGGCACGTGAATGTGCACGTCTGTATTGGCAAAGCGCTCGGGCTGAATGTGCAGCTTTTTGGCCTGCTGTTGTACACAGGCCATGGCCAGTTGCATGGACTCTTTCATCACGTCACCCAGATTACCGGTGGTTTGCAATTTGCCTTTACCTGAAGACAAAGCCACTTCAATGGGCAACACCGAGCCGCCGGTAGAGGTCCAGGCCAGACCGTTCACCAGCCCGACCACGTTACGCTTTTGACTGCGCACCCGGTGATGACGGGGCGGCCCCAAAATCTCGCGGTAGCTTTTTAAGCTTTGAAAGCGTTTGGGGTACTTCTTTTTTTCCACTTCACGGCGGGCCAAATAGCGACACACCCGCTCCAGGTGACGTTCCAAGTCCCGCACCCCGGCTTCGCGGGTATACCCCGAAATCAATTGCTCAATGCCTTTTTGGGTAAAGTGAACCCCTTTGGCCGCCATGCCGCTTTGCTCCAGCAAGCGCGGAATCAAATGTTCTCTGGCAATGGCCAGTTTTTCTTGTTCGGTATACCCACTCAGGCGCACAATGTTGAGACGGTCGCGCAAGGGGCCGGGGATTTCGTGTTCGGCATTGGCAGCACAGACAAACATTACCTGCGATAAATCAAAAGGCACCTCTAAATACAAATCCCGAAAGGCATTGTTCTGTTCGGGGTCTAGCACCTCCAGCAGGGCCGCAGAGGGATCGCCATTTAAGCGACGGGTCAATTTGTCTAATTCATCGAGCAGAATCACGGTATTGACGGTTTTGGTACGCTGCAGGGCCTGAATTAAGCGGCCGGGCATGGCACCCACATAGGTGCGACGATGCCCACGAATCTCAGCGTCATCACCCAGTCCGCCCAGGGCGATGCGTTCAAATTTACGCTGGGTCGCCGCCGCAATACTGCGGGCCAGAGAGGTTTTACCCACACCGGGAGGCCCCACCAAACACAACACCGAACGGGGCGGGGTCTGGGTTAAAATTTGCACCGCAAGATACTCCAAAATGCGGTCTTTCACCTTGTCTAAGCCGTAATGCTCCATATCGAGATGGTCACTGGCTTCTAACAGGTCAGGTAAAGGCAGCGCCTCTTCAGACCAGGGCAATTCCAACAGGGTGTCTAAATAGGTGCGAATGAGACCGCTTTCGGCGGAGGACTCGGGCATTTTCTCAAGGCGCTTGTACTCTTTTAAAGCTTTTTCACGGGCCTCAACCACGGGAATATTTGCCAATTTTTCGGCATATTCTTCACCCTGGCTGCTGTCGCCCAACTCCTCACGGATGAGCTTGATCTTTTCGCGCAAGAAAAATTCTTTTTGGTGCTCGTCAACTTTTTGACGAATTTTGCCATGAATACTGTTTTCAATGCTCTGCAAGTCCAGAGCCTTACTCAGCAAACGCCCTGCGATTTCTAATCGCTCATAAACGTTGAGACATTCCAAAACCGATTGCTTCTCAGGCACTTCTGCGGGCACATAGGCCGCAATCATATCCGCAAGGGTGCCCGGATCGTCAATGGGCGGAACCTGTTCTTTGACCTCAGGCAGCTGAGGCTGTGACTGCTGCATAAACTGCTCAAATTGTTGCATGAGCAATTTGATGAGCACCTCTTGCTCAGAGCTGGGGGAGGGTTCTTCGCTCGCGAGGGTGCCAAAACGACCCACAAGATGAGAGGCTTCAGACTGCCAACGGGTCAAGCGGACCCGCTCCCGACACTCCACCATAATGCGGGTGCTGCCATCGGGCAGGCGTAAGGTTTGGAGTACCTGAGCCAATACCCCCACCTTTGGCAAGTCCTGGGATTCCGGGTAACCATGACGCTCCTCTTGCTGGGCCAACAGCACCAGCTGGCTGTCTTTGTCCATGGCGGCATCTAAGGCCCGCAACGAAGCCGGGCGGGCAATAAACAAGGGTAAGATCATGCGCGGAAAGACCACCAGGTCTTTCATGGGAATCACAGGACGCAATTGGGTTTTCAGACGGGGCTTCACCGCTGTTTTTTCAGCAACAGATTTTGGCATACCCTGCGCTAGGCAATCTCATCCTGGGGCACGTCATTTTTTTTAAGCAGCATTTCTACCACCTTGCCGTTGCCTTCGTCGCGCTTCTGCAGCCATTCCTCGGTCACCAGACACTCGGTAAAATTATCGTGTGAGGGGGCTTCATACATCACGTCCAGCATGACCTCTTCCACAATAGCTCGCAAGGCACGGGCACCGGTTTTGCGCTTTTGGGCTTCTTCCACGATCATGTCCATGGCTTCATCGGTAAAGTCCAGGGTCACGCCGTCCATGGCCATCAGCTTTTTGTATTGCTTAATAATGGCGTTCTTAGGCTCAGAAAGGATCTTCCGCAGGGCTTCTTTGTCCAAAGGATTCAAAGTCACCGTAATGGGCACCCGACCAATAAATTCGGGAATCAAACCGTATTTTAAAAGGTCTTCAGGCAGCAGTTTGCTGTAGAGTTGCGCCACGTGTTCTTCACTGTCTTTTTGGGAGACAATGTCGGCACCAAAGCCCATGGATTTCTCATCCACACGGGTACCAATCACTTTGTCTAAGCCCACAAAAGCGCCCCCCAACACAAACAGAATGTTTGAAGTGTCAATTTGAATGAACTCCTGGTAAGGATGCTTACGTCCACCCTGGGGCGGCACATTGGCCAGAGTGCCTTCCATCATTTTCAACAGGGCCTGCTGGACCCCTTCGCCCGAAACATCACGGGTAATGGAAGGGTTTTCAGACTTGCGGGCAACCTTGTCGACTTCGTCGATATAGATAATGCCTCGCTCGGCCTTTTTGACGTCAAAATCAGAAGCCTGCAACAAGCGCAGCAAAATGTTCTCTACATCTTCACCCACATAGCCCGCCTCAGTCAGACTGGTGGCGTCCGCGATCGCAAAGGGAACATTCAGCGTTTTGGCCAGGGTCTGTGCCAGCAGGGTTTTACCGGATCCGGTGGGCCCCACCAGCAAAATATTTGATTTCTGAATTTCCACATCGTCACTGGACTCGTTGCTCGCCAAACGCTTGTAGTGGTTATACACAGCCACTGACAACACTTTTTTGGCACGCTCTTGACCAATAATATACTGATCTAAGCTGGCCAAAATATCTTTGGGCTTAGGCAGGTCTTTGACCTCTAAGCCCTGTTGACCTTCTAAGGCATCTGCTGCGTCGCTATCGTAAAGCTCTTCTTCAAGAATTTCATTACACAGATCCACACATTCGTTGCAGATGTAGACACCGGGGGCTGCAATAAGCTTGCGCACCTGATCCTGACTTTTGCCACAAAACGAACATTTGGGCTGATTATTCTTATACTTTGCCATAACGAACCACTCTTCCAGAACGGGTATTTAATTGGGTCTATGCTTCCGCAGAGGCATCTGCAGAAGTCTCATCTTCACGCTGTGCTTCCATTTTCTGAGCTTCTTTTACCGCTTCAGAAAGAATACGTTTATCCACCAAACCATAGGCTTCGGCGGCTTCAGAGGTCATATAAAAATCACGATCCGTATCTTCTTTAATACGCGCAATATCTTGACCGGTATGTTTGGCCAGCACCTTGTAAATGCGCTCACGCATTTTTAAAATTTGCTGGGCCTGAATTTCGATATCGGTGGCCTGACCCGTCGCCCCGCCCTGGGGTTGATGCAGCATTACCCGGGAGTTAGGCAACGCCATACGATTGCCCTTTTTACCACCGGCCAGGAGCACCGCAGCTACACCCACAGCCTGACCCACACAAATGGTGGTGACAGGTGCTTTAATGTGTTGCATGGTGTCATAAATGGCAAAGCCTGCGGTAAAGGATCCCCCGGGACTATTGATATACAACTGAATCTCTTTATCGGGATCATCGGACTCTAAAAAGAGCATTTGAGCCACAGTGAGGTTGGCCACCATATCGTTAATGGGGGTTCCCAGAAAAATAATCCGAGACTTGAGCAAACGCGAGTAAATATCGTACTGGCGCTCACCACTTCCCGTTTGTTCAATGACCTGGGGCACATACATACTTTCAGGAATGCGTTCAGCTTGAGACATGGTGTTTTCCCTTTATTATCTTTTGACTTCAGTATACCCGAGAAAAAACACGGATGACAACCGGCTCACAGGCGCAAAGGGGCGTGTTTTCTGAGATCTAAGCCTTAACCCGAATAAAGCCCGCCCGGCGATTCAAGACCCAGGCTGCCCCGGTACATCCCAGGAGCATGGTGACAGCCCCCCAGTTCCAGACAAAGTTTCCCAAAGGCGTGGCGTAATGCACTTTATCGATCTCCCCCAACAGATAAGCCCAGTCGTGTTCTCCGCCAATTAAAGGCATTTCCTGGGCATAGGCATCGGCCACGTAGAAGCTAATGTCAATCAGGGCATCACCGCTCCACAACAGCACCAAAAAAGCCGAAAAGAAATCTCTTCTTAAAACAAAAGAGCCCATAAACACCAGCGGAAAGGCCACCTGAAACAGGGAGCCACCCAGAAAATGCATAAACTCCCCAAAGGGCGTAAAGAGCAAATGGCCCGCTTCATGAATAGGCAGGTGTAAATTGTGGCTCAAGGCAAAAGGCGAACTCCAGCCCAGTCGATACACCGTATAGGCACAGGCCAGACCCCATAACACCAGTTCCTGGGTGTGGCTGGCCTTAGGTGGTGTTAAAAGCGGGTCTTCTGAAATAGACATACCCGCATCTTATCACACCGCGATCAGGCTCTCTTGTGCCCGGTGAGCCATGTACTGCAACGACTCCCAATCGTAATCCGGGTTTTCTAAAATTTGAATCAGTTGCAAGGCCAGATGTCGCGCGTTACCCGCAGTGAGCACAAAGCCATTGTCTTGATGTCGCAGCCAGGGAAGTTCTGCCAGCGAAAACACCAGAAACCCCTGAGCGACAGCCTGTTGGCACACGGTATCTTCAGCGGCGGCGCAAAAATACACGTGGGGTTCTTGATTTGACAGAAACCGTACCAAAGCACCCTGTAAAACAGAGGGCTCTCCCCCATAAAATGCCACATGTTCAATGGCCTGAGGGTAGAGGCGAAAACAGGTTTGTGAAAAAACCTGTTGTTGTAACGCTTTTATTTCTTCAGGTTCGCCCGCAAGCACGAGATTGTAGTTGTAAAATAAGCCCGACATCACCCAGGCTTCGAGTAAACTCTTCAGAACCTCACCGCGGGCTCCCGTCATAAAGACGGGCATGGCGTAATGCAGGGGGTCAATCAAACCCTCTGCCTCACCAAAAAGACCGTGCAAGGCACTAAGCATCTGCGCTTCGTGTAAAAAATCCTCTTCAGGGGCTGCATTGAGAGGCACCGCACACAGGGCATTGGCATCCAAAGATGTCGTCAAAACAGCTGCTTTTTTGTCAACAGTGAAAAGGTGTCGCGAGTGTAAAGCCATTGTTCCTCCAGAGGGTTGTGATGTGTTTAAGCACCGTTAGTGTACGTGACCCCCCATAAAAAACGTATCAAAACCCGAAGATTTGCAATTAAAATGCCGTTAAAGCTTCTTTTTTCTCTTCCAATTCTAGCCAACGCAGTTCTGCGGTTTCAAGGGCGGCCTGACAGTCACCGTAAGCCTGCGACAGGCGCTGGAGTCCCCCGGCTTCCAAATGTCGGGTATCCGCCAATTCGGCCTCCAGCTGCTGCAGTCGCGCCTGCAGGGTTTCCAGCTCCTGCTCCAGCGACTCCAGTTCGCGCTCTTCTTTCCAGCTTAATTTTTGCACCTTGTCTTTTTTGCGGGGGGTTTTTGCTCCTGAACTGACCGTATTGACAGCGGCTTTCTGGCGCTGCTCAATCTGTTGTTGCTCCCAATACACCGAGTAACTCTGCGGGAAGTAGCGCACCTGCTCATTTTCAAAAACAAAAAGATGATCCACCAGCTTGTCCATAAAATAGCGGTCGTGGGACACCACCAACAAGCAGCCTTTAAACGCCTCCAGAAAATCCTCAAGTACCTGAATGGTTTGCATATCCAGGTCATTGGTGGGCTCATCGAGAATCAAGAAGTTGGGATTGGTCATGAGAAGGGTGAGAAGATACAGGCGACGTTTTTCACCCCCGCTCAGCAGAGAGACATATTTAAAATGACTCTCCGGTGGAAACAAAAAACGTTCCAATAACTGCGCCGCGCTCAGGGTTTTGCCTTTTTTAAGGGGTAAGTATTCAGCCACGTCTTTGACCACATCCAAAATACGCTGGTCGTCTTTCAGGGTCATTCCCTGCTGGCGATAATAGGCCCATTTGACCGTTTCGCCCCAGGTTACAGTGCCGGTGTCTGCGATATCAAAACCCGTTAACAGGTTTAAAAAGGTGGTTTTACCGGTGCCGTTACGCCCAATAATGCCAATGCGGTCCCCTTTGTTAAAGGTGTGGTGAACCCCTTGAAACAGGCAACGCCCGCCCAATTGTTTGCTCAGCCCTTCAATTTCTAAAATTTTACCGCCCAGCCGCTGCATGTTCACTTCCATCTCAAGACTCTGGGTGTCTGGGCGACTGGCCTGCAGTGCATCGATCAAATGGTCAAAGGCCTCCACACGGGCTTTGGACTTGGTTCCCCGCGCACGGGGCTGTTTGCGAATCCACACCAGTTCTTTGCGGTACAAATTCAGAGCACTTTCACGCTGTTTGGCGGCCTCTAAGGCTCGCTGAGCCCGGGCCGTTAAATAATCGCTGTAGTTGCCCACATAAGTGTGTAATTGTCCCCGATCCAACTCAAAAATTTGAGAGCACACCGACTCCAGAAAATAGCGATCGTGGGTCACCATAAACAGGGTTTGGTTGCCCTGGGCCAGGTACTGTTCCAGCCACTCAATCATGTCTAAATCCAAATGGTTGGTGGGTTCATCAAGAATCAACAAATCAGGGGCTTCTAACAGGGCTCGGGCCAGGTCAATGCGGCGTTGCTGTCCACCGGAAAGATGCTTGATGGGCTGGGTTAAGTGATCCAGTTGTAACTGGCTCATCATGCGCTGCATGTTTTGCTGCACGTCCCAGCCATGGTGTTTCTCCACCGCGTCCAGAGCAGCTGTCAAAGCGGCGGTATCCTGCGAGAGCTGGGCTTTTTCGTAAGCCCGCAGGGCTTTCATGGCGGGTAGATCTGCCTGCATAATGGCTTCTTTGACCGTTAAGTCAGGGTCCAATTGGGGCTGCTGAAACACATACCCTACCCGAATGCCGCTGGCCTGATAAATCTCACCCGCATCTGCGGGTTCAGAGCCTGCAATGGCACGAATAAGGGTGGTTTTTCCACTGCCGTTACTGGCCACCAGCGCAATTTTATCGCCGGGATGAATCGAAAAACTGATTTCCTGGAACAAGACTTTATCGTGATAAGCCTTTGACACATCGGTTAAACGTAAATAGGGAGGTAAAGCCACGCGCGGATTCCTTCATTTCCAATCAAATATACAGCGTAAAACAAGCGGGTTCAGGGGTTTTGCTGAGACATTAAAGCCAAAAAGCTTTCGCTATGGTGCACAGCCATTCCCCCAAAAGCAGGATCCTGTCCCAGCGTATTTTCAGTTGCTTGCAAGACCTGTGTCAAGGCTTCTGGCCCTTTTTGGGCAAAACTCAGCTGTGTGGCGTCTATCTGAGCGTAGGCTTTTAAAGGCCAGTATAAAGCCTGTACCGCTCCCTCAGGCAGAGCATCTGCAGTAGACAGCACAGCAAAACGCCTGGCCTGGTTCTGAACGAAAACCGCCAATACCGCGCCCTGGGGACGGCGGGTCTGAGGCGGACCTGAAAAAGTAAACAATTGCTCATCAGGCAAGGCCATGGTTTCCAGGGCTATCCAGACCTTTTTTCCGTGGGCGCGGGCAAAAGCGAGCTCTGCTTCAGCACTGGCCACAATGCCCTGCGGCCCTGTGACCACCGTTTTATAATCCATGAGGGCAATGGCATCGCTAAAGCGCTGTAACCACCCGTGAAAAGGCAGGATTTCCCCCTGCCACTGTAGGTTCAAAGGTTGACCCGTAAATTCATCGAGAACGTCAAACCAGTGCGGCAAAGCATAACTGAGCAACAGCTGTTCCGCCTGCGTGCGGGCATACAATTGCTGCGCCAAATGCACATGCTCTTGCAAAAACTGTGACTGTCTTCGCCCAAAAAAGCCGGGCAAAAGATAAGGCTCGATATCGTAATGAAGCCCCACAACGGGCGCCTGAGGGTAGTCGTGTTGATACGCCACCACAGCATCGAACACCGCCAGGGCCTCTTGATGGTAAGGCCGCAAAGCCCAGCGGGGATCTCCTGCAAGCGCATGTACACGCAGGCCCTGAGACTGAAACGCCTGTATTAACCGCGCCAGAACCGGCAGAGCGGCAGAGGCCCGCGGCCATTGCAGATAAACCTGTGCAATCTGCTGCCTTTGCAAAGCCCTCACAAAGTCAGGCCAGCCTTCAGGGTGTTGAAGCAGATCCTCTGTATGCCAAACCCAGGTGGCATGGTGCCTGCTCACCAAGGTCGGGGGAGCCACCTCTTCGATACGGGAAATCTCAAAAGGTGGTTTCGGCGAGGGCAATTGTGGAGTAAAGGCCAGGGAACGCAGCAGAATCTCACGGGTACCGGGTACCGTGGGTTCCGCCTGTATCACCAATTGTCTGAGCTGCTGAGCATCCAGCGAAAAAGCCGATAGGGCAGACAGCGGAATGATCACCTGACGCCAATCCCCTGTATCAGCGCGGGGAGGCGCATAAAAATGCGCCAACGGCCCCAGCGTTTGGGCATCTTCCTGCTGTAGCCAGAGAGCATCAGCCAATTTCAAACGGAAATCCCCCCGGGCTTTAACCCAGAAGGATAAATAACTTGCCTGAGACTGTTGCACAGACTCTAGCCGCCACCAGATTCCCGCATAGCCAGCGTCCTGCTGGTCCATAGAGGCCCGCAAAATCCCCTGGGCCTCGTTCACCTGGGCCTGACTCGGCGCCCGCGAAAACGCACCATAGTCCGGGAGCTGAGCGGACGGTAAGGGCCCCGGCTGTTGCGTACTCAGACGCGAAAGATAGCTTTGTCCCTGGCTGTTTTGTGTCACCACGCCAAAACGCAGCTCTCGCGGCTCGGCGATATCCCAGTCTTCTAAAACGATTTCAAAAGACAGGGGTGCGGCCTGGAGCACGTGATGCCCCGGGCCGTTGGGGATCAGGAAAGCCATGCTACAGCAGATGCTCGCCTTAAGACTCTTGATAAATGGCTTCAGGCACATGGACCGCTAAAATTTGCTCTGCCGCTGCCAAACGGTTGCGTTCAGGGCCTTCTTCTTCATAATGGGCCTCTACAAAAAGTAGCAATTTGCCATCGTCTAAAGCTTTTGTATAGATTTCGGCATGCTCCCGGGGCAAGCCTTTATCGTGAAGCAGGCCCAGCAAGCCACCTGCGGCTCCGCCTACGGCGGCACCCGTGGCCAGGGCTGCCAGCTCAGCGGTAATAACGCCCACACCTAAAACGGGCCCCACACCAGGAATTAAGGTCGCAGCGGCACCTGCCACCATCCCCATAATGGCGCCTGCAAGGGTATTGGTTTTTAAAGCGTCAGCCGAGCGCACGTCCACGTCGTAGTGAGCGTTCAGATCTTCAGCCATGGCGTCAACGTCAGTTTCTGTGGCCGGGGTTTCACTTTGCTGGAATTTATCGGGGGCGGCCTCGGCGGCAACCCAGTGTTCCGCCCATTTGGTATCCATAAACACAGGGCCGCCCGGTGGGGCAACGGTCACCGCAGCGGCGTTAAAGTCATCCCAGTGCTTTGACTCAGGATGGGGCTTTACCAGCACCGAAATTTCATGGTGATCAAAGCCAGCGGCATTAAGATCCCTGAGCGTAGCCTCCAGGGCATCACGATCTTCGAAAATAGCCACCCAGCGGTGGTGGTCCTCTTTTATATTTTGCATGGCCTGTTCCTTTCTTCACTTACTCTTGTTTTCAGTGTACCCTGTGGGCCATCAATGAAACATTAGTGCCTGCTTTAAAAAACGCTAAGAAAAACATGCCTGCCAAAATTCAGATAAAAAGTCAGGTAAAATGACTTCGTACGCCACGCGTACAGTTATTAGAATGCAGGAGCCTCTTTCATGTCTACCCCCATCATCTCACCCCTTGAAGACACCGCCGAAGCCTTACAAAAGTCCGTGGTACGCCATATTCGCTATTCGCTAGGAAAAACCCTCGATAATATTTCACGCCAGGATGCTTTTATGGCCGTTTCACTGGCCGTGCGAGATCGCCTGGTGGATCGCATGTTAGACACCGAAGCCCGTTACCGCAAAACCGAGGCCAAGCGGGTCTTTTATTTGTCCATGGAATTTCTGATGGGGCAGTCCCTGTCGAATAACCTATATAACCTCAATATGATGGAGGCCGCCCGTACCGCCTTAAGCAATCTCGGTCTAGACCTCGACGACATTTGTGAACACGAGCGAGATGCTGCCCTTGGCAACGGGGGTCTGGGCCGCCTGGCCGCCTGCTTTTTAGATTCCATTGCCACCCTGAACATGCCCGGTTATGGCTATGGTATTAATTACCAGTATGGTTTGTTTCGGCAACAGATCCAGGATGGCTGCCAACAAGAGCAGCCCGACGCCTGGATGGAAGAAGGCAACCCCTGGGAAATTGAACGCAATAACGAGGCCTGCTTGATTCCGGTTTATGGCCGTGTGGAGCACGCCATGGATGATCAGGGCAATTACAGTCCCATTTGGGTCAACTGGCGGGTGATTGTGGGCGTACCCTACGATATGCCCGTGGCTGGCTTTGGGGGACACACCGTGAACTATTTACGGCTCTTTACAGCCAAGTCTTCAAGCGACTTCGATATGAAAATTTTTAACCAGGGCGACTATATTCGCGCCGTCGAACAAAAGATCTCCAGCGAGACCATTTCGAAAGTCTTGTATCCTTCCGACTCCGTGGAGTCGGGCAAAGAACTGCGCCTCTTGCAAGAGTACTTTTTGGTGGCCTGTGCCCTGCGGGATATTTTGCGGGGCTTTGAACGTCAGGGCTACCCCATTCAAGCGCTACCCGAAAAAAGCGCCATTCAGCTGAATGATACCCACCCCGCTTTAACGGTGGCCGAGCTGATGCGCATTTTGGTAGACGAACATAACCTGCAATGGGGCGACGCCTGGGACATTACCACCCGCACCCTGGCGTACACCAACCACACCCTCTTGCCCGAAGCTTTAGAGAAGTGGTCTGTGAAGCTCATGCAAAAGGTATTGCCTCGCCACCTGCAAATTATTCGTGAAATCGATCGCCGCTTTCACGTGGTGGCTGAAACCCAATGGCCGGAGGATCCCCTCACCTGGCAAAAAGTCTCTGTCTTTGAAGGCGAAGGCGACAGCCAGGAAGTGCGTATGGCCCACCTGGCCATTATTGGTAGTCATTCGGTAAACGGGGTTTCGGCCCTGCACACGGAGCTGATCAAAGAGACCTTAGTACCCGAGTTTTATGCCCTCTGGCCCGAAAAATTCAACAATAAAACCAATGGGGTGACCCCTCGCCGCTGGATCTTAAAGGCCAACCCCAGGCTCTCACAGCTGATCACCGAAAAAATTGGCCGCCAGTGGATTACCGATCTCACCTGTCTTCATAAGATAGAGCCCTTTGCCAAAGACACAAACTTTCAAAAGATTTTTATGGACATTAAGGCCGAAAACAAACGTAAACTGGCCACGGTGATTCAGGAAACCACCGGCTACACCGTGGATCCCACCTCTCTCTTTGACGTTCAAATCAAACGCATTCACGAATACAAGCGCCAACTGCTTTGCCTGATGCATGTGATTTATGAGTATTTGCGCATTACCGAAGACGGAGCCACACTGACCGTGCCGCGCACCTACATCTTTGCGGGCAAAGCTGCTCCAGGTTACTGGGCTGCCAAGCAAATCATTAAGCTCATTAACGCGGTGGCTAAAGTGGTCAACGCTGACGAACGGGTCGGCGATCAGCTTAAAGTGGTTTTTATTCCCGACTACCGCGTATCGCTGGCCGAAAAAATCATTCCTGCGGCGGATCTCTCTGAACAGGTTTCTACCGCAGGTAAAGAAGCATCGGGCACCGGCAACATGAAATTTGCCATGAACGGCGCGCTCACCATTGGTACCTTAGACGGAGCCAACGTAGAAATGCGCGAGGAAGTGGGCGAAGAAAACATCTTTATCTTTGGCTTAAAGGCCAATGAGGTGAACACCCAGCGCAACAAAGGCACTTACAAACCCTGGACCTTCTATGAAGAAAACCCCAATGTACAACGGGTAGTGGACACCCTGAACTCCACCCTCTTTTGCCCTGAAGAACCCGGCGCCTTTGAGTGGCTCTACGAGACCCTGACCACCCAGGATCCCTACTTCCACCTGGCCGACTTTCAGTCTTACATTGACACCCAGGAAGCCGTGGGACAGCTTTATTTGCAGCCCGAGGTATGGGCCGAAAAAGCCATTCTAAACACCGCGCGCATGGGCAAGTTTTCGAGCGATCGCACCATCTCGCAGTACGCTCAGGAAATCTGGGATGTGGACTCCATTCTTTAAATGCGCCTAAGCACCGCAAACTGAAAAGCGCCTTTGGACGAAATACCCAACGAATACTGGATTTTCTGTGAAAGTTTAACTATAGTAAAGGGATAAACCGTCTGGAGAGCGCTTTGCTTATGAGCACTTCTAAGTCAGTCCCGTTGCTTAACCTGGATATCCTCGTGAACACGTATTCAGAGCCCGCCTGGTTACTGGATGACTCGGGACGGGTGCTCGCCATGAACGCCCTGGCCAAAACACACTACGCCCCCGATGAAAGCCAGGAAGCCCTACCCGTGCAAGGGCATTTGCAAAAATCCACCGCCATGGGTGTCAGTTTTCAAATGCATTACCACACCTTGAGTGAATCACCGCCCTGTTATTTGGCCCGTTTACTGCCCACCCCTCTCCAGGAAGACAGCCGTGAGAATTTGCTCAAAAAATTTATTCAGTTTATTCCCAATCCCGTGTTTATTAAGAATCGCCAACACCGTTGGATTCTTTTAAACCGTGCTTTTGCCGACTTTTTAGGCAAATCGCCTGAGGAATTGCTTTTTAAGACCGATTATGACTTTTTTTCTGAGGCTGAAGCCGATGTCTTTTGGCAAAAAGATGAAGAAGTCTTTTTAACGGGGCAGTTGAACGAGAACGAAGAATCCCTGACCGACGCCGAGGGGAATACGCGCTGGCTACTCACCCGTAAAGTCGCCTTTCTAAATGAACAAAACGACCCTATCTTATTGGGAGTGATCACCGATATCACGCCACAGCGCGCGCTAACTGAACATCTGGATCAGGCACGTCAGCAAGCAGAGCAAGCCAATCAAGTCAAAAGCCATTTTCTGGCTCGTATGAGCCATGAGCTACGCACCCCCCTCAACGCCATCATGGGTTTTAGTCAGGTTATTAAAAAATCAGCGCAGCATCTAAGCCCTGAGGAAACGCACTATCTGGAGCGCATACGTTCAAACGGCCATCATCTTTTGAGCTTGATTAACGATCTGCTGGATCTTTCGGTCATTGAATCCGGTAAGTTAGAGTTACAAAAAAATTCCTGTGACGTGGAGGCTTTGTGCAAGGAGCTCTCCGAGGTGTTTACCCCCGCAGCCGAAGCCAAGGGGCTGCGCTTCTCCCTGGAAACCGAACCGTTACATCTCATCACAGATAGCACCCGCCTGCGTCAAGTGGTGTCTAATCTTTTACAAAATGCAGTGAAGTTTACCACCACAGGGGGCATTCGCTTTCTTCTCAAAGGGGGCCAGAAACCGCATATTGTCGTCGAGGACTCAGGCCCTGGCATACCCCTTCTTTTAAAAGACAGTATTTTTGAAGAGTTCGTGCAAGCTGAGAAAGGTTTCAAAAGCCCCAGAGAAGGCGTGGGCCTGGGTTTGGCTATTTCTAAAAACCTGAGCACAGCGCTGGGATTTCAGCTGGAACTCAACAACACAGCACAAGGCTCGCGTTTTACCCTGCATTTGTTACCACAATCATCAAAAGAAATTTAAAGCGGTTTTAAGAACCACGGCTCTGACTTGCTATTTGGTTAAAAAAAGATTAACGTTGATTTAATAATTAGAGAAAACAGATCATCAATCCCGACTTTTGTGATAAATTCATATTAAGCAAGTTAAAACATACTTAATAAACAATAAGAAGAGGACACCATATGAACATTCAATCGGTTATGTCTGTTTTTCAACCGTCATCATATGCCAACAGTGGATCTTATAACGCCCCTGCGGCCTACCAGAACACAGCACCTTCAGCTTACGGCAACGATAGCGTGGATATGGCTTTTTACAACGTCAACCGCCCCGCCAGCAAAGACGGCGCTATCACCAAAATGTTCATCGGTGGCTTAACCGGTTATAAATACGACAAAGCAGGGGCTCCCAGCGCGGGCAACCTCACCCAGTTCATGATGAACTCCGCAGGCACCGGTGCTGCCATCAGCGGCACCATCTCATTGATCAAAAACGTGGCCTCTTTAAGCTATGGTAAGCAATCTGCCTCTACCACCGTCAGCAATGTTTTAACCGATACCATTCAAGGCAGTGTCAGCGCTGTGGGTGGCGGTCTGGGTGCTTACGGCACCAACGCCATCTTAAAAGCCCTGGGTGCTGCCGCAGGCGCTCCCATGACCATTGCCACCATCGTCGGCGGTGCCGTCGGTGCTGTAGCCGCCAACCAAATTCTCAACACCGAGAAACTGCGCAGCACGTTCTAAATGTAAAAACTCCCTTTCAACCTAGAAATCCCCCGGTGTACCCCCTACACCGGGATTTTTTCTGTCGATTGAAAGCCCGCTCCTCAGGGGCCAAAACGCCAGCTGAGATGGGCTTCGGCCTGGTTGCGACGGCGAAACGCCGCAGGGCTTTCCCCCACGACTTTTTTAAAGGCCTTTGAAAAGCCAAAGGCATCTTTGTAACCCACCTGCGCTGCAATCTGTTCCAGCGTCAGTTGGGTCTCTGACAGCATTTGCATGGCTTTGGACATACGCAGGGTGGTCAAATAATGGGCTGGACTGTCTCCCAGGGTCTGTTTAAAACGCAGGGCAAAGCCAGAGCGAGACAGCCCCACCTTTTGAGCCAACCGTTCTAAAGACCAGTTTTCGGCAGGTTCCTGATGCATGTATTGCAATGCCCGTGTGATCTCTACATCCTGGGTGGTCCAATGCCATGGACCCGTGGACTGTAAGCCTTCTCGCAAAATATAGTAAAAGAGAATGTCTAACAAAGCCGAGCTAACCGCCGCTGCGCCAAAAGCCTCTGTTTGCTGATGCTCGTGGGCCATGAGTCCCAAAACCTGTGTCAGGCCTGTGCCATAAGTTTGCTGCTGTCCGCGCACCACCCACCAGGAAGGCAGTGCCTCGAACAGGGGGTGTACCGGGGCATGCCACAATTGGTAGGCTCCGCTCACCACAAGGGCTGGCGTTTCGGCACGCAGCCGATGGTACTTGCCTCGGGCCATAAACACCATATCGCCGGCTTGCAAACGGCTGTCTTCCAGTTCATCCCCCGAGGCCAACACCTCACCCTGCAACACCACATGAAAGCCCATGCTTTTATCACAGGGAAAGTCCATGCTCCAGTGCGCAGGCACCTGCCGCTCGTTCAAAATCCGTTTACGCAGACCCGCCGTCTGCAAAATATCTGTGAGTATATCCATGCCTTTATTCTGACACAAAAACCTATTTTCATCTATCAATTTAGACGAACAGACATAAATAAAAGCATAAAAACCATTTTTAAACATCAGAACACCCCCTATACTAAAATCATCTTCAAAACACATTAGGAGTTTTTACCCATTATGTCTAAAGTTTTAGTGATTGGTGCCCGCGGCACCGTCGGTTCAGAAATTGTCAATATCTTAAGCGCCCAGGGTCATACCGTTTATAAAGCGACCCATGGTACTCCCAGCGACCCCCAGCAAGTACAGCTCAATGTACACACCGGTGAAGGCATTGATACTGCCTTTGCCCAGGTGGAACGGGCCTTTTTAATGGCTCCCCCTGGAGACCCTCAACAGGATAAATTGCTCAAGCCCCTCATTGCTGCGGCTCAGAAACATGGCTTGCAAAAAGTCGTGCTCATGACCGCCATGGGTGCAGACGCCGTCGAAAGTTCACCCATGCGTCAGGCCGAAATTGCCCTGGAGCAAAGCGGCTTGAACTACGCCATTATTCGCCCCAACTGGTTTATGCAAAATTTTCACACCTTTTGGTTAGCGGGTATTTTGCAAGCGCAACGCATTGCCCTGCCCACCGGTGATGCTGCCGGGAGCTTTATTGACGCCCGAGATATTGCCGCCGTGGCCGCCACCCTCTTAACCAGCGATCACGATGCACACAATCATCAGGCCTTTAACCTCACCGGTGCTGAAGCCCTGAACCATGACGAAGTGGCAGCCCTGCTGAGTGAAGTGGCCGGTTACCCCATTCGCTACGAAGACACCGCCCCTGAGCAAGTGAAGCCGGCCCTCTTACAGGCCGGGCTGCCTGAAGACTACAGTGACTTCTTGCTGATGATTCTCGATGCCTTTAAACAGGGCTATTCAGCGCCCATCACCTCGGCCGTCAAAGACATCACGGGTAAAGAGCCCATTCGCTTTGCCCAGTATGCCCAGGACTTTGCCGCCCAGTGGCAGCGTGAAACCGCCCAGGTCTAGGAAAAATCGCTCTTGTCCCCCGTGTTACTTTGACTTAAACTAAAGAAAAACACGGGGGATTTAGCATGGGTATGTTTACTTTGAACCCTTTGTGGATCACGCTTTTTTTGAACTGGGTCTATATTCCCCCGACACCGCCACCCGCGCTCTCTGCCGCCCAGGAAGCCCGCTTTCAACGCATTTTTCAATGGGATGCCACCCGTCCAGGGGAAGTGCCCGCCGTTATGCAGGCCATCAAAGCCGGAGACTTGCAGCGTTTAAAATATCTCCAAACTCAGGGCGCTTACATCCCACCCCAGTTGGCCATGCAATGGGCCAATGCTTACGGCCATTTGCCGATTGTACAGTGGTTGCTCACCCAGGAAGCCCAGCTCATACCGACGGATTACGGTCTGGCCTTAGACAGTGGAAACGCCGCTTTAATCACATGGTGGCAGCAACAGCCCCTCTACACCCAAACATTGATGTTGACCCCCTCCTTGCATCCTCCGCTGGTGTCAATTGCCCTGAGACACGGCCATGTCAAAGCCACGCAAATGCGACTGGATCAGGGAGATTCGCTTCCAGATGAAAGTTCTCAACAATCAGAAATACTCTTCGATTTAATCTGTAATGGTCATGCAGAAATGTTTCAGTGGCTGACACAAAAGCATCACTGGAAGCTCTCATCAGAAGACGCACCGTCTGTTTACGATGAAATCATGATTCTGGCTTTAAGTACGGGAAACCTTACTCAGGCACGACACCTGATAACCATGGGTTACCCCCAGGAAAGACTCCCAGACAAAGCACATTTTCTCATTTATGCGGCCCATGGGGGCGATCTGCAAACAGTACAATGGTTGGTAAAACAGGGGGTGCCACTACAGCCTCCTGAACGAGAATATCATTATCTTAATGATAGAAAACATGTGCTGGGTCTTGCCATCAAAACGTTCTGTCAGCGTAAGGACGACAACACCAATCTCTATCTGGAACTGCAACCCACGGCACGCGAAGAAGCCCTGACACAAAATCATGTACATCTAGCCCGTTGGCTTGAAGCCCAGGGAGCACAAACCCTAAGCGAGCCCGTACAACGGCAACAGAAACCAAACACCTTCACGTCATATCAAATGCGCAATAAAATCCAGGGCTATCTCAGTCTAGAAGTTGCTCAACAGCTTCGGAACACAGCTTATGAAAATTTCAATGATCGTCCGAGCCAAAATGGATCTCATCCGTCTTTGTTTCTCACAGCCATTCTTTCAGAGCACTTACCCATGGTTCAGTATATGTTGTTGCGCTACCCCTCACTCTTAGACAATCCTGATGTACGAAGTGAGTTGTTTTTAGGCTATACCCGTGAAGATTGGCATCAAGAGCTTTTGGGAGCAGCTGTCTCCACACACAGTATGCCATTGATTCATTTTTTGCTAAAACAAGGTCTTGATCCCTTGCTTATCCAGGACTGGGATAGCACTCATCTGAATCTTGCCATCGAGTTACAAAACCATGCTCTATACCGCTTTATCCGAGAGAGGGAAAAGCAGTTGCAACAGAAAAAAGCACCCGCCACCGCGCGCTAGCGCGGCAACAAGGTGCCGGAGAAAAACAGTTGCAAAAGCTTATTGCCAGGTTTTGGCGCTCAAATGATTGGCCACGGTGGGTGGAACCACCTTGCCTGCAGCCTGCAGGGCCAAATTCTCGGGGAATGTTGTGTAATGGTGGCGCACCACGTCAGCCAGGGCCTCTTTTACGTCCTCGCTGATCAGCACGGCTTCTACGCCCTCACGGGACACCACAGGCTCGCGGTTCAAGACCTGGAGCATATCCACCAACAGGGGCTGATGGGCCTCAGGCATGAGGGGCACCCAGCTTTGCAAAAGAGCCACATTCACATGAGAAGGCAGAGAACCCAGCACGCCGCGATCATTTTGATTGTGTATCAACAGTCCCGAGGTGGTGCCGCGGTCCAGGGTCATGACCTGGAAAAAGTACAGCGTGTGATAATTCAACTGGCGCTGGCGGACGGCATCGGTGACCTCTAAGCCCAGGGCCAGTTGTTGTTTTAAAATCTGCACATAGGTATCAATCACGGTGCGGCCAAACTGATGAGCCAGGTCTAGCTCGGTCAAAAAGTCCTGGTGGTTAAAGGCTTCTAAATAAAAGTGGGCGACCCCCCGGTGACGCTGCAGCGCGGGAATGTAGAAATAGCGCTCGCCTTCTTCAATGCCCTGCACATACAAATCGTCGCCCATTAAAGGCCGTACTTTTTGCACCAGCGCCGCTAAAAATTGCTGCTTGAGGCCCTGGGCCCAGGCCGCATTGACACCGGGGAAAGCCGAGGGATTCAGGTCGGCCATTAAGCGCCAGTAATTGCGGCCGCTTTTGAGTTCGGTATAGCTAATGTGCATGTGCAAAGAGGGCAGGTGGGGAATATGGGGGTGAACAATGGTAGAAAGGGCCGTGGCCGAATTGAGGGCTTTGTCGGGCAGATCTTCGTAATGCACCTGAGAGAAATTGAGGGACGCCCGGTTAAACAAGGGGGTGTCTTTCACCCCATAACGCACGCCGCCACCGTGGTGGCCATCGTCACGGCCCCAGTCGATGGGTTTCAGGTGGGTTTTGTGCAGGGCACTGACCCCTTCTAAGGATTGGGCAAAATGCCGCTGCAAGGTTTGTAAGGTATCGGAAGCCTGACGGGCCACCTCAGAGCGGGCAAGGGTAAACACTGACATAAAAAAATCCTCCTGAAACGTATGCCTATGCTTACGATAGCAAAGTTTTTTCAGCGGTGCTTTTACCTGGCGCAGAAAACCCGTTGATTTACATCAATAAAAAATTAGCAATCTATTTGCAAGAGTGCTAAAAAGCCTCTTGAATTTCTGATCCAAATGCTTCACAATAAAAGAAAAACACATCGATCGAAGTTTATCGATAGAAAGCGGACACCATGGACATCAATAAATTTACCGAAAAAGCCCAGGCTGCCGCCTATGAGGCACAGCAAATCGTTGAGGAATACGGCAATAATAACATCGATAACGAACATTTACTATTGGCGTTAATTGAACAAGATCAGGGGGTGGTGCCCGAAATTTTGCGCAAGCTGCACCACCAACCCGAAGACATTGCTCGCCAGGTGCGCAGTGAACTCGACAAACTGCCTAAAGTTAGCGGCAGCGTTAACCGTGGGTACATCTCTAATCGCCTGAACCGTGTCTTTCAACGGGCCGAACAAGAAGCCCGCCAAATGAAAGATGAATTTGTGTCCGTAGAGCACCTGCTGCTCGCGCTCGTGGACGAGCAAGATCGCAACGGGGGCGCTTATCAGGTGCTAACCCGCAATGACATCAACCGCAACACCATTTTGGGCGTCTTAACCCAAATTCGGGGTAAACAACGGGTCCGCGATAAAAACCCCGAAGCCAGTTACCAATCCCTCGAAAAATACGGGTCAAACCTGACCGAGTATGCCCAACAGGGCAAATTAGACCCTGTGATTGGTCGCGACGACGAAATTCGACGGGTCATTCAGGTACTCAGCCGCCGCACCAAAAACAACCCGGTTTTGATTGGTGAACCCGGGGTGGGTAAAACCGCCGTGGTAGAAGGACTGGCCCAGCGAATTGTGCGGGGCGACGTGCCCGAAGGCCTGAAAAACAAACAAATTATTGCCCTGGACATGGGTGCCCTGATTGCCGGTGCCAAATTTCGGGGAGAATTTGAAGAGCGCCTGAAAGCCGTACTCAAAGAAGTCAAAGAGAGCGATGGCCAAATCATTCTCTTTATTGATGAATTGCACACCGTGGTGGGCGCGGGCAATGCCGATGGCGCTGTCGATGCGGCCAATCTCTTAAAGCCCATGCTGGCACGGGGTGAGCTGCACTTTATTGGGGCCACCACCTTAGAAGAGTACCGCAAATACATTGAAAAAGATGCCGCCCTGGAGCGTCGCTTTCAAACCACCCTGGTGGAAGAACCCAGCGTCGAAGATACCATTAGTATTCTGCGTGGCCTGCGCGAGCGTTACGAAGTTCACCATGGCGTACGTATCAAAGACTCGGCCATTATTGCCGCTGCCACCCTGTCACACCGCTATTTGAGCGATCGCAAACTGCCCGATAAAGCCATTGACCTGCTGGACGAAGCCGGGGCTAAAATCCGCATGGAAATTGACTCCATGCCGGTGGAACTGGACGAAATCGAGCGCCGTAAAATGCAGCTTGAAGTAGAGCGCGAAGCCCTCAAAAAAGAAGACGATGCCGGTTCCAAAGAGCGTCTGGAACGCATTGTAGGTGAGCTCAGCGAACTCAGCGGGCGCTCCCAGGTGTTAAACATGCAGTGGCAGCGTGAAAAAGACGCCATTATGAAGCTGCGTCAGATCAAAGAAGAAATCGAAGAGACCCATCACGAGATCGAACGGGCAGAGCGCGAGGCCAACCTGGCCAGAGCGGCAGAGCTGAAATACGGTCGCCTGATTGAACTCGAAAACCTGCGCAAAGAAAGCGAAGCGGGCATGGAAGCCGATGGTTCTCATCGCTTGCTCAAAGAAGAGATCGATGATGAAGACATTGCCGAAGTGGTGAGCCGCTGGACCCATATTCCCGTGTCTAAATTGGTCGAGGGCGAAGTGCAAAAACTGATTCACCTCGAAGAAAAACTGCACCAGCGGGTCATTGGTCAGCGGGACGCTGTCGAAGCCGTGGCCAACGCCGTGCGGCGCGCACGGGCAGGGCTTAAAGATGCCAACCGCCCCGTGGGTTCCTTTATCTTCTTAGGGCCTACTGGTGTGGGTAAAACCGAGCTGGCCAAGGCCCTGGCTGAGTTTCTCTTTGACGATGAAAAAGCCATGGTGCGCATTGACATGTCTGAGTACATGGAAAAACATGCTGTGGCCCGTTTGATTGGAGCACCCCCCGGGTATATTGGTCACGACGATGGCGGACAGCTGACAGAAACTGTGCGCCGTAAGCCCTTCTCGGTCTTGCTTTTTGACGAAATTGAGAAGGCCCACCCCGATGTGTTTAACATCATGCTGCAAATTCTTGATGATGGTCAGCTGACCGACGGCAAAGGCAAAACCGTGGACTTTAAGAACACCATCGTGATCATGACCAGCAACATTGGGAGCCAGCACATCTTGCATTACAAGCACGGTGAGGCCGACTACGGTGAAATGAAAGATCAGGTGATGGCTGAGCTACAGGCTCATTTCCGCCCTGAGTTTTTAAACCGGGTCGATGAGAGCATTGTCTTCCATGCCCTGGGCAAAGACAACCTGCGCCATATTCTGCAGATTCAGCTGCGCCGTCTGGGCCAACGTCTGGCGGACCGCAAATTGATTTTGCAACTGAATCCCAGCGCCGAGGATTACCTGATTGAGACCGGCTACAGCCCCACTTTTGGTGCGCGGCCCCTCAAACGGGTTATTCAAAAAGAAGTGGAAAACCCTTTGTCCATGGCGATTTTGCAAGGTCGCTTCTTAGAGGGTGACACCATTGTG
Source organism: Candidatus Sericytochromatia bacterium (assembly GCA_964229355.1). GTDB lineage: Bacteria > Cyanobacteriota > Sericytochromatia > UBA7694 > UBA7694 > CAXRDE01. The sequence goes on along the minus strand of CAXRDE010000024.1, from coordinate 224,938 downwards.
GCAGAATACACCCCCGACGGGATGTTGTTTACCAAAGCCGGAAGTGCGGTTGCCGCTGTCTAAGCTTGATTTTATACCTTTTATACAGAGCCTTTTCATCTTTTTGAAAGGCTCTTTTTTACAATAAAAGCAAATAAAAACAAAAGGAGACATACACAATGTCATTCGAACATGTAGGACTGAAAACCGACGAAGCCAGAAAATTGGGCGTTATGCTGAACGAGGTGTTGGCCAATTACCAGGTGTTTTACCAAAATGTGCGCGGCTACCACTGGAACATTAAGGGTGAAAACTTTTTCTCACTGCACCAGCAGTTTGAAGATCTCTACAACCGCGCCCATATGAACATTGATGAGATTGCCGAGCGGATTCTTACCTTGGAAGAAACCCCCTTGCACGCCTTTAGCGATTATATTGAACGGGCCAAAATCAAAGAAACCCGCAATATTAGCGACGGACGCAAAGCGGCCAAGCACGTGGTGGAAAGCTACGGCACCCTGATTAAACTGGAGCGTGACGTGATTGAATATGCCTCTGAAGTGGGCGACGAAGCCACCGCCGATATGCTCACCGGTTACATTTCAGAGCAAGAAAAATCCGTCTGGATGTTTAAGTCTTTCTTAGGCTAGAGAAGGCCAATAACGCGTTTAGCCATCAGCCACCGTGGCTGAAATGTCTAAGTGAGCGCCCGCGGCGGACCGCAGAGGAAGAGTAACCTGTAGCGGACTCAGGGTATTGAGCTGATACTGATTATCTATAATGACTTGACCGCTGCCATCTCCCCCTGTCATTGAACAATGACAGGGGCCTTCTGCATAATGGGTATTGCCTGGCTCGCTGAGATTACCGGGCTCTGAAAAAGGCCCGGTGAGTTGGTTAAACCCGGCCACACACACCCGATAGCTGCCCGAAGGCACCTGCGTAAACAACACACTCTGGTTGGCACTGACGGTTGAAAGGGTAAAGACATCACCTGAGCTGGGATAAGGGCTTACGGTTCCCACCGGGGTGCCCAGGGTGGCATCAATCAAAAAGACACGTAAATTTTGAACCTCAGATAATTCGGCAGCAGCATTCCCTGGTGTGCTCATTACGGTACGGTAGCTGCTGTCAGCGAAAGCCTGCAACGCAATCTGCACATTCACCTGTCCACCCTGGGTACCTTTGGGGTTTAGGGATGCCCTGAGTAGGGGAGACGGAGAAAATGAAGTCATGGGCATGGCACAGGCACCCAATAAAAACAGGCTCAAACAGGTAAGGAATTGATGTTTTATAAGCATAGGAGACTCGATAACTGAAGGTGTAATGTCAAAGTGTTTTCCGTCCCGTTAAGTAAAAGATAATCGGGACCCGAGCCCACCTCCACACGCCCCGGGTGGGTGGCGTTACCACCCCCATTGCTCAGGGCCACAAAAATAGGCGTGAGCAAAGATCCAATATTGCCAACGGCTCCCGAGCCAATGCTGGAGGTCAGGTTTGTGTTGGCAGCGTTATGGGCTGAAACCGCCACGTAATAGGTGCCTTGCGGTACGTTTGTAAATACAAAAGATTCGGCGCCACCGGGAGAACTCAGTGCTTTTTTAGACATAGAAAAAGGTCCATGGGCCACACTCACAACCCCAAGCAGTCCAGACAATACGCTGCCCAGCGAAGTGGTCCCGTCAATCAAATAAAAGTTCAGGTAAGCGACATCAGTGTCTAGCGTACAGGCCTGTTGGGTGTGAAAAGGTGCGACCTCGGTGACGACCTGACGGCTTTGCAACCGTACTTTCAATCGCCCCCCAGGCTGCGGGCGAACGGCCTGGGTATGCGCTGCCACGAGCTGTAGCGGCGCGGATCGAGGGAGGTCGATCACTGCCATGGAAGAAGAGCCCCCCTGACAACCCGGTAAGAGTAAGGCACCCAGTGTCATAAGGTGCAAGACTTTCGTAGACATACGTTTCATTGGATCACCACCGTCTCAGGACGGGAGCTTCCCTCTTCAAGCGTTACCGTCGTATTTAAAGGGTTGGGTGTGGGGGTTGTGACATTGCCTCCACCCCCACCGCCTGACGACCCACTGCTGCGGCTACCTGTTGGGGTGGGAGCAGGAGATGGAGAGCTAAGCCCTTGAGGGTTTGCGCTCTGCTGAGGTTGCGGAGGCTCACTGGCTACCGGGGGGATTGGGGTGAGAGAGGCCTCTGGAGAGGGAGTTGGGATGGCCATTGTATTTGATGAAGAGGAGGGTCTGGGCGTCGTTTGTGGCACGGGCAGTACTGTAGGCAACCAGGCCAACAGAGCCTGTTGCTCGGTCTCGGACAATTGTGAAAGAAAGCCTGATTGTAAATCCAAAACTACAGGGTGACGTTGCTGCGGTAGAATTGTCGTCGTGTCCATGTCTCCGTTTAACACCTGTTGTTCTGCATTCAGCGCGACTGCCAAGACCTGTGTAACCCCTACCGGCAGTGCCTCCATGCGCAATTGCTGTTGGCCTGCCGGAATCACACGGTAGGTGGCTGCTTCACTAAAGGCGCCCTGATACACGGCCACCACAATGTATTGGGTTTCGGGTAAGAGTGCCTGGGTGCGAAAATCTGGCCATTGAAAACGAAACACCAGCTGCCCGGTACCTGAAGGTGTCGCGTTTTGCAAGGGCATGAAAGATTGACAAGCCGATAGTAGAAGGCAAGCCAGGCTGAGCCCGTAGATTAAAGCAGTCTTCACTGAATACTGATCGACGGCAAAGCGGTGTTGCCATTGGTTACACTGACTTGTGCGTCGACGGTCGCTCCCACTGCATTTTGCAAGGGCACATTAACACCGAGTGCGGTCAGTGTAGAGAGCAAATAATTGGCGTTGACAGAGACACCGCCAGGCATGGCCGTGTCTCCTCCGCTACCCGAAAGCGCCAGTTGCAAGTCAGGGCCTGAACCATAGCTAAATCCTGTGCTGCGTGCTGTAATGTTGGCCGTGCTTTCCAGAGCCCGCACACCGACAAAAAACCGGCCACTGGCATTTGTGTTTGCGGGAATGTTTTGTAAGAGCACCGTTTGGGTACTTCCCGTAAAAGAGATAATGGCGCTATCCACCAGGGTTACGCCTGATGCAGACTGGAGGTCCAGCGGAGCGACTGCTGTACCCGCTGTGGGACGCGCACCGCTGTCGATATCAAATAAGAAGATCTCCAGATTGCTGACTTCTGTTGTGCTTTTAGAAACCTGGCCGTTAGCGCTGGCCTGGGTTTTAAACCCCAGATCTTCCTGGGCATGCAGAGTGAGTCGCATACTGCCCTGTCCTTTTTTAAAGTCTATCAGCGTCTGGGTTTGCGAAGGGGCGGAGGCCACTGCAGGCGAAGAAGTGCTGGGCGACTGGCAAGCGCTCAGTGCTGTGAGTAAACCTGTTAAGAAGAGGGCTGAATAACGCATGATAAATGATAAACCTGTATATCTGTTTAATAGAAAGAAAAGACACAGAAAGTAGTCTATCACCTGAAAACCTTAGAAAAACAGAAAAAAAGCCCGTGAAAGCAAGAAAAAGACTTAAAATTTATTAAGGTTTTTTAATCAAGCTCATACACAAGTGGTTTTAAGAAAAACCTAAGCCCCAAGAGGCTGTAAGGGCCACACCACCACCGCAATGCGCTCGGCATAATGCACAAGCGGCGCCTGCGGGGGCAAGACCAGCCCTGAAGCCTCAGCCATCGTATTCACCGCAATCTCAGCCCTGGCCTGTTGTAAAGGCCAGGACTGATGGTGTATATCGCCCCGGAACAACTGACCCTGTGCATTTTGACTGTAGAGGGCATAGCGCTCCGTCAGCCAGTGTTCATGAGAACCCGGAGCAGCGTAATACACCGGTCCCGTGGGGCCGTAAACCGCCTCAAAGCGGGCTGGAGCCGCTCCTGAGTGGGTGCGCTGACTGTAATAGCGCACGGTGGCGTTGTCTGTTCCCCCTGCGGAAGGGAGCGTATGGCAGCGCATGCTGGCGTTAAAATAAGGCAAATGAAAGCCTTTGCGGGCAATGGCCACCGCAATGGGATTGGCGGCCTCTAAACTAAAGAACCAGACCCCGGGCTTACCCCGATAAGACACATAGGTGCGCACGTTCAATTCCGCAAAAAACGACAGCCCCGGCACCGAAGGTGCAAAGCGGGGTTTAACGTGGGCCATGTAAAAGGGCACTATTCCCAGCCAGGCCTGTCCGTCATAGGTATCAATCGCTAAGGCTTCAGGAATCAAAGGGCGCAAGGTCTCAAGGGATATGGGCCAATGGGCAAACAATAAAGAGGCCCAGGTCTGCTGCATCACCCAGGGACCGGCGGGCACAGGCCAGGGACGGTGAGCCTGGTGACGGAGGCTTTCATGGGTACTAAACATAGTGAGAGCCTTTCCATTCGCGAATCATGGACAATTTCATGCGCAAGTCAGGTTCTGCCTGACGCACAGCTTCGGCAATGCGATGGCCCAAAATTTGACTTTCTTCATCGCTCACCTCATCGGGATCCACCATCACCCGGACCTCATGGCCAGCCCGCAAGACCACGACCCGGTCCACCCCTTCAAACCCCTGAATGAGGGTTTCCAACTGCTGTACCCTTGCCCCCTGCCAGTCATTTTTTTCGCTGCGCACCCCGGGGCGCGCCGCCGACAAAGCATCCGCCGCCTGCACCAAAAAAGCCTCCGGGGTCTGGGGGGGCGTTTCGCGGTGATGGGCTCCAATCACATGCAGTACCGCTTCTGATTCCCCCGCCTGACGGGCCAGAGCCACGCCGCGCATGGCATGGGTTCCTGAATCGGGAGTCTCAGGCAAGGCTTTACCCACGTCATGTAAAAACCCACCGCGACGGGCCAGCGCCTCATCAACACCCAGTTCCTGCGCCATAATGCCCGCCAATTGCGCCACTTCCTGGGCGTGCAACAGCAGGTTTTGGCCCGCAGAGGTGCGGTAATTGAGACGGCCCATGGCTTGCAACAGTCTGGCATCAAGGGGTTCTTTTAGACCAGCCCGCCGCGCTGCTTCCTGGGCCAGACGGGGCAGGCTTTTTTCCAACTGCTGCTGTTGGGCTTCGTACACCTGGGCAATCCGCTCCGGCGAAACCCGCTGCATCTGCAGCAAGGCCTTCACGGTATTTTCGGCCACTGCCAGTTTGAAGGGATCAAAGCAGGACAGGGTCACCCGATCTTCGCCCAGCGACATATCCACCCCGGAGACCTGTTGAAAAGCCTGAATATTGCGGCCGCCCTTGCCGATCAAGCGCCCGCGCAATTGGGTATCTTCGGGCAGCTCCAAATCGAGACGGGTCTGGGCACGGGTATGGCTGGCCGCCTGGCTTTGCAAGGTCTGAGACAAAATCTGTGCACTCAATTGGTGTTTGTCTGCGAGCACCCGGGCTTCGTGCTGGGCCAATTGCTCTGCATGTTCTCGGGTAAGCTGTGCCTGCAATTGCTCTCGCCATTGTTCTCGTTCACCGGCCTGCCAAAGGTCTTGCTCCTCGGCAAATTGGGCCTGCGCTGCTGCCAGGCGCTGTTGTTCAGCCTGTAACGCCTGTTCTCGGGTTTGCAACTCCGTTTTTTGACGGGCCAGCGCCTGTTGCAAACGCTGTTGAAAGCGCTGTTCCCACCAAAATCCCACCATCACCAACACCGCCAGGCCCCCCAGCCCCAGCAATAAGAAAGTCAGCAGGTGGTTTACAGCCATTTAAGCATCAAGTTTTTCAAGAATGGATGCTTCTATCTCAAAGTTTGAATGCACCCCTTGTACATCATCGTGCTCTTCTAAGAGATCCATCAGTTTTAAGAGTTTTTTGGCATCGGTTTCGTCGGTGACCATCACCGTGTTGAGGGGCACATACTCTACATCCTGGGCTGTACTCTCATAATGGGTTAAAGCTTCAGAAACCGTCTGAAAGTCATCGGGAGACGTCAGCACTTCAATCTGTCCTTCTTCATCGTGAATATCTTCAGCGCCCGCTTCTAAAGCCTCCATAAAAAGGGTATCTGCATCTTCAATGTCTTCAAAACGCAGTACTCCTTTTTTATTGAACATCCAGTTCACGCAACCGCTTTCTCCCAGGTTGCCACCGGCCTTGTTAAAATAAGAGCGCACGTCGCCCGCGGTGCGATTGCGGTTGTCCGTTAAGGCATCAATCATAATCGCCACGCCGCCGGGGCCATAGCCTTCGTACTGAATGTTTTCATAATTGTTGTTATCACCATCGGCACCTAAGCCCTTTTGAATGGCCCGATCAATATTGTCGTTGGGCACCCCAGAGGACTTGGCCCGCTGAATGGCCAGACGCAGACGAAAATTGCCTTCCGGGTTGCCACCGCCACCCTCTCGGACCGCCACGGTAATCTCCCGTGCCATTTTGGTAAACACCTGTCCACGGGCGTTATCGTTTTTTGCTTTTTGCCGCTTAATTTTTGACCACTTGGAATGTCCCGCCATTGAACTGCGACTCCTTAAAATTTGCGTATAATGTTAAAAGGTATTTTAGCAAAATTGCAGATACCCCACGTAACAATTGAATCAATTGAAGAATAAAGAGGAATGTCATGAGTACAGACGCCCAGACATCTGAAGAAATTATGGATCGCGCTGACGAAGACGGGAAGCTTTTCCGCGATGCCCGCAGCCGCCTGAAAAAAGCAATGGAGTATTACCCCATTTCTCCTGACGTTGAAGAACAATTAAAGTACCCCAAGTCGAGCCTGGCGGTTTCTGTGGTGGTCCGCATGGATAACGGCGAGCGCAAAGCCTTTAAGGGTTTTCGTGTGCGCTACGATGATTCTCGCGGCCCCAGCAAAGGCGGGATTCGTTTTCATCAGGATGTCAGCTTAGATGAAGTTATGGCTCTGGCTTTTTGGATGACCTTTAAGTGCGCCGTGGTGGGCATTCCTTATGGGGGCGCCAAAGGCGGGGTCTGTGTAGACACCAAACAACTCAGCAAAGCAGAGCTCGAACGCTTAAGCCGTACTTATATCGAAATGATTGCCGATATGATCGGGCCTGAAGTAGATATTCCCGCCCCTGACATGTACACCAACGAAATGATCATGGGCTGGATGGCCGATCAATACAACCGCATCAAGCGAGGCAAGTACCCCGGTGTTATCACCGGTAAGCCGATTGCCCTGGGCGGCTCATTGGGCCGTACCGACGCCACCGGTCGTGGCGGGGTCTATGTGTTGCGCTGTCTCGAAAAGAAACTGGGCTTAGATCCCAGTCAAACCACCGTCGCCATTCAGGGCTTTGGTAACGTGGGCTACTACTGTGCCCAGCTGCTCCACGATGCCGGTTACAAGATCGTGGCCATCAGCAATTCCGAAGGCGGCATTTACGACCCTGAAGGCATTGCACCTCGCCCCATGAAAGAGTGGGAAATGGCCCACAATGAAGTGCTTGAAGGCGGACCCACCCGTGGCACCGCCCGCACGATCAGTAACAAAGAGCTACTGGAGTTGGACGTGGATGTGCTGGTACCCGCCGCCCTCGAAAACCAAATTACCACGCAAAATGCGGACCGCATTAAAGCCCGTATTATTCTGGAACTGGCCAACGGTCCCATCACCACCAGCGCCGATCCCATTCTTGATAAGAATGGCATTCTGGTCATCCCCGATATTTTGGCCAACGCTGGGGGTGTAACCGTGAGTTATTTTGAGTGGGTGCAAAACCAAACCGGTCTGTACTGGGATGTGGAGGAAGTGCACCATCGCCTCAAGAAAATCATGGAAAAAGCCGCCTACGATGTGTGGGATACCCGGGAGCAACACGGCTGCGATATGCGCACCGCCGCCTATATTGAAGCGTTGAAAAAACTTTCGGGCGCCATTGAAGCCCACGGCACCCGCTTCTACTTTAACTTACCGTAATGCCCAGGCTATTTACGGTCATCGCCCTGTGTTCCCTCCTGAGTTTCGCCTCAGGGGGGCCGGGGTTCGCAGCGCCGGGAGTAAGCAGCGACTCTCCCCTAAACCACTGCTATAACGGCAGCCAAACCACCCAACAGGGCCTGAACCAGTGCGCACAAAAGGCTTATCAACAGGTGGATGCTGAGCTGAATCGTCTGTACAAGCAGATCCAGAGCAAACAGGGGCGCAAGCTGGATCAGCAGCGCTTTCAAACGGCCCAGTTGGCCTGGATTAAATTCCGGGATCTGCAATGTGCTTACGCCTCGGGGCGTTACGAAGGCGGCACCATTGCCCCCCTGATTCACTCCCAATGTTTAACGGACATTACCCTTTTGCGCAATCAGTATTTTCGCCAGTTTTTAAAAGACATGCCCCGTTAGCCTGTCTTTGTTTTGAATTTTGACCCAGGAGCAATGCATGGATACGTCCCGCGACTTTGATATTATTTTGTTTGGCGCCACCGGTTTTACCGGCCAGCAGGCCAGCCGTTATTTTGCAGAAAACGTGCCGCTACAAGAGACCCGTTGGGCTCTGGCAGGACGCAGTCTCAAAAAATTGGTGGCCTGCCGCAATCAACTCGTGGAGCAGTTTCCAGATCGCTCTGAACTCAAACAATTGTCCCTGGTGGTGGCCGACGCCCATGACTTACCCAGCTTGCGTGACATGTGCGCCCGCACACGGGTTATTTTGACCACTGCAGGCCCTTTTTCAATGTATGGCGAAAACCTGGTGCGCGTGTGTATTGAGTCCCATTGTGACTATGTAGACATTACAGGAGAAACCCCCTGGATTCGCCACCTGATCGACACCTATCATGCCCGCGCCCAGCGCCAGGGCGTGCGCATTATTAACAGCTGTGGGGTGGATTCAGTGCCCGCAGATCTGATGGCCCTTTATCTGGCCCGTGAAGTCCAGCAACATCTCGACGAAGATTTGGTACAACTCAAGGGGTATTACCAAATGCGGGGAGGATTTAACGGTGGTACGCTGGCCTCCATGTTTCATATGGCCGAAAGTGGTTCTCTGGCCGAATTAGAACAACCCTTTTTACTCAACCCTGGCGAAGAACGTCTCAAGCGTTCTCCCAAAGATCCCAAAGGGATTCACTGGGATAAAGACTGGTGGACCTGGGTGACGCCCTTTATGATGGGGCCCGTTAACACCCGCATCGTACGCCGCAGCGAGGTCTTGTATCGTCACGAGGACGACCCCTATGGCGCCAACTTTAGTTACCAGGAATATGCCTGGGTGGACGAAATTCTGCCCACGCAGGCCCTGACCTTAAGTGGAATACAGTGGATGCTCTCTGAGCTGATGCAAATACCTGGCGTGGTGAAAGCCGCAAAAGAAAAACTGCCCCAGCCCGGCGAAGGTCCCTCCGAAGCGTCGATGGCAGCAGGCTATCTGAGTGTTTGGTTCAAAGGACTGACCGCCAGCGGAAAAAAAATTAAAGCCCGCTTTTTCAGCGAAGGCGACCCCGCCAACCGCACCACCGTTAAACTCCTCAGTGAGTCAGCCCTGATGCTGGTGCACCAACGAGACGAACTACCCGAGGAGTTCGAGGGGGGAATTCTTACCCCCGCCACAGGTCTGGGACTGGGATTGGTGGACCGCCTGCGACAAGCGGGCATTGAGATGCACTGGGAAATGTTGTGAAACGGGTTCTACTCTTGCTCCTGGGTTTGAGTGCCTGCGGACCGGTGACGGGCATTGCCCTCTTGCAAAACAACACCGAGTTTTTTGACTTTGTACGCCGCTCACCCCGTGCCCCGGAGGCCAGTCCATCGCCTACGGCCAGCCCCAATGAAATGGCCGCTTCAGACCCCACACAAACACAGCCAAAACGCGCCCAATAAAAAACACTTTTAAAATCACTTGGTAAACTCTGGAACAAAAAAAGTTTGCAAACGTCCCCTTAAAAACACAGCACATCAGCAAAGGATTTTTCCATGGGATTTTTTTCGTCTTTTTTTCGCAGGGGTTTACCCATCAGTTGTATCGCCCTTAGTCTGGGTCTGGGGGCCTGCACCACCGCTACCCAGGAAGTCAACGTTTTAATGCCCGGTGCCCAGACGCCGCTTACGTCTGCCGGCGCAAATGCCACCGTAGACAGCTCTATTTTTAGAGCCCTGGGCGCCACGGGCCTCAACCCCACGGTGGCCATGTTCTGCGACAATCAGCGCATCGACGGGGATCAAGGCTACGCACGCCAGGTGGCCCGCACCTACCGGGGCTATTTAAATAAACTTCTGGCCACCACCCAGGGTGGCCAAAGTGGCAACACCGGCAGCGTCTACGGCGTCGATCCGGTCACGGGCGTCCCCATTGCCACGCCCTCCGCAGAACCCTCAGCCTATCCTACCCCCTACGCCACCGCCCTTCCCAGCCAGGAAGATATTTCTATAGTGGAAAGAACCACCTTTAACGGTAAAATCTACGACGACACCAATGCCCCTTTAGATGGCGTCACCGTGACAGCCCGCTCTTTAAACCCCAGCGTCAGCTACGAAGTAAGCACCACCACTGCCGGGGGTACCTACGCCTTTAACAATGCCCCGGCAGGCGTGCAAATTGAAATCACGGTTTCACGACAAGGTTACACCCCCGTGCGCCGCATTGAGGTTTTAAAATCCAATAAACAGGGCGATCCCAATGCCAACCGTTTTGATTTTGGCACTGACGGCTCCAACAGTAACTTTGGGGTGGAATATAACGCCATTTCTGATCAACCTCAGGTTATGGAGATGCTTCCGGGTCGTAATGCCGACGGTGTTTCAATGAACAGTCCCATTGTCTTGACCTTTTCAGAGCCCATGACGCGCAGCAGCGTCGAAAACACCTTTGCGCTGGTGGCCCTCCTCCCGGATGGCACCAGCACGCCCTATACCCAGGAACAATTCAACATTTCCTGGAACAGTGACGATACCCAGGTCACTTTTACGCCAAAGCCTACCTTTAACTTAGATTCCGGGGTGCGCTATCGCGTGGGCTTTGACAACGGCGATCGCATCATCCAGGACAAAAGTGGCATTTCACGCAGCAGTGATTACTTTAAAGTCACTGACGGCAATGCTGAAGCTGAACTCTTTTTTACGGTGGCGGGTGACTTTATGGCCCAGCAGTGGCGTTTACAGCAGGCTTCTTTCCAGCCCTTGCCACCCCCTGTTAAGGTCAGAGACTCTTTTTACTTTTCATACGATGATTCCGCCTCTACCGCCAGTGTCGAACTCTTTAAACACGCCATGGAACGCAATAGCATGCCCCGCCCTGAGTGGAGCAAAACCTGGGAGTTTCTCAATTATGAAAACTTTGATCATATTGAACAAGAAGGCATCGGCTTATTTAAAGCCTCTATGGGCCTCTGGAAATACCCCCATTTACAGAACCCGTACTTAGACACCTACGAAGTGGGTATTCACCTCAGTGCCCCTTACAAATGCAAAGCCACCCGGCAGCAAATGGTGTTAACGGTACTGGTGGATATTTCCACCTCCATGGGCGGCGATGCAAGCTTTAAAACCCCTGAGCAGCCGCAAAACGACACCAAAGAGACTCTGGTGGTAGAAGGACTCAAAACCATGGCCAGTCAGCTCAAGCTGGGCGACAAAGTCAACCTTATTTTCTTCAATAACCAGGCCAAAACGGTGTTGGAGTCCTTTACCCTGGGCGATGACCCTGAACGCCTGTATGTGGATGCCATCGGGCAATTGAAATTGGCCGGGGGTACCAACTTGCAAAATGCCCTGGCGGCAGGCTACGCCATGGCCGAAAAGCATTATGATACCCGCAAAATGAACCGCATTCTGTTTATTACCGATGCGCAGGCCACCGAAGGCAATGCGGATTTGGGCGTGGTTCGCGCCGCCGCCGAGCCCAATAATAGTCGTCCCATCTACCTTTCAGGCCTCGGCCTGGGAGTTGACCACGATCAGCTGCGTATGAATCAAATTACTGAAGAAGGGCACGGGGCCTATTACAGCATTCAGACCCTTACGGACATGCAAGAAGCCATGGGGGATCGCTTTATTCCTTTAATGGATGTTATTGCCCGCAATGCGCGTTTTCACATTGAGTTCCCCGGCTTTATGCGCCACAATAAATCCGCAGCCGAAGAATTGTCGGTAAACCCTGCTCAGGTTCAACCCACCACTTTTTCAGCCAATACCTCGCAGTATTTCTGGGAGCAGTTTTTAAGCAATAAGACTGACTTCAAAAGCGATGAAAAGGTGATTTTAACGGTAACCTATGAAGATCCCCGCACCCGTCAGCAAAAAACCGAACGCCTTGAAAAAACCCTGGCAGAAATCTTAGACAAAGATTTACAAAACCTCAAAGCTGCCCACATGGTCAGCTTAACCACTTCCCTGGTGCGTCGCGAGGTCAGTGCTGCTGAGGTACAAGAGGAGCTTGAGCGTCTCTTGCCCGACGTGGGTCGTTAAAAGACCCACTAAAAAAGCCCCGGTCAGAAACACCTGTGACCGGGGCTTTTTATTTTCAATTTAATGTCAGGGCGTATAAAACAGACCTGCGCCGGGACCTAAAGGCAAGCCGGTCAGATACCACACCACCAACATCAACACCCAGGCCACCGAAAAGGCCACCGAGTAAGGTAGCATGGCGGCAATCAAGGTCCCCAGACGTACCCGTTTATCGTAACGTTGCGCAAAGGCCACCACAATCGGAAAGTAGGGTAGCAAGGGCGTAATAATATTGGTAATCGAATCCCCAATGCGGTAGGTCACCTGCGCCAGCTCAGGACTGTATCCCAGATTCATGAGCATGGGAACAAATACGGGCGACATGATGGCCCATTTGGCAGAAGCGGAACCAATAAACAGATTTACAGTGCCTGAAATGCCCATAAAGATCAACAGCAGAGGAATACCGCCCAGTCCCAGAGCCTTAATTAAAGCGGCTCCTGAGATGGCAAACATCAAGCCTAAATTTGACCAGCTAAAAAAGGCCACAAACTGTGCAGCAGCAAACGCCAGTACAATATAAGCGCCCATGGAGGCCATGGTATCGCCGGTCATCAAGGCCACATCGCGGTCGTTTTTAATGCTGCCGGTCATCAGCCCATACACCAAACTCGGAAACAAAAAACCCAGACAAATCATAATCACCAGAGAGTGGTAAAAAGGCCCCAGGCCGCCTTCTGCGTCACGCAGGATTGCGCCTTCGGGCACCACCAGCGCTGCAAAGCCCACCATGGTCAGGGCAAAAGTGGCCATAGCAGCCCAGAGAGCTTTCTTTTCCACGGGCAAAATGGTGTTCAAAGCGGTATTGTCCTGGCCTTGATCTGCCTCGCCAGCAAATTGAGGGTCCCATTTACCCAGACGGGGTTCCACCAGTTTATCGGTGACCCACCAGCCCACCAGGGTGACCAAAAACACGGAAGCCATCATAAAATAATAATTAGCGGTGGGTGCCACCGTATAATTGGGGTCGTAAATTTGGGCGGCAGACTCGGTAAAGCCCGCCAATAAAGGATCTAAACTGGTGAGCAAGAGGTTTGCTGAAAAGCCCCCCGAAACCCCGGCAAAAGCAGCGGCCAAACCCGCCAGCGGATGACGACCTAAACCGGCAAACAACACGGCTCCCAGTGGGGTCAACACCACATATCCCGCATCGGCAGCCATTGAAGACATCACGCCCGCAAAGACCAGGGCTGCACTAATTAAAGTGGCGGGCACAGAGCTAACCATCATTTTGAGCAGGGTTTGAATCAGACCGCTGCGCTCAGCGACCCCAATACCGATCATGGCCACCAGCACGGTACCCAACGGCGGAAAGCCCGTGAAATTTTTAACAGACTCCGTAAACATGCGTTGAATTTGATCGGGTGCAAGTAAATTCACCACGGTAATGGTTTCCTGGGTACCTGGGTGAACCAGGCTCCAGCCGGTAAGAGACACCAACCAGGAAATAACGGGCATGAGTAAAGCCAGACCCACAAAAAGGGTTAAGGGATCCGGCAATTTATTGCCGACAGTTTCAATGGCATCCAGGGATCGGGCCAATATATTACGCTTGGCCGGGACATCTACAGACATAAGCTCTCCTTTTGTTAAAAAACTATTAAGAGAGCATTATAAAGAACTTTTGTGCAAATGCCAAAAAAGGAGAGGATGCTTAAACACATCCTCTCTCGCTTTAACTACTCAACCTTTGCTGAGGTTTTTCCGGTCTCGGCATTGTAAAATAGCGTTAATTTAGAGATTTCATCTAAACTCAAACCTTGCCAATACACAAATTCTTGTTCTTCAGCATCTTCCTCCATCAACCAATCTGCCCGTAAATCCCACTTGGCAGTGTCGGCATGGGGTGAGAAAATAATATCTACCATATCGCCAGATTCCAGGTTTTCTTCCAAGATATTATCTCCCCAATCGTCTTCACTGGAGGGACTCAGATAAAGACCTGAAAGGGTATAGCCCGTCTTGTTAACCAGGGTAAAATCCAGGGTGGCATTTTGCACAGGAACCGCCTGATGGTTTTTAAGGGCTCCTGCGTGTTGAGGAACCGCTGTTGCAGGACTTAACCCACTTGAAACACCGACAATCACTGCAGTTGCTGCAATAAAACCAAAACGATACATTGATGTCTTTAAAACCATATGCAGATGAAATTTCTCCTTAAGAAATAAAAGATTGCCTCAAATTAGCACGGTTTTTTTCAGTTGAATATCTCTTCCTATACAAGATATTGCAAAGATAACAGTGTTTAACACAAATCGAAAATAACTTAATGCTGCCTAAATAAAAATCCCACAAAATAAATCAGGGGGACGGTGCGTAAAACCTGAGACTTTGGTACAATGCATCACATTATGCAAATTAACAAAGTACTTATTTTAGGCGCAGGCGCTGTGGGTCAAGTTCTCGGAACCCATCTGCGCCTTAGCGGTTGCGACGTTTCTTTTTGGGTGCGGCCTTCTCAAAAAGAAGCCCTTGAATCAACAGGTCTGACCCTTCACAATGTTAAAACCGATACTGAGCTTCATATTTCAGCGCCCCAGGTGCTCACCGCACCTGAAGCCGGTGAAAAGTATGATGCTATTTTTATCTGTGTCCGCAGTGAGCAATTGGATGAGGCCCTGTCTCAAATTCAATCCGCGTTTGACTCGCTTGAAGACATGGTGATTATTCCCATTCAGCCCGGCCGCGATGACGGCTTAAAAGTCTTCCGCGCTCTATCAGAGGCCGTGGTTGTTCCCATGTCCCCCGCTTTTTCGGCTTACCTTGAGGCCGGTCGCATTGAGTACCTCGCCCTCAAACAAACCCCAACACTGGTGGGCCCTCCCTATAACGAAACCTTACACGTACGCGACGAAGTGGTGCGTCTTCTGCAACAGGGTGGCATTCCCACCAAAGGTGTCAATGACCTGGAAGCCGATACCCGCTTTGTGAGCGTGGCCATACAATGTCTGGTGGCCGCATTGAACCTTTCGGATTTTTCCCTCAAAAAGCTAGCGCAACAAAAACGCCTGCTCAATATGACCGCCCAGGCCATTGGAGAAGGTATTGAAATCACCCGTCAGGATTTAGGCTTTATTCCCCTAAAATACAAGCCCCTTCAGGTGCTAACGGGCGAAGGCTTGCAAGCCTTCTTGTGGGGACTTAACCGCTCCAAACATGCCGCTTTCTTTGAAGCCATGTGGAAGGTGCACGCTGAAAAAATTCAGACCCAAAGCTATCATAACCTCGAAGAGCTGATCAACCTGAGTTTACAGCAGTCAAAGCAGCCACCCCTGGCGTTAACAGCCCTTAACGCCATGACCCCCGCGAAGGTCGGCGAGTTCTTAAAGAGCAACCGTGCCTTTAACGGTAAGACATCAAGCAAAGCCAAGTTAAAAAAGGCCGCGCTCTGGGGAGCCGGTGCAATCATTGTGCTGCGCCTTTTGAAACGGAAAAAAGCTTAACTTGAAAATTGTAGATATTGCCGATATTACGATCAGTAGCGGCAGCGGCGGCAACGGCGCTGTCGCTTTTCGTCGTGAAAAACACGTGGCCAACGGGGGACCTGCTGGCGGTGACGGGGGGCGCGGAGGCTCCGTTATTTTTCGGGCCACCGAAGAGTTGCAGACCCTGTTGGACTTTCGTTACAAGCACCACTTTAAAGCCCCTGGCGGCGAGCATGGCGGCATCAAAAAGATGCATGGTCGCAAAGGTGAAGACCTGGTCATTCCGGTACCTGTAGGTACCGTGATTCGCGATCGCGATACCGAAAAGGTCATTTGCGATATGTCCACACCGGGGCAAACCTTTATTGCAGCCAAAGGCGGCCGCGGAGGACGCGGAAACCCCCACTTTACCACCGCCGTGTATCAGGCGCCCCGCTTTGCGGAGCCGGGCAAGCCTGGACGCACCCGCAACCTGAGTTTAGAGCTCAAGAGCATTGCTGATGTGGGATTGGTGGGCATGCCCAACGCCGGTAAATCCTCCCTCCTCACCGCGATTTCTGCAGCACGTCCCAAGGTCGCAGATTACCCCTTTACCACCTTAAAGCCCAACCTGGGAGTGGTCAAACGCTCCGAAGGCGACGGTTATGTGGTGGCCGATATTCCAGGACTTATTGAAGGGGCCAGTGACGGTGTAGGTTTGGGTCATGACTTCTTACGCCATATCGAGCGCACCCGGCTTTTGTTGCACATGGTAGACATGACCGCTCCTGATCCGGTTAAAAATTATCAGACCATTCAAGAAGAGCTCAAAGCCCATCCGGCCAACCTCGCCGATAAGCCCCAAATTCTGGTGCTCAACAAAAGTGACCTGGTGGATGAAAACGAATTGGAAATTGTTCTGGATTTTTTCGCGACGGCCACTCCGCAGACTCCGTTTATTATTTCTACCGTTGCCCGCACCGGCTTACAGCCTCTCCTCTTTGAAATTGAAAAACAATTGGCTGCCCTGCCGCCGATTCCGCTGCATGAAATTGAGCCTGAAATTGAGTTTGAAGCCGAAGACCCCACCGACAGCTTTGACATTGAAGAAGATGATGGCGTGTTTATTGTCAACTGCCCCACTTTAGAACGCATGTTAAACCTCTCTGACATTGAAGACGCCAGAGCTTTACGGCGCATTCAAAAAGAGCTGCAACGGCTGGGTATTATTGAAGCCCTTCACGCCCATGGCGCAGGCTCAGGGGACACCGTCCGCATTGGCTATTTAGAGTTTGAGCATTTGTAAGGCATGAAATGACAGCAGCGAGTAAAGGCTTGCAATCAGGGAGTAATGCACGGATCGGGCTGCTAATGGCCACCCGTGACCAACCCCGTATGCTTCAGGCCGTTCGCTCGCTGCTGACCCAAACCCACCAAAACTTTACCCTCACCATCGTGGACGATGGCAGCCAGCCCCAGACCCGGGCAGAGCTGGCCGCGCTGCAAGACCCCCGCATTACGGTGGTACATCAATCTCCTCAGGGATTTATTCCAGCCCTCAATATTGCCATCAAAAAAAGCAAGCCCGCCGCTTTTTATGGGGTGGTTTATGCCGCCTGCTTTTACGCCCCCCACTACCTGGCACAACAACTCAACGCCCTGATGCGCTACCCCCATTACAGTGGTGCCTATTGCCATTTTTGTGAAGGGGACACGGGTATTATTTTTAAGAATCCCTTTTTTGATAGCAATGCCCTGCTGCTAAGAGACACCGTTGGACCTGGTCTGCTGTTTCGGGCCAGTGCCTTTCAGGCAGCAGGGAATTTGTTTTTGTCAGAGAAGCAAGGCATCTTTGAAACCTGGCAACGCATGGTACACAAAAGCGGGCCTTTGCTACAGGTAGAAGACGTGGGCGTTCGCTGGTACCCTCACCCCTACGATACGCCACCGCCCCCCCCTGAAGTGGACTTTGATAAGCAAGTCTATCCCCATGTTCAGGCCTCATTCGTCATTCCTGAGCACCAGAGCGTGGACAGCGAGCTGTTGGTGCTCTTAAGTCAAACCGGGCATCAGCTGATTCCAGAACAAGAGGTCAAAACCCGCAGTGCGTTTATTTTATGCGGTAATTTTAAAGCCTTAGACCACAGCTTTAAACTCGCCCAGCGTCATCAGGCCAGCGTCTTATTTGCCCTCAATGACCGCAACGAATTAGAAGCCTTGCAGGCCCCACAAAACCAGCATTTATTAGCCAGCAGCCACTTTCTCACCCGCCAGCCCGTTCTGGCCCAGGGTCTTGAAGCCCTGGGGCATCCCCCGTCCGTGTACATGCCCCAAATGACCCGTAGAGAAGTGAAGCGCCTGTTATGTCGTTTTCCGGCTTTACTCCACCAACAGCGCTGCGTCATTGTCATACGCGCCATGGGCGGGCCTGAGCTGCTTGAAGAAACCCTGAAAGCCATTCATGTCTTACACCGTCCGCCCGCCTTTGCAGACCTGCTGGTGTTTAGCCTTGACGCCAACCCCCAAACCCTGGCGTGGTTAGAAGCCCGCCAAATCACCCACTTTGCAGCCACCCGTCCCCGCAGCTTCGGCCAATTGCTGTTTTTATTAAAACAGCTTCCGGCCCAGTACGTGCTCAACCTCGACGCGGGCATGATACCCGCTCGCAATTGGATCACAGAGCTCATGCCCCTGCTGACTCACCCGCGCGTGGGTATGGTATCAGGACTCATGAATGATGTCAGAGGAACACAGCGTCTGGACATTGAAGGCAAAAGTCTGGAAGACTTGCAGCGTCAATGGCAACCCCACCACGAAAAAGAAGGCTTGCAACAGGTCAGCATTCTGCATGATGGGGCTTTTATGGTGCGCAAGTCTGTTTTAGAATATGTGCTGGCCAATTTTCCCGACGTTATGCCCTTAAGCAGTGACTATTTGTTCTGTGACTTACTGACCTACCTGGGTTTTTCCCATTTTCTCAATCGTCGTACCCTGGCCTTTAATTCATTGCCGCATCTGTAAGGAGTCAACGCCATGAGCAAAGACGCGCTATCTCTGGCTGCATTACAACGCCTGCTCCCGGCCACTTACCGTCTGCAAAAACCGCTGGCGAGCGGCAGCTTTGGTCAAACCTTTTTGGCATACCGAGAAGCCACGCCCTGCGTGATCAAAATGTTGGCGCTACACCGCTCAGAGGACTGGAAGTGCATCGATCTTTTTGAGCGAGAGGCCAAATTACTGAAGCATCTCGATCACCCGCACATTCCCAACTACATAGACAGCTTTACCCTTCAAGACCAGGGTGAAACCTATTTTTTACTGGTGCAAGAATACGTCAACGGAAAAACCCTGGAAGAGTGGGTCGAAGACGGGCGTCGTTTTCAGTACGGCGATATCCTCAATATGACCCACCAGGCCGCTGATATTCTCAGTTATTTACACCAATTTACCCCCCCAATTATTCATCGCGATCTCAAACCGAGCAATCTGATGTTAGATGAACAAGGAAAAATCTGGATTATTGATTTTGGAGCCGTAAGAGACACCCTGCTCACCCAGGGAACACGCGGCTCTACCATTATTGGCACCTTTGGCTATATGCCCATGGAGCAATACGAAGGCCGTGCACAACCCGCTTCAGATCTTTATGCTCTGGGAATGACGCTCATTTATTTGCTGACCCGCCAGGAGCCCTCTCAATTGCCGAAGCGTCAGCTTCGCCCCGATTTTAGGGCACGTACACAGGTACCCGAATCCTTTTCGCGCATTCTCGATAAACTTGTAGATTTAGATCTCCATCATCGCTACCGTTCCGCCAGCAAACTGGCTCAGGATATTGCACGTCTACAATACAAAAACCATAAAACGCCCTGGTGGAAAAGCCTTCAGCGCTTTGCAAAAACCCTTAAGTTCACCCCGACCACACTGTCCATTGCGGCGGTGGTGCTGGTTTTACTGGGTATTTTGGTGTTGGTTTTTTCACTGGGTCAGCGCCCGGAACAAGACGTGATCGCGCCGCCGGAAACCGTTACCAGCGAACCCATACCTTCCTCAGCACAAGCGCCGGAACCCTGGCAGGTTTTAGATCCCCAGACAAATATTGAGCAACTTTTTGTCAGCGAAAGCGGGGGCGTCTGGTACCGCTCGTACAATCAGCTGTATTACAAAATGGCAAATACTGCTCATTACGACAAGTGGACCGCTGAACAGGTACTCAATAGCCCTCATTTTACCGGTTTATTGGGCAGAAAAGATACTCTTTTTGTGCTGGGCAAACACGACGGAACCCAGCAAACCCTCGCTTACTCCCAACGCCCGGACAGCACGT
This sequence comes from Candidatus Sericytochromatia bacterium, assembly GCA_964229355.1. GTDB lineage: Bacteria > Cyanobacteriota > Sericytochromatia > UBA7694 > UBA7694 > CAXRDE01. The sequence goes on along the minus strand of CAXRDE010000024.1, from coordinate 204,837 downwards.
GGCAGCGGGTAAGCTTACCCGTCTCTGACGTGGCTGCTCGTTTTTTGTTTGTCGATACCCAAAACAATCTGTGGATCGCTCAAGAAAAACAGGTGTGGTGTTACGATATGCAAAAACACCAGTGGCAGCAGCGTTTTTTGGCCTCTGAGAACGTCTATGCAGCGACCCATGACGAGAAGGGACGCTTCTGGTGGACCAGTGTCAATCAATTGTTTTTAAAAAGCGAGCAAGGCAGCCTTCTCCAGGGCCGTCTGGGCGATGGCTATATTCAGCAGATTCAGGCCGCCCACGGCAAAGTCGCCCTCAGCAGCTCCAAAGGATTTCACGTTTTTGACAGCGAAACCCGTCAGTCTCAGCACTTTTTTGCTAACAATCGCATTATGGGTTTTCAAGAGCTGTCAAACCCTGCAGCAAAAGCCCCTTTCTGGCTCGTGGGCACGGAGCGCATGGGAGTGTATACGATACACCAGGAACCGCGACAACAGCAAGCTCAGATACGCCCATGGCGATATGCTGAAGGCATGGTCAGTGACGAAGTCAAGGCCGTGGGAGGCAACGGCAGCACCCTGGCTTTGGCCTTTGAGGATCAGGGGCTATTTATAGCGCTTCAGACCGCGGCCTTGCAAGGTTTCACTCAGCAAAAGCCTACCGCCTCCCTGGCCAGGGCGACCTATACCGATGCCTGTCAAATTCCCCAACATGTCATTGAGAACAGTCAGGGTAGCCTCTCACGGATACCCGCAGGTGATAAATCCGTGACCTTTTTCGCCTCCGAATCCCTGTGCCCTGTGGGCACTTATGTTTATAACGCGCCCCAGGTTTTCTACACCGACAAAACCCATCTTTATCAGCAACAGCAGCAACGGATTCAACCCATCAAGCTGCCCTATGAAAGCTATAGTTCACCTGATTTTATTGGGCTGCATGCGGGCAAAATCTGGTTGAGCGATAGCACCTGGGGCAATTACCGCTTTGAAAACAACACCTGGAAAAAACTTGCCTTGCAGGGCAGTTATCGCTTTGTGTTTCAAGGCGAAACGGTTTATGCTTTGCAGCACAGCGGTAGCGGCGAATGGCTCTATCGTGCCGGAGGCAATCAGGAATTTACAGCGCTACCCGTGCCTGATAACCTGCGTTTTGCCTCAGTGTATGACGCTGCGCTGAGCCCGACAGGTGATGTGGTCATTGGCAGCAGTCAGGGCTTAATCTTGCTCCGCAATACAGACACCGAAGCGTTCCAGTGGCAATTGATCAACGAGAGCAGTGGACTCCCCCAAAGCTTTATTACCGACATTGCCAGTACCTCCGCGGGGGTGTGGATGCTGCTTTACAAACAGGGTCTGGCTTACTATGACTGGCAAAGTCAAAGGATCAGTTTTTGGAGCACCCGCGAGGGACTTATCAGTCAGCATTTAGATCATCTTACCGTTAGCGATGACACGGTCTGGGTTCAGGCCCACGATGATCGGGTGGCCGCCTACAAAATTACAGATCTCAAAAAGCACGCTAAGACTCAGAAAAGCACCCCAGGGAATGTCGGCTCATGACGAAACGCACCAGTCTCAGCACTTTTTAGTCAACCATCGCATCATGGGTTTTCAAAACCTATCAGCGTCTGCAGTATAAAAATTTATGTCCCAAATATTTGTCTATATCACATTTAGCAGGTACAATGTATAAACTTTTTGTAAAAAATTTTTTCAAGGATCATTTATGAACACAAACCGTTTGCTTTCTTACAGTTTAATCGCAGCCAGCTCTTTTTCGCTGCTCAGCGCGTGTGGGCCTACTCCCAATACCACACCTGAGCCCAGCACGAGTCCAAGCGCTTCAGCCAGTCCATCAAGCCCTGCGGCCACCGCAAGCCCTGAAACACCAGTAGCCACTGCAACCCCTGAAGGCCCTGCGGCCACCGCCTCTCCCACTGCCACTGCGAATCCTTCTGCAACTCCTGATCCCAATGCCACAGCAACACCCATTGTACTTCCTAGCGCCCAGGAAGATATCTCTGTGGTTGAGCGAACCACGTTTAACGGTAAAGTTTACGATGATACCAATGCACCTCTTGATGGCGTTACCGTCACCGCGAAGTCACTCAACACCAGTGTGGCCTACGAAGTAAGCACCACCACCGCGGGCGGCACCTACGCCTTCAACAACGCACCTGCCGGTGTTCAAATCGAAATCACCGCTTCTCGCAACGGTTACACCACCCGTCGCCGGGTGGAAGTACTCAAATCGAACAAAGAGGGCGATCCCGATGCCAACCGTTACGACTTTGGTACCGCCAGCAGCGAGAGCAGCGGGTTTGGCACCGAGTTTAACGCACTCAGCGACAAACCTGAAGTCACCATGGTCACCCCAGGCCGTAACGCCTCAGGCATCAACCCCGCCACCAGCTTCGTGCTCAAGTTCTCTGAACCCATGGATCGTCAAACGGTTACCGACGCTTTTGAGATTCGCGCCTTCGGCGGCCAGGGCTTTAATGTTACAGCACCTCAACAATTCGGCGAGCAACTCACAGTCGATGACGAAATCACCTTTAATTCGGGTACCGCCAGCGACGGCCAATTGATCTTTGCCGGCGACAAAGTCTGGGACAAAGCAGCCTTTAACGCCAGCTGGAACAGCGATGACACCGAAGTCACCATGACCTTTAAAGAAGAGCGTGCACTGCCTACCGATACCGAGAGTGAAAATGTGCCCGACTACTCTGTTTCTTTTGAAGGCGGTGAGGCAGGTATTAAAGACAAATCCGGTATTACCCGTGACGAAAAACACTTCAAACTCACCGAAGGCCGTTTCGAAAATTACTATAAATTCTCCATCAATACTGACGAAGTCAAACCCAGCGTCAACAGTGTCACCGTCATTGATGGTCAAAACTCAGGAAGTGATACAGGAGATACCATCAAAGTTCAGTTCTCTGAGCGCATGATTCACCGCACCCTTTCAGCTTCTGTCGCTGGCGGTATGAATGGTCAACCCACTGAGGCAGCAGGTGCAAACAATAACATCAGCTCCACCAGTGCGGCAGCCAATTACCGCGTCACCGTCACCCGTGGTGGTCAAACCATCATGAATCAAGCCGACTGGTCAAGTCTCGGTGGCGGTGCCGTCTTTGATTCTAACGATGCCACCAATAAAACCGTTCTTTTACTGCCCCCCACCGGCAGTATGAGCTATAACTTAGTGGATTACACTTACGGTAGCAGCCCTGAAAACATGACCGTACTCTTCACTTTCACCGATGGTACCACCTATCAACAAAACGCCACCGGCATTAGCCTCACCAGCACCGACTACGGCGTGACCTCAAACACCTTAGCCACTGCTTTGGGCGTAAGTGGCGGTGGTCTCACCCTGGAAGAAGCCACCAACGCCGGTGGGGGTACAGAGGATGAAATTGACAGTGGTGACACCTACTTCTTCAGATTTAATAGTGGCGCCACCGCAAGTAACGGTTCTATTCAGAAACCCATCGCTTCTGCCTTGTTACAGAGCGGAACCAACCTGGATAAAATCGGACTCTCTGCAGGTACACTCTTTGTGACCAGCAGCAACGGAGAGCCAAATGTCTTTAACCCTGGCGATAACGTCGAAGTGAGAGTTAACACCACCGTACTGGACCCTGCAGGCAACAGTGTTGACTCCAGCAACAACGATGCCTCAGCCGTCGCTAGCTAAACCCAGCTCTACTGAACAAAGTCAATAAGCTAAAAACCTCCCGCGTGGGAGGTTTTTTCTTTTGGGACAAAATTACAGATCTCAAAAAGCATGCTAAAATTCAGAAAAACACCACAAGGAATGCCGGTTCATGACGGACACCCCCTTTTCAAGCGTTTTGGAAAAGATCGCTGAATTACATCATCAACATCCTGACTATACTTTTGAATACATTCACGAGTATATTGTGGATCTTGATGAAGAAGATGCCGCAAAAGCCTGGGTGGTTAAGCTCTATAATCAATGGCAAGAAATGTCCGAGCCCCGTCAACAAGCCTGTGTGCAAATTTTTCAGGCGGCACTTCACCGTGCCCAACAAGCCACCTACCGCCCTGTAAATGCCCTGGACGCTTTTTTAGAGCGCCAGCTCTATGGCATTCAAGATGAAAAGGTGGTAGAAAAAGGCCTGGTGAGCGCCGCTTTAAAACAGCGAGAGCAGCAGGAACAGGACAACGCCCGTCGTCCCGCGCGGCCCCTGCGCCCCGGACGCACCAACCCGCTCAACTCTGTGGTATTACCGCCTCGGTCCCCAGAGGTATAGCCCATGTTGGCAGTCAATACAGTCATTCTGGTGGGACGGGCTGGCAATTATCCTGAAATCAAACACTTTGAAAGCGGTCGAACCCAGGCTTTATTTAGTTTAGCCGTCTCTCGCCCCCGTTCAAGTTTAGAAGGGGAAGCCGAAACCGACTGGTTCAAAGTCGAACTCTGGGACCGTCAGGCCGAAATCGCCCACAACTATGTAAAAAAAGGGTCTTTGGTGGGTATTCGCGGCAAGCTCATTTTTCACAGCCATCCCGATGGTTATTTAGAACATCGTATTTTAAGCCATGGACTGCGCCTGATCGGCAGTCGCCACGATATTGTGCCTCCTGGCGGGCACGAAACACCCTTTTAAAGGAATCTGATGATGCGTCAACTCACTTTAAGACTTATGTTACTTACACTGGGCCTGAGTCTCAGCGCCTGTGCTGCGCGGCAGTATCCTCAGTCTGTCGCGGTGGTGCCCCAACTGGCTCCTCAAATCAGGGCCCAGCAGAGTCAAAATATTCAGGAGCCCGATGAAAGTCTGACCGTACGTATTGTACGCAGTCTTTACAAAAACCATTTTGCCGATGACCGGGACAACGGTCTGCCCGATGAAGCCATCTTTATGCCCCAGGGTGGACTGATTTATGAAAGCATTAGCCGCTTGCCTTTGTTTCGTAAAGGCATTTACTTGCTCTCTGACAAAGTCATCAAAAAAGAATTTAATAAGCGCAGCACCCCGGACACCACGCCTGCGATTACGCCCCCTGAAGTACAGGCCCTGCTCAAGACTCTGCAACCCGGAGACATTGTGCTCTGTGGCAACAATGATTCCTTTGTGCACGCGCTGCTGTATTTGGGCAACGACCAGATTATTCACGCCCTCGCCCAGCTGACCCCCGGTGGCGAATTTATGGGCGTTATTAAAGAGACCCTTTCAGGCTATACCCAGCGGGTCTCCCGAGACAAATTTGTGGTTTTACGTAAACCCGGCCTGAGCGCTGCGGGGATTCAAAAAATGTCCCAGTACGCCCACCGTGTCCTTGGCACCAGCTATGATTCCCTCTTTTTATTAGACACTGAAGAGCGCCTGTATTGCACAGAGATGGTCTATCAGGCCCTCCAATTACTCGGCCCCGAGGCTCCCCGCGTGTACCCACACCGTGCCAAATATGGCTGGGACCTGTTTACCCTTGAAGACCTCATGGACTCCCCAGATCTGACAACCGTATGGGAATACAATTACAAGCGCCCTGTCCCGGGACGCTTACACCGTTATTCTTGAGGGCTTAGCCCTCGTCCTGGGTATCATTGCCTGAAGAATACCCACCCCCCGTACCCGGAGCTGGAATTGTTTGGGGGGGAGGTGGAGGTGCCGGATTACCGATCGGGGCTGGGTTGCCAATTACCCCTGTACCGCCAATCGCGCCGCCGGGGAGCGGGGGAGCAGGTATGGGACCGCCCTCTGCAAACACATTATTGGCGGTGGTCACGGTTTGTGCGGTATTTTCTTCAGGTTCCGCAGGCTGATTGGGGGATTCACTGCACCCCCAACACAAGCCCAGGATCACGGCGAGGATCGTCCAACGATTCAACATTCTCAATCCTCCTTTTTTCTTTTAGCATCGCGAAAGACAGAGAGCAAAGACAAGAGCGTTGGTGCGTCAGGCACTCGATTTTTATAGCTTTTTATGGCATCATAACGGAATGAAGTATTTTTTATGTGTGATTCCTTTTTTATTGACCGCCTGTAGCGTTCAGCTTCAGCAATCTTCCCAGGCCTGGGACAACGACACCCCAACTCGCGTCAGTCACCGTCAAATTTCCCGCTGGCAAAACCCGGGGGATTCAGGAAGCGCGCGCTCAGATCAGAAGACAGCTCCTGCATCTCAGCCCGTTTCACCCCGGCTACCTGAGCGCTCTGCCCCCACAAAACGCTCTCAGGGCTCGGTCAGCTTGCCGGAGCTGCGGGATTTTGATCAGGCCCCGAGTGAACGGCCTTCAGGTGCTGCGGGAGACATTTTAAGCACCGCTGAACAATATTTGGGAGTTCCCTATGTCTACGGCGGGCACAGTCCCGATAAAGGCTTTGATTGTTCTGGCCTGGTGTTTTACGTGTTTCAGCAACAAGGACTCTCCATTCAACGTACCGCAGACAAACAGTTTTTACAGGGGCAAGAAGTGTCATCCGACGCCTTGCAGGCCGGGGATCTGGTATTTTTTAGCCACTCGGGTAAATTTGTGGATCACGTGGGCATTTATGCGGGTAACGATCTCTTTATTCACGCCCCGCGTACCGGCCGCACGGTCTCCTATGACAGCTTAAAAACCGGGTATTACCAGACCCACTTTCGTGGGGCAAAGCGCTTCTTCTAACAACTTGCCTGTCGGAAGCACTTATGTTACCATGACCACTGCATTTGCTGACGTAGCTCAGATGGTAGAGCAATGGTTTCGTAAACCATAGGTCAGGAGTTCGATTCTCCTCGTCAGCATTTTTTGTTAGCTATTTTTTGGAGCTCCTTCTATGATTTTACGTTTTTTGGTGCGCCGCCTGGGCTTAATGGCCATTATTCTACTGAGTGTTTCGTTTATTGTATTTTCCTCAGTGCGGCTAATTCCCGGAGATCCTGCCCAAATTATGTTAGGTGAGCGAGCCACCGAAGAATCCTTGAATCGTTTGCGCCAGCAATTGGGTTTAGACCAGCCCTTTATTACCCAATACGGTAATTACGTGGTGCGCATTGTCACCCAGGGCAATTTAGGCGACTCCATTGTCACCAACAACCCCGTTCTTCAAGAAATCAAACAAAAATTCCCCGCCACCATTGAACTGGCCTTTGCAGCCATGTTTATCGCTTTGCTTGTGGGGGTTTCCACCGGGATTTTAGCGGCAGTCTACCGCAACTCCTGGATCGACAACCTGAGCATGGTCACCGCTCTAACAGGCGTCTCAATGCCCATTTTCTGGCTCGGCCTCATTCTGATGATGATCTTTTCTGCCTATCTGGGTTGGCTCCCGTTGTCTGGAAGATTGAGTATGATCTCCGAGCTGGAACCCGTCACCAATTTTTATTTAATTGACAGCATTTTGGCCAAAGATCTGTTTTCTTTTGTAGATGCCCTCAAGCACCTCATTTTACCCGCCGTCACGCTGGCTACCGTGCCCACAGCAATTATTGCCCGCATGACCCGCGCCAGCATGCTCGATGTTTTAGACCAGGACTATGTCAAAACCGCCCACGCCAAAGGGGTGAGCAAGGCCAAAGTAGTGCTTTATCACGCGCTGCGCAACGCCTCAATTCCCATTACCACCATTGCCGGTTTACAACTGGGACTGCTCTTGAGTGGGGCGGTCTTAACTGAAACCATCTACGCCTGGAACGGTCTGGGCTCTTACGTGGTCAACGCCGTCAGTGCCCGAGACTTTCCCGTGGTACAGGGGTGTGTGCTGGTCTTTGCCTTTACCTTCGTTATGGTCAATCTGTTGGTAGACTTGAGCTATTTTGCGCTCGATCCCCGCATGCGGGACTCCTGAGCTTGACGGCAAAGCCATTCCTTTTAGATCAAGTTAGCTCAAGCGGATTTTTTTTCAACCCTAAAGCGCATGGCGGTACGCTCTTCGCCCCGAATTTCCACATCTTGAAAAGAGGGAACACTCACAATTTCAATGCCTGAGGGGGCCAGGTAGCCACGGGCAATGGCAATGGCTTTAATGGTTTGATTAATGGCGCCTGCCCCAATAGCCTGGAGTTCGCATAATTTATCTTCGCGAATGAGTCCGGCAATCGCTCCGGCGACAGAGGCGGGCTGTGATGATGAAGCAACTTGAAGCATGATTTATTCCCCTTTCAATTCTGTCTTGATCATAGCACGTTCATTGCATCTGTGAGGGTTTAATGCTATGCTTTGAGGGACTTTTTATCACCCAAAATTATCACCTGATTATATGATTCATAGGAGCGAAAAGATTTCATGAGATCCAGGATTGCCCTTGCAGGTGCTTTATCCCTGCTTTTAACCGCTTGTCAGCCCCCTCAACAGGTTTCTGTGGAGGTGTTCAGGCTTGAAGGCCAGGTGATGGTTCCCCAGCAAGACCAATCTCTCAACGCTTCCACCACCGCCTCAGAAAACCCCTTTCTCTCGTACCTCATACCCCCCGCCCATGCAGCTACCGGTTTGACCGAAGCCCCTGCAGGGGTCGAAGTGCGCCTGATTCGCATCGACGATGAAGGCCGCCCCGTTTCGAATGAACCCCTGGCCACCACCCAAACGGACGCTGAAGGGCGCTACACCCTTGATGTACCCACAGACATTGCACTGCCTGCCACCAACGTGGTGGTGGAAGTGGGCAATTATGCCACCGGTAAATACCTGCGCAACTTTGCCACCCAGGCCCAGTTGGATCTCAATCCCGTCACCACCGCCTTTGTGCAATTGGTGGTGGATCGTCCAGAGCCTTTGTACTCACTGCCTTTAAATGTCATTCAAGAACTGCGCAATCTGAGCAACCAGGAAACCCAAAGCATTGACTATGCCACCATTGATCTGGCCACCGCTCTGAACAACACCCTATCCAGCTTAAAAGCCAACGCTACCCTCAACAGCCGCCTGGACCAACTGCTCAACCGGGTCATTTCTGGCAAAGTGTTGGCCCCCAGTGGCCGTCTGGCCGCCAATACCGGTTTTCGTATTGACCGCTTTCTGATTCCGCCTGCAGAGGCACTGACCGGCATCCAACCGGTTTCTTCAGATGTCACCGTTACCCTGTCTAAAATCGACAATAACGGCAATGTGGTGGGCCTGCCGCTGGCCACCACCAAAACCCAGTCCGATGGCACCTACTCCATTGTCTTACCCTCAGAGGTTACTTTGGGCAGCGAATATGTGGTCTCTGTAGGCAGTGGCCCCAGCCTGATGCGCGCCATGCTAGCGGGTACCGCCCAACTGGACATTTCTCCGCTCAGCGAAGCCACCACCCGTTTAATCGTCAACAACGGCACCATTCTCAGCCAGCCTAAAATTCCCATTACCGAATACAGTGCCCCTGAAATTATCGCGATTCTAGATGCCGTACAGCGCAGCACCGAAAACACCTCCACAGGCGGAGCCAATACGGTGGCCTCAGTGCTTTCAGTTATTCAGCCCACCATTGAAGCCGATAGCGTGGTGCAAAACAATCTCAAAGCAGCAGGCGGGCTTCCATCCCCTGCCATCGATAGCGTCTCACCCGTCAGCAATCAAGATACGGTCACCCTTCGAGGTACCGCACCCGCAGGCAGTATGATCACCGTAGAGGGCGGCACCCAGGGCGTGTCTACGGTATTGGAGGCGGGCAGCACCCGTTTTCAAATCGTGGTGCCTTTACGGCGCAACTTAGAACATGTGCTCAAGGTACGCACCGTGATGGGCAGCGTCAGCAGTTTACCTGCAGAGGTGGTCGTACGTACAGACACCCTTAATCCACGCATTGTCACCGATAAAATCATTGCCCGTAACCCCAGCGGAAGTGCCTTTGAAACCATTATTACAGGCGGGCCTGGATCCATTGAGGATGGTGGCCGCGCCAACGTCACCATTTCAGGCCCCAAATTGGGCAACGCCATTCAGGTGCAAAGTGCCCTCGACGGCTCTTTTGAAGCCCGCCTGGTGGCGGACTCCGGTGATGTACTCACCCTGACCGCCACGGACGAAGTGGGCAATCGCTCCACGGCACAAATCGTCGTCGGCGGTCCCGGCCCCGTGGTCACTGAGGTTCAACAAGAAACCACCATCCTTCGCAATGCGCCTTTTGCAGAGCGTGTGGTGACCCTCAGAGGAGCAGGCTTTGACCCTGTGCTCAGCAATAACAGCGTGTCCTTCAGCTCGACCCGGGGTACCGTCAACACCACCCCTCGCTCCGTGAGCGCGGATCGTCGTGAAATGGTGGTTCCCGTACCCCGCGGTCTGGTGGATCGCTTAATTGACCTGCCCACCCAGGTGAGTGTACAGGTGAGCAGCAACGGCATTCCCAGCAATGATAACCGTGAATTCACCCTCTTCCCTGAAATTTCAGTGCTGACCGAAGCCCGTTTAAACAGCAATGGGCAATCCGACTTCTTTTACACGGATACCCAAAGACAAAACCTGTTCTTCTCACAGCACGTGGGCCAAAACTCCAGCATTATGACCTTAGATACCAATGGCAATGTATTAAACCGAGATATTGCCAGCGACATCACCACAGACTCAATTTTTAGAGACATGGCCGTTACGGGTGCTGGCGATCTGCTCGTCAGCAACATGGACGCAGCTTTGGTGGGACGTCCCCGTCAACTGCCAGGGGTTCGTCCCAATTACCGAATCAGCCAGTACCAGTTGCAAGGGGCCGGGGCAGAACTTAAAATGACCACTCGTGTGGCTGAGTCAGACAATCTTGGTGCTGAGCCCGGCTCTCTGGCTTATAGCGCTAACACCCAGCAGATTTATGTGGCCTTGCCCACAGAAGGTCGCATTGTCAAAGTCAGTTTTGTAGGCAATGTCTTTGGTCGCCCCGAGACCCTGATCTCGGGTCTACCCACGCCCATTAAAGACCTGGCCATTGATCCCCTGGGCCGCAACTTATATATTTCTCTGGGCACCAACCTGGCGGTGTATAAGCTGACGCTGAACAACCGCGGTGACTCAGATTTATTAAACAGCAACTTCAGCACCAATATGGGTAACGGCAACGGCCGCATGGCCTTAGACGAAGAAGACAACCTCTTTATTAGTCTGGGTACCGGCATTGAGCGGGTCAATAGCAACGGACAGCGCATCAATCTTGTGCCTATTTTAGAGGGCCAACAGCCCACGGTAGGTCTGGGGCTTTTGAACAATCAGCTCTATGTCAACCAGCTCAATGCTGCTGACCTGTTCCGCGTGGCGCCGTAAACGCCCATGAGTTTAGCATCACATATTCTGGACCACCTGCCAGATATGGTGATGCTAACCAATCAGGACAACCAGCTATTGTATGCCAATCCCCCGGCGCGCCGTTATTTTAAACTGCCGCCGGGGGAGGGTTTTTTATTAAAACCTTTTTTGCCGCTGTCTCCGGTCGAAACCACCTGGAGCACCATTTACAAGCAGCTCCAACAGGGTAAAAATACCCGTTCTCTGTTTATGCACACCCACGAAGCCCACGAGGCCTTTTTAGAGATGCAGTTGATCCCCCTGCAAGATCAACACATCCTCAGCGTGACCCGGGATATTACCCAACAAAAAAAGAAAGAAGCCCGCTGGACCGAGCAACGTCTTAAAGAAGATGCCCTGGCCTCGTTTATTCCCGATGCTTACTTCCTCATTGGTAAAAATTACGGTCTACTGGAGTTCAACACTGTGGCTGCCCAATGGTTTGAAAACGTTCACCAGCTCAAACTTTCAAAGGGTTTAGATATTCGCACCTTGCCCATTATGGATTTGCCGCAGTACCTTCAGGCCATCAAAGAAGCCCTTAAAGGCGAGAAAAAACGGATAACCCAGATCATTCAATTGCCCCAAAAACCAGGGCAAACCGTCCATTTTGCCTTTGCGCCCGTCCGTAACGCTTCCGAAGAAGTCTGGGCGGTTATGATTCTGACGCAGGATGTCTCCCCGCTCCATGATTTAGAACAAGATATTCGCAACTTTCGCGAACGTTTAGATAATTTCAGTCGCGCTCTACCGGGGTGTCTCTACGAGTATGATGTCAATTTACGCACTGAACAACATTGGTTTACGTATCTCAGCGAAGGGGCCTATGACCTGCTGGGCTTTATGCCCGAGTTCCTGATTCAAGCACCCGCCGATATTTTGAGACGTATTGATCCCCGGGAATTAGCCCGGGTCCAACAGGGCATTTTACATGCCGCAAAGCACCAGTTAATCTGGGAAGACACTTTTCCATACCGGCATCCCGATGGACAAACCCGCTGGATTTTTGGACGTTCTCGTCCTCAGCCAGAGGGAGACCATGTGCTGTTTTCGGGGGTTCTCCTCGATATGACTCAGGCTGAGCTGGCTCGCAGAGCCCTGCATGAGCAAGAAATGCAGAATCAGGCCATTTTAACCGCCATGCCCGACGCGATTTTTCAGGTTTTTCGAGATGGACGCATTCAGGATATTAAGCCCAGTAACGATCTGCAGCGCTTGCACTTTAAAGCAGATACTTTGGAAGAGAGCGATTTGCCTACAGAGCTAAAAGTCTATCTCAAACAAGCCGTCGAAGATGCCCTCGACACCCGCGAAACCCATCACTTAGAATTTGACTACCAGCGGGAGTCAGGTGAACAGATTTCTTATGAAATGCGCTTAATTGCCAGCGGTCAAGAGAGCGTTTTGTGTGTGGTGCGTAACGTGAGTGAATTGCATGGCCTAACCCGCCAACTGCAAGAGAGTCAACAGACCCTGCTGGCCATGCTCGAAAACTCGGGTGACGATAGCATTTGGTACGTGAACCAGCATCTGGAACTCATTATGGCCAACCAAACCTATCTCAAAAAAATGACGGCTCTTTATCAGCAGCCCTTAACCCGGGGGACACCCATTTTACAATTGCTCTCAAAATACAACAGTAAAGAAGCCGCTCTCTGGAGCACCTATTACCAGGAAGCCTTATCGGGAAAGCGGGTACGTCGCGAATACAAGGTAACCGCTTCTCAGGGAGAAGAGCGCTATATGGAATGCTTTTTTAACCCGGTCTTTACCGAAGGGCACGTGATGGGATGTGTCTGCTTATCGCGAGATATCACCGACTTTAAAAAAGTAGAGCAAAGTTTAAAACAGATGAATCTGGAGCTGGAGCAGCGGGTCGAAGAGCGTACCGCGCAATTGCGTCAGTCTAAAGAGCAAGCTGAAGCAGCAAACTTTGCAAAGACAGGGTTCCTGGCCAATATTTCCCATGAGGTACGCACACCGATTCACGCCGTGCTGGGGTACGGTGAAATGATAGAAATGGCTCTCAAAAAAGACGTGGATCGTTCAGAGATTCAAGACTATGCCCGTTCTATACGCAAAAGCGCCCAAACCTTACTCATTTTGATCAACGATCTCCTCGATCTGTCACAACTTGAATCCGGGGCCATGGCCAATCAGCCCGAACCGCTAGCCCTTCGTACCCTCTGCGAAGAAGTCATCGCCATGTTTCGTCCCCGGACCCACCAAAAAAAACTCGATCTTCAGTTGATCATTGAAGACGATGTGCCTGCCTTTGTGCAAATTGACCCTGTACGTTCGCGGCAAATCTTAATGAACCTGTTGGGAAATGCCGTTAAATTTACCCACACGGGTTATGTAAGGCTCACCCTGAGCAGCGATGATGAATACCTCAAGCTCTGCGTTGAGGATTCTGGTATTGGCATTGCGGCCAGCTCCCTGGAAACCATCTTTGACCCTTTTGTACAACAAGAGGGTCAGCTGACCCGAGACTATGGTGGAACCGGACTCGGGCTTTCCATTACCCAGCGTCTGGTGCATTTAATGAACGGTCACATTCACGTGGACAGCACCCCCGAAAAAGGCAGTTGTTTTCAGGTGTATTTACCCTTGAAATGGGCACCTCGTATCGAAGCTCCCCTGTCCAATCCCGAATCCACGACTTCCGAACACGAAACCATCCCGCGCCTTCCTCTGTTAGAGCACAGACTCTCACCGGCTCAGCTGCGCTCTTTAGAAAAAACCTTTGAAATGGATTACCTGAAAACCTTGCACAGTTATTCTTTTGATCGCACCTCCGCCTTTGCCCGCCGCCTTCACTCCTGGGCGCTGGTGTATGAATTTCAACCGCTCATGGATCTCAGCCATGATCTCTTGAATGCAGTGGGCCGTTTTGATATCGAAAAAATGACGTTACTCCTCTCCCACTATGCGGAGTGGATTGAAGGGATTAAGGAATACAATGACTGAATCTCCTCACCTGCTGATTGTGGATGATGTGGCCCAAAACATTCAGATTTTAGCCAAAATGCTCACGGTGGATCCCTATCGAATTTCGTTTGCACAGCGGGGAAGCACCGCTCTGGAATTGCTGGAGCAGGAGCATTTTGACCTGATCTTGCTGGATGTGCAAATGCCGGAAATGAACGGCTTCGAGGTGTGTGAGGCCATTAAAGCCCAACCCCATTTGGCAGATATCCCGATTATATTTCTGACGGCTTATGCCGCGCCTCAGCAATCGGTACTGGGGTTTAAGGTCGGGGCCGTGGACTATATTACCAAGCCCGTGGAACCGCTGGAGCTCAGGGCTCGGGTCAAAACCCATTTAGAACTCAAGCGGGCCCGAGACCAAATTCTCGCGCAAAATAAAGACTTACAACAGCTCAATCACGAAAAAAGCCAGCTCTTGCGCTTTGTGTCGCACGATTTGCGTAATCCTTTAACCATTCTCTCTTCAGGCTTAGATTTTTTAGACGAAAAGCTGTCCCTGCCCGCAGAAAACGTTCAACGCCGCCTCTTAAACATGCGTGTGGCCATTGGACGCATGAGCTCTATTATTGAGCACTTTCTTGACCGTGAGGTGATTCAACAGGGGGCTCAACGCTTTACACCCATCCGTTTCTCGTTGGCCAACTTCATGCAGGATCTCTACCTTCACCATGAATCGGCGGCCGATGAACGCCTCATGAAACTCAAGGTAGAACGCAAAGACTGGATGCTGTACACAGACCGTATCGCTTTACAGCAAATTTTAGATAATTTGGTGTCAAACGCCATCAAATACACGCCCGAAGGCTCCACCATTCAAGTCAGCGTATTAAGACAACACGGAGCCTGTGTTTTTTCGGTACGCGATGAAGGGGCCGGATTTGATCAGCGTTTGCTGCAAGACCCTGAATCCATCAAAGAAAACAAGGGGCTTGGCTTACGCATTGTGCACAATATGGTGCAGCTTTTACGGGGCACCTTATGGGTGCGCAGCCACCTGCCCCAGGGCACAGAAATTGAGGTGTCCATTCCCATGGAAGAGCTGCCCTGACGCTAGCCCTGAAGGGCTGTGTTAAAATGGGCTCTGTAACGGACTTAAGGTAGAAAATAGAAGGTTTATCGCCATGACAGATATTGAATCGTTAGACATTGAACATATGGAACATCAAGAAGCGTTGCAATACGTCAAACGCTTTAAAGTCCTCATGGAAATTAACGCCAGTATCAACTCAGCGATGGATCTTGAAATTCTTTTGCGCACCATTATTGATATTGCGGCTTCAGTGATGAATGCGGAGGCCAGCTCACTGGCCCTGCGCGAGGCCAGCACCGGCGAACTCGTCTTTCATATTGTGTCCCAGGATTCCAATAAAAATTTAGAAAGCCTTCGCTTACCCAAAGGGCAGGGCATTGCAGGCTGGGTGGCAGAAAACGGGGAGCCCGTGATTGTGCCTGACGTGAGCAAAGACAAACGTTTTTACAGTGGGGTCGACAAACAGAGCGATTTTGTGACCCGTTCCATTGTATGTGTGCCCATGCGCCGCTCTGGAGAGAATATTATTGGGGTCTTGCAGGTTTTAAACAAAAAAGAGGGCACCTTTGATCACCAGGACTTGCTTTTGTTTAGTTCGCTGGCCAATATCGCCGCCATTGCCATTGAAAACTCTCAGCTGTACCATATTTTGCAGCAGACCATGGATAAACTCAAAGCCGACAACACCCGCCTGAACAATATTCTGGCTCAGCTAAAGCAGTCCGAAGAAGAAGTCAAGCGCATGAAAACACAAATGGAAGCCGCCGACGGTTCCGTCAAAGGCAGTCTGAGCGTTTTTATTCCCCCCAACATTTTACAAATGCTGGCCAACGACATGAAAACCGGCGTCGTGGTACTCACCACCCCCACCCAGGAAGGCAAACTCTACCTGTCTCAGGGCGAAGTGTATCACGCTGAACTTCTGCAAGCCCCCGCGCTAACCGGTAATCCTGCGGTGTATGAAATGATCAACTGGAACGAGGGCACTTTTGCCTTTAGCAAAGATGTCTCTGTGGATCAGAAAACCATCGAGGGTTCCTGCATGCATTTAATTATTGAGGGTCTACGCCGGGGTGACGAACTGCAAGTGCTCCTCGAAAAGCATCCCCCTCAGTCCCAGGTGAAGGGCATTGATTTAACCCAGGAAGCGGAATACAGTCAGGCTGCCACTGAAGTGCTCAGTCGCTTGCAACTTAACCAGTCTTTAGAGGAGCTCTGGAAGCTCAGCACCATGGATCGCCACACCTTTTATAACGCCATCGATGAACTCAGTAACCATCATTTGTTAAAGCTGACCCACTAATGGAACATCTGCCTATTTTTCCTTTAAACCTTGCGGTTTTACCCGGAGAACCGGTGCCTTTACATATTTTTGAGCCCCGGTATCAAAAGCTGCTGGCTGATGTGGCCCCCGTGCCCCCTGCTGAGGACTACGCACCCTTTGGCATTCAGTACTCCCGCAAGCAACAGCTCAACGAAATTGGATGCGCTGTGGTGGTACATGACCTGCTTCACCGCTATCCCGATGGGCGTTTAGATATTTTAGCCTACGGAACGCGCCGTTATCGCTTGCTAGACACCCAAAGCTCAGGCCCAGAAGATTACCTGAAGGGCACAATCACCTGGTTAGAAGATGAAGAGCCTGAGGAGAATGTCAGTGATGCCCTGAACGCTGAGGTGCTGAAGCAATACAAGCGCTTCTTAAGTATGCTCGATAAAGATGACTCGACCCTGGAGTTACCCGTTAAAACGACCCAACTGTCGTTTACAGTAGCCTATCGCATTAATCTAGAGCTCGCGCCTCGCCTGGAGTTGCTGGACACCCGGAGTGAGGTAGAGCGTTTAGAGCTGTTGCTCACCTATTTAGAACACGCTATACCCAAACTGCAAAAAACCCGCGAGTTTCGGCGACGGGTCCGTTCTAACGGCTACTTTGCCTGAAAAGCCTAGTTGTTTCCGGCTTCCAGCACCAGATAACCGGCCTGGTGCTGCACCTGCTTGAGACGGCCAATGTGGGTATCACCCAGGCTATCCAGGGCAACGCCATTGCCGTAGGGTATTCCCCCATCCACCATGCCCTGCACCTGCTTGCGGATTAAACTGTCAGGCAAGGGGATAAAGCCCAGGGCTTTGGCATTTTGGGCGGTAAACATGAGTTTCCCTTCAGCGGTTTTATCAAAGGCCAGGTCTAACTGTATGGGAATCATGCCCCACATATTCCCTTTGAGTTCGGCAGCGTCAGACTTCAAACGCGTGGTGGCGTTTTTGAGCGAAGAGTCATCGCCCAATTTGGCCTGAATAATACCTGAAAATTTGGGATCACTCACCCCCACAAAACCTTTTTGCAAATTCAAAATGGTTTCACCGGTTTTTTCCATTTCAAGGGGCGTGTTGGGGGTTTTGTCTTCCATGCGCACCACGCCGTCTTTAATAAAGTAGCCGTCGTAGTAATAGTGCCCGCCGCGAATTTCAATGCCGTTAAGACGGGCGTTGCGCTGCAAGTGGGTCTGCACAGACTGGGCCTGTTCAGGTGTGTTTCCAAAGGTGGCCACCAGATTACCCAGATGGGTGGTCACCTGGCTCAAATTGGCCTGAATACCGGGCTGGGCTAAGATTTGGTTGGGGTTAATATAAACGGTGTTGCCCACCGCATGGTAGCCTTTGGCAGGGTCGTTGAGTTTCAGGGTCTTTTCAATGCTCAGACCAAAGGTTTTCATCAGGCCGTTCACGGGAATACCCATGACGCTTACCCGGCCCAGAGCATATTTCACTTCGCCCTGGGCAGTGGCAGAAATGTGTCCCTGAACTTTAAAGGGCACCGCCAAACCAAACTTACTGAGCTTACCGCTCACGTTGATTTGATTGTCGGGGTCAAAGGTCACCCGCAGGTTTTTCACAGGGGCTTTTTGCTGATCCAGTAAGCGCCCCAGGGTAATGGACACATCCACATCCGAAACGCTCACCTGTCCCGCCTGCATATTCATGTTAAAGTCCAGGCCTTCAAGATGCATGGCATCTTCAGGGGTACGATCGGTGAGCTGCACCTGAGCGTAAGGAATTTTCACCTTGAGGTGACCCTCCATAAGACGATAGGTCACATTATTGGCTTCAATAGAAGTTTGGTTTTGAAAGGTGTCCTGGTAATAATCCGCCGCCAGACCGCTCTCGGCCACATCGTTGGCCATAAAGGCCATGCCCTGTTGGGCATGGGTCTGGGTTTGCGGCGTGACCGCAGGGGCTTGAGGGGTCATATTGCGGCCTTCGCGGTTCAGGACCGCCGAAGCATAAGGGTTAAATCCCTTAATGTGTAGCGCTGGATGGCTGGCGACGCTCGGCATGACACACCTCTTTTTCTTTCTAGATTTATTATAGTTAAAGTGATGGTTAAGCTTTCGTTAATTCACGAAAAAACTTCAAAAAAGTTCGCGTCTGCGTCAAAACACGGGGATTTTTAACATTTTTTTAAGCGGCGCATAAAAATTAAAAAATCAGGTATAACGCAGTAAAATCAAGGCTTTAAAGGGTGTTTAATGAGGTTTGACACCTTAATCTTAAAGGACTTATGATAAGAACAAGAAGAGGATTTGCGGGTGGTAAATCCAGCGAAAAGACTTAAAATTCGTTAAGAATTGAAACAATTTACCCGCATCTCCGTCTATAAATACATCAGCAGAAGGAGAAAGACCATGTCAAACTTTTTAGACGTTATCAAAGAGGCCAGCAAAGGCCGCGAAAGCAAAGAGTATCATTATCACCAGGTACGCCAGGAGCGCTGGACGGAAATGAAAACCCTCGCCGAAGAGTGCGATCGCATGCTGGATGGGCGTCGTCGCAAGCGTAAGCGGAGAGCAAACGGATGATGCAAGACGCTGAAAACCTAAAAACAGCCGGTGTATACATACACCGGCTGTTTTTTTAGACTGCCTGCCCTACGAGAAACGCAGCGGCTGAAAACTCGGCAATTGATGAAAATCAGGACCCATTGCCTCTTCACTTTGGGCAAAAGCACTCAGATAACAACGGCTTGCCTCTACCCCATGAATGCGATAGGCATTAAAAGACCAGGGTTCTGGCGGCAGATACTGGTGCTCAATCAAAAGGGTGCCCATCCACTGTCCCGACTCTACATAGCTTTTATAACGCAAAGGGTGTCCCTCAGAGACACGCTGGCGCATGCCTTGAAAACGCAGGACCAAATAATGACCGTGGGGGCCCACTTCAATTTCTGTATACTGTTCGCCGTGCGCAATAAAAAGCTCTAGCACTTCATAATTCCAGAGTTCTGGCGTCGAGACTATCTCCCCTTCCGTGGACACCGGCGGTGGAGGATCTTCATAAAACGGGGTACTAAAATCCAGCAGAACGCCCGCAGGACGACGCTCAATTTCAAGGTAACTTTGCGCATGGAGTGGCAAGGGCAAGCCTTTCCAGGTTTTATCAATGCGCAGGCGATGGGTTGGGTAAATCACGGGTGGAGTTGCTATCATATTTTTTATTGTAAAGAAGCGTCTTGAAATAGACTGTGCCCATCGACACCCTCCTGAACCCGCTTAAAACCACAGCGCCACCTGTTGTAACTGCACATGGAGCGCGTGACGCCCTTGATGCTGATCTGCCAGCGTTTTACCCATTGTCTGACGCATATAGTGGAGTTCGCAGGACCCCAGAACCGTGCTCAGATGCTCCTGTAAAATCTGGGCGCGAGTACGGGAGCGACCAAAGAGAAAGGGCACCGCCAGGTAATGGGTTTCGGTATTCCCGGTGACAAGATCCCTTAACGCAAAGGACAGCCAATAGCGCTGTGTTTGTAAAGGGGCCAACAGCTCTTGAAAAGCCACGCGCCATTGCCCGTGACGCTCAGGACTGGCAGAAGACATAAAGCGTAAAGTGCCATCCTCACGGGTTAACATATGCCAATCATCCTCAGCCCATTGCAGCTGGCGCTCTTCTGCCGAAAGGCCAGGCTGTTGGAGCTCAATACAGGCCTCCCAAAGGGCTCTCCCCAGGGCTTCAAGCAACGATCGCTGGGGCAAGACAGATCTGGCCTGGCGCCAGGCCAGATCCTGTCGCATTTGCCAGGCGCGCGTTTTCCAGGAAAGTCCTGCGGTCACTGCACTGGCCATGCCCCATAACCACCCATGAGCCATCACAAAAGCAGCAGTCCATAAGCCCAAATGTAAAAAGGCCTGTACGCTGTCCAGGATATGCATATCACGCTGCATCTGCTGCAAAACAAAGTCATTTCTTTGCTGTAGATCTGCGGGTAACACGGTCAGCGATACTTCCTGTGGAGCAGAAGAACGCTTTCTGCTCTTGATCACACTGATTTGCAGGGTTTCTTGAACGTGATCCTGATAGGGTTTGCCAATTCCCCATTGGTCATATGTCGCCTGACGATGCTGAGCCCGCGCTAAAAAGGTCTGATTCAAATCCTCAAGGGATGCCATAATTTCGTGGGGATCCCGCCGGGTAAAGCTGGCATGCACATGGCCCACCCCCTTTTCAATCAAGCCATCATCACACAGACCATAATAATGCTGGTGCTTACGTTGCCAACGCTCCAGATCCTTAAGTCCACTTTCCAGCTCCGGTAATACCGCAACAATATCCCATTGATTGGCCACTTTAAAGGGCTGCCGGGGATCTTTACGCAAACTCCTCCCCCGGATCTGATTCACACTGACAAAACGGGTGGTGCGGGTAAAATCCACCAGGGTATTCAAGGCGGGGCAATCCCACCCTTCGCCCAACAAGCCCCGTGTCCCCACCAGACATAAACTGTGCCCCTGGGCTAAAAAATCCGTCAAACAGGCCACATAATCTTTACCCGACCAGGTGGGGACGGCTTCAAAAGCACAAAAGCCATCATAGGCAGTCACCCGCAATTGCAGATGCGGAAGTGCCTGCTGTAAATGCTCCAACATGGCCGTCTGCAAGGCTTCACTACAGAGCACATAACGCCCGGTCATTAAAAAAGGGCGCAGTTCAGCATGATGCAAACACACATAACGAAACAGACCCAGCGCGCCCCCCGCGTCAGGATCCGCCAGCCCCTGAAGCGCGGTACGCTGTCCCGGCGCGTGGGTGAGCGCAAAATCAGTCAGGATCAATCCCCGCAGTTCCTCATGCTGTGCAGCGTATTCTACCCGCAGAATATCGCTCAGGGCCTGAAGTTTGGCCTGAGACGTACCCAGCACCTTTTCGACCTGGCCCTCTACAGGCCAAAAGCGCTGCTGACGATACCGGTAGCCCAACAGATGCAAAACATGGCACAACTGCACAAAATCCGCATGGTTCTCCCCCACCTCAGCCAGGGCATAAGCCCCCAGCAGATGAGCCCGGTCATCCATGGTTAAGGGTTCTTCTTGTTCCGGATGCCAGCCAATGTCCGAAATCCAGAGCCCTGCATGGTGCAGATAGCGCAAACACGCCAGGTAAAGATCCAGGTCTTTCTCAGCCCGGTATTGCCATTGTAAAAGCCACTGCTCTGCAAATAAAGCCAAAGAAGGCTGTGCTTCAGCCCATTGGGTTTGCAAGCGGTGCAGCAGGCTATGGGCACTGTGGAGATACTGACTTTCTTGCAGCGACGGACGCACCAGGTACACCAGATCTTGAAAGGGTGCCAAATAACCGGAACGAATCATGGCGGGTAAACTGATGGCATAGTCCACCGAGCCCAGTAAGCGCTGTAATTGTTGCTGTTCCTTGACAGAAGCCTCCTGGGGAGGCGTGGCGGTTAAACCCAGGCGGCGGGTCGTTTTCCCGTGCTGTAAACGCCGGGTTTCAAGGGCCAGAATTGCCTCACCCCATTGCCGTCGCACGTGGTGGCATTCATCCAGAATGACCAGATCATAAGCGGCAAAGGCCTGCAATTGCTGTTCATCATTCCGACGATAAGCGCTGCTGAGCAACTGGTACGTACTCGATAAAATTAACGGTTCTGAAGCTAACGCAGTGCCCACACCTTCTTCAAGAGCCACCAGCTCTGAAAAGCTCACGCCGTAACGCTGCCATTGCCGAATCCACTGCCATTGCAAGGTAGTATTGGGAGAAAGAATGAGCGTTTTACAGCGCAGTTCAAAAATACAGGCCAGCCCCAGAAGGGTTTTGCCACTGCCCGGAGGGGCCAAGAGCAAGCCCGTGGCTTTGCCCCGGCCAAAGCCAGCCAAAATCGCCGCTAAAGCCTGCTGCTGATAAGGATAAAAATCACAGGCCAGTGCCACCTGCGAGAAGAAATCAATCATGGGAAAGTATCGGTAAAATAAAAAGACCCTTTTCAGGGCCTTTTTACAGATTTAATAGCGCTTAGAACTGCATGAGCACTTAGGCGAGGGTAACACTGGCATCGCTTTGCTGCAGCTGTTGGGGGTTGGTTTGCTGCAGGTTTTGCTGCGTGGCTAAATCTTGAATAATGGGGGTTTCAAGTTTATCCAATAATTTTTCATTGGGGTTTTGCAGAATCACCTCAGGTGCTTCAACCTCGACGTCCACAGGAGCCTCAAAAGAAGGTTTAATCACCAGCTGGGCATTGGCAACACCCGCCAGGTTTTCAGAAGACACCTCGTTAAAGTTGGCATCGGTAAACAAGACCCGATTGCTGTCCACTTGTGAAAAGGTGCCCAGGGCAGAGCCTGCAGCAACGGTTTCTGCAAAAGCGCCTGCATCGGCCACACCCAGGGCTTCCGCTGTGCGTTCAAAAGCCGCGGGATCGTTTTGTTGGAGCTGTGCCAAATACTCCTGCAAAGCCACGGCAGCGCCACGACCGTCGACGGGAATGGCGATATCTTCAGCAGCCTGCGCCACTGCGGGCCCCACTTCAGGAGCGGAAACCGGAGAAGCGGCTGGGACTTCAGCCCCGTTCAGCTCCACCACGTCCTCAGGACGTAAACCGTCATCTTCTGCGGCGGTACGCTGGTTAGGATCCACCAGTCCGGGCCCGCCCAGAATCAAGGGTGATAATTCGTTTTGATCTCTGATCTTTTGTGTTTGTTCATAAGCTGCCGCTGAAGTGCTTTGAATGGCGTTGCTTTCCATGGTTTACTCCCTTATTTTTCCCTAAATTTAAGTGCTAAGGTCTATTATACCCAATCTGGGCTTATTTTATCACCGTCGATACCACCTGGTAAATATAGGGGTGAAACGGAGACTCGTCTTTTTTGGTGTTTTTGCCCAAAAGATAGAGATTAATATCGGTTTCAATGGCCCGTATTAAGCGCTCTTTGCTGCCAAATTGATACCCCTGGGCCTTGTACACCGGCCGCATGCCGTGAAAGCGAGAACGGGCCATTTCCATGGGATAGATCCCCGGATTAATGCGCTTAAGGTCTTCAAACTGAATATTAAAATCGCCTCCCCAATAGCCCTTTTTAAGAAACATGACCGCTTCATACTGAGGCAGATTACATAAGCCACCGGTGACCACTTTGCCTTCATACAGCTTCATCTGATCAAAGTAGCGGCTTAAATCGGGATCGCTGAGCAACTCCAAAGGCAGGTCTTCAAGTTCTGAGATCGAGGTGGTACGACTAATGACGGGTCCATCATGCTTGGGCTTGCTTTCGGGCATGACCGGCCGAATCATTTCAGGCTGGCGGGAACCCTGCAAGGTAGACAGTTTACGAATTTGAGGCGGGGCCGCTTTAGGAGCCGGGGCCGCCCTTTGCACAGGGGCTTTTTGAGGGGTGGGCACCTGAGGAGCCGGCGTTTTGACGGGCGGTGCGGCGGCCGACGCTTTGGCCACGGGAGGCGCTTTGGGCGGACTTAAAGGCGGTTGCGACTGAGGCTGTAAGGGTGGAATACCGGGGGCCGCAGGCGGTTTTTCAATGAGATTGCTTTTTTTCTTGCCGCCGAAGAGATAGTCTGCGGCATCGTTGACAAGGTTATCGAGTTTACCAAAAACGTTATCGACGACCTCGCCCACTTTTTCGGGAACATAATCGTCTAAATTACCTTCTTTGGCACGCTCTGCAGCAGGTTTTGTCCCTGAAACAGGAGGCGCGGGTTTGCCTTCTTTTTTTTCGGGTTTTCCGAAACTAAAGGAGTCTTTGTGGTATTCCGTGAACTCTTCTTCTACAGACATGAACTATTTTCCGCCTTTTTCTTTCACAAACTCAGATAAATCACCCATGCGGTCTTCTAAGGTCAAGGGCTCTTCTTCAATATTCCGACGGGCTGTGGCTCCCCGTAGGGGCTCTAGCTGCACCGCTACAGCACCAAGGGCTTTTTCTTGCTCGTCGGCCTCATGGGTGTTTTGAATGGCCTCGGGCACATGCAGATCTGCCAGGGTCTTTGGTCTGGGTGCTGGTTTAGGCGGCTCCATGGCCGCTTGTCGCACCTCAGCAAAGAGGGGACGCTCCAGCAAGTGGCCCACTTCTTTTTCCAGACGTTGATGCACTTCTTCGAAGGCTGGCTGATCTCTTTCTATTACTACTTTGGCATGTTCTTTCAGTTTTTCATAGGCTTTATCGTAACTTTGCCAATCGGTCATTTGATTTCGTGTGCTTAACACCTCGCGACTGTAATCAATGGTCAGGGTGCCCATATCTTCTTTGGCAATTTTCTGAAGCGGCACACGGCCACCGCTCATGAGCTGGTTGTCTTCGATCATTAAAAGTTCTAAATTATCGGGCTCTCGGGGCGCATCGTCCGCGTTCAAAGACACCATTCTCAGCTTCAACTCACCGCCCTCTTTTTCGATGGCGTAACGCTCCAGCGACGTAATGGTCAATTTATCGCGCTGCAATTCTTTGGCCAGGGAACGAATGGTTAAAGGCGAAAACAGCACGCCGCCGCCTTCGGCAGACAGAACGGTCCGGGTGTCTTCATTGAGCAGGTCGTAATAGTCCACTTTGCGCTCCATCGATAAGCCGGGCGTTAAAAAGGAAAGTACAAACCAATAACACAAGTCCTGCAAGGCATTGGCATACAGCTCTTCGTGGGAGTCTTTTAAAGCAAAAACCCCCTCACAAATGCTAATCCGGGCCCGCAATTCGCGCTCAGAAATGGACATATGCAATCCCGAGTAATTGGCAAAATCAATGGCGTGCTGCATCTCATGCAGCAAAATCAGCTGCAGCAAATAGGCGTCTTGTAGGGTAATTTCAGAAATCCCGATATGGGGCTTACGGGTTTCGGTGGTGTAGGCCTGGGTGCCCATGCCAAAATGTTTGGCAATATCTGAGTAAAAGTTAAACCAAATTTTGCCCTGATTCAAAAAAGACACGTTGAGCTTTAAACGCTGAGAGGTCCAGTCCACCAACAGTTGATAACGGTGGGCCGAATTCGCCAGCAATTCTTCGCGCTCAGTGGGATAGGTGCCCGCAGCGGCACCGAACTCGTCTGCTTCATGCAGGAATTCATAATAATCGTGGTTTTGCTGTTCCTGAATAAAAATGCAGGGATGGTGAAAGCCCACCATCTGGGCCCTTAGGTTGCGCTTCATATTGGATGTTATAATACCATGTCACTGATTCTTTACTCCAGAGGGAAACCGATGAACCAACAGGACGCACTTCTTGAAACCCGCATGGTGGACATTAGCGAGAAAGTCCCCACGGCGCGCATGGCCCGTGCCCGGGGCGAAATTCACATGCAAGCCAGCACCTTACAGGCGGTTTTAGCAGGCGATACCCCCAAAGGAGATGTGCTCACCATTGCGCAAATTGCAGGCATTCAGGGGGCCAAACAATGCGCCCAGTGGATCCCCCTCTGCCACCCGCTCTTGTTAAACGGTGTGGACGTGCACATTCATGCAGAGCCTTCTCGTCACTGCCTCGTGGTCGAAGCAACAGTCAAAATCACCGGCAAAACCGGTGTTGAGATGGAAGCCCTGTGCGCCGTTAATGCAGCCCTTTTAACCCTTTACGATATGTGCAAAGGCTTAGACCCTGCCATGGAAATCAACGGGGTGCATCTGTGTGAAAAAACCGGTGGACGGCATGGCCATTATCAACGCCACGCCCTCACTTCCCAGGGTTCCCAGGCATGAGTTATCCCAACCCCCTTGAAGACTCTCTTAACTTTCAATCGGGCCCCAGCTTTCCCGATGCGGGCATTTATCAGACGCCCTTGCAGTCCAAAGGGTCTCAAACCCGTGTTTTACCGCAGGTGAGCAGCCGAATTCTCAATCAGCCCGCCGTGCAGACCGCTTACAGTTCTTTTGGCCTGGAGGGCCTAAAATCCATTTTATTACAAGAGCTGGTGCGTTTAGACTGGGCCCAATTGCAAGATGAAATGGTATACCTGGCAGAGGGAGCCAACGCCCACAAAGAAATCAAGCGGGCCTTAAGAGCCACCAAAATGCTGGCCTCACAGTGGATTGAAGATCCCCGGCAAAATGAAGACATCAAAGCCAAGTGCGAATATATTTTTGGGGCCATTTCAAGCTTTGGGGATATTGTTATTGCCCCCCCTGAAACCACCGCCTCTCAGATGCAGGGTGTACAGGTGGCTTTTCCGAGCATGGGTGCCCCGGAGCCCGTGGGAGCAGAAGTAGAAACCGTTGTAGAACGGGCCTCTTCAATTTTACTGATGACTGACATTCAGGGGCATTTGGATCGGCTGAACGAAATGTTGCTGAACACGCAGCTGGTGCAGGATCGCCAGGGCGTTTTGCACTGGACCGCTCCCCCTAATTTTTACCTGGTCATTATTGGGGATCTCTTCAACAAATCTCCCTATTCTTCCTGGGGCGATGGTGTGGGCATGGAAACCTACGAGGTGATCAAATCCCTGCAGCGCTTTATGCGCATGAGTCCCCGCAATATTTTATTGGCCTACGGGGCTTACGACCTGGATTTAGCCACCGGTGCAGCCTTTGATCACCCGGTGAGCGGCTTTTTAGGAGACACGCTGGGCGTCAACGCTCAGGCCCAGGCCATCCCCGCCTTGCTGAGTTATCTGCGCGGTACAGCCCAACCCAGCAGCTCCGACTTTGCCTGGGTTTACATTCCCGAAAGCCACGCCTACGTGCTCAAAGAAGAATACCAGGAACAGAGCTTCCCTTACCTCAGCGTTCCCGCCCAGGATGAAGCGGGCGTCAAGCAGCCCGACATTTCAGCGCTGGTGAACTTTTATGAGCAGTTATACCAACGCTTATTGGCTCCCCGTGTAGAAGATCGCCCCCAGACCCTGCAAGAGCTCGACGCGCTGGCCACGGGTCTCTTACCGCCAGCCACAGAGCAGCTCAACCTGCAAAGCTTGAGTTCCTCTCTGGGACGCTGTCTACACTACAAGGGGTTACTCCAGGGATCGGGCACCCTGCGCTTTTTGCGCGAGCAGATTGCAGGCATGCATATTTTGCAATTAGAGGGCCTGGAAATGTTTGCCATGCACCCTGAAATTCAAGAAATCACCTTAGACATGTTGCTGGCCCTGAAGCCTCGGGGCGAGGATCAGTGGCTGGCTCCTGAACTCCACCCCTTTTTACAGCAATCGCGCACCCTGGTACAGCGCCGGCTCGATCCCGAGCGCTTGTGGAGCCTGTTGCAGCAATTGCGCATTTCACGCCTCAACGACTGGCTGGCGCTTTCGGAGGCCCACTTTTATCAGCGTCTGGTGAGCATGAATCAACTGCAGTACTGGACCCCTGAAATCATCGGCCGACGGGACGAAAAAGGCTTCATTGAGGCCTACCGCCAGTTGCGCTGGGAGCTCATCAACGAGGATCCCACCGGTCTGGCGGGTTACGCCATCAATATGGACGGCATCTCGCGACGGGGCGAACCGCTGATGCGAAAAATGGCCGATGTGGACGAACGCACCCGCCGCTCGTACACAAAAACCTTTCTCATGGACCTGTTCCGTGAAGAACTCCCGGCCACCGTGACCGTTCAATCCGAAGGCATCGTGGTGGAGTACCCCAACACCGGCACGCCCGGTCTGATCATTTCGCTGTTGATTGATGCTTCAGTAGCCATTTATCGGGATCCCAAAGAAAATTTACATATGCCCGTGAAACATGCGGCATGGATTGAGTTTAGCGGATGGTCAACCTAGATTTAGACGGAAAAACAGCCCTTGTTACCGGCGGTACCCGCGGCATTGGTCGCGCCATTGCTTTAAAGCTTGCCGCCCAGGGCGTTCAGCTGATTTTAAATTATCTGCGCAATCGCAAAGCCGCAGAGGCAACCGCTGCAGAGATCATTGCCGCAGGTGGTAAACCGCCCCGCTTGATCAAAGCGAATGTGGGCGACCCTGAAAAAGTCAAAGCCTTGTTTGCAGAAATTCGCCAGCACCACGACCGCCTGGATATTTTGGTATCAAATGCTGCCTCAGGCGTTTTAAACGCCACCCTGGAATTGGCCCCCCGACACCTGGAGTGGAGCATGGAGATCAATGCCTACGGTCTGGTTTACCTGGTACAAGAGGCAGTACCGATGATGCCCACTGGCGGAAAAATCATCGCCCTCTCCAGTGCCGGAGCCACCCACGCCATTGCCAATTATGCTGCCGTGGGCGCTTCAAAAGCCGCCTTAGAAGCCTTTGTGCGCCATTTAAGCGTGGAGCTGGCTCCCCGGGGGATTCACATCAATACGCTGTCCGCAGGGATCGTGGACACCGACGCCTTAAAGCATTTTCCCAATCGTGAAGCCTTGCTAACGCGTTCTGCCACCGAAACTCCCGCCGGACGGCTCACCACCCCCGAAGATGTGGCCAATGTGGCTTTGTTTCTCGCTTCTTCGCTTTCAGACATGGTCCAAGGGCAAACCTTAGTGGTAGATGGTGGCTATAGCGTGCGTTCCTGATTCGACTTTACAAAAAGTCATGCTATGCTGAAGGGCAAATTGAATTACAATGAGGTTTTTTCATGCATCGTCTAGCACTTCTTACCGCCAGCAGCTTACTTTCACTCAGTTTTACGCTCCCCACCTTCGCCCAGGCTACCCCACAGACCACTTCACCTGCCCCGGCCCTTACCCCCGCTCAAAAACATCTGAGCACCTATCGGGACGACACCGATGCGCTCATGACCTTAAAAATCGATTGGCAAACCTGGAAAAACCTTTTCGATGAAGCCATGGCGGACGTCAAAACCAAGGTTACCGTTGAAGAGACCCAAACCCAGACCGGTGATGACGCCTCCAGCGAAGAGACTGAAACCGCCACGGTAGAAAACAGTGACGATCTGCTAAAGCTGTTCAATGGCTTTAACCAGGAAATTAAAGATGAAACGGGCATCGACCTTTTCTGGGACGTGCTCTTGAACTTAGGTACCCACCTGAGCATGGGTTATCGCGCCTTTCCGAACCGTGCGGGGGATCTTTTGGTGCAATTGGATGTGCGCTCCGGCGCTCAGGCCAAAAGCGTCTTAGATAAGCTTTATACCCATTTGCAAAAAGACACCGACAGCACCCAACTCATTAAAGAATCCTTTGGTCCTCAGACCCTTTATACCTTTGTATTGGATGAAGAGGAAGAAGTGTATCAACGCCTGAATGTGGCAGTACATGAAAATACCGTGATCATGACCGTAGGCCCCGATGCGCACCAGCTCAAAACCATGTTGTACATGGGACAGGTGCTGCCCAAAGACTCCACCTTTCGCCTCACCAATACCGCCTATTTCCAACCCGTTGAAAAAGCCCTTGCAAGCCACCCGCTGTGGTTGTACAGCGACCTCCAGGGCCTAATGAAGGTGGCTGAATTGGTCAAAGACGAACTGGAGCTCGAGTCCTCTGACATTGAGGTATTGGCCGAATTGATTCCGCTGGTGCGGGGTTTGGGTCTGGGCCTGGATTACAAACGAAACCAGCTCATTTTTCACGGCATGGCCGCCCACGATCAAGCCAACCTTTCCGACTTCCAAAAAAAATATTTGGCCGCTTTGAAAGCCCCTTCAGAAAGCAAATCCCCCCTGAAGAACCATCTCTTAGGGCCTTCTCCTTTTGTGTTCCTGGGTGAAAAACTGGATTTATCGCTGTCTCAACCCTACCCCATTGATCCCAACACACTGGCCAAATCCGCCAATTTGTCAGCTTTAAACGACATGTCCTATCGGGAATTGTTCCCCAAATTTTCAGGGCTGGATTTAGATAAAGATGTGCTGGCTTACCTGGACGGCACTTATGGCTTTTCAGTGGTGGAACTGCCGGGCAAAGAAGTGCCTCAGTCGGTACTGGTGCTCGGTCTCAAAGAAGGTCAGGGCAACGCCTTTGCGGCGGCTCTACAAAAGAACCTGAATATTGACCTTAAAGAACTGCTGTCCGATGAAGAAATAGAGCCCGTGCGCCTGGTTCCCCATGGTGAACATCAGGGTGTCAAGCTGTATCGCTTTAGCGGTCCCCTGGAAGAAATGGGAGAGCTTAAAGACGCTCTGTTTCCGGTAGCGGCTCAAAAAGATGACGTCTGGATTTTGGGACAAACAGAAGCCGCCGTAAAAGCCGCCTTAGACGGTGATAAGGTGGGCACCCCCGCCCTGAAAACCTGGATGCATAAAACCGACACCCGTCAGGCCGCCAATGTCTTTTTTATAGACGTGAGCCAACTCCTGGGTTGGGCCACCCGCTACGGCATCTTCGGCGAAGGCGATGAGGACATTCAAAGCATTGCCAAAGCCTGGAAGTCTATTTATTCGGCCACCTATCCTACCCCAGAGGGCTTTGAAGGCAAAGTCGTCTTTGATATCGACTTTAGCGCCCTGCCCCTTGAAAAACTGGGCGAGGCCCTGGCCGATGAAATGGGTGAAGGCTTCGATTTAGACATTGACGTGGAAGAGGAAGAAGCCGCCGAAGAGTCCATCGATGCCGAGGAAGCCACCGATGCCGAAGAGGCCACGGAAATCTCGGAAGATGAGATAGAAGATGACACCGAAATGGAAGCCGAAGAAACCGATGCTGAGGAATTGATGTCAGAAGACTAAATCGGAAAATCTTTAAAGCACATCGCGAGCAGTGGCCTGGATGAACCTCCAGGCCATTTGCACATCTTCAGCACGGGTATTGGGATTGCCCGCCACCAGACGCAAACAATAAGTCCCCGCCAGACGGGTATGGGTCATAAACACCTCACCACTGTGGTTAAGCCGCTGCAGCAGGGCCTGGTTCAGGGCTTCATAATCTGAAGCGTCGCGGGTACAAGGTGCAAAGCGAAAGCAAACCAGATTTAAGGGCACAGGCGCCAGCACCTCAAAATCAGGGTGTGCCTGTATTTGCTGACTGAGTTCCTGGACCCATTGAATTTGCTGTCTGAGCTGTTGGCGTAACTCCGCCAGACCATAGCTGCGCAACACAAACCACAGTTTCAAAGCCCGAAAACGCCGCCCCAGCGGCACGCCCCAATCGCGGTAATTGTGCACCTGGCGGTCCAAATCGGTTTTTAAATACTCCGGTGTAAGACCCAGGGTATGGGTCAGCATAGCGGTATCTCTGACAAAATAGGCGGAACAGTCAAAATGGGTGCGCAGCCACTTATGGGGATTAAACACCACGGAATCTGCCCGTTCAAGCCCCCTGGCCAAACGACGGTGTTCGGGCAAAATAAAGGCAGATCCTGCATAAGCCGCATCCACATGAAACCACAGTTTTTCGCTTTGACACAGATCGGCGAGGTCAGCCAGTGGATCTAAAGCGGTGGAACTGGTGGTGCCCCAGGCCGCCACCACGCACAAAGGGGTAAAGCCCGCAGCCCGATCGGCCGCAATGGCCTCACGCAGGGCGTCCACATTCAGGGCAAAGTGACTATCCACAGGAATTTTCACCAGATTATCGCTGCCCAAACCGGCAATGCGCACGGCTTTTTCAATGGACGCGTGAGCCTCGGTAGAGGCATAAACCCGAAAGCGTTGCTGTGAGAACCCCTGCTGGTTGATGGCGGACTTTTGCTCGCGGGCACACAGCAGCGCGCACAAGGTGGCACTGGACGCACTGTCTTGTATCACACCGGTAAACGTATCGGGCAGTTCAATGGCCTGACGCAACCAATGCATGACCTGCTGCTCTAATTCAGTGGCCGCAGGCGAGGTAAGCCAGCTCATGCACTGGGCCCCCAGGGTCGCCATGAGCATTTCACCCAATAGAGAGGGCGGACTGGTACTGGCGGGAAAGTAGGCAAAAAAGCGCGGATGCTGCCAATGGGTCATGCCGGGCAAAATCAGCTGTTCAAAATCTTGAAAGATGGCGGCAAAGTCTTCACCGGATTCGGGGGCCTGGGCGGGCAATTGCGCTAAAATATCGCCGGGTTGTACCTGGGGGCTGACGGGATAGCGCTGCACATTTTCTAAATAATCCGCCATCCAGTCCACCAGCTGGTGGGCCTGGTGACGAAAATCAGCAATGTCCATT
This sequence comes from Candidatus Sericytochromatia bacterium, assembly GCA_964229355.1. Classification (GTDB taxonomy): domain Bacteria; phylum Cyanobacteriota; class Sericytochromatia; order UBA7694; family UBA7694; genus CAXRDE01. The sequence goes on along the minus strand of CAXRDE010000024.1, from coordinate 172,350 downwards.
AAGACTGATGGGGTGGATTGGGACGCGAGCGAATGGGAATGGGTTGCAGCGCAGGACGGCGTCCTTTAAGCTGTTCTTCTAAATAAGCACCCAGTTGACGTAGACCTTCCCCGAGGGCATGAATCAGGTTATTAAGTTCGGGCATGTGTCGGTCCTCCCTTTGCTGAATTCGCTACATAGCTGTTACGCGGCGTCTCTTTTCTTATCGCATTAGCTTACGCCGACTGACGGGTTGAATGCAATACTTAATAGAAGATTAATGAAAACCAAATAATATATCCGCCCTTCCCGGGCATTAGCGGCTGCGGCACCGGGGCAAACCGTATTCTGAAGACACCTGGGTATCAAAGCCCTGCCCGGTGGTCACAAAGCGCAGCAATTGTTGCTTTAAGGCCGGTAGCCAAAACATCTCGCGGGTCGGGTTGTCCTGGGGAGAAAGCATCGAATGGCTGGCTCCCAAAGGCAGCCAACAGGTCTGCGCGTAAGGCAAGCGGGCCTGCATGGTGGCAATGGCCGCATTGGAGGCCGCTCCATCTTGCTCGACCCCCACCATCTGCACCGGTATGGCAATCGCCGGGGCCTGCTGCTGTAAACGGCGCCCCAGCTTTTGCACCGCTGAAACATGGGTCAAGGCAAAATCGCAATAGCCCGCCCGGCCCAGCGCGCGTTCGTGCTCACAACTGGCCCCCCAACTCACCCGCTGATAAGGCAATGTGGGTCCTAAAATGGGCAAAGCCACCTGATTGATACCGGCCACATCCCACAGGGGACTCAGCACAAAAGCCCGTTGAGCGGCCTCCGGGTGCTTCCAGGCCGTGTAAAGGGCCAGACTCGCCCCCAGAGATAAACCGCCCACAATGCGCTGCCGGGGCTCCTGAAGCAGTAAAGCGGCCAGGTTATCGGCAAATTGCGTGTAGCGTTCCACGTCATACTGGCCAGGCATCTGAGCAATGTCATCACCTCCGCGAGATAAAAACGTGCGCGGATGCGGATTGAGATAGCGGCGACCGTGGCCGGGCAATAGCGGCACATAAACCTGATACCCTTGCTGCGCCAGGAGTTCAGCAAGCTCTAGATATTGTTGCGGACAGGCGGTATAACCGTGAAACAAGAGCACCGTGCCCCGGGCCTTGCCCTGGGTGGTGTTCAAAGGCTTGCGTTCAAAGGGCTCACAGCCGGCCTGTAAGGGTTCCTGGGCCATGCGCCGCACGTGGTGACTCCAGACCACCTCACGCGGTGATAAAGAAGAGGCTGAAGCCGCCGCAGCGCTCCCCAGACTTAGACTGAGCATTAAAGCGATTCTCACACAACCCCCGTGTTTACCTTGCATTGCCCTTGCTCACTTTCGTTGACAGCATTATAAAGGCCCATTATAGCGCAGCAGCGGTGGCGGGCGAAGTTAACCGAAACTTGACACAGCCCAAAGCTTTCCTTTAAGCTACGTTTAATCGAAAACATTGGAGTTTGCTTGTGTTACGTCATATTTTCTCTGCCTCTCTCGTCCTTTTAAGTGTTGTGGGGTGCGCAGCCCCCCGGAGTCTTCCGGTTAATTTCCAAGCAAATCCCGCCTCCTCGTTTCAACGTTTTTCAACCCCTACTGCCCTGAACAGCCAGTGGTTTGAGCAATTGCCCTACCAACAACAACAGTATTACGGAGCCGCCCAGGGCAAACAAGGCGAAGCCCTGTTCTCAAGCCTTCACAACATTATTGCTCAGGGGCAACGCACCCTCTCTTACAACAGCGCCCGCTCCTTTATGTACGGCCGCGCCGATCAAGTCCAGGCCAACAATCGCCGGGGCTTGCCTGCGGTGTATTCCAACTTACTGATTCCAGGCAGCGGCGACAACGGCAACCGTTATCGTGAAGCGGGCGACCTCAATAACGATGGCCAAAGTGGTGATTTTATCAATTGTGAGCACACCTGGCCGCAGTCCTTCTTTGACAAACGCATGCCCATGAAAGCCGATATGCACCATTTGTTCCCCACATTGAGCAAGCCCAACGGCATGCGCAACAACCACCCCATCGGCATGGCCAGCGGTGTGATGGTCTACCAAACCTCCGGTGGGGCCAAACTGGGGGTCATCGACAAAACCGGCAAACACAACCCCCAGGACATTAAAAGCTGGTACAACATGCCCTGGAACCAACAGCCTCACGACGTGATGCAACGGGATTTACAGGCCATTTTTGAGCCCCCCGACAACCAAAAAGGCAACACCGCACGGGCCATGCTGTATTTCTACCTGCGTTACCACGACGAAAACATTCGCCAGGGCGCCTTTAAAGAAGACGTCTACTGGGATCAGCAGGTCAAAACCTACATCCAGTGGGCCAAGGCAGACCCCGTGGACGAAAACGAGCGCCGCCGCCACGACATGGTGGCCGAAGAGCAGAACAACCGCAATCCCTTTGTGGATATTCCTGATTTGGCCAGTGTGATTGGCGAACAGGTGTTTACAGAGCGTTTCTAGAGCAATACTTATAGAGAAGGCTCCAGAGCTTGTGTCCATTGGGTTTTAAGAATTCTCACAGAGACGCTATGCAATCGGTTTTACAGAATGCTGGTACTAAGCTTTAAAAGGAATGCTCACGGTTCATTTTGGGGAGAAATACATTTTCCATCATTATGTAAATAGAGGATATCACCACGATCTCGCAGAAAACGCCCATCTTTTTCAATACCATAGAGACAGTAGTGTTTAATGCTGGCATTTTTGACTGATTCAGGGGTATAAATCGCAAAACCCTCCCACTCAGGTCTGTCATTCCAATTCATTTTCTCTAAAGTATCTGAAGAAAACAGAATCATACTGTCCATTTCATTTGCATAGGGATTTCTAAATGGAAGCCAATACCCCTCTTTTTGAGCAGCCTGTTCGAGCGCTTGTAGACTTTTAGGGTAAACCCCTTGATGCTGAATAGCATAATTTTCCAGCATGGTTTGCAATGTATAGATATTTGCTTTAAGAGCAGATCGTTTTTCTCCACCACCTTGTTGAGAGCGAGGAGGTGTAGCAAGAAAGCCCAGCACAAAAATAATAGGAATAAAAAAGCTATAAGCAAGCGCTCTTCGCGTCGATTTACGCATTCCCTGTCCTCCCCTGAAATATTCCCAGACTTTTGTATTTTCAAACCTTGATATCACTTTGTCTAAAAAGGAGAATGAAAAAGTCAGCGCTAAAAGGAAAGACGCCCCTTACCCTTGCGTTATGAAACAAAAGCAAGAAAGGTGCGTCTGAGGGTATTAGATTGCGAAGAAGCCTTATAAGCTTCGCTTTTACTTCAGCGGGAACACGGGAATAATCCCGCCTCCGTTGCTGACATTAATGACCTTGGAGTCAGAAATGCGTCCCAGACAGCCCACGTACTTGCCCGCATACACATACGGATTGAGGTTGAGGTTCTTTTTGGCCAGCACTACTTTTTTACCCTGAATGGTGGGGAACTCGTACTCGGGAATGGGTACGGCCTCTTGAATGATCCACCAGGGGCAGCCCATGGCTGACTCCACCACCGAACGCCATTTGTCGCTTTCGGTGAACTCACCCACGTGCACATCATAGCCCCCTGCCGCCGCGGTGGGCTTAAGCACCAGCTCTTTTTGGTGCTTGATGGCGTATTCTTGCAAGGCCACCGTTTCCCCTTCTTTGGACAGGGTAATGGTTTCATCCATTTTGCGGGTCCAGGGCAGGTAGGCGTCTAAACATTCGGCTTCAGCCTGGGTGAAGTAATGGTGGTTTTCTTGATTGCTCAAAAAGGACAGCATTTCTTTTTGTGAACCAATGGTGGCACGGAAGTGATTCACCGTGCATACCGCCCCCTCTTTGATGGCGGTGAGAAAATCTTTCATTTCCCGGGGGAAGCGCTTAAAGAAGGTAAAGCGTAGACAAATATTGACAATGTCAAAGGCCACATTGCCCGAGTAAAGTTTGCCATTGCGATAACTCATTTCGCGGGGGTCAATCAAATTGGCCTCAATGCCCTGCTCAATCAAAAAGTCCCGCACAATCTCATCGTCAGAGCCCTTAAAAAACTCCTTAAAGGTCACCAGGGCCACACGGGGCTGCTTTTTGGTGCCGCCCCACTCTTTGTAACACTGCAGAAGGGTATCTTTGAGGGCATGCAGCATCAGGCGGTCGCCGGGCACGCAATAGTCCTGAATGAGATCTTTGAACAGGCGACCTTCTGCGGCCAGGGCGTTATAGGTGTCGTGCCAGCCGCGACCGCCGGGGTTGTCGGTGTTGAACTCAATAAACTTGAGGGTTTTGCCGTCATACAGGGCATCATGGCGGCTCAAAATCGTGGGCTTTTTATAACCGGGGTTCCAGTTGATCCACTCCACGGGAATATCGGGATACGGGAAATAGCTTTTGACATAGTCATCTTTAAAGTACAGATGAATGGCCTTGTCCATAATGCGATCCAGGTCTTCAGACACTTTCGCGATCAGGGCATGGGACTCGGGTTTTAAGAACATGGGCGCCAGGGTAACGGGCAAGGTACCCCCTGAACTATAACTGCACCGACGTTTGAGCATTTCTTGCATAAAATGCTGCCGCTCTTGAATGACGTCCTGGGGATTGTCTTGCATCCACTGCAACACATTGTTTTCTGCGGTCTCAAACGATTCTTTTTTCTTAGCCATAATCAGCAATTTGCATCCTTAAACCGGTAAAAATGGGAACAACTGAGTTACTTTAGCACGAATTTTTTCTGGTGAGAATCACCTGCTTTTTATTTTCAAATCAAAAACAATCTGCTAATATACCGATCGGTAGGTATATTTATGACACAAGATCTCGACACCCCGTCTCGCCTTTTGCAGGTGGCACTGCAACTCTTTGCCGAAGCCGGCTACGAAAATGTAGGCACCCAACGCATTGTGGAAACCGCAGCGGTCAAAAAGCCCACCTTGTATTACCATTTTGGCAGCAAACAGGGTCTACTCAAGGCCGTGCTACAACAGCATTTTGATCCCTTTTTGGCCGAGCTTCAGGCCACGACCCAATACCAGGATGATCTGCCCCATACCCTGGAGCAGAGCGTGCGCTTGTATTTTCAGCAGACCCGACAAGCCCCGCAGGCCTTACGCCTGGGCATGGCCCTCATGTACGCCTCTGAACAGAGCGAAGGCTTTGTCTGTATGCGTCCCTATTGGCAGGCCCAACTGGCGTGCTTTGAAAGCCTGTTTCAGGCCGCCGAAGGCCAGCACGGCAATCTGCGCGGGCGCAGTGCCTTTTTAAGTCTGGCCTTTTTGGGCGCGATTCACACCCAAATCAGTGCGGTATTTTTTCAGGGCATGGCCCCTGAGGCCCTCAATGCACACCACGCCTTTTTAACCTGTAAACACTTTATGCACGGCATGTATGCTGGCTAATCCCATCCTCAAGGAGCAAACCATGAACACCCCCTCACAGTCCACCTCAGCCCCCTGGCATACCCAGGCCCGGTTTTATCACATGTACCCCCTCGGGCTTTGTAACGCCCCCCAACAGCGCAAAGGCGCTCCCCTCACAAACCGCCTGGCTCAACTGAGTGACTGGATTCCCCATTTGCAAAAGCTGCACATCAACGCCCTGTATCTGGGGCCTTTACAGGCATCTGAGGCCCACGGCTACGACCCTGTGGACTATTTTGAAGTGGACCCCCGTCTGGGCAGCACCGCAGATCTTCAGGCTCTGGTGACGGCCTTTCATGCAGCGGGCATTCGCGTGATTTTTGATGCCGTCCTCAACCACGTGAGCCGAGACTTTTTTGCCTTTCAGGATCTGTTGGCTCACGGTCCCAGGTCTCGCTATGCAGATTGGTTTGCAAACGTTGATTTTAGCCAGCGTAGTCCCTACGGTGATCCCTTCAGCTATGCGGGTTGGAGCGGCCACTACAATCTGGTCAAACTCAATTTAAAACACCCCGAAGTGACTGAACACCTGTTGCAGGCTGTGCGTTTTTGGATCGATACCTTTGCCATTGACGGCTTGCGTCTGGATGCTGCTGACGTCATGAACGCCGCGTTCTTACAGCGTCTGGCCCGAGAAACCGCCTCACAAAAGCCGGATTTTTGGCTGATGGGCGAAGTGGTGCACGGCGATTACCGTCACTGGGCCAATGACCAGACCCTACACGCTACCACCAATTACGAGTGCTACAAGGGACTTTACTCCAGCCACAACGATCGCAATTACTTTGAAATTGCCCACTCCCTGGATCGGCTCTTTCACCCCGAAAAAGGCCTTTATCGTCACCTGCATTTGTATAATTTTGTGGACAACCATGACGTGGCGCGCATTGCCTCTCGGCTCGACCATCAGCCCCATCTCTACCCATTGCACATTTTGCTGTACACCATCCCTGGCGCACCGTCTCTGTATTATGGCAGCGAATGGGGCATTGCAGGCCCCAAGCAACCCCACAGCGATGACAACCTCCGTCCGGCCCTACCTGTAGACACACTCAGTACAGGACCAGCCACAGCCCTGGCCCCGGATCTCTTGCCTGTCCTGCAAAAACTGGGGCACATTCACGAGCAGAGCCTCGCGTTACAGCACGGCAATTACCAGCCGGTGCACGTGTCCGCTGAGCAATTGGTGTTTTTGCGTCACCACGAAACCGAAACGTTGCTGGTGGCCGTCAATGCTTCGGATGATGCGGTTACCCTCGATCTCAAGCTTCCCACAAGGTTTGACACCGTGCAAAACGGCTACGATCTTCTGAACGCAGAACCCCTGGCATGGCAAGCTCCAAAAATTCCGCTGGAAATCCCGCCGTGCTGGGGTCGCATCGTGCGCATTTCGCCCGCAAATATGTCACAATGAGCATATGGAACAACCACAGCAAACCTGCCCCGCGTGCCATTTTACCCTGGCGGCCCACTTCAATTATTGTGGACAATGTGCCACGCCCTTAAAACAGGTGTGCGGGCAGTGCCAACGCCAGCTGCCCGCTGACTTTTCCTTTTGTGGCTATTGCGCCCATCCTCTGGCGCCCACAACGCCCCCCCCTGCCCCCAGGGCCACGGTGCCAGCCCCCGCCAAAGTCACCCGAAAAATCAGTCAGGTCCCCGCGACCGCCGATACCGCCGCGCCGTCGCCCATGGCACACGCAGAGGCCCGACCGGCAGAGATCAGCGCCACCTATTTAGAAAAACCGACCCTGACCCATGGAGCGGTAGCCCGCATGCAAGAACGGCGGCAGGTGGTGATTTTGTTTTGTGATTTGTGTGGGTTTACCAAATTGTCTGAACAGTTGGATCCTGAAGAAGTCTCCAATATTATTCACCCGCTCTTTGAAATACTCAGCCAAATTATTCACAGCTACCAGGGCTCCATCGAAAAATTTATTGGCGATGCGATTATGGCCATTTTTGGCGTACCGGTGGCCCACGAAGACGACCCCGAACGGGCGCTTATGGTGGCTTTGGCCATGCAAAAAGCCATTCACGATTACAGTGAGAAAATTCAGCACGCGATTAGCATGCGCATCGGTTTAAATGTGGGTACCGTGGTCTCGGGTCAGGTGCTTTATGGCGGAGACAAACCCGATTACACGGTGATTGGAGACGCCGTCAATACGGCGGCGCGGGTCGAGCAACACACCCCCAAAGGTAGCATTCTGGTGACCGAAAACCTCTATGCGTTGACCCAGGACCGTTTTGTGTACCGTCCGCACAGCCCTATTGTGGCCAAAGGCAAGGCAGAGCCCATCGAAACCTTTGAGCTTTTAGGGGTGCAAAAGCTCCGCCAGGCCACCCGTGGCAGCCTGGCGGTCCCTGTGGTGGGCAGAGAAAAAGAACAGGCTCAGCTCAAAGCCTGGGGAGAAAAGCTTCAAGCGCATCACCCTGTCGCAATGGGCATTTACGGGGAAGCAGGCATTGGTAAATCCCGCTTGTTTTATGATTTACAAGCCGAATTAGAGCACCAGCTGCCTTTACGCACCTACCGGGCCTATGCGGTATCTTATACCCAACACGCCAGCTTGAGTTTATTACGTCAGATTTTACGGCAACTTTTGCAAGTGAACGAAAATGACCCGCCCGCCCAGGTGGAGCACGTCTTAAAAGGCCATTTGCGCCTGTTGGCCGGGTTTGGCGAATTGCAACAGGCTTTGCTATTGCAATTGCTGTACCCAGAACGTGAGGACGTGGTCCTCAAACATCAGAGCGCAGATATTCTGCAAAAGCAATGGTACAAGGTCCTGGCTGACTTTACCTTGCGCATGGCACAAGCCCAACCGCTCTTTCTCATTCTTGAAGATCTGCAGTGGGCGGATCAGGCGTCTCTGGAATGGTTACATTACTTTTTGCAGCAACTGCACACCACCGAGCAAACCCATTTGTTTTTAGGGGCCACCTGGCGTAACGATAGCCCCGATCTCAACGATTACCCCTGGCACCAAACCTTACCCTTGCCGCCCCTGAGTCCCGCCGCCTGCGAAACCCTCTTTTTATATCACCTGGGCCTTGAGGCACCGGTACCGACCTCCCTGACATCGCTGGCCCAGCGCCTGGTAGAACGCTCCCGGGGAAACCCCTATTATTTAGAAGAAAGCTTACGGATTCTCAAAGCCACAGGGGCACTCAAGCAAACGCAACACAGCTGGGTGCTTGAAGGAGACATTAAAGATCTACCGTTACCCAATAGCTTACAGCGCTTGCTTTTAAGCCAATTGGATCGCCTGCCAGAGTCCCTTAGAGAATTATTGCAAGTGGCAGCCGTCGTGGGGCAAAGCGTCGAACAATCGCTGCTTGAAGGACTGCAGTTGTGGCCCGCTGAAAGCTTGCACGACATGCTCCAGGCCTGTTTAAATCAGGGCTATTGGCAAGAAGAGAGTCCTGGCGTCTACCGCTTTAGCAACGCCTTAATGCGCGAAACGGTTTACCAAACGCTTTTACGCAAGCGGCGACATCAATTGCACCAGTTGATCGGCAACTTTATCGAGGCCTCTGATCAGTGGCAATCGGATACCTTTGATCGGCTCGCCCACCATTTTATTCGGGCGCAAGACCCCCTGAAAGCCATTCGTTATTTGTTTATTGCGGCCCAACAGAGTGACCGCTATTTTGCCCACCAGGCGGCGTTAGGGGCCTACCGCAAAGCCCTGGACTTGCTCAGGGATCCCGCCCTGAACGATCCAGACACCTTAATCGCCATTAACCCGGCGGGCAATGAGTGGGTGGCGCTCAGCCAATTACAAGAACGCATTTACCTGGCGATTGTCGATATTTATTGGCTGACCGGCGACTACACCACGGCCCTTCAGGAAATCGAGAGCGCCCTGGCTTTTTCGCAAGAACGTTTTTATCAGGTGCGGCTTTACCTGAAGCAAGGGCGTTGTTATGAAAAAACCTCCCGCTGGACCGAGGCTTTGGACGCCTATGATCAGGGTGAAAAGCGCCTGGCCAATAGCTATTATGTGGCTGAAATGGCCCAGCTTAAAAACGCCAAGGCCTGGACTTATTATCGTCAGGGCGACTACGCCGAGGCCGAAGTTTGCTGTGAAGCCAGCTTAGATATTTTAAGCTCTGTGCCCCACATGCAAGAACTGGCCTATACCCATAACGTCAAAGGGGTCATTGCCTACCACAAAGGCGAATGGGAAAACGCCCATGCCGCTTACACCCGCAGCCTGCGTATTCAGGAAAAAACCCACGATCTCTGGGGACAGGGCAACTCCTGGAGCAATCTGGGCTCTGTGTATTTGATGACCGCTCGCCTGGACGAAGCCGAGCAGGCCTTTTTAAAAAGTCTTGCGCTGCGGGAGTCGCTGGGTGATCTCAACGGCGTCGCGACCTCGTGCAATAACCTCGGACATATTTACCAGGAGTCCAAACAGCCACAACAGGCCGTTACCTATCTGTCGCGCTCTCTGGAGATTTACAGCCGTACGGGCAATACCCTTGGACGCACCATTGCCCTGTGTAATCTGGGCATGGCTGATTACGTGTGTGGCAATTTGCAGGCAGCCGCTGAAAGTTTGCAGCAAGGCATTCAAGGGCTGCGGGAGCTGGGGGTTACACAGGTCTTGCCTGAAGCCATGAACGGCCTGGCAGAGGTGCGACTGGCCCAGAAACAGCCCGAGGTGGCTCAGACCCTGCTCAACGAAGTCGAAGGCCTTTTGCCGCAAGATCCTTTACAAACCGCTCGCTTTTACCGTTTAAGGGGATGGTGTGCCGCACAACAGCAGGATTTTGACAGCGCAAAAAAAATCTGGCAACAGGCGCTCAGTCATTTAAAGCCTGAAGATATTCAAGAAAAAACCCGCCTTTATGCGCTGCTGGCCACCTGGGGAGACACTGTAAAACTCAGCAGCTCTCAGCACTGGCAAGAGCAATTAGAGACCTTGCAACCAGAACTTACCCCCTGAGTACACAATTCACCTTTGAGGTGGATTTGAGCAAGTGCTAGAATGAAGTATCAATTTACTGACAAAGGATAAGACAATGGCCCATTATAAAGGTGTGGATTATTACGGCATCGATGATTTATTGACCGAAGATGAACGCATGGTCCGCGACACCGTTCGTGAATTTGTTGAAGAAAAGTTTTTACCCGGCGTGGGCACCCATTACCGCGACGGCACCTTCCCCATGGAAGTCATTCCTCAATTGGGTGAGTTGGGCCTCCTGGGTCCCACCATTCAAGGCTATGACTGTGCTGGCTTAAACGCCATTTCTTACGGTCTCATCTGCCAGGAATTAGAGCGCGGCGACAGCGGCCTGCGCAGCTTTGCTTCGGTACAAAGCTCGCTGGTGATGTTTCCGATTTATGCTTACGGCAGCGAAGCCCAAAAGCAAAAATACCTGCCCCAGTTGGCAGCAGGTAAAATGATCGGCTGCTTTGGCCTCACCGAACCCGATTACGGTTCAAACCCCAGCGGCATGATTACCCGCGCCCGCAAAAAAGGCGACAGCTATGTACTCAACGGCGCCAAAATGTGGATCACCAATGGATCCATTGCCGATGTGGCCGTGGTGTGGGCCAAAGATGACGAAGGCGAAATCCGCGGTTTCTTGATCGACAAAGACACCCCCGGATTCCGTGCGGTAGATATTGAAGGCAAATTCAGTCTGCGCGCTTCGGTGACTTCAGAGCTCATTCTTGAAGACTGCGAAATTCCCGCCGAAAACATGTTGCCCGATATCAAAGGCCTCAAAGGTCCACTGTCCTGCTTAAGCCAGGCCCGTTACGGCATTGCCTGGGGTGCATTGGGTGCAGCCATGGCCTGCTACGATACCGCTTTAGACTATTCTAAAAACCGCATCCAGTTTGATCGCCCCATTGGCGGTTTTCAGCTGGTCCAGCAAAAGCTGGTGATGATGGTGACCGAGATTACCAAAGGCCAGCTGTTGGCCCTGCGTTTGGGTCAACTCAAAGACAGCGGCAAAATGCAGCACCCGCAAATTTCTATGGCAAAAATGAACAATGTTCGCATTGCCTTAGACATTTCACGGGTAGCCCGTGAAATTCTGGGTGCCAACGGTATTGCCGATGAGTATCCCATTATGCGTCACATGAACAATTTGGAGTCCGTGTACACCTATGAAGGAACCCACGACATTCACTGCTTAACCGTGGGCCGTGACATCACCGGCCTTGCAGCCTTCGCGTAAAACCGCAGTCATGCGCGCCTGATAATAGGCCTGCATTCGCGGTGTGCTCGCTTGTTTCAAAGCACACACCAGCGGATGCAGGCGCTGGCGTAAGGGTAAGGTTTCCAAAGCACAAGACCCGTGCGCCACTTCTGCATAAAGGGTCTTTAAAAAAGGCGCCCACTGTCGGGTGCTCACCCAGTGTCCATAGCGCTCCCAGCCTTGATCAAGAATCTGCTGCATGGCGTGGATCAATTGCTGCTTTTCGGCCTGCTGGGTGGCCAGCACATGCTGCAGCAGGGCCAGATCCCAATAGGCCACCCCTTCTTGTGAGACCACCTCGCCGGCCACGTTGGCGGGCAAAGCCAGGTCTACAAAGGCCAGCGCTTTCGACAGGGGGACGTGCTCTTGCTGAATCAATGCCTGTGAAGCCCCCGTGCACACAATCACCGCGTCAGCCCATTGGATTGCCTCAGTTAAATGTGTCCAGGGCTCTGTATGGGGCTGAGAGCTACGATTAACCACCCTCACCGAAGGCGCTTTACGGGCCGCAAGCTGCTTTAACACCGACTGTCCCATTTGACCGGCTCCCACCACCAACCAGCGCAAGCTCTGGACATCCCGCTGATAATGCAGAGCGACCGTTTCAAGGGCTAAGCTTTCCAGACTTTGCGCACCACGGGTAACCCCCGTTTGGGCACGGGCCCGGCGCCCTGTAGCCAGGGCATGGGTAAAGAGACCACTTAAGCGCATATGGCCATAGCCGTTCTGCTGAGCCACCCGCCAGGCGCGGCGCAGTTGGCCTAAAATTTCGACTTCACCCACCACAATGGACTGCAGACCAGCAGCACAGCGAAACAAATAGCGCGCCGCCATGTCGTGGGCATAGACCTGAACGGGCAGGGGCTCCTGGGCTTCAAGACGCCGGGCACACCAGCGAGAAAAGTGCGCCGCAGCTGTGGGAAGCTCTTCAACCCACGCATAAATATCTAAACGCTGACAGGTGGACACCAGGACCACCGCATCTACACCCGCCAGGCGTAACCTTGCCAACTCCGCTGGTAAATCCTCATGAGAGACCGCAACGCGCCCGCGCTGCGCTTCTGACAAAGCAGACCAATTCAGGGACCAGCATATCAAAGCCATGTAGAAAACCTCCAGGGTTACAAAGAGACCCCACGACCGCTTAGCCGTGGGGTACAAGCGCTTAAAACGCGGTGTTTAAACTTTCAAGATAAGCGTTCATATCCATCAGTTTTTGATCGTCCACACGCAAGCCAATGAGGCTCTCCTCGTTGACCGTATTGGTGTTGCGCGCCTGTACGAAGGGATAACCCGTCACCCCGGTCTCAGCCAGCACCTTGATATAGTCGTCCACCAGGGCATTGCCCGCCAGCGTCCGTGCCTGCGGATTCGCCAATCCGGTGGGATCCATCAGGGCGGTGTACACCAGGTTATTGAAGTTTTCGAGCGCCTGAATATTGGCCGGTCCACCAAAAGGAGCCTGCAAGGTTTCGCCTTTTAAAGGGGGATTGATCGCAGGGTTACCCACGCCATCAAAAGTCACGTCAAAGGTACCCACAGGGTAGTATTCAGGGTTACTAAAGTACGCATCAAACTCGGCTTCGCTAGACATGGCGTTTAAACTCATATCCCCCGGTGCGCGACCTGAACCCCCAGGAGACTGCAACTGGGCCAGGGGATAAAAGGCACGGGTATTGGCTGCGGTAGCCAGGATGGCGCCCACGTTCAAATTCACAGCGCCCGGGCCATCCAGACGTTTACCAATGGATCCGCCGTTCGCTAAAGCAAACACCGATTTATCGGTTTCACCGTGACATAACACGCAGGACACACCCACCTTATCGCCGCTGAGTACGTCAATTTTGCCATCGTTATTGGTGTCTTTGGGCACCACGCCCACCACGGCATTGGCGTTGATTAAAGCCACTGTCGTTGCCGGGTCATTCAACGCGGGGGCATTTTCAGGCGAGAGATCGGTTTTTAACTCCGCAGCCACCACCTCGACGATTTCAGGGCTTAAGGCTTCCACATCTACATGCAAGCCGAGCTGTAAGGCCTGTACGGGTGTAATGCCGGCGGTCACCAGGCCCTCAGGCAATCGGGCCGCATCGGTCCAAAAGGCTTCATTGCCAAAGGTTTCGTAACGAAACACCGCTTTACCTCGGGTCATATCGCCCATGCTGTGCGGCGGCATGGAAGGCATATTTGAAGGCATCATGGTCGGCGTTGCGCTGGGCATTGCGGTGGGAGCCACCGGCGGCGTGGAAGGCATCATGGTGGGCATGGCGCTGGGTAGCGGTTCCAGGGGAATTTCGTTGGGTACTTTATCGCAGGCCATTAGCGTCAGCGACACTGCCGCCACAGCCAACACCGGTTGAAAAAATCGTTTCATAAAAAGCTCCTTGAGATCGTGTTATTTCTTGGATTGCGTATTTATACTAGACTAAAACTTTACTGTAGTCAATTTAAATCGCATTAATTCTCAATAAGATTTGCATAAAAAGGACAAATTTATTAACTGGAGTCATCTATTTATCGGACGTCGCTTTGGCAGCCAAATAAACACATTCAAATAAAAAATGTTTAAGCAAAATAAAAAGAAGGTATGTACTTCCGCTTTTTGGAAAAAACCGTATATTGGGTGTATTGACGATCGATTGCCTGTGTTTTCTGATCTCAAATACGTTCAAAGTGAAACCTTTTTATGGCTAAATTCTCATTTTTCCCGAAGAATAAAATTTTTTATACCCTCTTCGACGAACTCTCCCAGGACCTTGTTTTACACGCCGAAGCGTTCCACGCCTTTTTAACGGCTTATACCCAGGGGCAATCCAGGGCTTCTCAAACCGCAGAGCTCATGCAAAGCTCACTCCCCTTCACAGAACTTCTTCGACTCGATAAAAAAGCCGAATCCACCTCAGCCCAGCTCCACACCGCCTTGTTGTCCACCTTTGTGACCCCCATGGATCGCGAAGACATTCATAACTTAAACAAAACGCTGCTCAGTATTGTGGAGCATGTGACCAGTGCAACCCGAAGATTCGATATGTACCACGTGCACACGGTAGAGGCGGATATTTTTCCGCTGGCAGAGGTGTTAATTGAATGCGTTAAAGAAATCGCACTGATTATGGCGCAAATCGACAACTTAACCACCTTAGAAAAATTCACCCCCCACATTGATCACCTTCAGAACCTTGAAAAAAAAGGAGATCAAATCTACCGCAGCGCCGTCAAAAAGCTGTTTCAGACCCCGCAGGACCCCTTGCATGTAATCAAGTGGAAAGACATTTACGAAAGACTCGAAAACGCCATTGATAAGTGCAACAGCACGGGAAGCATTCTCATGGGGATTATTTTGAAATATGCTTGAGTCCACCGCATTATTTATCACCGTGGTGGTGGTGGCCCTGATTTTTGACTACATCAACGGCTTCCACGATACCGCCAATTCCATTGCCACCGTGGTGTCGACACGGGTGCTCAAACCCTCTCAGGCGGTTATTTTGGCAGCCACCCTGAATTTACTGGGCGCTTTTTTGGGCGTTGAAGTGGCCAAAACCATCGGCAAAGGCATTGTCGAAGCCGGGGCCGTAACCCAGTTAACGGTTTTGTCGGGCCTGATGGGGGCCATTATTTGGAACCTGTTAACCTGGTACTATGGCATTCCCTCTAGTTCGTCTCATGCCCTGATCGGCGGGCTGTGTGGCGCTGCCGCTGCGTACAGTGGTTGGCACAGTCTGCTGATTGAGGGCTTATTGCAGAAGGTCTTTATTCCCATGATTCTTTCGCCTGTGCTGGGCTTAGGCATTGGATTTGTGGTGATGACCGCCCTGTACTGGTTACTGAGAAACGCAAAGCCCGGCTGGGTCAGCCAGTGGTTTGCCAAGCTCCAACTGGCCTCTGCGGGATTCATGGCCCTGAGCCACGGTTCAAATGATGCCCAAAAAACCATGGGAATTATTACCCTGGCCCTTATGACCTGGCAGGGCACCAGTCAAAGTGAGGCCTTTCACATTCCCTTATGGGTCATTGTGTCGTGCGCGCTGGCCATGGGCCTGGGCACCCTGGCCGGGGGTTGGCGCATTATTCACACCATGGGCAGTCGCATGATTAAGCTGCAACCCATTCACGGCTTTGCGGCAGAGACCTCTGCGGCCCTGCTGATTTTGGGGGCCTCTCATCTGGGCATGCCCGTCAGCACCACCCACGTGATCTCCACCTCGATTATGGGTGTGGGGGCCGCCAAGCGCTTTTCTGCCGTCAGATGGGGTGTGGTGGGCAGCATTGTCTGGGCCTGGGTCTTGACCTTTCCCATCTCTTTTATGCTCAGCGCCTTGTTATTCTACGTGCTATCCGGGATCTTTTAAGGGGCAAAGCGCGCCAGGAAACGCGGAATATCTTGCTCCACTTCGATCTGGGCTTGAAGATCGTGCAGCAAAAGATACAGGCCAAAAAAGGTGCGGTTAAAGTACAAAAAGTGCTGAGAGCCGCGGCCGCCAGACAGCTTGCGCAATTGCGGGTCTTTGCTGTACTTCTCGCTCAACTGGTTAATTTGCTGAAAATAGGTGGGTTCACCAAAGTCAAAATGAGCGGCGCGAAAGGGCTGGGTTAACACCGCCACCATCTCCTGGGACACCTTTAACATATAGGCGATGTCTTCGGGTTGATCGGTGGGCTTAAAAATTTCAAGGCGTGCCAATTGCTGCTCAAGCAGATGGGGATCGTGAAGATTCGCTGTTTGTAACAGCTCCACACTGGGCTGGTAAAAGCTTTCGGGAATGGCTTTCATGCAGCCAAAGTCCAGCACAATCAACCCATGGTCACCGTTTACCAAAAAATTGCCGGGATGAGGGTCCGCGTGCAGTTTGCGCAAACCGTGCCATTGGTACATATAGAAGTCCCAGAGGGTTTGCCCCACCTGGTTGCGCTGGGCCTGGGTGGGTTGGCTTTTGACATACTCCGACAGGTGCTGTCCCTCCATCCAATCCATGGTGAGAATGCGAGAGCTGGAGAACTCAGGATAGTACCGGGGGAAGTGAATACCGGGTAAATGCTCGCAGGCGGCAATCATGTCTTGCCCTTGCTGTAATTCAAGGGTATAGTCGGTTTCTTCGAGCAGCTTGTGTTCCACTTCTTTGAAGTGATGCTCTACATCGGCAGCAGAGAGGTTAAACAGGCGCAGGGCCACGGGCTTCACCATGGCCAGATCCGAAGAGATACTTTCTGCCACACCCGGATACTGAATTTTAACCGCCAGTTTTTTATCGCCGGACCAGGCCTCGTGCACCTGACCAATACTCGCCGCCCCCACCGCTTCGGGATTAAAGCGATCGAAAACAGCCTCAGGCGGTTTGTGAAAATAGGTGCGAAAGGTTTTGTTCACCAGGGGCGCCGAGAGCGGCGGCACCGAAAACTGGGCCAAGGAAAACTTTTCAATAAATTCACTGGGCATGATGTTTTTTTCCATGCTCAGCATTTGGGCCGCTTTTAAAGCGCTCCCTTTCAAATGCTTAAGGCTATTGTAAATATCCTCGGCATTGGCCTGGTTCAACTTGGATTTATCGAGTTCGGGATTGACCAGTTTTTCACCATAGTACTTCAGATAATTGCTGCCCACTTTCACACCGGTTTTTGCCAGTTGTGAGGCGCGCTTGATCTTTGAGGTGGGAATATGATCAATGGGTTTCATGGGTTATTTCTGCGTCCAAAAACGGGCCCAGTCTGCCAGATGCCGCTCGGTCTGCTGTAATTGCAGCACGTCAAGGCCCAGCATTAACGACTTCTCGATCAGGGCATCGGTGCGCTCAAAATCGGGTGAGGTGTCTTTCAGCCAGAACTCAAACACCGACAAAAACTGCAACCAACCGGCTTCAGTAAAGAGCTTTTCCTGGGCTTGTTTTAACAGCGGCACCGGCAACAGGGGCTCATACTGGTTGATCTCTTTAAAGAAATCTTCAAAGGCCGCTTTTAAACGGTCCAAACAAAAGAGGCTTTTGACATGGGTCAGGGGCGTGGCAAAACGCAGCATAATGTATTCGCGGTTGGCGGCAAACACTTCAAAGAGGGTGTAATAAAACGACAGCAGCATGTTGGCCGGGTCCTGGCGCTCTGCTTCGGAGCTTTCCAGTCGCACCATGCGCTCGGCGTAGACAAAAAAGGTCAAAAAGATTTCTTTTTCGAGGGCTTCAACGGTACCAAAACGCTCCGCATAAGCCTGCGTCTCGATAAGGTCACCGGTCTCGGTGTAATAGGTTAACTGCTCAAAGCGGCGGGGAACTTTTGTGGCCGCCAAAGACGCGTTCATATAGGCGGTGATCAGTACATCATCATTGGGATCTAAGGGGTTCTCGGTCATAACACTAGCCTCCATTGCTACGATCATAGCAGAAAGCTCAGGTTCGTTGGGTATGTTCTGTGAGAGAGAATATGTTACCATGCTCGAAAACCCTAGGGAGCCACTTTTATGTCCATGTTAACAGGCACTGCTGCCACCATTCAGCACATTTCTTCTGAAGAGGCCATGGCCTTAGAAGATCGTTATGGCGCACACAATTACCATCCACTACCCGTGGTCTTAGAAAAAGGCGAGGGCATCTTTGTCTGGGATCCAGAAGGCAATAAATACTACGACTTTTTATCGGCCTATTCGGCGGTGAACCAGGGTCACTGTCACCCCCGCATTTTAAAAGCCCTGCAAGATCAGGCGCAAAAAATCACCCTGACCTCCCGCGCTTTTTACAATAACGTCTTAGGCCAGTACGAAAAATACATTACCGAGTACTTTGGTTACGACAAAGTCTTGCCCATGAACACCGGTGTCGAAGGCGGCGAAACCGCCATTAAGCTGGCCCGCAAATGGGGTTATAAAGTCAAAGGCATTCCCGAAAATCAGGCCCAGGTTATTTTTGCCAACGGCAACTTCTGGGGACGCACCCTGGCCGCCATCTCGTCTTCGAATGACCCCAGTTCTTATGAAGGCTTTGGCCCGTATATGCCCGGATACATTCTGGTGGACTACAATGACCTCACGGCCTTAGAGCAAGAGCTGAAAAACCCACACGTGGCGGCCTTTATGGTAGAGCCCATTCAGGGGGAAGCCGGTGTGGTGGTGCCCGATGAAGGCTACCTCAAACGGGTGAGTGAACTGTGCAAGCAGTACAACGTGCTCTTAATTTGCGACGAAGTGCAAACCGGTCTGGCCCGCACCGGCAAAATGCTGGCCTCAGATCACGAAGGCGTTAAACCGGATATTTTAATTCTGGGCAAAGCCCTCTCGGGTGGGGTGTTCCCTGTCTCTGCGGTGCTGGCCAGCGACGAAGTGATGCTGACCATTTTGCCCGGTGAGCACGGTTCCACCTACGGTGGTAACCCCTTAGCCTGTGCCGTGGCCATGGAGGCCCTGCAAGTGCTCAAAGACGAACAGCTGGCCGAAAACGCCGAAGCCATGGGGCAATTGTTTCGTGATGAAATGGAAAAACTGCAGCAAGAATGTGGCTTTATTACCCTCGTGCGAGGCAAAGGCCTTCTGAATGCCGTGGTCATTAAGCCTTTTGCAGACGGGCGCACCGCCTGGGATGTTTGCCTGGCCCTGAAAGACGCAGGCTTAATCTGCAAACCCACCCACGGCGACATTATTCGCTTTGCGCCACCCTTGACCATTACCGAAGACCAAATGCGTGCGGCCGTGGCGATCATTCGCCAAACCCTGCTGGCCTTTTAGCCATGGGCGTACAGATTGTCCCTGTTCCCTGCTTGCGAGATAACTATGCCTATCTGGTACGCAGCGGCGACGCGGTGGCGGTGGTGGACCCCTCAGAAGCCGCCCCGGTCTTACAGGCACTAGCAGTGCGGGAATGGACCCCCACCATGCTTTGGAACACCCACCACCACTGGGATCATGTGGGGGGCAATCTGGCGCTCCTGGAAGCCTATCCAGCCCTGCAGGTGCTGGCTCACGTCTCTGACGCCGAACGGGTTCCTGGCTTTACCACGGGTCTGGCACACGGAGAGCGCTTTCCCTTTGGCACCGGAGAGCAGTCCGACACCGTGGAGGTCTTGTTTCATCCAGGGCATACCCTGGGAGCCATCTCTTATGTGATTGACGGCCATGCCTTTACCGGAGACACCTTGTTTGGCGCAGGCTGCGGTCGGGTCTTTGAAGGCTCTCATGCCCAGATGTACGCCGCCTTAAATGAGATTTTGGGTAGTTTACCCGACGACACACAACTGTATTTTGGTCACGAATACACCGCCGCCAATTTACGCTTTGCCCAAACCGTAGAGCCCCATAACGCAGCGATTGCCGAGAGACAGGCCCAGCTGAACGGCAACTCTGTACCCGGCACGCTGGCCCAGGAACGCTTAAGCAATCCCTTTCTGCGCTGTCATCTGCCCCAGGTGCAAGCGGCCGCTGAAGCCCAATCGGGCAAAACCCTTCAAAGTCCTGCAGAGGTCTTTGCCGCTCTGCGCCAGTGGAAAGATACCTTTTAGATTTCGGGTTCGTAAAAATCTCCTAAAAATGTCTCGACATTTACTGGGCCAGCGCAAAACCCTTGTGCTATAACAAGAAGAAACACCTGTTTTGTAAAGTCATTTTTGCAATCAGAAGACCTGGAGGCAACAGGCATGCAACGTTTCTTTGTTTTTGGCCTGCTCTTTTTGAGCGTTTTGCTGGCCAGTGCTTATCAATTGCTGACAAATCCAGGCTGGTTTCAACAGCAAGATCAAGCTCAGGCCAGCGAGCAGCCTCTTCTTGCCAGTGCAATCCCCCAGGTGGGTACCTCTGGTGCGTCACCCAATCCCGCCACCGTATGGACCTTTCAGGAACCCTTTGACGTGCCACGCCATGTGATTCAGAACTACTATGACTCTCTGGTCAAAAAGCAGTACAAATTTGCCTATTCGCTCTGGGCTCAGGAAGGTGCCGCCAGTGGCTTTGATTTTGACAGCTTTCAACAGCGCTTTCAAAATCTCACAAGCGCCAAGGTAGTGTTTTTAAGTCAGGGTGAAATGGGGGAAGCCGAAGGGTTTCGCTATTTTAAACAACCCGTCACCATTGACACCGAAGACCGCCAGGGCATCAAAAAGACCTTTCAAGCAGAGTACACCCTGCGTCAACCCAGCAGCGCTAAAGTTAGCGAAACCTGGCACATTTACAATGTGTCTTACCAGCAAGAGGGTTAGGGCCTTGTAAAAGGTGATTCATCGTTAATCGGCTGGCGCCGGCTGGGCAGGTCTCGCGGCTCATAACGGGCCAGATTGGGATCTTCTAAGCCATCGGCCACAAAGGCCAAAAGCTGCTGAATCTCTTGCTCACTAAAGTCCACCTCTGCCATGGCAACAAATTGTCGTGCCAATTGCGAAGACGGCACCCTGAGGTTTTCGGCTTGCCCTTTTAGCTTGTAACGCATCATTTTTTCTAAGGCCGACTGCTGATCATCGCTAACAAAACTGCCTCCATGGCCCAAGCTAACCAACCGCTTAAGATTGTACAATTGCGGCACTTTAAACTTGTAAGCATCTTCGGCACGGCCGGTAAAGCCACCCCGCCCTTTTTGGGTGTTTTCGTCAGGGGGTAGACCAAACTCAATGGTCATGTCTTTAAGCCCCAGGGCATAGTATTGGCTACCACTCAGGCCCGGAGAGTTGTGACAGGCATGGCAGCGGGCCTTGCCAAAAAAGAGCTGAGCCCCGGCCTGCTGCTCAGCATTCAAGGCCTGGGTATCGCCCCTTAAAAAACGCTGAAAGGGGGCCTGTGTCGGCAGGACTGTGCGCTCATAAGCCGCCATGGCGAGCCCCAGGGTATAGCGTGAGACCTGTTCACCAGGAAAAGCCTTATCAAAGCGCTGTTGATAAGCCGGGTAGGCAGCCAACACACTCAGGGGTGTTTTGACGGTGGCGAAATTGTGATCGTCATGACTTTGGCGGTGTACCCCCAGGGCAATAATCGCCTGGGTTTCGGCACCTTCTAATTTGAGGTAGTTAAAGCCGTGGGGTTTGCCTTTTTGCCACTGACTTTGTACGGCCAGGTTATCCCCCATGCCACCAGCCATGCCGTTCCAGAGTAAGTTTTTCTGGTAAGCCACATTCAAAATACTGGGAGAGCGCACATTGGGGCCATCGGGCTTATCGGGGGAGACCAAAGCATGCTTGAGCTTACGCTCGCTGCCATTGCCAATGCCCCCATCGGCTAAAGATTGTACACGGGCATCTTGAAAGCCCGCCTGGGCAAAGTGACAGGTGGCGCAAGACCAGGTGCCGTTTTGGGCATTTTTGGATTGCAAGGCCAAAGCGGTTTCATGAAAGAGGAGTTTGCCCAGAGCCACTTTTTCAGGGGTTAACGGGTTTTGCGGGTCCTGAGGGATGGCACCCAGGTCTGTTTCATGGGGCAGCAGATAATGACGGCGCTGACCGCTATCGTTGAAGGTTTGCCACCAGTCGTCTGCTGTGGTGGCAGCCGGGGATGAGGGGCTGAGTGCGGTGGGGGACTCCGTGGGCTGGCAGGCGGTAAGAAGCATGAAGAAAAAGGTTAACTTACTCTTCTTCATCTTCAAGATCCTGTTCATGATCTTGCAACGCACTGTGCCCTATACTGGCTGTGCCAAGCAGAGGGGCAATAAAAACATCTTTTTCGTTGGACGTTAGGCATCGGTTAAAAAGCAGCCCCCAGTCGCTCTTTTTACACAATGACACTGAAAGCTTGCTCTCTTGGGGCACCATATATTGAGTGTGCAACTCCCCCTCCTCAAACACATAGCGATAGGTTTTGGGCAACATATTTTCAATCGGGATTCTGATTTCAAACATGGGACCTATCCAGACGACTTTGGGTGCCTTAATAACCCGAGCTTTTGACCAGTTGATCTGCACCAGAGAACTTAAGTGATAGGTGGTGCCACGTAAAATGTCTTCTAAATATTCATCTTTAAAAATACCGTTGGAACGTCCCCGAATAATCGTGGTGTAGTTATGGTCAACCTGTACCGCGACCAGTACCAATTGGTCATTGACAGGGAACTCGTAGGACTCAAATTGAGAAGCATGAAACACCCCTTTGAGCTCATACTTTAGTTGCTGTAATGCATTAAAGAAAATGGGAAAGCGATCCTGAAAAAAGGCATAAGTACGATGGGAAGGATCTTGCTTTGCTACATATCTTTGCATTTGCCTGAGCCGATAAGCAAAAGAATCCACACAGCTTAATAAGCTTTCTTGATAAGTGTAGAGAGCTGTTCTCCCTGGATAAAACCCGGTAACACACGCTATCGTTTTTACAGGGAAATCCGAAAATTCTGCATTGCCCATATCGGTGAGGCTATTCATCTCGATTTCAAGGGCACCCAGGCGTTCATACAAAAAATCCAACATACGCAACGATGAGGGGTTATTGGCTTTGGGGTTGAGGTAAAGTATGGGCTCTGCTACAGCCGTAAAGCCCTGACCAACAGTGAGCATAAATACCGAGACAAAAACAATCAATCGCATAAAGCAATCCCCTTTTCGCGCGCATAAGTTTCAACGAACTCACGCAAAGGGTAGTTGTAAGTGATGTATTGCATAGGTGTTAAACCATAAACATTTTTTTCAGTTAGCAATGTTCCTGCATCAATAAGCAGTTTTGCAATTTGTCTATTTTCTCTGATATCTCGCTCAATATTAGGCAACGTATCCCCCCTGAGATACCAATCATAAAGATAGTCAAAACTCCCGAACAGAAAATGCAAAGCATTATTCTCTGTTTCTTCCTCTCTAATAAGAGGGTCAACCCCATAATCTAATAAAAGCTTAGCAAGCGCATAATTATTTTCGTCCAAGACAATAAAAAGGGGCGGCCCCTTATAGGCGATGTTATAATTTAAGGGTACACCCGCAGCCAAACATCGTTGAACTTCAGCGATATTCCCTTCTCTTAAGGCATCACAAAAAGCTTCATCTAAATTCAGGTCGACTTCAGAATGGGTCATGGTAATAGGCTCCTCAATCCAGGTAATTTTGACGTTGAGCAGAACACCACGAATCCACTATTTCTTCTCGCTCTTAACGCCTGTCTATACATCTCTGGGTGTAGCCAGTAAAACCATTTCTTTAATCAGTTTGGCTGAAGAATGGCTATCGTCGCTATAAGTCTCGCGAAGATGTGGGTAAGCCTCTGTTATTTTCTCAAACTCCTGATGTAAATAGCTAAGAAAGGGGAGCCAGGCATCCATAAAAGCCTGACGGCTTAATGTGAGCAAATCAAAGTCGTTGTATCTTTGCTCATCATCTAAAATCGGTGTTTTTTCTCTGGCAAACCAGCCGTCTTCATCGTGAGCACATAAGTCTTGCCAATCGGCTTTGATGGTCACCGTATCTCCGTCGCCTTGAAGTTCCCACTCCCAATTTTCACCCTGAGGAAAAAAACACCCTGAAAATATCCCATCTTCTCCTTTAAAAATACTTAAAAGGCTCTTAAAAAAGTTATTTTCATAGCCTAGGTTCATATAAGAGAAGTAAAAGTAGTGCTGCTTCCATTTGATACGAAAAAAGTTTTGATATTCAAAGTATTGGTAGCCTGCATAAAAAGAGAAAGCGCTTAACAAATAGTCTGCTGTATGACCAAAATCTGGCTTCACTCCCATATTCTCTAGATTAAAAATGTAATGAAAATAGTCTATTTCAAGATCACTATTCAT
Organism: Candidatus Sericytochromatia bacterium; assembly: GCA_964229355.1. Lineage (GTDB taxonomy): Bacteria > Cyanobacteriota > Sericytochromatia > UBA7694 > UBA7694 > CAXRDE01. The sequence goes on along the minus strand of CAXRDE010000024.1, from coordinate 148,064 downwards.
TGAAGCAGATTGAGAGGTAGTAAATGAAGCCATTTCTTCAATGAGCTTTGCTGAAGAATAACGGTCGTTATAAGCATCACGAAGATATGGATAATACCTTTGTATGCTTTCAAGCTCCTGGTGTAAATAGCTGAGAAAGGGGAGCCAGGCATCCATAAAAGCCTGGCGGCTTAATGTGAGCGAGTCAAAATCGTTATACCTTTGTTCATGGTCTAAGAGCGGTGTTTTGTCTTTGGCCAACTCGCCATCTGCATCGTGAGCACGTAAATCTTGCCAATTGGCTTTAATGGCCACCGTATCTCCATCACCTTGAAGCTCCCACCCCCAACTCGCACCCTGAGAAGAAAAACCACCTGAAAATATCCCATCTTCGCCTTTAAAAATACTTAAAAGGCTCTTAAAAAAGTTATTTTCACAGTGAAGATCTGTGTACGGACAGTAAAAGTAGTGTCGCTTCCATTTGATACGAAAATAATTTGACGGTCTTTTCGTATAGACAGAGCAGACAGTAAAAACATCTAGAGTATCATCAAATTTTGGAGCATATTCAGACATATCTTCAGGGCTGTATTGATAGTATTCTATTTTAAAATCACTCATTATGACCTTTACCTACAAAAGTTTCTATTTCCACCTCAGTTTCGTATTTTTGTTTTAGATTTAAGGCCTCTGATTCAATACCCAGCTGTAGATCTTTGATTTTTACAGGGATTGTAAAGTAAGGGTTCCTTTGCAAACTTTCCTCTATGTATTGCTCGATATGATTAAAAGCCGTGATATGAATCTCAAAAGCCTGGTGTGTGCCTGTCACCGTAAAGTTCTTGACCTGTAAGTAACCTGCAAAATCAGGCACTAAATTTTGAATCTTTATTGCTTCACCCAAACAGTCAGGGGGAACATAATGGGTTCGACCCCTGAGCAAAATGCTGTCATCTTCCCGGGTTACAGCGTTAAACAGCTTTATTTCTTGCGGAGGACAGGGTTCAGAGTTCATCTTCTTGTTTCGCTTCCAGGTGGCTGGTCGATGGTAGTAGTTGTAGATGCCATGCTCAATATCTACCTCATTAAAAAAGGCTTTTAGCTCCTCCACTTCCTCAGGCAAGGGAAGATTTTGATTACTGCGATAGACATCTTCTACCCAGGCTACTTTTTGTCTTAAAACTTCAACTTCATCCACCAGGCGGTCGCTTTGTGTATCGGTCCAAGACTTTGGTACATCATTTTGCGAGAGATAATCAAACGCATCAGGAAAGGGGGGCGTTTCGCTCTGTTGTTCCATACGAAATACCTGGGCAGGCCAAAAATCGATGACTTGAAAATCAGAGACATTGGGAAACAAGGATTGGGTGTCCCAGTATAACCACTCGACCTCGGACTTGATAGCCTCCAAACGTTTTTCTACAGACTCCAAAAGTTCAAGTACAGACTTGTCATAATAAAGCCCTATGCCTTCTCGATGTTCAGCAATTTCCTCTTGTATTTTACTCGCTTGTTCTACCTTGTTAGGCACTCTGACTTTGTATGTGCTTTCAATGTGCTCCACTACGTAGCCTTGATTTTGTTCCCTGTCATCATCAGGAGACAAAACCGACTCAAGGCTTGTATCTCTCGGCCCAAAGGTTTCTCTGATTTGTGAGAGCGTATAGCGAGCGATTTCATGCACATAGATGGTATGGGATTGACTGGCCCTAAAAGGATCTGCCGGTGGATTATTGTATTTCTCATTGACTCTCTGAAGTTGACGCGAAAAATACTGCATAAAAGGCAGCCATTCTTCTAGAAAAGCTGTTTTTGAAAGTTGTATATAACTTTTACCCTCAAAGTGCTCGCCTTCTAAGTTTGTGGGTACAACATCATGCCAATTAACTTGAAGCTTCACCGTTTTTTCATCAGAGACAATAGTCCACTCCCAGGATGCGCCCTGGGAATAAGAAGATACGGGAAACGAGCCTAACTCACCCTTAAATACCTGAAGTAAGCTGTAGTAGAGATCTTCCGTATGATAGAGATCCTCATAGCTTATACGAAAATAAAAATTTCCTAGCTTTATTTGGAGATATTTGTCAAAAATCCAATCTTCAGCATGTGTTCCCATCAACAAGGTTATCAAATGGCTAAATGTAGATATTGCATCTGAATTATCCCCTTCAACAGGTAATAGTTCAATATCTTTGTCATCGTAGCTAATCTGAAAAAAAGTTTTTGTCATGAATTGGACTTCCATGCTGTAGAACACCATATTTAAGTGATGTCTCGTGTTTTGTAGGGCCGGAGAAAAAGCATGGCTTTGTTCTCGTAAATAGGAAAGGCGTTGAACGTGTTTTTCGGGAAGCCCTTGCACTGCCTCAGGATTATCCAGTAAAGCTTGCACGCTTTTCAATTGCCATTCAAGGCAAGCAAGGCGTCGTAATAGGTATTCCTGGTAAAGTTCCTGGTTGATCAAAGAGAAACGTTGAGACCCATCACAAGGTGCATCGGCAATATGAGAGTCAGGGAAAGTCATATCGGTTAATCGACTCAGTGCCGAAATATCCCCTTCAAGCCAGGTGAGACGCAGGTTTAAAAAGTCTAGCATTCTTAAAGAAGAAGGCACCTTATAAGGAAAGTCCACAAAGAACCTATCCCAGGCTTCTTCTGAATGGGCTTTTTCGCAAATCGAGGTCAATAGCAGAAAAATCACCAGCAATAAACGCCTCATGATGATTGCTTCTGCTGTTGCAGATAAGCCGTTAAGAGCTCACGCAAAGGATCGTTATAAACGATATGACTAAGAGGGGTATGCCCCAGGGTATCTTTGTCTGTGAGAGACACACCTGCTTCGAGCAGGAGCATAATGACCTTGTGATTATCTGCGATTAACTCATCCAGGTTTTTAAAGCCATGTGTTTTCAGGTAAGCTTCAAATTCAGGCACATCATATTCGTCAAGGTAAGGTTGCTTGTTTTCTATGGATCCATAACTTGTGTAGCCATCTTGCTTGTCTCTGTACAGATCATCTGCACATTCAATAGCAATGTGTAACAAATTACACTGGTGTTCTTCTGAGCGATAAAACAAATCTGCTCCTGCCTCGATTAAAACCTCAATAAGTTCAAAATCATTGGCAAAAGAAATCGCATTGGCCAGTGGAGAACAGCCGGTATAAGGATTTACATTGACATCAACACCTTGCTCCAGGCATTTTTTGATCGAAAAGATATCGTTGTATTTAATGGCCCAGGCAAATCGTTTTTCTAATTCTGTCATGACTAATCCCCTCTCCTATTTAATAATTGACAACCCTGGCTGTAACTGGGACATCATTCCGCTTCATCAGTAGGGACATCTGTTTCACCCAGCTCAACACTTGCAGAGGCCTCAATCACAGGAAAGTAAACCTGAGCTGTATTTGAGTGTAGACACTGACTAAACCATACTCCTCCTGGACTGGGAGAACACAACGCAAGCGATAACTCTGCTGTTACTGGCATAACAGACTGTCTTACCAGCTCCCCGTCTTCAAAAACGTATTGATAGTTTTTTATCTCCAAATCCTCTAAAGGAATCCGAACTTCAAAAGCAGGACCATCCCAACCCCAGGCAGGCACTTTATTTAAAGCAATTTTTGAAGAAAATATATGGAGCGTCAAGTTTTCTTGCACGAGTTTTTTTTGCCAGGATGCTGAAAGGTGGGGAACACGCCCACGCAACACCAATTCAAAGTTATAGTCCATAACTCCAGATAATAAAACCAATTGTGTTTCTGCTTTTTTAGCTTTCGGATCTGGGTAGAGCCCTACAGAAAATGTTTTCAGCTGATATTCAACCTGGTCCAGGGACTGGCGGAACGGGATAAGGCTATCGCGTAAAAACGGAATCATGATTTTCATTTTTTCTACGGCGCCATTGGGTTCAGAGCGCTTTAGTTGCTCTTCAAGCTGGGCAAGCCTTTGCTTTAAACAACGGGTACGGGTAAGCAGATGAGATTGATACGCGTCAGGCATCTGATAGGATTCAAAATATTGCTGCGTAAAACGGCAGCGATCCTGCATCTTCAGCTCAGGAAACACCCAGGTAACATTGTTTTCTAATCCCACCAGACTTTTCTCAATCCAGCCCAAACGCTCATTGCTAAGATCAAGCATCTGCAACTCAGAAGGACGTGACTCAGAAGAATCCAGTGGCCAAACAGGAAGGGCAAAGGCCGGGCAAGTAGACATCCACACCAAAAGAAGACTCGTTATAAAGAAAACCGTAAAATTGTTCACTTATACAATGTCCTTCTCAAGATAAGGTTTAAGTATAGGTGCCAGAAGGTCTCCGCAGCACTGTATGTAATCTAAGGGTGTATCCCCCCATTTATCTTTTTTGGTCAAAGAAACACCAAGTTTCAACAAATACTGAATAATACTTAGATTATCTTGAATATCTTTCTCAAAATTTTTGTTAACATATCCAACTATTTTATCTGAACAAGTGGAATCAAGCTCTTGAATAGAAATATGTAACAAATTACATTCAAATTGATCTCCGCTAAAAGGATCTGCACCATATTCAAATAGTAGTTTCAAAATATCCAGTGCGTTTTCTTCAACAGCAACAAAGGGGACAGGCCGAAGAAAAAAAGAATTCACTTGTGGTGAAAGCCCCTGCTTTAAATAGGCTTGAACCTTTGCAAAATCACTACTTCTTACTGCAGCAGCAAAGTCATCTTCCATTTCTTTTGAAAACCCCATACAATTCCTCTCTAATAACATGAATATTTTCCTGGTTGTGCATTATCCTCATCTATCCTCATCTATCCAATTCACCGTTACTCTGGGTAGCAGATCTCGTATTTGCCAAGCCAACTCTGCACCAAACGCCCTCTATTCTGACACAGGGGAATTACTATGATTTACGACACCAACTGAGTCTAAAACAATAAATGGTAAGTACCAGTTCGCAATATTTGAAGAAATACACTTGGTTAGAAACAGATTCGGTATGATGGGGCGACAAAATGCAACGGAGACTTCAACAGACGCAGGCCACTCATACAGAGTGACTTCTCTACCATCACGCTCCTTTTCCTGGTAAGAAAACGCGCTGAAATCAAGACTCTCTGTAGGAATCTGGATTTCAAACATTGGACCATCCCAAAAAACGTCAACGGGCTTTGTTATTTTCAAATCGGAGACATACAAGTGAATACTCATACCTACAGGATTTTTAAAAAAAGATATCCACTCCTGAGAAATATCAGTCGTACGACCTCTAAGTACGGTGTTATTTTCGTCAGCGTCAAACATTACAGGCATTAAGATCAAACGATTACCGGGTTCAAATTCGTAATTGTAGTCTCTTTGATGATGAAAAACCCTGTAAAGCTGATCATCAATAGCATCTATTTGTATCAAGCTTTCAGAAACAAAACGCCTCAGCATAGCAAGAATGCGTTTGTCACGATCGCTTCTTTTATCCAAGTCTTCTACGGTGCTATAGGCTTCTTGGATGGCATTTAGCTTTTCTTTTGTACAATCTAATCTTGCTTTTAAGTGATTTGCATAAAGACCTCGTCCCCCTTCTTCAAAGGTATAAAGCACGTAACACCTTGTTTCTGGAAGCTCAAAATCAGGAATAGGGTAACTGACCAGCTCCATGAGCGTAGATATGTTGCCTTCAACAGTTGCCAAACGTTTGTTCAAGAGATCTAATAAGTGAAGAGATGAGGGTTCGTGAGCAACAGAGTCATTAATAATGGATGGGGCAGCCCTGGCCAGGTTAATATGCGAAATTTGAAAAACAAAAAATGTCAAAAAGATGCAGTCAAATATACGCATTCAATTTTCCATTTCTGAGATATATGCATTTAGAAAGTCACGCAATGGTTCATTACGTCCTATATAGTGAAGCGGTGTGTCCCCTAGACTATCTTTGTCTTTGAGTGAAACCCCTTTTTTAAGAAACAACTTAATCATTTTCAAATAATCCTCAAGCACATCATCAATAAGCCTGGGTTTTTCTCGCTCAATATAGCTTGCTAAATGAGGCAAATCATATTCTTCGATATAGGGCAAGTTATCATCTTCTTGTCCACTTTTAGTATATCCATCCAACTTGTTTATGTAGATATAATCAGCATTCTCTATCGCAAGATGAAGTGCATTTGATAATCCAAAATGCGATCGTGCTAAGGGATTTGCTCCATAATCAATCAGTAACTTAATCATTTCGTAGCTATCGCTTAACCTGATAGCCGCTAAGAGAGGAGCATCCTGAAACACTGGACTATACTCTAAAGAGACGCCTTTTTTTATGCACTGTTCTACAGATAAAATATCGTTGTATTTTATGGCTGCAGCAAAATGTTTTTCAAGGTATTCTTTGTTCATTCTACTCATAGCATGTCCTTTATGGTTCCTTCAACATTTGAGTTTTGTGAATATTGTCCACATCCTTTATCAAAAGCATCACACCAGGGCCTGGCGCAATAGCAGCACAGGTAAAGTTAAGGTACTCAAAATAGGGGCAGGCGAGCCTGTGGGTACCGGAATGAACGTGTTATTCTCTCCGCTGTCACCTGAGTTACCTGAAGGACCTCCCGAGGAGTTGCCTGCATTGCCCGACAAAGTGGGACTTGCGTGGCAGGTACACAGGCTACAACATTGGCCAGAAAAAAGCACGACAACACAAGAAGCCCTGCTTTTAAGCATAATCTTAAAAACATAAAATGTAATTTCCACCCGCAAAACACAGCAAAACGCTGATGATTGAAAAAGATTGATGTGATAATCATGATAATACCTTAGAAAATTACCCTGAGCAAGCCTCCCCTTCGTAGAAAAAAATCTTAACACCCCTATTAAAAAGCCGTGAAAATCGCTAAATGACCGCTTGAAAAGGCTTTTTCTTGTGAGAAGATAAAAGAAAAAAGCAGGGGAGAATCACGATGAAAAAGCCTTATCAAAACTGGATTCAATTTGTGCTGGGCCTCTCAAAAAACACTTCAAAAAAAGAAGAGCCCACCCACGTGCATTATCACGTGCATGTACATATGGAATCCCCTAAACTTTACCAGCGTGTGCTGGAACAAGTCACCGGCGAACTGCCGTTGGCGGTGGCCCCCATCGCCGTCAAGCCGCCCGTTAGCCTGGAAGTGCCTTACCAAACCGTGTCTTCACGTTTTTAAAGAACCCTTTAAGGGCCTGGGCAGTATCCTGCGTCAAAAGAAAACTGCCCAAAATCCCGCCAAATACCAGGGCAACCCCCACTTGCTCCCAGGGGTTCAGCTGACGCCCAAAGAAAAGAGCATCCCAAACGGTGGCGAGCAGGGGTTGCAATAACAAAAACAGGCTGACGCGAAAAGGACGCATTTTGCGCATGGCTGCGGCAATCAGCGTCCAGGCCACGCCCTGAATCAACACCCCATACGCCAGAATAATTGCCCAGGTTTGCCCTTGCTGGGGAAAGGCAAAGGCCGCCTGACGGCTCATCAGATCCCACACCATATACGTTCCCACGGTCAGTGCAGCACTGCCACTGACCCATTGCATCACCCGCAGGGTTTTGCCCATATCGGGTTGTGCAATCTGCTTGAGACTCAACAGGTAAACGGTGTAACCCACGGCTGCCAGACCACTCAGCCCCAGGCCCAGCACAATCTGATGCTGTTCGCTGCTGCCGGCCAATAGCCCCAAACCACATAAGCACAGCAGCGCCGACAGCCAAAAGCCCTTGCGGGGTTTGGGGCCGGGTAAAAAGACACTGGCCGCCCCCACCATGAGCACCTGGGTGCTCACCACCAGCGTGGCCAGTCCCGGACCAATAAAATGAATCGAGCGGTGCCAACACATCAAGTCCAGGGCAAAGGCAAAGCCTCCCAATAGCGCCATGCGTCGCTCTTTCCAGGTCAGAGGCTCCCAGGGGGTGGTGTCTTGACGGCGATAAAGCCAACCCAATAGCGAAAAAAACAACAGTCCAAACACCATACGGTACAGGGCAATTTCATCGGCAGACAGGGGAGCAACATGAATCAAGATGGGAGCAAAGGAGATGATCAGAACACCCCACAATAACTGAGGCATGGCACAAAGGCTCACTTCAAAGAAAGAAATAGACTCGAAGTATAGGGTCAAAATCTGCAGCTGCCCAGTGGAATGGGGCGAAAATCCTTGTGCTTTTTGTGTTTTTTTTCTATGCTGAAGCCATGATATGTTTAACCCCTGAAAACTTTTCGGCCTGGCGTGAGGCCCAACAGCAGCAACAGCGTCGCATTGTGCTAACCAACGGCTGTTTTGACATCTTGCATATTGGGCACGTGCGCTATCTGCAGGCCGCCCGACAGGTGGGTGATGTCCTGTTGGTGGGCGTCAACAGCGACAGCTCGGTGCGTCAGCTCAAAGGCCCCAGCCGTCCCGTCAATCAGGATGTGGATCGGGCTGAATTACTCAGCGCCTTGCGCTGTGTAGACGCCACCCTCATTTTTGCGGAGCAAACCGCAGATGCACTCATTGAGCGGGTACAGCCTGCCGTCTATGTCAAAGCCGGAGACTACACGCGAGACTCGCTACCCGAGACGGCCACCCTGGACCGTCTGGGCATTGAGATTGTCTTTATGCCCTTTGTCAGCGGCTATTCAACCACGAACACCCTCGCCCGTGCCCAGGGCCAATAAAGCCTCACAGACCCGCTCCACCTGAGAGACATCCATTTGCTGTCCACCCGGCAGCACCAGCACCTGCTGCCCCAGGCGCTCCGTGACGGGCAGAGGAGGGGTCCTTAAGGACCTGTAGGCTGGACTGTGGTGCAAAGGCTCAAAATAACGTTTGCTGTAAATGCCATGGGTTTGTAGGTGCTGCTGGACAGCATTCGCGTCGGGCCCGAAGTCGCTTAAGACTTCCAGCACCACGTATTGGTAGTTGCTACCGGCTAAATGCTGATACAGGCGCAGCCCCGCAATGCCCTGCAGCGCCCGCTGGTACGCCTCGTAGATGCGCTGATGGTGAGCTGTGAGTTCTACCCGGTGTTGCCAATTGTGGCGAGCCACCGCTGCCGAGATCTCATTCATTTTGGCATTTAAGCCGGGTTGCTGCACCTGTCCTTCACGGTAACCAAATTGTATCCAGGCACGGATGCCTTCGGCCAGCGCCGTGTCTGAAGTACAGATCAACCCGCCTTCTAAGCCATGGATAAACTTGGTGGCATGTAAGCTAAACACCTCCACACGTCCGTGACTGCCGGCAGGCCGCTGCTGCTGATTGCCACACCCCAGGGCATGGGCTGCATCCATGATCAGAGGAATACCCTGACGGTTAGCCCGGTTGCGAAGTCCCTCCACGTGCTCCATATACCCCCAGATTTGCACCCCCAAAATCGCGGCGGTTTGAGGGGTCAGCGCGGCCTCTACCGCTGCAGCCGTCATATTGTGGTGCAGGGGGTCCACATCCACAAACACAGGTTTTAAATTGAGCCAGGGTAAGACATTGGCGGTGGCCGGAAAGGTAAAGGCCGGCAGAACCACCTCGCCCTGAAGGTCCAGCGCCTTCAGCGCAAACAAGAGCCCCAGGGTGGCGTTGGCCACGGCAATGCAGTGTTTTACACCCGCCCAGGCTGCGATTTCGGCCTCTAAGGCCTGGACTTCGGGGCCGTTATTGCTCAACTGGTTGCGGGCAAAGACCTGCTGTATTTTTTGCATGAGTTCAGGCAAGTCGGGGGTTTGGGGGGCGCCGGTATACAAAGCCGGGTCGGTGGCAGAGGGTAAAAACATCAGCGGATTTTCTTTCTTAAGAGCATGTTAAGCTTTCGTCAGGTTTTTATTTTTTGCACGATATATACAACAGAGTGATCAGGTTAATCGATCCCACATTAAGTTTACAGTCAGGTGATGTCTTATGGGCTCCATTCAGAGAACAGGTTCCGCAACGCCACAAATTACGCTACAGCAAACGGCCAGCACCCATGCCGTGGGCAGTGCACCCCCTGTTACCCCGTTGGTCCCCACCACACCCGGCGCGTCTTCCCCCACCGACGCACTGGGGGCCCTGAGCGGCAAGGGTCAAGCACAGGGCATGCAGGCCTTGCAGAGCCCCGCACACCAGGAGCTCAAAGCCTTACTGGACGCCGGTAAATTTGAGGAGCTGGCCGCCCAATTGCAGCACCTGTCACCCCAGGCCTTGCAAGATCTTCCTTTTTCGGTTCAGGATATCAAAAAGGTAGCGGAGGGACTGGGCTTTAGCAGCAAAATGAACATGGTACCTTTCCTCAAACCCTACGGTGCCGAGCAAAAAGCCCTGATTGAAAAACTCATTGTCAACGCCGATCTCAACAACAACCAAAAAGTCTTTGCCCTCAACGCGTACTCAGGTCCTCCCGCTGTACTGGATTATGTACAGCGCAGCACCCCTGAACAGCTCAATGGTCTTTCAGAAGCCAATCAGTTTATGCTCATGGCGGTGCTGGACGGTGAAAGCTCCATCTGGGACAGCGTCACCGGCGGTGCCGCAAGCGAATTGGGACGGCGCTTCGGCGGCGAAAACAGCAGCGATCAGGTAGCCGTGAAGGTTTTGCGGGCCGCAGGCAGCGAAAGTCAGCTGCTGGAATTGCTCGGTAAAGTCCAACAATTCAGCCGCGACGACGTCACTTTTTTGTATGTCAAGAGCTTAACGGCCACCGAGCTCAACGCCCTCTCCGACAGCACCAAACAGGCCCTTTTACAACAATTGGTAGACACCAGTATTTCGGTGGGCGGTTTGTCACTGGATTTAAACAACCTTCAAAACAGCGATGAATGGTTTGGTATGGTGTCAGACAAACATACGCAAGCTGCCCAACGCCTCTACACCGCCATGTCGAGTCATGCCCAGTCCTCTCAGGCCGTCCAGGAGACCCTTCAAAAGAGCGATCAGTTGTTGGCGCAAATTCAACAGCTCCACACCCGCATTGAAGCAGACCTCAAGGCTGGCAATATTACCGCCAGTAAATTGGCGGGTTACCGCGAAGCCGTGGCGGGCTTGCGTCAGCAGGTGCAGGACAAGCCTGAAATTGCGGCACAATTGCAAACCCTGAGCCAAACCCTGGACCGCTTAGAGAGCGGCCTTAACCAGGCCAGCCAGCTGAAAAGCATGGGCTTAGACAAACTGAGCGCGCTGCAAGGCCAACTGCGGCAGAGCAAAACCCAGGCCCAACAGGTGGGCCAACAGGTCAAAGCCCTGGATTTAAAACTGACTCAACAGGGCAACCAACTTCAAACCCTGGGCCAGCAGATTGAAGCCCATTACCAACAGGTGTTTCAACTGTATCAACAGTCCGGCGAGCAAGCTGAGTCCTTTAAAACCCTCATGAGCAGTTTTGAAAGCACCCTGGCAAGCGGACAATCATTGGAGCAAAAACTGCCGCAGTTGCAGGCTTTAGAACAGCAATTGCAGCGCACGGCCACCCAATTACAGCAGCGGGAAGGGGCCCAGGGCCGTTTGAATGATCGCGTGAGCACCCTGTCAGACCAGCTCAAAACGCAGGTGGCCACCTTTCAAACCCTGCGGCAGGACTTTGAACAAAACCAGAGCCAACTCAGTCAAAAACAGCAGGAATTGGACACCGTGGTCAGCCAGTATGGTCAACAGATCAATGACCTCAAAGCTCTATACACCGAAGCAAGCACCCAATACGATGCCCTTAAAAGTCATTTGGACCCGCAGCAACAGCAGCCTTTACAAAGTCAACTGAGCACCGCGCAAAGCGAAATTGCCCAGCACCAGAAGGACTTTCAGGGCTTACAGGCTCAACAACAAAAAGCCACCGCTGCCACGGCCCAGTTCCAGGTACAGCTTCAACCCTTGCAGCAACAGCTGACTGACGTCTCCGAAACCCTCGATACCCAACAGGGCCAGATCGAAAGCCAGGAGACCATGCTGGCAACGACCACAGCCCAGCTCGAAGAGCTGATTCCCTTTAACGACGAACTGTTGTCGCAGGTGAAGTCCGTCATGGCCCAGTACAAAAGCCAGCTTAACACCATGTCTGCTGAGGACTTTACAAAAGCCTTAGATACCTTAAACACGCTACAAAGCACCTTAAGCCAGGCCCATTTAAGCCCCGCCGACTTTGCCGAACAAACCCAGCAGCTCGAAAGCCTCAAAGGGCAAATTCAACAGATGGAGCAGCACTTACAGCGCAGCCAGAATCTCAAAAGCGAAATGGGCAGCACACTGGATCAACTGCAAGGCCAAAAAGAGCGCATTACCCAGGAAATCAGCGCAGCCAATGAAGCCATTGAACTGGCCAAAACCCAACAGGCCGCCGCAGAAGCATCCATTGCCCATACCCAGACAGAAATTGGCAAATTGTCGGGGCAATTGTCTGAGTATGAAGCGCAGCTTAAAGGCTGGGAAGACCGTCTGAGCAGTCTGGATCAAAACAATAGCGCCAGCAAAGATGCCTTTGTGCAAGAGCTCAATGCGCTAAAAGCAGAAGCTCAGTCCGGGGGAGGCAATCCCCGGGAGGGCCTACAGCAAAGCCGTCAAAAGCTAGAGTCTGATTTTGCCAGTGTCGAAACCGAACGGGCACAGATTGAAGCCCAGTTGGCCGCTATTCGTCGCGATATTGCACTGACTGAAGCAGACATTGCACAGCAAAAACAAAACCTCAGCGGTTACCAAACCAGCTTAAACACCCAGATTTCACGCATTGAAGCCGCCACCGCCCAGGCGAGCGCCCAACGGGAGGCCCTGACGCAGGCCAACCGTGACAGCCGGGCCCTGGCTCAGGAGTTACAGCAATTGCTCAGCAACAGTTCACCCGAACTGCTGAACAACCAACACATTGCCGAAGCCATGCAAACCCTCACAGGACTGCAAAGCCAACTGGCCACAGACATTGCCAGCAGTGAAACCCTGATCCAGTCGAGCGCTCAGCACGAAGCCAATACCCTGGTACAAATCCGCCAGATTGTGGCCGCCCGAGATGGGGTCCAGCAACAACTAGAAGCTTTAAACACCTTTGAACAGAGCACGCTGGCATCCGCCCAGCAAGCCTCGCAGGGCATTCACCAACGCTTTGAGGCCCTGAATCAACGCGAGCAAGACGTCCAACAACGCCTGAACAACCTGCTGTCCGCAGCCCGTGAAGGCACCATTAGTGTTGAGGCCTTTGCTGCAGAGGGCAAAGCCTTACTCGAAGCCACCAACACCGCCGACGGGCTCAGTGCCTTGCTCGATACTTATGAGGGTATTTTGATGCGCCAGGCTTCAATTGCCCAACGCTTTCAGAAGTCCACTGATCTGCAAGCCAAAAACGGTGCTTTTATTCAAAGCACCTGGGGCGCATTAAACGCCCATGACGGTCGCATGGCCGAATTACAGGCCCAGTTTGCCACAGACACGGCGCAGGTCAACGCTTCAACCCAAAAGGTACTTGGCCACAAACGCGAGCTGCTTGAAGCCCGCAAAAACTTAAGCATTAGCGACCAAAACTACCAAAAGAACCTGGTGGAGTATGAGCGACTGCTCAATCAGGGGGATCGCTTACCGCCTGTGGCCCAGGAACGGTTAAACACCTTAGAGCAGCAATTGAATAACACCGAAAGCGGTTTGATCAGCAGCAGCCATGAACTCAATGCAGAAATTTCCCAGCTCAACAGTATCAAAAGCCGCGTCAATCAGGCTACCGCTGATTTAACCCAGGAGCTGATTGAGCTCGAAACCAGCAAACAAGAACTTAACGCTTTAAAGAGCACCATCTTTAAAGACAATGACACCGTCAATAGCTTAAAGTCTGAATTAAAGACTTTAATTGACGATACCAAACAGTTGATTACCCTGCTCAAGGATCCGCGGTCATTCAACTTCAAAGAGAACCAGGAAAAACTGGCCGAGCTCGAGAAACAATTGGCCGGCTATGAAAGCCTGATGGCCGAGATGGATCAGCACCTCAACGTCAACCAGGAGCATGTGGGAGAAGTGGATCGACTGATTGACGCCATTGATATTCGCATCGCCAATGTGCAGCACCTGAAAACACAGTTTTCACTCTTGTTTGGCAAGGTCGCCGAACTGCTCGAAGAAGCCCAGAGCACCCTTGATCTGGTCAATAACCTGCTTGAGACCTTAAACGAACTCAAGAGCGACATTCAACACACCCGTGAAGCCATTGCTGCCGCAGAAGCAGAAAAAACAACGCCTGCCAAAAAGTCTGCCCCGACTTCTCAGAATCATACCTTAAGCCCGCTTGAGAACCCGGCTACCCAAAGCACCGGCCCCCGTCCGGGCCAGAGCCTGGCCAATCAGCTGAGCCAGCAGTTTACCCATTTAATCGGGCGCCGCCAACGGGAACAGGCCCAGGCCCATCAACAGGACTTTCAGAATCATTTAGACAGCCTGCGTCAACGGGTACAAACCCAGCTGGAGTCACGCATTCAAGAAGGTGAACAGTCTCACCAGGAGGCGTTGCAATTGGAACAGGAAACCCGCATTGTAAACCACCTGCTTGAAGAGGCCTTGAATGGCAATACCCAGGTGGACACCACCTTCAATGTCATGAATACCGCAAAGCCTTAATCCCGCCCATAATCTAGACATTGTCAGGGGGCTACTATATAATGAGGCATGTGCTAGATGGGAATGTAGCGGTGTCCTGTACTCGCAATCCGCTTTAGCGAGGTCGAATTCCTGGGCTGAGGTCCGATTGGATTTAGCTGTTTGACCCTTATGATGTTTGAGCATACTGTCTCTAAGCGACGGTGTTAATGTGAACCCCGCCAGGTCCGGAAGGAAGCAACGGTAAATATTTTACGCCGGGTGTTTACAGTCGCGGTGTGTGAGTCGTAAGGGAAAGGCTTCTAAAGCCATGAGGCTCGAAGCCCGGGTGCACACTCCACAACCAAATTTTTTTGCTGGGGGCACTCCATGGCTGATCAAGAACCCGTAATTCCTGGACTCATTGGTAACTTCAATATTCCCAAAGCCGTCATTGAAAACAAAGTCGATGTGTTAACCTTTCTTGAACTCATGGTACGCAAGGGCATCGTCAGTGCCGAGGAACTCGATGACATTCGTTCTGCGGTCGTGGCTCACCTCAACGCTGCTTACCCCGAACTTGAGCTCTCTTACAGCACCCCTGACGGTGGCAACAAAGGCCCCTTCAACCAGCAAAACGCGGCCCCAGCACCCAAAGCCGGGCTGGCCAATCAGGCCTTTAACACCCCCGCAGCACCCGCTCCCAGCATTGCTTCTTCCAGCATGATGGCCCCCCTTCCCGATCAGAAAAAAGAAGCGGCCGAAGCCCCCAAAAAAGCACCTGAAGCAGCCAAACCCGCTGCCAATCCCGATAAACCCCTGTGGGTACAAGCGCCCCCTCCGCGCTTTATTAAGTAATACTGCCGGGGCGACGTGCAAAAAGATTACTACGCCATTTTAGAAGTCTCTCGACATGCCACGGCACAAGAGATCAAAAAGGCTTATCGTCGCCTGGCTCGCCAATATCACCCGGATGTAAACCCCGAGCCCTCTGCCCGTGAAAAATTCAAAGCGGTATCCGAGGCCTACGAAGTGTTGGGCGATGCCGAACGCCGCGACCTGTACGATCAGGGCCACATCGATAAAAGCTGGTTTGAGCAGCAAAACTTTAGCCACATTCAAGACATTTTCAAACAGAGCGAAAATTTTCGCCAAAAGAAAAAAAGCAACGAAGGCCCTAAAAAGAGCAGCTCAAAAAGCTCAGGTTTTGGCTTTGGCAGCTTTTTTGAAAACCTTGTGGGGGGCCAACCTCCCTCGAAATCGCAGCCGAATACAGCAAAAAAAGCCGCCCCGTCCCAGCGCGACCTGCATCTGGATCAAAACCTTTCGCTCACCTTAGAAGAGGCCCATAGCGGCTGCCGCAAAACCGTTCCCGTTCAACGGGAAAAGCTCTGCGTGCTCTGTGGCGGCAAAGGCAAAGTGAGCGGAGCGAAAACCTGCCGCAATTGTCAAGGCACGGGCAAAGTGTCCGATACCCGTCAATTGGAAGTAAAAATTCCTGCCGGGGTGCGTTCGGGCTCAAAAATTCGGGTGCCCCACGAAGGACTCAAAGAAGGCCAGGAGCGCGGGCATTTGTATTTGCACATTGAACTCCTGCCCCACGGTATTTTTGAAGTGCTCGACGATGCAGATCTGGCCTGTCGGGTTCCTGTTACCGTTACCGAAGCCATTGTGGGAGCCGAAATTAAAGTGCCCACCCTCACCGGACAGGTCAAATTTAAAATTCCCGCTGGCACCCAGCCCAGCCGCCGCTTTCGCCTGCGGGGCAAAGGCCTAAAAGATCTCAAAGATCGCCCCAGCGGAGACCTGTACGTCTCGGTAGATATTCATATTCCCACAGACTTAAGCCCCGAAGAAAAAGAAAATTACCAGAAGTGGTTTCGCTCTGGCGAAACCTTACGTCAGCTCTGGTTACAAAAAAGCAGGTAAGGTGTCATCATGCGCAAACGCTTCCACATCAAGTACATCTGGGGTCCGTTGCTCTATGCCCTGACCGCATGCAGTGCTCCCACAACCCCCGCCCCTACAGCACCAGCCGCTCCGTCTGCCAGTGCCAGCAGCGCTCAAAGCAGTCCCACGCGCCTCTCAGATCTCAGCCTGCCCACTGCCAGCCCCAGTACCACCCCAGGCAGTAGTCCCACTGCAAGTCCTCCTGCCACCGCCACTGTCGACGGCTCAGCCTACCGCCTTAAAAATATCCTCTACTGGAAAGTCCAGGCCGCAGATGCCAGTGTACAACCCTCTTATGTGGTAGGGACCGTGCACTTAAACCTCGCGGAAGATTACACATGGCCCAGCACCTTTACCCAGGCTCTGGAACAAAGCACAGCGCTGTATATCGAAGCCGACACCCGGGAGCTTGAAAGCAACCCCCAGGCCGTGCTCGAAAAAACCCTGGATCCAGAGCAAAAGCTGGTACAGGCCCTCGACAATGCCAGTACAAACGCCCTGGCCATCCGACTGGCCAGCTTGGGCCTGCCCCCCACGGTGATTCCGCTCCTTCAGGCCTGGTACGTAAACATTTTATTGGCAACCCCGCCCGCCGAGGCGATTCAAGACCCGCAACGCATCATGGATAATTTACTCCGCGAACATGCCCAGACCCATCAGGTCCCGGTTAACTACCTGGAGACCGCCTTTGAGCAATTGGATATGATGGCGGCTATTCCCTTTGAAGAACATCTACGCCTGATCCAAGAGAGCTTAAAACAACCGGTGCAAAACACCGCCCGCGGACTCCAGGAAACCGTCAGCTCTTACAACCAGAGCGAGCTCGAAGCCCTGGAACAAGGCATTGAAGATTTGAAAAAAGAATCCCCCGCTCTGTATAAGCAAACCCTCGTAACCCGCAACCAAAAATGGTTCGCCACCCTACAGCCCGTCATGGAAAATCGGGGCGTTGTGGTCGCCGTTGGCAGCTTACACCTGTTAGGCGAGGACGGACTAATTGCCCAACTCAGGGCCGCTGGATTCACAGTGGAGCAAGTGGAAGGGGTAACGCCGTGAGTGACCTCTGGCAACATCTACAGGCTACCGAAGCCGATCTCAGCCATCAGGAGGACGCCCCCCATGTGAAAGTCTTTCACCAGGGCATGGCCGCGCTCAAGCGCATGCAGGCGCCTCAGGACAATCCCGCTGAAGACCCAACCCTGGAGGCCGCCAGCGCTTTCATTGAAGCCCTCATGTATAAACCCGAGTGGCCGGAAGCCCTTCTGGGTCTCAGCTATTGGCTCTATTTGGTAGGAGACCCCACCGCCGCCATTCACTATGCCGAGCGCACCCTGGATCAGGATGAGTCCCGTGAAGACGCTCAGGATCTGCTCATGACCTTACAGTCTGTGCAGCAGTTAAACGCCATGCAAGACCGCCTGCAAGATCTGGGAGGCTCTCTGGGAGACACCCCACCGCCCCTGGCGGAACCCCTCTTTGAAGTGCGACGTATTTCATTGCTTTTAGAAGTGCATCACCGCTTGATCAACATGGAGCTGGACCATGCACTATTGCATAACGAAGCCCTGGTTTATAGCCGTCAGGCCAGCCTCGAAACCCTGGTGCAAATGCTGGTCATGCAGTTAGAAAAAGGCTTTCCAGATACCGACAACCTTCACGAGCAATTGGAACAGGTTAGTGAAAACCTGGCCCGCTTAGAAGCCCTCAAAAAAACCTTTCTTTTGCTCCGGCAGTTTCGCGCAGAGGTGCAAAAATATTTTAGTGAACTCACCCGTGTGGTCATTGGCATACGCATGGATCAGGCTCCCCTGGGAGATCATGAGAGCGAAGTGCAAAAGCGCCTGCAAAAACTTGAGCAACGCTTTGGCTATTTAAAAGAGCAACTTGAAAGTACACGGGAGCCCTTTCAAAGCCAAATGCGCTCCCTGTCAGGCTGGGAGCATGTGAACCACTTGTTTCACCATTTAAAGGGGATGCTTTAAATCTGCCCCATCATTTTGTGGGTTTGGGGAATGACCCGCACCTGTTTAAGTTCAGCTTTCGCCAGGGTTTGCCAGCGCAAAATTTGTTCGGGAGTGGGTGGGTGACGCACCACACCATAGGGCGTAACCGGCTGAATCACCAGCAGGGTGTTGGGATCTTCCGCAGCAATAATGGATACCGCCTGCTGAATTTCTTCGTCGGGGGTCTTTTGACTGACCACCAGCTTCACAAACACCGCGCTACGGCTTTGCACCGCCACGTGTAAAAACTGAGTATGCTCTTGCCAATAGGGCTGCAGACCGGTGGCGCTAGGCAATTTCATGTCCATGCCAATCCAATCAAAGTCATCGGCCACTTCGGCCAGCGCCTGGTGCAAAATCCCATCGGTTTCCAAGTACAGCGAAAAACGGGGCTTGAGCAGGGGAATCAGGCCCTTTAAGGAACGCAGATGTTGCAAGGGCTCGCCCCCGGTAATGGAAATACTGTCGTGTAAACCAGGAAAAGACTCTAGCTGGTCAATGGCCTGCAACAGGGCGGTGTGAGACACAGGGTTGGCCAGGGGCTCAAAATCCCGCACACCCGGCGTGCGCTCCACGCGACACTGGCGCTGTTTGGTGTGGGTCGCTGGCGTATCACAATAAGCGCACTGAATATGGCAACCCAGATAGCGAATAAAGATTTGCCGGGTGCCCACAATGGGCCCTTCTCCTTGAATGGCAGAAAACACCTCCACAAGGAACGATTCGTCTTTGACTTTCGTGGAGGAGGGGACAGAGGAGGTATTCGGAGTCTTCATAAGCATGGATACGGACATTGCTGAGCCTTTCTGTCTCTAGTTTAACAGGGGGCAAGGGCCTTTGCCTGCCAGATAGAGGGGATTATCTGCAAAGCATGGCCTCAAGTGCCGTGCAAAAGTCCCTGGCCAGGGCCCGCCGGGTCAAATGATGACGGGCCTTTAAAATACGCTCACGCAGAGACTGGCGCAGTTCAGGCTGTTGTATGAGCTGAAGCGCCGTGGCCATATATGCGTCGACGGAAGTGGCACAGGGAAATTGCGCGTCATAAATGGCTAACTCCGTATAAAAACAGCTGGGAATGCGGCCCCGCAAATGGGTGCCCTGTAAGGTCACCATGGGCACACCGTAACGCAAGCTATCGTAGGCCAGCTTGCCCCCCCCAAAAGGAAAAGCATCCAGCAAAAAGTCCATGCGGGCCAGGGTTTCGTCAAAGTCTGTGGGCGACAGGCGAGACAACCACCGCACACAGCCCGCATGTTCCCCCAAAGCCTGACGCACCCGCTCTGCAAAGACCTGTTGCCAGTGGGCATTGGGGCTTTCAATCATCACCAACTGTATGGGCCGTTCAGGATACGCCTGGAGATGCTGCGTAACAATCGCTGCCAAAGCCGTTAAAAAAGCCGTGCTGTTTTTGCGGGGGGTATGCAGGCAGCCAATGCGGCACAGCGTGTCTTCAGGAGCAAGGGAAGCCGGGAGCTCAGGCAGTTCTGCGGGCAGTTCTTCGGGCAAAAAGCCCACCGACATCTGCGGCAGATACACACAGCGTTCGGTAAATTGAGCAGGGGCCAGCTCAGGAGGCGTTAGCATGGGGGTGGTCAGAAAGGCATCGATTGCCGGGTGGCCCGTGGAGCTCACCGAGCCCCATGAGGTCCACTGCACCGGTGCCAAACGAAAAAAGGGCAGCAGAAAACTCAGGGCATCGGTACCCACTTCCCAAAAATACACCCACTGCAAGCCCCATTGCCGCACTGCCATCATCTGCTGATAAAACCCAGGCCCGTAAAAGGCCGAACCCCATTGGGGCGAGAGCTCGTGCACCTGCAAGCCTGGACACACCGCCTGCAAATGGTCCCAGATGGCATGGGAGGCAAAGGTGATAAGATGCAGCGTTAAGTCGGGCACTTCAGCACGCAGCTGACGCAGAAGCACATGGTGGGCAAAGTAGAACATGCCCTCTTGACCGGGGGTGACCACAATGCCCAGCGCCCGACCGGAAGCGTTGGAAAGCGGCGGCTGCGTTGGCAGGGGGTGCTGCCATTGAAATCGGCGCCCGGCGTGCTGACGCAAGAGATGATCCTGAGGGTGCACATAATTCCAATCAAAGAGGGTAAAAAGCCCCCCTTCAGCCTGGCTTAAGATCTGCTCCAAAAAGAGGGGTTGTGTCAGCCCGTCTACCCCATGCCATAGCCGCTGATACTCGGCTTCAATGGCAGCCGGGGCGTGGGGCAAAAGGGGATCATGGCACAGGGCCTGCTGCAGTTGGCGAAAGGCAGTGGGCTCGCAGTGGGCAGCCTGAGCAAAGGCCTGCTGAGCACGGGGCTCTTGATGGGCCAGCAAATAGAGCCGTGCCAACAGGTCGTAAGCCACGGCCCGCTCATGGGCCTGAAGTCCATGGGCAATTTCTTGCTGTAGGCCCTCAATTTGCGCCAGCAGCGGCAGCGGCGTGGGGCCACGGCCCTGGTGATGGCGCAGATAGCGTAGCACCTCTGCGCGGGCCGCATGGGCCCACAGGGCCTGGGGAGCCATGGGCAAGGGCAACGGCTCCTGCCGCTGCAAAAAGTCCCGGGCTGCCTGTACACCGCTTGCCGGTTGCAAGACAAACCCCAACAAAAGCTGCAAATACTGTGCCTGGGCCGCCATCACCGGCGGCAAATGGGGCAGACGTTCCGCCAGGGCCAAAGGCCAGGGGGGCAACAGTGTAAAAGCCTGGGTTTTAAAATAAAACAACACCACGGGCCAGAGTAACACCGGCAATTGCAACAGAGAGGCTACCTGCTGGCGGGGGGTGGGAGCTTGCCTTAGAAAGCGCTGTAAGCCTTGCCGTGCCAGCACATTTTGTCCGGTTTGCAAGGCCAACACAGTCAAAGCCAGACTGTACACCGGTGTCGCCTGCGCCGCTTGTGCCAGCTGCTCATAAAGCGCCCAGGCCCGGGTCAGCTCTCCTTCAGCATGCCAGGCCAGTGCCTGTTGCAAGCGTGAAGGAAAATCCTGCATGGGCTTAGTCAGTAACTTTCTTTTTGAAAAACCGGGGGCCTTTGCCCTTGGCCTGTTGCTTGTACAGCCAGTTTTGCAAGCGGGTGGGGCAATTGGTAATAATTCCGTTCACCTGGCGCTGAATCAGACGCTTCATAAGCTTGGGCTGGTCCACCGTAAAGGTGTGAATGCGCACGCCGGTTTCTTGACTGCGTTTTAAAAAGCCGCGGGTCACCAAATTACGGCGCACGTTCAGCGAGTCCGCACGGGTGCGCAGCACCAGCTGATACGCCTGATAACCGTAAATGGGAATTTTAGGCCGCAAATTGGTGCGGATGGTGTTGCCGTACAGCAGCGCGGTGGAAACGCGAGGGTTAATTTCTTTGACCCGCACGAGGGTTAAGGTATTAAAAGAGGACACCATGGTGTGCGGAATCATCTCAAATTCCTCAAGCAGGGCCAACAAACGCTCTTCAAAGTCCTGGTTATGGGGGTGAACCGCTTCTTTTTTAATTTCCACATTGAGCATAATTTTGCCTGCGGTAACCTCAAGCACTTCCCGCAGGGTGGGAATTTGCACTCCGGCAAAGCGGGGATCAAACCAGGAGCCTGCATCCAGGGCTTTGAGCTCCGCGAGGGTTTTCTGGTTGACGCGCCCCGTGCCGTTGGTGGTGCGCCGCAGGGTGCGGTCGTGGTGCACCACCATTTCACCGTCTTTGGACAGACACACATCCAGCTCAATCATATCCGCACCCTGCTCAATGGCCAGTTCCATGGCGGGCAGCGTGTTTTCAGGGGCTTCTTTTGAAGCGCCCCGATGGGCAATTACCCAAATGCTGTGCGGCGGCTTTAACGGTTGTGGAAACACCTTGGGGTAGGCGCGAATTTCATCCCAGATACTGTTTGACATGCCTACAGTATGCCATTGGCTTATTGTAAGAGCCTAGGGGATTTCAGGACGTTCTGGCTTAAATAATGCGGAAACTGTCCACCAGGGTACAGCGGCGATCCCGCGTAAAGGTGCTGGCCTGGGTGACACCGTCTCCGGTGGGGCTGGCAATGGTAAAAGAGGTATGCCCCTCACCGCCAAAACCGATCCCCGCTACCGCAGGACCGTTTTTCACAAAGATGGAGGTGTTCATGACCCGCGCCATTTTAGAAAGCTTTTCAATATTGTGAGAATGCATCACGGCGGTGTGGCCAAAACCGTGCTCGGCTTCTTTGGCCAGGGCAATGGCGTAATCCACGTTGCTCACGCGCACCATGGGCAGTACCGGCGTCAACAGCTCAGTCCACACAAAGGGATGGTTTTCGTCGGTTTCGGCAATAATCAGGCGTACGCTCGGGTCTGCCTGAATCCCAATGGCTTCAAGCAGCACATGGGCATCTTTGCCAATCCATTCTTTATGGCTGACACTGTGTACCCGGGGGCCTTTGTTTTCTTTGAGCAAGAGCTTTTCGAGCTGTTTTAAATGCCAGCCTTTGACCTCATAGGCGCCGTTGTTGAGCATTTCTTGCTTCAGGCGATCGGCCACCGATTCCACCACGATCAGTTCTTTTTCATCGAGGCAAATAATGTTGTTATCGAGGCTGGCCCCTCTGACAATATCGCGGCCTGCCTGCACCAGGTTGGCGGTTTCATCTACCACCACAGGGGGATTACCCGGACCGGCTCCCACCACTTTTTTACCACTCTGCATGGCCTTTTGTACCACCGCAGGCCCCCCGGTTACCACCAGCAAGCGCACGTCTTTGTGTACCATGACCTGTTGGGCCTGCTCGATGCTGGGCGCCCGCAGCGAGGTCACCAGATCTGGCGGGCCTCCGGCCTGCATAATGGCCTGATTGATCACATTAATCATGTAGGTGCACACCCGCTGGGCAGAAGGGTGCGGGCAAAACACCACCGTGTTGCCGCCCGAGAGAATGCCAATGGCGTTGTTAATAATGGTCTCGGTGGGATTGGTGCAGGGGGTAATGCTGGCAATCACGCCAAAGGGTGCCCGTTCGTTGATGGTAAGCCCCAAATCACCGCTGCGGGCCTGGGTGGTCAAGCTCTCAGGCCCCGGTGTTTTATCGATGGCGAGGACATTTTTGGCAATTTTATCTTCATAGCGACCGAGGCCCGTTTCTTCCACGGCCATGCGAGAAACCTGCTCCACGTGCTGATGACAGGCCTGGCGAATCGCCTGAATCATTTGCTTACGGAACTCAAACGAGTACTCCGCGTACTGTACAAACGCTCGACTGGCCGCTTTCACGGCGGTATCGACATCTTCATAAATGCCTAAATCGCCACTGTTGAGCACCTGGCTAAAAGCGGGCGCACTTGCGGGTTGCTGACTTTGCACCCGATGTACCACCCGCTCCACAATGGCGCGAATTTTGTCCTCAGAAATATTCATGCGTCTTCAGCCTTGTTGTACACCTGTCCGTCTTCGGTACTCCACTGATCCACAATCGCCATAATCACGGCATCGCAGGGTTTGTTGTGAGTAACGCGTGTCTGACGGGCCGAAGAGCCCGAAGCATACATGACCACTTCGCCCACACCCGCACCCACGGCGTCGATAGCCACCACATAATTATTGGCGGGCTTGCCTTGCATATCGAGCACCTGAAGGACCTGAAACACCAGGCCCTCCAGCTGGGGATCTTTCTGGCTCGAAACCACCGAGCCGATCACCTTACCCAGTAGCATTACTTCTCGCTCTTGCGACCATCAGCACCTTCGTGCTGGTGTTGACGACCCAAAGGCAAAATGCTTTCCACATTGGAGTGAGGACGCGGAATGACGTGCACCGCGACCATCTCACCAATTTTTTCGGCTGCGCGTGCGCCAGCTTCGGTCGCGGCTTTACACGCGGCCACATCGCCACGCACCACAACGGTCACATAGCCACCGCCGGTTTTTTCGTAACTGACCAATTCTACTTTGGCTGCTTTTACCATGGCGTCTGCAGCTTCTACAGAGGCGGCAAAAGAGCGGGTTTCAATCATGCCTAATGCTTCAGTCATCTTTCCATTACTCCTCAATTCGTCCGTCAATATCTTCAATTGCAGCCAGCGCGGCTTCAGCGGCCACCACAATGTCTTTTTCTTCTCCGGCCAGGTACACCCGACCAAAAGCGCCAGCGGCAAAAATATTAATGATGTTAATATCTGCGGCCTTTTCTGCTTCGTTGGCCGCAATGGTGGCATAACCGGCGGGATAGGTTTCCATAATAAACAGGCTTTGATCTGCCAGCAGCATCATGCCTTTGCGGCCGTAACGGTTAATCAGCATGGCCTGGTGGGGGTCTACTTTACGAATAATCTGGTGAGAAACCACCCTGGGTTTAATGCGGTCTTTTTCGGTGGCGCCAATTTCTTTCAGAATGGCGGCACCGGCCTCGCGCACGTCTGCCTGCGAGTCTGAGTGCAGCTCTAACATGCCGTAACGGCGTTCAACAATTTGTTCAGCGGGGGTTACATTGGTGGACTTTAAGGCAATGTCCATCAGACGGTTAATGGCCATGCCGGGGGCAATTTCCACGTAGAGCGCGGTTTGCCCCTGAACGGGCAAATAACCCTGGGCCACGCTAGCGGAATACGCCGCGAACTGGGGTTGCATTTGATCGATAAACACATAAGTGCGAAGTTGTACTTTTTCCATGAAGCATCCTGTTCATACGGGTTTCGTTGCGCGTACAGAAAGTGCAGCAGGGCGCGTGTGAAATTATAACATAAGACGTTTGGGCTGGCATTGTCAGCGGGAGCACATTTTGCAAAGGAAAGTTATGCTAAAGTAAGGGCTTAGCACCGCATGATTTTGGAGCCATTTTTATGAAAAAGTCACTATTTTCTCTGATTTTGCTAAGCAGCGTCGGCCTGAGCCATTGTGCTGCACCCACCCCAAATGATGCCGCAACGCCCAACGCGCCCACCCCCACGGGGGAAGTGACCGGCATGACCGATGCGGAACTCAAGGCCCTGGCCAGCAGCTATACCGAGAGCTTAATGGCCATCAATACCGAACTGCAGCCCAGTAATATTCACGGCAGCCGTGTAAAAACCTTATTGGACAAAACCGCTTTTGAAGCCTATACCAACAAACAATTTCCCTACGCCGATCAGACCGTCTCGGTGAAAGAAAGCCATGGCTCAGCAAATGGACCCATTGAGCGCTTATACGTCATGAAAAAGATCAAGGGCTATGACAGCGCCAACGGCGATTGGTTTTATGCGGTCATGTCCACCGACGGTGTAGCCAGCCAAAAGGGCAAGGTGTCTTTTTGCATTTCTTGCCATACCGGCGCCAAAGCCAAAGACTATCTCTTTGGCTTTGAGTAAGCGGAACGGCCTTTAGGCCTCCTGGCGTCTCGGCAATACCCAGTTGGGACGGGGAAAGTGGCAGGTATACCCGTTGGGATAGCGCTCCAGATAATCCTGATGTTCGGGCTCTGCTTCCCAGAAGTCGCCCACGGGCTCCACTTCGGTGACCACTTTGCCGGGCCAGAGGCCAGAAGCCTCCACATCGGCAATGGTCTCTAAAGCCACGTCTTTCTGGGCCTCGTCCACATAATAGATAGCAGAGCGGTAAGAAAGCCCCACGTCATTGCCCTGGCGGTTTTTGGTGGTGGGATCGTGAATTTGAAAAAAGAAAGCCAGCAGATCGCGGTACGTGATGCGCGCGGGATCAAAGAGAATTTCAATCCCCTCGGCGTGGGTACCGTGGTGGCGGTAAGTGGCGTGGGGGACGTCGCCCCCGGTATAGCCCACGCGGGTCTTAAGAACGCCGGGGAGCTTGCGAATCAAATCTTGCATCCCCCAAAAACATCCCCCTGCGAGAACAGCCCGTTCCTGTGTCATGATCATACCTCCAAAAAGCATAAACGCATTTTATAATGCTTTAGTTTAGCTCAGGACAGAGTACCATTTCGCCAGAAAGGGCATCAAAAGATCATGAAACGTTTATTGGCAGGGGGAATCCTTTGCGCTTTATTGCTGGGTATACACGGTTGTGCCGAGGAATCTGCGAGTGACCAAACCGCTACACCTTCAGACTTCAGTCTGTGGCTGGCCAATGCCGACCATCTGGAAGCCGTCGCCCACTACAATGCTCAAAATCAGCGTTTTCAGGATTTTTGGCCCCATCGTGAAGCAACGGAAACATCCGAAGAAGACGTCGAGGCCCAAAAAACCCGCTTACAGCAAACGCTTCCCGCAGAGCAGCCTTACCCAGCCTTTATGAATGGTCAAAAGGTAGGCGATTTTCGCATTGAAGGCATTGAGCCGCCGGGCTGTGTGGACCACCCGCAAATCAAAGGCAAACTGAGTACAGCCACAACTTCTCCACCTACAGGATTTGTGTACGCTCCCCCCCAACCCATTCCCCCCTGGGAATCGGGGATGAAAGCCCCCGGTGCACCCGAGCTGGCGGAAATGGGCGAAATGCTCAAAACCGCCTTTTTTGCCCAGCAAAACCTCAGCGCGCGCAGCGACGCGTTTCAGACGGAACCCGTGCAGTATTTTCCCTTTCAAAAACCCGGACAGCAAGAAGCTGCGCTGGGTCTATTTTTGCGGGGCGAACGGAAATCAGAAAGCCCAGAAGTCGTCTGTGCACAAGAAAGCTTTTGGGTGTTGGGCGTGTGGGAACAGGGAAGGGCTATTCCCCTGGCCTCAGGCATGCAACCTGCCTCAGAAATGGCCGAGGACTGCCAGCGTGCGGAGTTTGTGGGCAGCTTTAACGCGGGTGAACGGGTAGACCATGTGGTCATTACCCACCATGGCTATGAGTGGTGGGACTACAGCATTTATGCCTGGAAAAACGACGCCTGGGAAAAAGTGTATCGCGGCGGCGGCGGAGGCTGTTAAGCCCCCACCTTACGCGCTCCAGCGATCTCTTTAGCGGTACTTTTGTTCGATGATTTCTAAGCCTGCGGCAAAGATTTCATTGAACAATTCATTTTGACCCACACCGCTTTCACGGGAAAGCTGACGCAAGCTTTCGCGCAGGTCTTTTTCAAGTTTAATCACCGGCGATTTGAGAAAACGCCGGGTAATGGACTGGCGGGTTTGTGACAGCGCGCTTTCTTTGACCGCTTTGGGCGCGTCGTCGTGCTGACGCAGCTGACGAATGGCCTCGAACACATTGATGTGTTTTTGTTTCTCTACCACATCCAGTACGCGCTGCTGTTCTGCTTCGTCAAGCTTACATAACGCGAGCAATTGCGGTGTCGAATGGGCCAGGCCCTGTAGCCCGGCTTCTTTAATACGGTCTCTCACCGCAGGACTCATACGTTCAGCAATGGCGCGCAGGTTGAAAAAAGTGCGACGCGAAATATCCAGGGTTTTAAAAATGGTGGTGGTTTTGTGCTTTTGTTCACCATACTTCAGTTCTTCAAAATAGCTCTGGAAATGCTCTACTTTTTCAATCACCGACAGGCGGGGATGAAACAGTTTTTCGGTGGTTTTGAGGTACTGCGCTTCAGTGGCATTGTCTGCCTGCACCGTGCGCACCTGAATCTGGCGATAGGCATCGCCTTGCTCCTGGTAAAGCTTTTTGTAAGCTGCCAGGCGGTGGTGCCCGGCAATGACTTCGTTTTGCTCACTCACGGCAATGGGGCAAATCAGGCCTTTTTCTTGAATGCTGATTTTCAGCAATTCCACTTTATCGGCATCCAGGGTGGATTCATCGCTGCGCAACGCGAAAATATCTAACTCTTCAATCGTATCTAACATATGCAACTCTTTTGATATGATTTTTTTTAACCCCTGAGGATTAAAGACAACCCGTATTTTAACCAAGGTAACGTTAAGGTTTTGTAAAAATAGAGGGTCTTATGTCCTTATCATAAACATTTTACCTCCAAAAATCCAGTGTCCGCGCGCAAGTTTTTAGCTGTGTTAGAATCGAAAAAACTTCAGAATCAGGATATTTCTTACTATGCCCACCGATTCCGCCACTGCGCTTTACTCTACGGATTATCAGGCCATGGGAGCCCTGCTTGCGCACCTGCTCAACCACCCCCATCTCATGCCGACGGACTGGCATGCCGACGCCACCACCTATGACCTACCCCGCCATTATTCCGAAGACTTCTTTGTCGGGCAAGTGCTGGCCGTGGCACACACAGGCTTTCAAGAAGGATTTGCCACCGAGGAGCGCTTAACCCAACAGCTCTTTGACTGTGGTCTACCCTATGACTACGCCCGGCTGGGACACCCCCTTTCGAGTCTTTACGAATGGTGTTTACAGCACCTGAGCCAGGCCACTCAGGTGGTAAGTTTCGCCTCGCGCACCAAGCCCTTTCTCAGCGTGATTGAAGCCCGCGAGCGTACAGACATTCCCGTGG
This sequence comes from Candidatus Sericytochromatia bacterium, assembly GCA_964229355.1. Lineage (GTDB taxonomy): Bacteria > Cyanobacteriota > Sericytochromatia > UBA7694 > UBA7694 > CAXRDE01. The sequence goes on along the minus strand of CAXRDE010000024.1, from coordinate 119,336 downwards.
TGCTTGCCAGTGAAGAGGCACTACCACTCTCTCACCGCTATAAACAGGCGCTCACTACCCAAAATGTACACATCTTTGAGCACCACGCTCACACCACACCGCCGGCAACCGAAGCATTGACCGAACCCGCTGACACCGTACTCAAGGTATGGGTGCGTAACGCGCCCCCCGATGTCTCCACCTTGCAAACCCACGCGGATTCAGGATGGGATGCCCTGTGTTACCCCGTGGAAGGGGGCGGACTGCTCTTTTTACAGAGCGACCGCATTGATCCCCACGGCATTCAAGTCCAGCGTAAACGCACCGTCTCGGCCCTGTTGCCCGGGGATTGTGAGACCGCCTTGCGACAGCTCTTCAACGTTCCGGCTCCGCCCCGCCCCACGCAACCCCAGGCCATCGCTCAGGTGGAAAGCGCCTGCGGCGAACAGCTGGCGCAGCTGTTTCCCCACACCACGGGTCAGCCCCTGTTCTTTTGTACCGGACTGGCGGCCGAAGCCGCGGTTTTTCAGGCGGCAGCTCTCTGTCTGAGTGAGAGCCATCCCGTGCCCTTTTACTACGCCCAAAATGGTTATGGGGGCACAGGCCAGTTGATCGGGGAAATTTTGCCCCGGCAGAGCGGCATCCAACCCCGGCCTTTGGCAGTCATTGACACCCACACCCCCGACAACGCCCTGACCCTGGTGGATCGCTTTGTGGCCGCCCTGGACACCCTGCAAGGAGAGTCCGCCCTGCTCTTTTTAGAAACGCCCACCAACCCCCAATTGCAAATGCATGACTTTGCACACCTCATTACCGCTCTGCAAGCCTACCACCAGCGCACGGGCGTGACCCTGCCGGTGTTGGTGGACACCACCCTGGCTCCCCTGTATCCCTTGTTTGCTCAGGATTTTGCCCAGGACTGGCCGTTTTTGGTGGTCAAAAGTGGCTCCAAATATTTCACCAAAGGCAAGGCCACCCTGGGGGTGGTCATGGCCAACGCACACCCGCTGGCCCAACGTATTTTGACGGTGACCCATCATTTTGGCAGCGATGCCGACGCCTTCGCCAGGCTCAGCCAACTTCAAGCCCTGCACGTGGGCCTCAAGGACCTGCCCGAGCGCATGCAGGCCATTGCCCGCAACACCGAAGCGCTGGCCCAGGCCCTACAGGCGGGTCTGGCCAAACGGGGGCGCGAGCTGACCCTCTATACCATGCAGCCCGACCAGGTGGAGGCAGGGCTCGCCACCGGTGTGCTGTCTTTTTACTTGCCCCCCGCAGAGGTCCCCAACGGGGGCGACCTGGTGGACTATTTTGTAGATTATCTGCTGACCCACGCGCCCGCACAGGTGCGCAATCGCGTCAGCTATGGCCAGTCAGGCGGCGCAGTTTATGGGGGACTTGCCCAGGACTTCATTTACGTCATTAACCCCGAAGAGTCCACCCAGGGCGCCCTGTCTCAGGCCGTTAAAGACGCTCAAAAGAAGGACAATGTGCAAATTTGCCGTATCTCGGTACCGGCCCATTGCAATATTCCCGCTTTTGTGGAGGTCATCGAAGGCTTTTTAAGCGAAACCTACGGCACCGCCCCATAAAAGCCCCGTTAACAAAAGCCCGCCTTTTGTTAAGAAGCCATAAGCCCCTTTGCCCGTAAAATCAGGGTAAGGGGCTTTTTTCAGCTTTTTTACGCAACCCACAAACACAATACTGGCGAGGGTTTCCACGTTTTCTCACGGGTCTTTATAACTTCTTTAACTTGTCAGCTTTTGACACAGGGTGCATGATGGCATCGTTCAAAACAAAATACACAGGATTCACGAGGAGGATCAACGATGAATATGCAAGGTAAAGTAACACACATGGTGATGGTAGGCTGTATGAGTTTAAGCTTATTGGCGGCCTGTAACCCCAACACCCCCAACAATGCCCAAACGCCCAATACCAACAGCATGCAAGCGACCCTGAACAGCAATAGCAGCGTACGCTCAAGCCTGGCCACCCAGGCCCAGTTGGCCCTGGCCAATTACCACGATGTGGACGCCAGTTTTCATGACACCAGCAAACTCTCAAATCAGGCGGGCTTTAAAACCCAGCTCCTGGGCGGTGTGGTGAACGACGTGGTCGATGAAGTGGTGGACGTCATTGACCGTGACGACAACGACAACGACAACGACAGCAATACCAATAGCAACACCAACGTGAATGCGGGCGTAAATGCCAATGTGGGCACCACGGTGAATACCGACAGTGACACAGACGCTTCAGCAGGTCTTAATCTCGATGCCAGCGCCGACGTCAACAGCAATGTAAACACTGGCACAAATGTCGCCGTCAATACCCGTCTGGATGCCGATACCAACGCCCTGCTCAGTGAAATGGACAGCTCCCGCCAGCGCCTGAGTACGGACCTGATGGCCAATGGCGCAGTCAGTGTGGACACCAACGGTAACGCCACCGTGAACGACAGCCAGCTGCGCACCAACGTAGAGACCATGATCGGCGGCAGCGCCGAGGCTGACGTGCTTGAGAACCTGAATATTGACGCCCAGGTCAACAGCATGACCCGTCTGTCAGAGGACGCCCTGATTCGTCTTGAAGGCCGTGGTTTTACCGCCATGGGTGGCCAGTTGCAGTCTCAGAACAATAACGACGGCACCCTCACTGAAGTGTTTGGCCTGCAACTGCAGGGCAACGGCAGCGAACGCAGCATCATCAGCGCCAATCGCTTACAAAATGACAGCAGCCTCGGCTTAGACCTGGTCCTGCGTGAAAACGGCGAAGGCTTCACCCGAGAAGCCAACCGTATGAGTCGCATTACCGCTCAGGGCAACCTCAATGTGGTCACCCGCAGCGAAACCCAATTGGCCAACGGTGGCAGCATTGAGATCTTTGAGGAGCGCGTCACCGACATGAACGGTGACGGTGTGGGCAACGGCTTTATTACCCTGACCTCAGCCGATGGTGAACAAGAAAGCTTCGACTTCAGCACCATGGTCAAAGCCGACGGCAGCCTCGTGTCTCGCCTGGGCCTTGAAGACGATGACACCACCTCAGCATTGGTGTTGCGCGAAAGCGCCAGCGGTCAGGCCTCGTTATCGGTGCTGGGTGACAACCAGGAAGAGCGGGAACGCCTGAACTTAGACTTTAACGCCATGCTCGACGCCATGGGAGACCTGCAGATTTCTTAGACTCCTTCGCTAAAGGCGAACACAAGCTAGCCTTTCGCTAAAAAAAGCCCCGACCGTTTACCGGTCGGGGCTTTTTGCTGTGGGGGTGATTTACTTCATAAACTTATGGCTGGTAAACGCACTGGCTTTGACCTTGAGACGGGCAATATGCACAGGGGCGGTAATGACCTGGGCCGTAAAGCCGTCTTCAGGAGGGGTGGTTTCTTTGTAGGTAATCACCAACTCAGAACCAACGAGCTCGGCTTTGGTGATTTCAGTTGCATACCCGGCAGTGTTCTTTTGGCCCATAAACACAGCGGCCACCACTTCGTTGTCAAAGTCCACGGTGGGCATTTCCGCTTCGGAACCGTTGTGCTTGACCCAAAGGGTTTTAAAGCTCTCAGCATCGGTGGCCAGCACCTGCTCGGCATCCTGATTCATGCCGTTGGTTTTTTTAGCAATGGTGGTAATCATAATTCCTGCATTCTGGCTGTCGACGCTCTCACCGGCGGCCATTTTTTGTAAACGGGTGATCACGTCCTGAGGACCCGTGGCGGTAATTTGGACGGGAAACGACTCACGCACCACCACCTCGGTCAGGGTCTCGTCTTCTTGCAGTTTTTCCACTTCAGCCAACACCGCATCGTTGGTGTCTAAGGTGGGGTTAATATCGGCGGTTACCGTGGCAGCCGCAGAAGCGCTGGCGCTCGGATTGGGACTGGGGGTATCGTCACCGGGCATGCCGTTGCGGTTACCACAGGCACTGGCGCTCAACAGGGCAATCAGTGCGAAGCTCAAAAGTATTTTCTGCATGGGTCTTGTTTCTCCATTGAAATTCAAATCTTAATGCTATTTTCGGGGGGCCGGAACCAGTTCGCTTGCCCGTAACACAAAGCGCCAGTTCTCTTGTCCTTGTACATTATAGCGTTTTAGCGTCAGTTGGCGATCTTCCGGCGGGCCACTGACTTCTACCATACCAAAATTTCGTTCGGTGTAAAGCGAGCCCGGCACGCGAATGGGCAGGTTTTGCTCCACAGGATAGGGGGGATAGGCCTTGCTGGTCAAAGGCGACACACACCATTCATACAACGGGTAGGTGCCAGGACGATCCTGCCTGAGCAGTTCCGTGTGATGCCGATCTCCGCTGAGCAATACAATACCCGGAATCTTTGACTGGGCCAGCCAGTCTAAAAAGTCCTGGTACGCCTGCGTGTAACTGTGCATGTTCTCGCTGGGCGTCAGCGTATTGAGGGTTTCATTGCCCAGCACAATAAATTTAAAGGTGGCCTGACTAGAGCTCAGACTTTCTTTGAGCCATTGCCACTGGGCCTTGCCAAAAAAGTCCCGCTGCGGATCCGCATAGGCATTGGGCGCCCGGTAATAGCGATTGTCGGTCAAAAAGAACTCCACATCGCTTTTTTCGAAGCGGGTAAAAATACCCGGTGCTTCAGGCAGACCGAACGAGGGATTGGGCCAGTAATTTTTAAAGGTGGCCAGGCTCGCGTCCCGCATGCGGTAAGTGCGATCGCTGTTGTCAATGCCGTAGTCGTGATCATCCCAGATGGCATACTGAGGCACATTGGCAAACAGGTTTTGCAACTCAGGCAGCGCCCGTGAGGTTTGGTAACGGTACGACATGGCCTCTCGCGAATAAAAGTCAGGGGGCAAAAGGTAAATATTGTCACCCATCCACAGCATCATTTCAGGAGCTTTCTGGGCGATGCTTTCAAAAATCTCGTAACTGCCCCCGGCACTGGCCCCGGTGATCTGGGGATCATTAATAAAGGCACAAGAACCCAGGGCAAATTGAAAACGGGGGGCCGGGGTACGCTTTTGCCAATAGGGCAGGGTCGAAAACGAAAAGTCGTGGGGGCGCTGTATCGGGGTATTGTTAACCCATACCCGATACGCATAGTCACTGCCCGGCGTCAGACCCGCCACCTGAAACACCTTTACAAAATCCTGGGCGGCGTCGGTGTGCGTGGTCATGACCTGAGCCGCATCGGGTGATGTACCCTTTTTCCAATACGCCAGTTTGACGTCCGCGGCTTCGTCAGTCTGCACCCAGACTTTGATACTGGTCATTTCGTTGTCGCCCAGCACGGGGCCATATAGCTGAGCCGCCACTGCAGGGGAGGCGAACCCTAAACTAGCTGCTAAACCGGCAGCCAGCCCAAAAACATAAGGTTTTAACATGGGAAAATCCTACTTTTTGAACAGTCTAACACACCCACTGTGACCTCAGGTCTCATGCTATGATGAGACAATGAAGAACGGCGTAAAACTTGAGGCCCCTTACACAGAACATCTTTATCAGCTGGCTTCGCCCTTAAAGCGCCACGAACGCCAGCTCCTGATGATTGAACCTGAAATGCGCAGCCAATTCCGTTGCTCAGGTTGCGGAGAATGTTGCCAGCGCCCCTGGGCCATTAGCATTTCACAAAACTACTACGAAAAATGGTATGACCACTTCGAAAACCACCCTTCGGGGCGTTTTCGCGGGGCTTTGCAAAAATACCCCCAGCCCAGCCGCGAGAAATACGCCAATATTGCGCGCAAAACCGGCACCCACGAGTGTATTTTTTTAGATGACGACCGCCACTGCTTTATTCAAAAAGAGTATGGTGAAGAGGCCTTAAGCCAGGTGTGCCGCACCTACCCCCGCTATGAGCAATGGCAGGGGCTTTTCATTGGCCGCTTTCTGAGCACCGGGTGTCCTGACGTGGGCGAGCTTTGGCCTCAATTTCCAGATCTTTACGCGTTTCCCATTCAGGTCAGCGAAGCCCAGTGGCAAGCGTGGCGGCTGCACCCTCACCCCATGGATCCGCTGGTGGGCGTGGTCTGGACAGGGTTTACCCTGGATGTGGCCACGCCGGAGCTTACGGCACAGCAAAACATGCGCCGTTTGGGACACTATCTCAAAACCTTATCGCGCCATAACCTGCAGCATTTTTCAATAGATCACCTGCGCACCTGGTACATCGACATGGGCTCCCAGGGGCCTGCGCCCGAAGACCCGAGCAAGCAGCCCCAGGCCTTTCAGGGTTTATTGCATTATGCGCAAAGTTTGCCCTTACTGCACCGTTTTCTTGAGGAAATCCGCCATGGCCTTGTGGCACCGCCTCAGCTCAGTGCCGCTGAACGTCACGATTTAAATACCTTCATGCACGACTACTTGCGCTACCGTTTGGTTACAGTACGCATTGATCCCAACCGACCGGACATGGGCTTTTTTCACAGTTATTTTGAATTGGGGGTGCAGATTCTTTTGTTGCAATGGCTCGCCCTGTATTACCGCTATCGTGACCAGAGTGAACTCAACATCCATCACCTGATACGTGCTTATACCCAGATCGGCTATCGTCTGGAACACAATCTTCAGTTGGATAAACCCATGTTTACCCCAAGAGACACGCCCACCCTTCTCGAAGCCCTGGACACCCTGATGCAGTTGGATCCCGGAAAAAGCCCCCACCATGTCTGAAGAGGCCTTGCCACTGAGCCCGCTGAACCCCCCTTATTTTGACCATTTGCACCAGCTCACCCAGGACCCCCGCTTTACCCAGGACGTGCTGCACGTTGAGCCCACCTCGTTTACCCAGTTTCAATGTACCCAGTGCGGTGACTGCTGCACCTCAAGCTGGGGGATTCACCTTTCTCAGAGCTATTACCACACCTGGTACGACACTTTCGACAAACACCCCTCAGGACGCTTTAAAACCCCGTTTGTGCGCTATGACAATGCCACCCCAGAGGTGTATGCCAGCATGCGCCGCGATGCCCAAAACCGCTGTATTTTTTTAGAGCCCGACAACAGCTGTTATATTCATGCCCATCATGGAGAAGAGGCCCTGAGCTTTGTGTGTCGGGTCTACCCCCGCGGCCACAAAACCCTACAAAACTTTTTTAGCACGCGGGTGCTGCTCGAAAGTTGCGAAGCCGTGCCCGACACCCTGGCCCAACATCCGGGCTTTCAATTTGCCTGGCGTTCCCCCAATCCCGCATATCAAACCAACGCACACAATTTTTATCAGCCCGATCACCTGCAGGCCCACTGTAATTTTCTCTGGCTCGGCCTCAGCTTTGATGTGCTCAACGCCGAAGCGCCCAGCTCAGTGTTTCAGCGCTGGCGCTGCTTTTTGGAACTGCTCAGCGAATCCCTTCCCGACGATGTGTCTCACAGCCAGTTAAGCCATTGGCAGCATATCGCCCACCAAATACACGCCCGGCTCCCCCTTTATTTTCCCTTACCCCAGGATGCAGATACCTATGCCCGCGCCTTACAGTGGTTGATCCGGATTTTGCCTCATCCCCGTTGCGCCGCCTGGCTACAGCAATTGCACCAGCAGGGCCAGGAGTTGCCACCGCTCAGCAGCGAAGAAGAAGCCTGCCTGAACGGCTATATGCAACGCTATCTCGAGAACCGGCTGCTGGGCATTGCCTATGGCGACTTATTCTGGGGGCAGGCCAATTTTTGGGAGCAAAACCTGATGGTCTTATTGGCCGCGGTGTCGATACAAACCCTGGCCCGCTACCACGCTCACCAGCAGCAAGAGCCCTTACAGACGCACCATTTGCAACGGGCCAGCGTCAACTGGACCAAGGTTACCGAACAGCGACGCAACCTGATGGAACAGTTTCGCGTCAAAGCCATTCATCAGGTCACCGCCCAGCATGCGCTCCAGATCCTTCTGGCCCTAACCCCTCTCCATTAAAGCCCTTTTGCCTTACAATGAAAAAAACACCCCCACAAAAATGGAGACACACAGATCATGGGACAATTTTCACTGTTTGACACCGAAGAGTTTGTAAAGGACGAGGTTTTTCTGTTTTTCGATACCGAAACCAACGGATTGCCCTATGACTTTAAAGCCCCGGTAACCGACGTGGACAACTGGCCCCGCATGATTCAGCTGGCCTGGATTCAACACGACGCCAACCAAAACGAGCTCTCGCGGGGCGATTACCTGATTTACCCCGACAATTTTTACATTCACGAGAGCATTCACAACATCACCCACGAGATGGCGCAAAAAGGCGGCAAGCCCATCAAAGAGGTGCTCGACATTTTTGCCAAAGTCTTAGCCACCACCACCGTGCTGGTGGCCCACAATATCAGCTTCGACGAAAAAATTCTGGGGGCTGAATTTCACCGCAACGACATGCCCAACCCGCTGCATCAGCTCAACCAGATCTGCACCATGAACGCCAGCGTCGACTTTTGCGCCATTCCCTCAGGCAACCGGTACAAGTTCCCCAAACTCGAAGAATTACACCACAAGCTCTTTAACAAAGGCTTCAGCGGCGCCCACAACGCCATGGTGGACGTGGAAGCCTTAGAGCGCTGCTTCTGGGGCCTTAAAAAAGAAGGCGTGGTGTCACTGTACTAACGCCCCAGTCAGCATTATGCCCGCTGGCCTTTGAGTACCTTTTGCGCAAGGGCCAGCATTTGCTCGCCCCCTTCAGACTGAATAAATTGCAGCACAATGGGCATAAACTTGCCAATCATATCCGGGCTCAGACCCAACTTCGAAAAGCCGCCCACCAGCGAAGCAAATTGACCTAACTGCCCCAGTTGCCCAGCGGCACCCTGCCCCCCTAAAGCCCCCGCAAGACCGCCCAGCGCGCCCATCAGCCCGCCGCCACCTTCAGCGGGTGCCTGTTGTAATAGTTCACTCACGCCGGGTAAAGCACCACTCAAAGCGGCAAAGTCCTGTTCACTCAATTTGTCTTGCAAGGTCTTAAAAATCAAACCCGCTCCGCCGGCTGCCTGCTCAGGGTTAATCTCTTGAATCTGCTGATTTAATAATGCCACCAATGGGTTCATGGTCATGCTCCTTTTTTAATTCCAGTGTAACATTTTTTAAAAATTTACTAAAAATTAAATTTCAGCTTGATCACACTTTTCTTTAATGATATATTTAGCTTACTTCATCAGTGACCTCATCCAGAATTATCCAGAAAGATACATTATAAGGGGTATTTTTATGACACAACGCCGATACCTGGGCCCTGCGTTTTTGGGCTTTTCTCTCCTCGTGGCGAGCTGCCACACGCCACTGGCAGCGACCCTGACACCCGAAAAACAACCCGAACAGGCCGCTTCCGCTACCCCGCAAAACACTACGTCCCCGTCCAATGTTGCCTCTTCCGACGGCGATCAGGTCCTGCTCGATTATGCCCTGGCCTACCGCAAGGCAAACCTGGACCATTTTCAAAACCAGGGCATGGCATCCCGAGATTTCGGTTCACTCATGCCCCAAAGCATGACACCACTGCCCACAACCGAAGCTCCCCCGCTCACCCCTCAGCCCTCAGAAATCGACGGCCCAGTCCCTGGAAGCTCATCCCCCCTCACCCAGTTACAGCCCATGATTGACCTCATGAAAAGAATGGTGGAAACCCAGGAGCAACTGATCACAAAGCTCGAAAACATAGCGCCGCCCGCGTCTCTGCAAGCCGAACACCGCTTTCTGATAAATTATGAGAAAACGGCCTTGGATTACGCGCTGGAATCCATCGCGATGTTTGAGAACCTGTCATCCTTGACCCAGGCCCAAAGCCCAGGCCCTTCTGAAGCCCTGATCACCCAACAAAGTCAACTGCAAGCAAAAGTGGCCAAGCTGCAAAGTCTCCAGGCAGAACGCTTTGCGATCCAAACCCGCCTCGCCCTGTTGATCTACGCCCCGGCCTTAAAACCATTTCAGAGCGCAGCCCCCCTTTCTGAAGCCCGTTATTTAGAGGTTCTTCCCCCCGAAAGCGAATCCATTGCCCAGCGCTTTTCGCGCTGGATGCAGCCACAGTTTGCAGGCGCCCCTGCACCAGAGCCCGTGGACGCCGTGAAGGTTTCAGCCTGGAATGTGGCCTATGGCCAGGATCAACGCAAAATCCAGGTGCTTCACCCGCCCGCATCCCAACAGGTTTATCACACCTTTCGTTATGTAGAAACCCGGTTAGGTCAGGCCCTGTCAGAAGCGCTGATTCGCTACAATCAGAGTCCAGAAGAAGCCCCTGACTTTTTTAGTTACCTGCTGGGCCAGACCGAAATTATGATGCTGTTCAACGACTATGTGGCCCTCGAAATGAGTTCTCGGGATCAACAGCTTACGACGCCGAACTGACCGGCTTGACCTCATGGTAATACACCCGATCCACGCCCCAGGTAAAGGGCAGACGCTGCATGCCAGTGACCGCAAGGTTGGGCGCCACAATGGGACGGTGGGTGGACACCAGACGAGCACCCACGGGCAGGTCTTGCAGACGCTGCACCAGATAACCCAGGGTTTGGGCGTCAAAGCAATTGGCGGTTACATAAACCAGTGTCGCTTTGTGCAGCGGGGTCTTAAAAATATCTTGCTCTAAAAAGGTGACCCCCGTCAGATTTTGTTCCTGAGCCACCGCATTGCCGTGGTGCACAAAGCTGGGCAACAGATCAATGCCCACCGCCTGCATGCCATAGGTCACGTGGGCATAAAACACATTGCGCCCGGTACCACAGCCCAGGTCATAAAAGACATCTTCTGGACGGGCCTGCAAACGCTTGAGAATGGCGCGAATGGCAAACCAACTGGTTTCGCCATAGGTCAGACGGTACAGGGTCTCTGGCCCTTCAATTTTTAGGCCCTCGCGCAAGGCCAGCCAAAACTGGCTGGGATGAAAATAGCGGCGGTACAGGGCCCGGTCCACCTGATTCAGGCGGCCCTCAAAGGCAAAGGCCACGGTTTCGGCACTGGTCAAAAACAAGAAGTAACACCAATTGCAGAAATAAAAGGCGATACGGGTCAGCAGGTTCAACGGGGTACGACGGGTCCAGCGGGTGCTGGGCTTAAAATAGGCGAGCACACAATCCAGATAAAACCAGGCCAGTGAGGCCTGTTTTGAGAGGGCATTAATCATCGACACAGAATCCTCTTATGCATTGCTTCCTAGCATATCATGGTCCTGTGGGGCTGCGTACACGCCACCGGTGTGTAAGGCCAAAATCGGGGGGTGCAGTTGTTGCTGCAACAGCAATTGTTCAATGGCCCAGAACAACTTGCCCGTGTACACTGGCTCTACAGGCACCTGGGGATTGCAGCGGGCAAAGGCCTGCAAAAAGGCCTTGAGTTCGGCATTGCAACGGGCATAGCCGCCCCCATGAAAGGCCGTGTGCACCTGCCAGGTGGGCAAAGGCCCGCCAGCGCTTTCAGACAGAACCGCCTGAATATCGTGCTTTAAAAAGTCGCCGCCTTTGAGCACCGCCACCCCATGCAGACGCAGGTCTGGGTCCGGGCAAGCGCGAATCAGCCCCGCCAGGGTCGAGCCCGTGCCGCAGGCCGTGAACACCGTCCAGGGGCCTGAAGCAGCCTTTGGCAAGGCAGGCATATGCTGCCAGATCGCCTCAGTGCCCTGTATGCCTTCGGGGTTGTGGCCCCCTTCAGGCACCAGCCAGGCCTCGGAGTAACGGGCACGGAGTTCGGCATAGGCCTGTTCTTTTTGACGGTAGTCACTGCGCGACCAAAACGTGCACTGCAGGCCATTGGCCCGCGCGGCATCCAGCACCGGGTTATGCACGGGCTCACCGCGAAGAATGGCACGGGTGGGAATACCCAGCAATTGCCCCGCCGCCGCCGTGGCATATACATGGTTGGAGTAGGCCCCACCAAAGGTCAATAGCTCACGCAGGCCCCGGTCCGCCATGGCCTGTAAATTGTGCTGTAATTTAAACCATTTATTGCCCATGAGCAGCGGGTGCAAGGCATCGAGCCGCAGCACCTGAATGGCCTGCTGGCAGGTGGGCAACACCACGGTCTGTAAGGGCACCGGCTCAAAGACCGGCAGGGCCAGCGTCCCCGTGCGCAGCCCGTGCTGACGCAAGCCAGGCCAGGCGTAAACGGTGACGTGATCGGATTCAGGCACCCCACAGGCAAAGCCGAAGCTTCGGTAAGCGGGCCAATGGCCCAGCGGAATGCGGGCGCGCAGCTCAAGATGCAGGGCGTTTTTATACTTTTTTTGTATGTCCTGTAACATCTTTTTTAGATCGCTGGGGTTACCATCAATGTCACTGACTTGCGTAGTGGATAAAAACTGGACGTGCATTAGGGTGCATCAGGGCCTCTCCATCAAGATCCCTCCAGTAAACCACAGAAAGGAACCGGTTCGATGAACACCTTTGTTTTATGCTCACTTTTGCTTTTGCTGCTCTGCTCCCCGGCCTTTCAGGGTTTTGATGCTTAATTTAAAAAGCATGGTTTGTGCCGTGCTTTGTCTCTGTTTTTTAAGCATTCCTGCCACTGCCAAGCCCCAGACCTTCCTTCAGTCCTTTCAAACGCTTATCGAAAAAGCGCTGAATCAAAGCGCCATTCAGATTGCCCCACTAAACACGCCCGACGCAGATCGCGCCCGTTATAGCCTGGTGATTGCTTTAGCCAAAAATGGTAGCTATCCCAGCGCTCGCCAACTGGCCCAAAAGCTGGATTCCACGCCCTATGCGGCCAGTGCCTGGGCACAGATTGGACGCCGACAAAGCCTGATTTCTGCTGAAGCTTCTCGCGAAGACTTTAAACGGGCCTTACAGGCGGTGCAGCGTCTCAAAAGCACAGCTTACGCTCAACAAGCTGCGGCCTTAGAAATTGCCGAGGCACAAGCCTTTGGCGGACAGGTGAACACAGCACTTCAAACCGTACAAAACCTTGAAAATGCATCCTGGCAAGAAAAAGCCCTGCTGCGTGTGGCACAAATTGCTGCGCAACAGGGCAATGCATCGCCCGCCACACGTCTGCTTGAGCACTCAAGTCAGCCTCAGCAACGTTCAAAAGCCCTGTCCTTACAGGCCTTAGCCCTTAGCCAAACCCCTCAACATCGGGCACAGGCGCAAGAGCGATTAAAAGACATTACCCAGCCCTTAGACACAGTGCCTGTACTCTTGTCGCTTTTTGATCATGCCACCCCGCAGGAAGACGGTACTGTTTGGCTTGACGAAGCCGTAAAACAGGTCACAATGGTGCGTTCTGGCCTGGAGTCCCTTGGCTTTACAGACCTCAAAAAAGATGTGCTCTATGCAGCCATTGCTTTAAGGTACACCCGCAGCCCGTATGCGCCTCAAACAGCCCGTCAAAAGGCCGTCTCAACCCTCAACCGCCTAAGCAATCCGGACAATGCCCCCATCAGCTACTTTCGCCAAATTTGCAAAAACATGGCCCTTTCTGATCTGGCGCTTTCATTGTCTGTGGCCAGACGGGTGTCGCCTTCAGCGCAAGTGAGTGCACTGAGTGCCGTTGCCGAAGGCCTGGCTGAAAACTTAGCCACACTTTCTGAGGACCAGCGTTTTAAACGCCTGAAAACCATTGAGGGCGTGATCAACGAAGCCCTGGATATCGCAAACACCCTGTCCGACAGCGATAAAAGATGGGCCGGCATTCCCGTGGTTTATGCCCTGGCCCATGCCGAGGAATACCAGGTGGCCCAGGGTGTGGCCAACCGGCTTGACCCTGCAAACGTCAAAGCTTACGCCATGGCAGGCATTGCCCGTGCGGCCATTGAGCACCAGCAAGCCACGCCATTTCACACAGCCTTTAAAAACATGCAAGACACTGCCCTCACCGAAAAAGAGCCCGAAACGCAGGCGCTTATCCTGGCACAAACCACCCTGGCTATGCTTGAGCCCCTGCTTCACGACGAAGCTATTGAGGCGGGTTCAGTGTTGGCAGGGCTTCAGTAAAAAATTTCCAGAGGGCTTCAACTTCTTGCGCATTAAACGAATAATGGGGCATGGGTGCTTTTAAATCCTGACCTTGTGCCCCTTTACCCGTGGTAACTGCTGCGCTAAAGGTGTTTAAATCCCAGCCCTTGAGCTGTGTGAGATCTGCCGCCGGGGGCCAATCGGGCGCTCCCCCAGGAATCGGCCCCCCCCGAAAAGCAGGGCCATGACAGCCTGAACAACTGCTCTGGGCCAGATAAGCGCCAAAATCAGCGTCGGCGGCTTCAATGGGCTTTTGGGCAAAGGGCTTTTGATGATCGATCACCTGGGCTGCCAAAAAGCTGGGGGCCTTTTCAAAGGCCAGCAAGCCTTTGGCCACAGGGCCTAAGACCACGGGCACAGAAGGCTTGTCCACCGCAGGAATCGATTTCAGGTAGGCGATTACTGCGCCCAGGTCTTTTTCGCTCAGGGCCGTGTACTCATGAGAGGGCATAAGCACCAGTGCCCGGTTTTCACGGTTGAGTCCGTGGCGAATGGCCTTGACCCAGTCCGTATCGGTCCAGGCTCGGGTGGTGGCAGGGGTAATATTCGCCCCATAAATGGTGCCCATGGCCCCGTTGTCCATGACCTTATGCCCCGCCAGGTCAGTGCCGTGGCAATCGGTACAACCATTGCGCACCTTGACAATGCGCTCGCCCAGTTGCACATCGCCCTGGGCAATGGCCTCGCTAATATCCGGGGGAGAAACCGCATAGGTCTGCTGCTGTTTGCTCGCAGTCACCTGAGACACGTACAGCAACATGCCGCCAATTAAAACACCCAATAACACCACCAGACCCAAAAGGGTCAAGCCTATTTTTTTTAACATGATCATCCCATCTCAATATAGCGGCCGGGGCCGCCGAACTCTTGCTTCTGCTCTTAGTATACCCGTCAAATGTGAGAATTCAAGCCCCCCAGCGAAGCTGGCAACGGCTAGAGCTCCCTACGGGTTCTGCTAGAAGCTCTTATTCTTGACAGCATCAATGATCGCCTGCGAGAATAACGTGCTCCTCAGCTCAGAAAGGGCATAACAATGGGAAACAAACTTAAATACAGTCTGGTGGCCGGTGGACTTTTTTTGGCAGGTGTTGTCGCCCTGGCCCGCTCAGCAGCCTTTGGTCAGCTCCCCAGCGGCGAAGACATGAACCGCTACCAACAGTCCCCCCACTTTGACGCTGACGCAGGTATTTTTGTGAACCGGCGTCCGGGCATTGTCAAAGCCATGCGCAAAAGCACCATGACCTTTGGCAAGGTGATCAAACAGATGCGTCAGGCCAGTCCCGACGTCACGCCCCACCAGCCCCTGCCCACCGTGCAACCCGACTTCAAAGCCTTTCAGTCCCCCGACGAAGACCTCAAAGCCCTGTGGCTGGGACACTCCAGCATTTTGCTCTCTATTGCCCAGCAACGGGTCTTGATTGATCCCGTACTGGCCCCCCACAACGGTCCCCTGGGCTTTTTAATGCGGCGCTTTCAGGCCCCGGTGGCGCTGCCCGAAGACCTGCCCCCCATTGACCTGATTTTGATCACTCACGATCATTACGACCACTTAGACATGGCCACCATCAAAGCCTTTCGGGAGACGGCAACCCGCTTTATGGTGCCCCTGGGGGTTTCGGCCCATTTGAAGCGCTGGGGCATTGCCGCCGAGCGCATTCAAGAACTGGACTGGTGGCAAAGCGCCCGCTTTAACGGCCTCGACATTGTGGCCACCCCCGCCCAGCACTTTTCGGGTCGCCATGTGGTCAAACAAAACCGCAGCCTGTGGGCCTCGTGGGTGATTCAGAGCCCGCAGCACCGCGTCTACTTTAGCGGCGATTCAGGCTACGACGAACACTTTCAGGCCATCGGCACAGCTTTTGGCCCCTTTGATGTGGCCTTTATTGAAAGCGGGCAATACAGCCCCCTGTGGCCTCAGGTGCACCTGCACCCCACCGAGAGCCTGCAGGCCTTTAAAGACCTCAACGCTCAGCGCTATTTCCCCATTCACTGGGGCATGTTTCGCCTCTCCACCCACGCCTGGTACGAACCCATTCGCCTGCTCACCGCCGAAGCCAAACGCCAGGGCATTGCCCTGGTGGCACCCAAAATGGGTGAAGTGGCAATTCTGAACGGCGAAGCGTCCCCTGAACCCTGGTGGGAAGACGTCTTATGAAAAGTTTTGTGGTGTACCAGGAAAATCTCAGCACCCCGCTGGGAGAACTGCTTTTGCTTACCGATGCTGAGCAGCACATACGGGCCATTGACTGGCACGACCACGTGGAGCGCATGCACCGTCTGCTGCGCCAGCAGTACAAGCACACGCAGATAACAATACAAAGTGCAACACACACCAGTCCCGCCGCGCAGGTGTTGCAAGCGTATTTTGCCGGAGATATCGCCGCCATCGACACCCTGCCGGTGGCCACAGGGGGCACCGACTTTCAGCGTCAGGTGTGGTCTGCCCTGCGTGAGATTCCGGCGGGTCAAACCCTGAGTTACGGCGAGCTGGCCCGGCGCATTGGTCGCCCCAAAGCCGTACGGGCCGTCGGCTTAGCCAACGGAGCCAACCCTGTGGGGGTGGTGGTGCCCTGCCATCGGGTGGTAGGCAGCAACGGCTCACTCACCGGCTACGGTGGCGGCTTGCATCGCAAGGCCTGGTTGCTTGACCATGAACAGCGTCCATAAGGTCTGCCCCTGTGTGGTCAGAAGCCGCCAGGGTCGCCTTGAAATTCTGGTGTTTGAACACCCTCTGGCGGGCCATCAATTGGTCAAGGGCACGGTCGAAGCCGGTGAAGACTTGCCCGGTGCTGCCCTGCGGGAGCTGGCTGAAGAATCGGGCTTAACGCCATCTATGGGCATGGTGCTGGGACGCAAGCTGGGTGTCCTGGATTTTGAGGTGAGCCCCTCAGAAAGGCAGCACTGGCATCTTTATCTGGTACAACAGGACGTGCACAGTACCCAGGCCCTGCCGGAGCATTGGGTGCACGAGGCCACCGGCAGTCCCGAAGAAGAGGGCTTAAGCTTTCGCTTTTATTGGACCGACCTGCAGCACTTTGAGGCCGCACTTTTTCATCCGCGATTTGTGACTGTGCTACAGTGGATAGCATCATTATCAGCAAAGGAAATACAATCATGACGACCTGTATCAAATGCAATGGCCCCATGAACAAAGGGGTTTTGGCGGATCACACGGGCAGTTCGGGCCACCTTATTCAAGCGAAGTGGATCGACGAAGAAAACCCTGAAAAGGGCAAATGGAGCGGTGCCTTTAAGGTACCCGATAACGAGGTCTACAAGGTTTCAGGTGCCCGCTGTACTCAGTGCGGCTATTTGGAACTTTACGCCGCGTTGTAATCGCCGTGCGCAAGATGGTGCGTCATAGTCTGGGGTGGAGCTTTGTGGCGGTTCTGGTATTGCTGTTGAGCGTGCTGGGGCTATGGAAGCTGAGCAGTTCACGGCATTATCAGGTGTTTGGCCAGCTGGTCACACGCGTGGAGACACCCCACAAGCAGGTGGCACTGACCTTTGACGACGGCCCCATGCCAGACTACACCGAGGCCATGATTCAATTGCTAGCGCAGCACCAGATCAAGGCCACCTTCTTTGTGACGGGTGCCGAAAGCGAACAGCACCCGCAGGCTGCTCAACAGCTCGTTAAAGCAGGCCATGAACTGGGCAACCACAGCTACTCGCACCGACGCATGGTCTTTAAAAGCCCCCGCTTTGTGGCACAAGAAATTGAGCGTACCGATGCGGCGATTCGCGCAGCGGGTTGGCAAGGCCCCATTCTCTTTCGCCCGCCTTATGGCAAGCGGCTGGTGGTGCTGCCCTGGTATTTGGCCCAGCACAACCGCATCACCGCCCTGTGGGATCTGGAGCCCGATAGCGACCCGCAACTCAGCCAAAGCCCCGAAGCCCTGGCCCAGCACGTCATTGACAAGGCCCAACCCGGCTCGGTGATTTTGTTGCACGTGATGTACCCCAGCCGCGAAAGCTCGCGTCAGGCCGTGCCCCTGATTATTGAAGGACTCAGGGCCAAAGGCTTTCGTTTTGTAACCCTGGGAGAGATGTTGCAGGGGCGGGGATAATGTGTGTTAAACGCGTCGGTTAAGAGCTTCTTTCAGAGCCGAAGGGATCTTGGATCGTTGGTGAGCTTGCGAGCCTTACGAGACAGAATAGCATCGCTGATGCTTAGAAGGCTCTTGCCACTAAGCGTTAGCAAACGATAGTGAGCTTTACGCTTATGGACAGCACCGCTACGCACAGCGGTGAAAACATGCAAATCTGCGTGTTATACAGGGGGAGCATTTTAGAGAGAGGGGGGCTTTGATGATTGATTCATCAGGGTTTGGGGCTTGTTTTGAGAGAACGTGTATGGTTCAATGGAGTGTGATAAACAAGGGGCTTATTAAACACGGCATTTGCGTGTTTAATAGATCTATTCAAGCACTGTTAGCCTCATAATGGAGCATGATTTGAGCATCAAGGATTTCATTCCTTACATAGCTTTGGCGGTATCGCTTACAGCTTTGTATTTTGCGGTTAGAAATTACCGAAGAAAGTCTGGGATACATATAAAAGGTCAGTTTTGCATTAGTTCGAGTGCATACGCAGAAGATAAATATGTAAGCAGTATTACTCTAGAGAATTTCAAGGATAGATCTGTAATTATATTTAAGATCTTTTTGCGGGTTGGAGCTAACTACTATATCGAACTAGATGATTTTGAGCATGAACCAAAAATTTTAAAATCATATGAATCATGCACAAATCATTATGGGCCAGTTGATTTCTATTGTGTAAACATGAATCGGATTAAACTCAATAAGCTGATCGACTCAACAAAGGTAAAGATGAATCTCGTTCTATCAACTTCTCATGGAAAGTATGTGGTGAAAGAGTGGATAGATAGATGGGACCCTATTTTTGATTTTTTCAATAACCATATGACAGCGTCAATAATTCCAATGCGCCCAAAAGAAGGCGTAGGATATTATGGATCAGATGTTAAGTATTTAGCTAGATTGCACACAGAAGATGGATATAAAAGAACAGTCCCTATTTATGCTAACGACTACAACTATCCGCGATTCGAGAAATTCAGACTAACTGAAGATTCGCTTTCGTCGAGTGAGGCTCTTCAAGAGTTTCTAATAGTTCAAGCAATAAACGGAAAGATCCAATGCGTTGATGTTGAGGTTATTGATGCCAGTCAGCTTAGAAAAGACAACTATGGCCATGGCTTTGAAAAGTCCTTTGAAGCAAAGTACCGCAGCTGGGTTTTCTATGTTGTTATAGGGAAATTGTTAACTATTTTGAGTAATATCCGTCTCTACTTCATAAATCGAAAACATAAAAAGGCTAACAAAGCATTGCACCGGACAAGCCGGTGAATGCAGCGTAGTGAATTGTGCTTTTTAAACTCTGAGGAGTCTTAAGGAATAATGGATAAGCAGAATGATTTAATAGATTTAACTCGAATTGAAATGCCAACTATTCTCGATAGAGAGATTGATGGCGTTGAGAAAGATGCATTTGGGCATAGACATTTTGCTTCGGCACTAAAGAGCATTATTGAGAATCCGAAACATAATCCGCCTTTTAGTATTGGTTTGTTGGGCAAATGGGGAACAGGGAAAAGTAGTATCAAGAACCTTTATACTCGAGAATTATCAAATTCTATCCAACGAAAAAAACAAATCCAATATATTAATTTTAATGCCTGGAGATTTGGCGGGGAAAATTTAAAGAGAGCGCTTCTGAAGTATTTATATGAAGAGCTCGGAGGCGACCCGACGTATATAAAAGATCAGTTGTTCACCAAAACATCTACTCCTCAATTAAAACCTAAAACTTGGCAGCAAATCTTGAATGAAATTTATGAGAGTGCTGTATGGTGGCTTGTTCCATTTACAATTTCTCTTGCAATTTTTTCACTTGTTATTCTAATTGGAGGCATATTGGCCACACTTGCCTTTCCCGTTGAAGAGGTCTATAAATACGGGGCTATATTTTTTGCTCTGCTTGGAGTGACTGCCTTTACTTACTTTGTCGGGAAAGGCTTTTCATTTGATAAATTCGTCTTTCAAAGATATGACAGAGTAACCCATCTAAAGGAGCCAATTACAGCTATTGAAGAGTTCGAGATGTTGTTGTTGGAACAGATTATTGATTTCAAGAAAAAAAATCATAAAATTTCAAGAATTGTAGTTTTTGTAGATGATCTTGATCGTCTTCCGGCAGATGAGATGATTAGTGGAATAGAAGCAGTAAGAAGTTTTATGGAAATTTCCGAAGAAAAGCTTCCATCTGGGTTAGGGATGGTGTTTGTCATCTCATGTGATGAAGAGAAAATTACTGAAGCTCTAACTAGACGTGCACAAACAGGCATGATAGTTAGTAAAGATGAGGCAAAGAGATATTTAGATCGTTTGTTTCAGTTTCGTTTAGAGATACCCCCCTTTCCAAAATTAGATATGCGAAACTACATCATTGAAAAATTTAAATCTCATGACTTGCAAATAATTGCGAATTCTATTGAAGACAAGGGAGTGAAGATTGAAAATATTGTTGACAGAATGATACATGTGTCTGTACAAAGCCCAAGAAATGCCTTGCAAATTTTAAACGCATTCCTCCAAAGTTGGTGGATTGCAAATAAAAGAGAACACGAAGGTGATGGATCTTCAAGGCCAGGAGGCCTCACAAAAGGAGCTGTTACAAACCACCCATTAGTACTGGCGGTTCTATCAACATTTAAAGTGGATTATCCGCAGTTCTATAATGATTTAATTGACGAGCCTAGTCTAATAGATTTGTTTACAGATTTTTTCATTAATGAAACCATTCAACATGAAGAATTATCTTACAAATCCAAATTAATTCTAAGCAAATATCTCAATGAAACAGATGCTGATGGAAAGAAAGAGTATTCGCTAAAAGATAAATTTAGTTCTCTCAGACAATATATTGCGAGCCTCAGAGGAATCAAATGGCCTGTAAGTTTACAAGCATTTATTGAGTTATCACAAGATCCAATTGCAAGAAAACTTGGGGACAAACAAATTGCAATTTTCCATGCTGTAGTTTCGGGAGACCATCAGGGAGTCTTAGATGGTTTTGGACGTCAATACGATAACAAACAACTTACTAATGACAACATGAGAATATTACAAGTCATACTTGACGATATAATTCATGAGACTGATACTCGCCAAGATTTAGCCGCTCAAGCAGTTGCATCCCTTGCAAATAGATTTCCTTCCGGTGATGTTTCATATTTTATTAAGCCATTAGCAAATAGAATTGCAACATCAAATGCACTAAGATCAATGATTGGCTTAGATTCTATTGGTGACGTCATTAAACGTGCCGATAATGCTGAACAAAAAGAAGTCGCAAAAGCATTTATCGCAGACTTTTTCCAAAGTGAAGAACCAATGAATTTTAAAATTGGTTCGAGACAAGATACACCAACAGCTGAACAAGGAAAGAGTTTAATTCTTCAAGCTACAGAATTAGTTTTAGCCATTAGAGAAAGAGTAAGTACCCTTGGTGAACAAGAGGATAGTGCTTTGCGTGATTGGCTTCTTCAAAGAAATTATTCTGTTGATGGAAAAGTTAAAACCACTCTTCCTTTCGAATTACTAGAAGGTTGGTTCAATAGCTTCGAAAATAATCTGCTCCCTTTGATAGGAGAGCAGTACACAAAACTAATACTTACAGAACTCACTACTCATCCAAAAATAGCAGAAGTCATTCAGATGGAAAGAACAATCCATAGATTAGAGATAATATATAATTCCATAATCAATAATTCAGGACAAGAGACTCTTGAATCTTTTGGGACACATCTGCAGCAAATTGTGCAAATTCAGCCTAGCCAATTAGTGAAATTCTCATGGAATTATTTCGAGAAAAATATTAAACTGATAGAAAACAATGCGATTTCATTAATTACTGCTGCTGTTTTTCAGAGATTAACTCTTGCTCTTCAAGAACAAGGTGCATGGAAACTAGAACCTTGGGATGAGTTTTTCTCAATTGCTTGCCGTGTTGTTTCATTAAAAATCGCATCCCTTGACGATAATGTTAAGACTACCATTCTTCAAGCCATTAACGCACTTCATGATATTGCCTTGACTCAAAAAGAACCCCAATACTTTAATCAGGCATTATACCTACTCAACATAATTCATCCATTTGCAAGCGAAGAGCAGATTCAAATAGTACTAAATATATGGATTCAAAGATGGCCAGATTCCCTCAATGAAGTATTCTGCGAGTGGATTGCAGATAATTTTGTTGGCTTAAACGAAAAACTTAAAGAAGTATTGTTCAAGCAATTATCAAACAAACTAAAACAACCACTCACAGAAATTGGCTCAGATACTGCAGAAAGATTCGTAAAAAAAATTGGTGTTGAAGGTCAGAAATTCTTGATTAACTCAGGGCTGTTAAACACTTCTTTCCGTTATGTCATTGAAGAATACAAAAAGAACAATGGGAATCAAGCGATCATAAATAAGAACTTCGGTGTGTTTGCTCCCATGATATATTTGAGCGATAGTCCCGAAGTATACGAGGATTTTCGATATATCTTTATGCAAAACGTTGCCGTGCCTGCTGTCTATGAAACCCTTCATCAGAAAATAATGGAGGATTGGTGGCCTGAAGATGAGCATGCAACTAAAGTCTATCGACCCCAAGATGTTTTCAATCAATACTATGAAGCTTCTAAAATAAGCGGCAATGTAAATAGATCCTTAGCGTCTCTAGTAAACTTGAAACTAGCAGACGAGGGCGACCCTACAAGAGTTATTGAGAGTGCTTCCATATTGTGGAAGAAAGATCAAGAATCAGCAGTCTACACATTTCTCTTGTTTGAACAACCTTTACAAGAAAAGTCTCTTGAATCTATTTTGAATTCTGCAAATCATGAATCAACGCTCAAACATCTATTTGAAATCATTTCTCACCAAGCAAAAGTTTCAGATGCATCTACAGCTTACTCATCAATAAAAATAATTCTCAACTCAAATTCAGTTGATTTAAAAATTGGAGATGATGACATTCTGGGTTGTTTTGTTGGGAGCTATAAAGAGCGAAGAAAACTTCTTTCTCATATGATGGCCGATGAATCCGTAAGTGATGAAAGCAGAAAAAGGATTTGGGCTGAAATCGTAGATAAACATACCGAGTTTCAAAACGAAGAACTATTAGAACTCATCTCAGAAGTCACTAAATTGGAAGATGACATGAGCAGGGCAACGATTGAGGAGATTTTTAAGGACTTGCCTGATCTCATTAAATTTGAATTGCTACCTTCTAATCAAAATTTAATTCTTAAGGAAATGGTTAGAATCTTCTCTGAGACTGATCAAATTCTTGTGAAGAATCTAGTTTTAGAATGGCTAAAGAATAATGATGTTAGATGGCAAAATGTGAAAAAACATTTCCAGAGTTTTGAACATTCTGAAAACGATCAAAATATAGTCAGGCAACATTATCCTAAAGTAAATTTATAAGTAAAAATGAAAAGCTATGATCCTTCTGGATGATTCGTTTCATAAAAGGAATGTGGCTAACTCGCGCAAAATGCACTTGACGCCGCTTCGCTCTGCAAATGATTTTGATTGTAGAAACGACCTTCAGTCATTTGTAACCCGAGCAATAAGATTCCGTTAGAGATAATCCCAATCTTCAATCTGCCGGCCGTTCTGTTATGATGCCATCAGCGCCCCCTCTGAAGAACCACCCCAGAAAGATAACCCATGACGAAATTTTTCTTGCCTTCTGTGCTCGCCCTGAGCCTGTCCCCACTGAACGTCTGGCCCCTTCTAACACCACCGGCTCAGGCGCGTGATCCGGTGGTGACAAGCGCAGTCAACAAAAGGCAAGCTGAATTAAACGCACAGCTCCGAGAAGCGTACGCTAATGATGAAGATGCGCGTATCAAGCACTTAATCACGCAGGGCGCCGATTTTAAGACGCTCAAAAACAAGCAGGGCCAAACGGCTCTGGATCTTGTCAAAAAGCTAGACTGGCCCGACTCAGACCGGCACAAAACCCTGGAATCTCGGGCACTCAAATGAATATCCATCCACTTTTTAAAAACGGGTTCTCCATGAAAAATATCCTACTCTCTCTCGCTTTTGGCCTCTCTTTCAGTCAGGCTGCTTGTTTATCAGCGCAGGCTGCCGCGTCAGCAACTTCGCCACGCCGCCACATCAGTGCCCAGGAACAGGCCCGGCTGAACCAGCAACTCAAGAAGGCCCTGCAGCCCGTGGATCTCGACAACATCAATTTGCATGAAGAGGATCTCGACAGCATCAAGCGTTTGCTAGCAGCAGGAGCCCAGCTCAGCAGTCTGGGGCTGAGCCCGCAATCTGCTTTAATGCTCAGCCTAAAAATCGGCGATCTCGCTGCACTCAAACAAGCCTTGCAGCAGGGAGCAGATCTCACGCTCACAGACGCCTGGGGCTCTACAGCGCTGCATACGGCTACCCGGCATGGCAGTCTGGACATGGTTCAGGTATTGGTGACACAGGGTGCGCCCCTTGATGCACCCGATACATCGGGGAACACGCCTTTGATGGCGGCTGTCTCCGCTGGTTCCCTGGCCAAAGTGAAAGTTCTGGTCACACAGGGGGCCAATCTCCATCAGCAAAACAAGCAGGGGCAAAATGTCTTGATGCAGGTCGCCGGTGGAAATTTCGAGGCAGAGACAGACACTATTCTCACGTATTTGCTAAAACAAGGAGCCCAGGTCAATGCGACGGATCAGAGGGGGAGATCAGCCCTGATGTTTGCGGTGGATGCCGGCTCACTAGCCAGGGTCAAAACCCTCGTGGAAGGGGGAGCTGCAATAGATCACCAGGATCAAGAGGGGATCAATGCCTTGATGCTGGCCGCAGGCGGGAACAACCTGGGCGAAGCAGAGGAGATTCTGACGTATTTGCTCCAGCAGCAGGCCCGTGTCAACGCCACGGATAAGCAAGGCCGCAGCGCGCTAATCTACGCAGCTGCCACGGCTTCCCTTGACAGAGTCAAAGCGCTGCTTGACCACCACGCAGATCCCGAGCTGGTCACGCAGACAGGGGAAACCTTAATGCACGCTGCCGTCAAGAGCGGTTATCTGGAGCTGGTGACCTATTTAATCGAAACCCAGGGGCTGCCTGTGCAGGCTCCCAATACCCTCCCACTGATCTTATCCGCGGCCCATAGCGGCAGTCTGGAGATGGTGCAGTATCTGGTAGAACAGCACCATCTACCCACTGACGTACGCGGAGAACAGGGCATGACCCCTTTGTTCTATGCCGTGCGCTCGGTGACCAATCCACAGGCCATGACGATTTCCAAAGATTTTCCCGCGTATTTTGTCGAGACCCTCAAGGCCGATGTCAACGCCACCGATGCGCAGGGCAAAACCGCTTTAATGCATGCCTTACAACTGCCGAATACACGTGACATCGTGCAGTATCTGATAGACGCCCGCGGTAGTGATTTAAATGCCCAGGATCAAAAGGGCCAGAGCGTTCTAATGTACGCTGCCGCCCAGGGAGATTCAGAAATCGTTGAACAACTCCTTGAAAACGGTGCAGATCTTCCCACGCGCGACGCCCAGCAAAAAACGGCTTTGATGTATGCGGCTGAGCGTAATGCGGACTTTGCAATCAGAAGCTTACTTAACAAGGGGGCCGATCCCAACGCCCAGGATGTGGCACATAAGACAGTTTTGATGTACGCAGCAGGTAGCGCTGAGGATGGCATGGAAACAGCCACCGAAATTTTACTTGCCAAAGGCGCGCGCGTGCATGCCACAGATACCCAGGGCAAAACCGCTCTGTTCTATGCCGCGGCCCTGGGCGGAGTCCAGAGTGTTCAGGCGCTACTGGACAAGGGAGCGAAGATCAATGCCACAGATACCCAGGGCCAAACGCCGCTAATGTCTGCTGTACGTCGTGAGAATGCCTTCTCAATGGTCATGGAACTGGTTTCTAACGGGGCCCGTCTGGATCTCAAGGATCAGACAGGTCAGACAGCACTTGATATTGCCCGCAAAATGAAAAACACGCCAGATAAGGTTGAGGTCCTGAAATATCTTACACATTTCGTTAATGGTGTTGAGTGAAAGCGTCGATTTGATAAAGCCTCATTGCAAACAGGTACGATACCAGCAGAATGATGGCACACCAGGCGAGAGCTAGCCAGATCTGGGCTCCGACCGGCTGACCTGAAAGTAAGGCACGGATCGCGTCGGCGATGGCGGTCACCGGTTGGTTTTCGGCAAAGAGGCGCACGGGTGTCGGCATCGTTTGGGTCGGCACAAAGGCTGAGCTGATCAAGGGCAAAAAGTGAACGGGATAGGCAATGATACTTGCTCCGTCGATGCTTTTAGCCGTAATGCCCGGAATCACAGCTAGCCAGGTCAAGGCCAACGTAAATAGACTCAGGATTCCGGCAACAGCTAGCCATGCAAGAACGCCTGCTGGCGAGCGAAAACCCATGAGCAGTGCGACAAAGAGGATGACGGCCAGCGAAATCCCGTTTGATACCAGAGTGGTCAAGACATGCCCCCAAAGAGGGGCTGAGCGCGTCATTGGCAGGGTGTGAAATCGCTCGAAAATACCGCTCTGCATATCCATGAACAGGCGATAAGAGGTATAGCCCGTGCTATTGGCGATCGCAATCAGCAGAATGCCGGGCAAGAGGTAATTGATATAATTATCAGTGCCAGCTTGAATCGCACCGCCAAGCACATAGACAAACAAGAGCATCATTGCAATGGGCATGATCGTCACTGTAATAATCGTATCAAGGCTACGAAACACGTGACGCATGGAGCGCTCCAACATAACTGCCATATCACTGAAAAGATGTTTTTGAACGGTTTGCATTTAGTCTCTTTCCTTTCTGGAGACGATGGCGAGGAAGATCTCTTCCAGCGTCAGGTGTTTTTCGACATACTCCACTTTTGCTGGCGGAAACAACTGCTTGAGTTCTGCGAGCGTACCCTGGGCAATAATTTTGCCCGCATTCAGAATGGCAATGTGATCAGCAAGCTGTTCGGCCTCTTCGAGATACTGGGTGGTTAAAAAGACGGTCTTGCCGCTGTCTGCCAGTGCTCTGATCATCTTCCACACCGCCTTGCGTCCCTCGGGATCGAGTCCAGTAGTCGGCTCGTCAAGGAAGCAGAGCGCAGGCTCCCCCACCAGACTCATGGCGATGTCGAGCCTGCGACGCATTCCACCTGAATAGGTCGCCACCCTGCGATCGGCAGCGCTGTCTAAATCAAAGCGCTGCAATAGCGCTTCAGCGACACGAGCTGGACTTGCCAGACGTCGCAGTCTGGCAATCATGATCAGATTTTCGCGTCCGGTCAAAATCTCGTCAACGGCAGCAAACTGTCCAGTAAGGCTGATCGTATGACGCACCTGCTCGGGTTTCGACATCAGGTCGTAACCATTGATGGTGACAGTTCCTTGATCCTGCCTGAGCAGGGTGCAAAGGATCTTGACCAGGGTCGTCTTACCCGCCCCATTGGCACCAAGCAGGGCAAAAACACTGCCTTTTTTGACTTCCAAATCCACACCTTTGAGAACCGGCATATTCTGGTACGACTTGTGCAGTCCCTTTACTTGAATGGCGGTTTCCATGACAATCTCTCCTCTTTTCTTTTATCGCCAGATCCTCAGGGCACTTTATTGACGAGGATCTGTTGCTTGTTTCATGGCTTCACTGACCTTGCGATTCACTGATTCCTGATAAAGGTCAGCATAGGTGGTTGAATCTTTGATCAGCTCGTCACAAAAACCCGCGACGTCACGGCCCGTGACCTCAAGCACACCTTTGCCCAGAGCTGCGCCTTCTTCAAACAGGTCCACAATGCCCGACAGCAGGCCCATGCCTTCGGCCAATTCAACGGGCCCCACCTTAAAGAGGTATTTTTGAATCTCTCGATACACCAGCTGATAATCTTCTGGCAGGGCTTTAACACGGGCCGTATGCGCCCACCAGGCTTTTTTACCTTCGATAATATCGCGTATGTTCATGGGGTCTCCTTGATGCCTAATTTTTTGGCAATGCTTTGATTGAGTTGTTCGCGCCATCTGTCGCGCACCGATTTCGCGCCTTCATGGCCCACCAGGGCCGCGCAAAAGCCGTGAATGTCTTCCCCCAGCACCTCTTCAATCGCCAGGCCATCTAAGGCGCTTTCTTCGAGCAGGCCGAGCACGCTGTCAAAAATCGGCAGCAGGTTACGGCCGCTAAAATCGCCATAAGACCAGAGCTGGGTCTTTATCTTTTGCCAGGCCCCCTCATAATCAGGCGGTAGCGTTTGTGCACGGGCTTCAAAGGCCTTGAAGGCCTTCGTGATATCATTGCCGGTTATGCGTTCCCAAACATTCATACTGTGGGCTCCTTTATTTGCTGAAGTTTTGCAGAGACAAACGCCCATTTTTCCCAGAAGGTTTCCAGCTCTTTGCGCCCGGCGTCGTTGAGCACAAAAAACTTGCGTGGAGGCCCGATATCAGAGGGCTTTTTGCTGACCTCCACCAGCTTATTTTTTTCGAGGCGCACCAAAATGGTGTACACGGTCCCGTCCACCACTTCTGTGAATCCAAGGGCGTTCAATCGGCGTGTAATTTCGTAACCATAGGTTTCACGATGGCTAATAATCTCAAGCACACATCCTTCAAGTACACCTTTGAGCATTTCGGTCAGATTTTGCTGCATGATTCCTCTTCTCTATATTGTGTGACTGGTATGCAGTATTACTTAGCACATCTATATAGTGATACTAAATAGCAAAAAAGTCAAGTGAACATGAGTTCATTCTTCTTTTTAAATCTATACTTCAGGCTGACTTATCCGGTTATAGAGTATTTGCGGTGTGTCTCAAATGACCACATTCCCTGAGAGAGATAAACATCCAGTTGAGCCAGGGATTTTGGATAGTATTCGCGATCCATTGCTTCAGGGTAGAAGGCGTCTAGCACCAGGTAGTATTGGCCCTCTTTGCGAAGCAAGCCGAACCGCTCAACAAACCCATCGTGTCGCGTGGTGTACACGTCGAGGGTTTCCCCTGACAGGGGCAATCGTTCACTGACACGATCCAAAGACTGAATTTGATTGAGATCGCTTTTGACACGCTCCAGTAAATCCTTTGCTGCTATCGGCACTGAGGATGCAGCGCGAAAATAAGCCAGGTCTTGCACGATAAACTGACGCTGAACGAGCAAATACCCAATGTTCATAAGGTTTTCAACGAAGTAGAACGCTGTTGCGCGTTCCTGGCCCTCTCTGCCCGTTTTGCTAGCGGTGTATGACTCAACCCTCACATTGCCTTTTTCTTGTTTGAAAGCGTGTGTATATTTTGTGTGATAAGCCATGCTTGTCTGGTGATGCGGCATTGCAAGGTCTCTGGAAAAGTAAACATAGCCACTATTGGGATCTGAAGCGCTTGAAGAGGGCGGTGTTAACCACCCCACGGCTTGCCCAATGTCCGTCTGTAATTTGACTTTTTGCTCTGCGCCATATACTCCAGGAGCAATCTGAAAACAAACCCCCAGCATAAACACAGCAAAGGAAATAATTGCGTTGCTTTCTCGCTTATCAACCCTACAAAATAGCTTCTTAAGCCACATTCGTCGGATGCATCAACGCGGGCAGAATCAGGTTGTCAATCACCGTGGTCAGATCGCGGGTAATCAGGCGACCGTATTGGGCCTGCGTCCGGCAGGCGGTGACGGCCACAATCACCTGACAGGCGGTTTCGATGTCCGCAGCGGCTGAGATTTCGCCGCGAGCCATGGCCCGTTCCATCAGTTGGCGGTTGGCTGCACTCCAGGGCACAAAGACGCCCTGCATCACCTCTTCAGCCAGATCCTGATGTTCCGTAAAAAAGCGCCCCAGACCGCTCATGACCTTGATTTTGCGCTCACCGTAACCTGCGGGATAGGGCTTGAGCAGCGCCAATAAATCATCACGCAGGCAGCCTTTGTCGGGCAATTGTTCGGTTTCTACTGAGCCTTTACTCATCTGAATGAGCGCATCTCTGACCAGCTCGGCCTTCGAAGCCCAACGCCGGTAAACACTCGCTTTGCCCGTTTTTGCACGGGTGGCCACAGCGTCCATGGTCATGCCCTCAAAGCCGGTTTCGGCAAGGGTATCCAGCGCGGCTTCAATAATTCGCGTGTTCAAGGTGTGATCGCGTTTGCGTCCCACAGCCGCTTCGGTGCTTTTTTTCATGCCATTCCTCATAACGATACTTGACAGTTTCGAAACTGAGTAGTATCTTAAATACATATTTCGAAACTCAAGGGTTTCGTAATTAACTGTTTCTCATTTTAGCAAAACAAGACAAAGAGAGTATATCATTATGAAAACCATTCTTATTACCGGCTGTTCATCGGGTTTTGGTCACGAAACCGCGCGCTATTTTCTGGATCGCGGTTGGCAGGTGATTGCCACCATGCGTTCACCCCGTGAGGATTTGTTTCCGGTTTCTGAGCACCTGCGCATTTTGCCCCTGGACGTTACCGACGACGAAAGCATTCGTGCCGTCGTGGCTGAAGCCGGGCCCATTGATGTGCTGGTCAACAACGCCGGTATTGGCCTGCTGAATGCCTTAGAAGGTATTCCCATGAGCGAGGTGCGCCACCTCTTTGAAACCAACACCCTGGGCACCATTGCCATGACCCAGGCGGTTTTACCGCAGATGCGTGAGCGCCAGTCCGGCACCATTATTAACGTCACCTCATCGGTCACCTTAAAAACCCTGCCTTTGCTGGCCGTTTATACCGCCAGTAAAGCAGCGGTCAACGCCTTCAGTGCCTCACTGGCCCTGGAACTCGCGCCCTTTGGTATCCAGGTGCGCACGGTACTGCCCGGACGCGCCCCGAATACCCGCTTTGGCGAAAATGCGCAAACCCGTGGGCTGAGCTTTCCTGAGCCTTACGTGGATCAGGTCAACCGCATTTTAACGGGTTGGCAAACCTCCAACGATCCCATTACCGAATCCACTGACGTGGCCGAAGTCATTTGGCAAGCCGCGACAGACCCCCAGAGTCCCCAGCGCCTACCCGCCGGTGCCGACGCTGTGCAATGGGCAAAAGAAGCCGAAATGAGCCCCGTGGCTTAACCTTTCTCGCTGACACGAAAAAAACCCCTGACATTCGGTCAGGGGCATAGCAAAAAGGTAAGGCTCTCAATCTAGTTTGAAGCGGGGGGCAGTAAGACGGTGTCAATCACGTGGATGGTACCGTTTGAGGCTTTAATGTCAGCCTGGGTCACCGTGGCGTTGTTGATCATGACTTTGCCGTCGTTCACCATAATATCTACCGCTGAGCCTTGAACGGTCGTGGCGGTGTCTAAGGTGACCACGGTTTCACTAGAGACGTCTCCAGCCACCACGTGGTAGGTCAGCACTTTGGCTAGCTCTTCGGGGTTAGCCAAAAGGCTATCGAGGGTGCCTTCGGGCAGCGCGGCAAAGGCGGCGTCAGTGGGTGCAAAAACCGTGAAGGGGCCTTCACCTTTGAGGGTGTCCACCAGGTTTGCCGCAGTGAGGGCACGGGCGAGGGTGGTAAAGTTACCCGCTGCAACGGCGGTATCTACAATATCCATGGCGGTAGCTGGGGTTTCAGTAGCGGGGGTCTCGGTGGCCGGGGCTTCAGGTGTAGCAGCAGGAGCCGGACTCGCCATATCTTCTGGGGTACCTTCTGATACGGGAGGCTGAGCCATCGAAAGGCTCATATCGTTGGCAACGGGCGCGCCCAGTTGCTGACAAGAAGCTAAACAAGCAATCGAGAATAGGGACAGTAGACTTTTTTTCATGGTTTATACCTTGTGCATTAAAATAGTTTAGATCATTAGATAAAAGGTTGGCGAAACGTTGCTCGCTCATGCTTAAAGATAGAGTTTGACGTAAGTTCGATGCATGTTTTTTAATGTTTTTTATTCAATGCTTTTCATTCATTATTCAAATTCAAAATCACGGCTCGCACGCCGCGCTGACTTGACAAATCCACTGGAAATGCTACCTTTGACAGCATCAACCCTGAGGGATGTAACAAACGTATGACCCTGGTCGACATTCGCTTCACCACCGATCGCTTCAATCTCTCAGAGGTGGGCCCTGATTTTATTAACGATTGCTGCTTCGGGGAAGATCTCTCGCGGTGGCTGGTGGCTGAACTGGATCAACGGGGGATTGAGGCCAATGTCATTGGCATGGAGGACTTTGGCTGGGCCAACACGGCCCGTTACCAGGGAATGACCTATTTGCTGTGCGTGGCTGGCGCTTCTGATGAAGACAGCGAGCACCCCAACCGGGGAGAGTGGCATCTCATTCTGGAGCGCCAGCGCACGATGTGGGAGCGCTTACGGGGCAAAGCAAAAATCACCCCGGAGGATCCCCTGGTCCAGCAAATCCTCGCCCTTTTACAGGCTGCGGGATTTACCAACGCAGGTCTTTAGCGCGGGTTTGAGCGCTTTAACCACTGCAAGATCGCTTTTTCTTCTGGCAGTTCAGACTTCTCCAGGTCAATATTGGAGAGAAAATACACCCACTGCGGCTCAGCATAATAAACGCCCTGGGCGTTCGTTCTTAAAATCACATAGGATTGAACGGGATCTTTGGCATTGTCGCGCAGCACAGGCACGTACACCACGGCGCCCTGTACGGGCATCTGGGTATCGGCCCGGGTCAGCCATGGGGTCTGCAACTGCTGCTGACGCACCTCCCAGACAAACTGGGCCGGAAAAGTGCCTTTAACGCCCGCTGGAGGTGACATCATGCGGGTGGTGTCTACAAAACGAACCCCTTCTAAATCCGGAAACAGGGCCTTACCTTGACGGGTGATCTTATGCATTGCGTAGCCTCCTTTTTCAGCGGCCTGATGCAATTCATACAAGCTGCGGGGGTACTGCCCGTCGTGGTCCAAAGCGTAGGTTTCTAACATCACCTGCAGCGCAATCATGGGTTGCACAATGGCATTGGGCTGTTGCGGTACAGGCATGACCTGTTGCAGGGGCAAAACAGCGGGGAATTGGGTTTTGGCCTGCGCTTGCCCCATGAGCAAACCGGCACAAATCGAGCATCCAGACAGCAAACGTAATAGGAAACGCATAAACACCTCTTTTTGTATTATTGTATTATTTGACTAGTATAATATATCAATAGAACAATAAAAGCAAGGGGCAATAACCCAAACAAAAAAGGCAATGTGTTCCACCTGTCAAACCCTTCACAAACGTCTTTATCTCATTCGCCGGGTTGCACAGCTCGATTTTGTGCTCTTGCTCGCCTTGCTGTACTGCTCCTTCACCGAATGGCGCACCGGCGTCAAACGCTTAGGTCCGCTACACGGGATCAATTTCATCACCTTACTGGTGCTTGCTGCCACGGGCGCGTCTGACGGCTACTGGAGATGGAAGTTTCCCGCCTTTATTTTGGTCAGCCTGGGCCCTCTGGGGGCATGGCTTGGCGAGCGCAGTATTCAGCGTCAGCTGGCCATCCGGGCCACCGAAGGCAGGTAAAAACGATACCTACTTATGTATTCTCAGACCTTGCGAGCACTAAACCTTTGTATACTTCAAACATCCCTTTTTGAGGAAACGTTATGACCCAACACCGTATTTTCAAAATGCCCTTTGCCAAAGTCTATCCCTTGTATGTGCAAAAGGCCGAGCGCAAAAACCGCACCCAGGCTGAAGTGGACGACATTATTCGCTGGTTGACGGGCTATGACCCGGAAGCGCTACAGGCCCAGATCGACGAGAACAAAGATTTTGAAACCTTTTTTACCGAAGCGCCAGTCTTGAACCCCCAGCGCGCCCTGATCAAAGGGGTGGTGTGTGGGGTGCGCATCGAAAACATTGAAGATCCCCTCATGCGGGAAATTCGCTATTTAGACAAATTGATCGACGAACTGGTCAAAGGCAAAGCCATGGCAAAAATCTTAAGGACGGCACCATGATACACATTCAAACCCTGGAAGCCCACGACATCGACACCCTGCGCAATTTACTTCAACTGTTGGGCACCGTGTTTGGCGAGCTGGACACTTACACTGCCCATCAGCCTGATGACGCGTATTTACAGCGCTGGCTGGCCAACCCCCATCACATGGCACTGGCGGCCTTTAGCGAAGAGAAAATGGTGGGCGGACTGGTAGCGTACGAGCTGCAAAAATTTGAGCAGGCCCGCAGCGAAATCTATATTTATGACCTGGCGGTAGATGAAGGGGTTCGCCGTCAAGGCGTGGCAACCGCCCTGATCACAGCCTTACAAAAACTGGCGGCCCAACGGCAAGCCTACGTGATTTTTGTGCAGGCCGACACCTCAGAAGAAGACGCTCCGGCCATTGCCCTGTACACCAAACTGGGACAACGGGAAGACGTGCTCCACTTCGATATCCCCGTGCCTTCCTGACAACAGTAAACGCGTGCCCTGTTATACTGCAGTTATGACTCCCAGGAGGCCCGTTATGACCGACCCACACGCCCAACATAAAAAATGGTTACGGCACTGCTTTGATCTGGCGCAACAGGCCCGCGCCCGCGGAGACCACCCCTTTGGGGCCCTCTTGGTCAGCGCCGAAGGCGAATGCCTGATGGAAGCGGAAAACACCGTGGAAAGCGCCGCGGATATTACCGGACACGCCGAGCTGAACCTGATTCGCCGCGCGCGCCAACAGTTTTCGGCGGATCGCCTGGCCACCTGTACCCTGTACACCAGCACCGAGCCCTGCCCCATGTGCGCGGGCGCTATTTTTTGGGGCAATGTGCGCCGGGTGGTTTTTGGCTTAAGTGAAGCAGGTCTGTACAACCTGACCGGTGACAGCGAAGAGGTGCTGCGTTTGGACTGTCGTGCGGTCTTTGCGCAGGGCGCCAAAGCCGTCGAAGTCATGGGTCCCCTGCTCGAAGACGAAGCCCGCCAGGTGCATGAAGGGTTTTGGCGCTAAAAGCAGCTAGCTTTTGGTAGGTGCAGGCCACACCGCCGTGGACAAACGGCCTCTGCCGCTGCGTTTTACGCCGTACATCAGCTGATCCGCTTCATGGACCATGGCGTCGGCTTCGGCAGGAATTTCTAAAAAGGTCACGGCCCCGGCGCTAAACGTCACGGGCCACTGGTGCTGTTTCATCTGGGCTAAGAGCTGGTCTTGCAAGCGCAATAACACCTGTTCGCTTTGCTCAGGGGTATTGCCCTCAAGCACAATTGCAAATTCATCGCCGCCCAGACGGGCCACCAGATCGGTTTTTCGCAGACTGTGCACCATGTGCTGTGCCACCACCGTTAACAAGGCGTCTCCCACACCGTGGCCCAACTGGTCATTGACCTGTTTAAAATGGTCCAGGTCAAGGTAGGCCAGGGTAAGGGGATGCTTCGCGCGACGGCAGCGGGCCATGGCCACTTCGAGCTGCTCAAAGAAAATCCGGCGGTTTTTAAGCCCGGTCAAAGGGTCTGTTTCGGCCCATTGTTGCAGGTAAAGATAGGCTTTATTGAAGGTGCCAATCACTTGCGATACCAGCAAGAAAAAAGCCAGGCGCACCCCTAAATTCCAATACGCCACGCCCAGGGAAGTGACCGGTGCCCAATAAATATTAAGGGTCCAAAACACCAGGGTAGAAAGCAGTACCAGTAAAAAGCCGTAACGCCGCCCAAAGAACCAACTAATGTAGGCAATGGGCAGGGCATAGAATAAGAAGAAGTGGATTTCAGTGCCGGTCAAATAGTCCACAAGGGCGACCCCGCCCAAAAGACCCAGTGCCACCAGCCCATGCCAAAACTCAGAGAGCGCAGAAAGGCGATCCAAACGCCGCATGAGCCGTTGGCTTGAGGGCGAAAAAAAGGAGTGAAACAATTGGCGATTGACTTTAATGACCATCAGGAATACTGCTCAAATTCAGGTTAGATCTTCAGTATACGTCAGGTGAAAGCCGAGAGAGGTGTACCACCGTTAACACCGTACCCACCACCTGAAACCGCACGTGATAATCCCCAAATTCAAAGGCATAGATACGTTCAGGATCTTTTTGGTAACGGGGGCGCGGGTCCTGAGCAAGCACGGCCCTCAGTGCAGGGCGACGGGCGGGATCCACAAGATCAAAAAAGGCGGACGGGCACACCACCTCGAGGGCTGTAGGATCCAGGTTTTCGGTGAACCCACCGCGGGCCTCAGGGTGGCTGTCGGTATACGCCAGGTAGGGCTTGATGTCGTACAGGGGCGTTTGGTGCAAAAGGTCTGCCCCCGCCACCACCAGCACAGGGCCCTCGGGGCTCTCGTAGTCAATGGCCTTGAGTTGCACCGACGACAAGCCCAGGGCGTTGGGCCGAAAGGGGGAACGGGTGGCAAAGACGCCCATGCGCTGATCACCGCCCAGCCGTGGGGGCCGTACCGTGGGGGACCAATCCGAGCGCAAGGCCTCTGAAAATTGCCAGATCAACCAGATGTGCGAAAAGCCTTCAAGGCCCCGCACCGCATCGGGATTGCGGTAGGCGGGGGTAAAGACAATACGGCCCTCAGTCTCAGGAATTAAGCCGCTTTGACGGGGAATACCAAACTTGGTGACAAAGTCCGTCTGGATATGGGCGATAATCTGCACAAGGCTTTAGTTTTCGAGGGGCGTATGCATGTCATGGCCCGTATGGAAATGACGCTCCCGTTGCGGAAAGTTTTCGTGGCTTTCGAAACGGGCATTCATGGGTGGGGGCACCTGCAGGGCCAAATCGCCTACCGCCGCGACCACCAGACGGGTGGAAGAGGCCAAATACTCGGTGTTGATGGTTTCGAAGGTATCACCCCGACGGTGGTATTGGGGCGTGGTGTCGCCACTGGTCCACTCTTCAGAAACACACACGGCATCGTAACCCTGCTGCTCAAAAGAAACATGGTCAGAAGAACCGGTGCTGCTGCGATCCAGGGGCAGGTTGAGCCCGTGGGTTTTGTTCACCATATTGTAGTAATCCCAAATCACGCCACCGGGACGGGCCAGCTCAATGGTTTTATCTTTGTCAGCATCCCAGCCGAGCATGTCAATGGTGTGGGCGCTGGTGAGCTTTAAGCCCTGTTTACGAAAGTCGCGGGCCAAATAACGGCTGCCAATTAAGCCGAGCTCTTCTTCATCAAACCAGGCAAAAATAATGTTCACCTTGCGGCCTTTCAGGTTTTTGAGCACGGTGGCGGCTTCAAGAACGGCTGTAGAACCGCTGGCGTTATCGTCGGCACCTGCGTTATTGACAGAGTCCATGTGGGCACCCACCAGAATGTATTCATCGGTGGGCACCTCAGCCATTAAGCGGGCCATAATATTGGTCCCATTGCGGCGGTAGCTGTGCTCTTCTACCTGATAGCCCAGGCCTTTGAGGGTGTTGGTTAAAAAAGTACGGGTCAGGGCACGGCCTTCGACGCCGCCCCGCTCAGGAATGGTAGGGCCATTGGGGGCAATGGGCGCTTTACCGGTAAAGGTGGCCAGGTAAGACGTCATGCGCTGTTGATTCACTTGTTTTTCAATGAAATCTTGTGACGGAGCGTTAAAACGCTGAATATTGGCATTGGGGGCATTGACGGGGGCAGTACGGGGGGCCAGGGCACAGCCCAGGGCGGTGGTTAACAGGGTCAGGCTAAGGGCGCCCATAACGAGGGTTTGACGAGACATAGAGAAAGCTCCTACAAAATTCCTGAGATAGAGCTATTATCCCATAGTTTAAGAAAAACTTGTGCAAAAGTTAAGCGGCTTAACCTATCTGTTTTAAGACCCGTACCATTTGCTGCTCTAAACGATCCAGACGCTGAATGTGGCGTAAGCGC
Source organism: Candidatus Sericytochromatia bacterium (assembly GCA_964229355.1). Classification (GTDB taxonomy): domain Bacteria; phylum Cyanobacteriota; class Sericytochromatia; order UBA7694; family UBA7694; genus CAXRDE01. Next base: position 81,678 of record CAXRDE010000024.1, on the reverse strand, counting down.
ACGGTGATTTCATCGAGAGCGGCCTGTCGTGCCTCAGGGGTGAGATCTTTGAGATAAGCCTGAAACATGATCATCCACTCGGGGTCCAGGCCGGTAACATAGGGGGTTTGGGCATCTTTGATCGCAGGTGGGTTCGTGGACGAGAGAGCCATCTGCATCTGCCCCTCACCCGTTAAAAGCCAGTTCACATTCAGTCCTGTTTTTGCGATCGCCGTTAGCAGTGAACTGCCCGGACTGCGCTCATCGTTTTCATAGCTTTGATAGGTTCTCATGGCAATGCCGGTTTGTTTACAAAACTGTTGTTGACTTAGTTGTAAGTGCTCTCGCCAGACTTTGAGACGCTCTCCAAGACTCATGCAAACCAAACTTTCTCTTGCACAATCGTGCAAAAAACTTTTCACTTTATTGACTTTACGCACAATTGTGCGGTAAAATCCAGAAAGGATAATACATACTTTGACATATTATGACATTTTTAAGAGGCAAGGTTATGGATCAAACGCACAAACTCAAAAGCAGGGCCGAAGCCCGTGCGGCCCTCAGAGCCCAGGGGCTCACCGTAAAAGAATGGGCCGAGGCGCACAATCTATCGCCTAAAATTGTTTTTGAATTATTGGGCGGTCGCATTCAAGGCAATTATGGCCAAAGCCATAAGGCCGCCGTTTTACTGGGTCTCAAGCCCGCACCTACGCAACAATAAAAAAACCTGGAGGCTATTATGCATCGCGATAATCCCCCACCCGAAGGATCACAACCCACCGTTTTTATGGGTATTGTGCTGCTTCAGGGACAGTTCAAAGTCCAAAACTTACGGACGGGTGAATGGTTGCCCGATGTGTACCCCAGCGTAGAGGCGGCAATTGACGCCCAGTACGCTGCGTCTTCGCGAACCCACAATGGCATTCAACTGCGCTAACGGGTCTATTGCTTACTTACCGCCAATAGCACCACGGGTTGATCCCGGTGCTGTTGGGCCTCTTGTTCCAGCAACGCCAGCATTTGCGATACCTCCACCACACCGCCCAGTTCGACCACGCGCTGCCCCAGCAGCACGTACACATCCGGCAGTAAGCCACCGGCATCACCGTAGGCGGTCAGGCTCTCTAACAATTCAGGCAACACTTTTTTCACCGCTTGCAGGTCGCTATTGCGGTGGTGGGCATCGTTTAACTGAAGCTTCACGGTGCCCTGGGCGTCCAGCACCCGTACATTGAGCTGTGGACGTTGAATCAATCCCAGCATCAGCTTGTGGGTGGTGTGGTAACCGTAGGCAAAGAGCCCGGTGCTTTCTCCCAACAGTTCCACCTCTTCGGGGGATTGCTTAAAGGCCGCGGCCGCCGCCTGCAGGCGCTCTTTCGCGGAAAGCTGTGCCCGCTGGTGGTCGTCAGTGTTCAGATCCGAGGCACCCGTGGCGATGGCAATCACCTTTTTATTGCGGGTGTCGATTTCGACGGTGACTTCAATGGACGCCGGTGTGGCGCCCATGGCCAGCACCGAATCGTAAGCTTCCTGGCGCAAATGCACCAGATCGTCGTTGGTGGGGTTTAAGATATTGCGCTCTACGCTATCGCGGATCAGCCCCAGGGCAGCACCAATGGCAGAAATCACCTCGGTATGCTCGACAATGGTATGTTCAAAACCTAAGTGCTGGGCCGAAAAGGGCACAATGGCCATGGCCCCGCCGCCGCCGCCCACAAATTGAATCAGATCTGCATCGAGCTTGTATTCGCGCAGCAGCTTTTGAATCGTTGGACGCATTTTTTCGGCCGACACCGTGAGCAGTTCCCGGGCAAAGGCTTTGGGTTCTTGCTGAAACTGAGCGGCGATACGGGCCAAAACCTGCTCAATGCCCGGCAGATGCGCCTCACCATGACCACTCACCTTCACCATATCGAGCGCGTATGCCGCTTCGGTGGGGGTAATGGTGTAGGCCGTATCGTCGCCGGGGCAGGTGATTTTGAGGTAGTCCGACGGATCACCGGCTTTGGGCTGAATTAAGGTAGCCTCCGCCTGGGTAAAATTGGCGTCCGGGCTAAAGGCCGGATAGTGCAGGTCGGCAATATGGGCAGAACGCGGACCTACCGCGGTAATGTGATTGCCTTTCATGCGGGGAATAGATCCGCCCGCAATGCCTAAGGTGCGCACATCTAAGGTTTGCACATAGAGGCGATGGCCTTCAATTTGTGCGGACTTGACCTGGGGTTTGCCGTTGCGAATGACGGTGATATCGCTGGAGGTGCCGCCCACTTCAATAAAAATACCGTCAGACACCCGCGCGTACATTAAAGCCGCGGCCACCCCTGCCGCAGGGCCTGACAGCATGGTTAAAATGGGGCGCTTGCGCATTTCGTCAATGTCCATAATGCCGCCGTCAGAGCGCATCACCATCACCGGGGTTTGAATGCCCGCTTCACGAATGGCTTGCTCCGTCAAATTGGCGGTTTCAAGCATTTTGGGCATCATGCTGGCATTAATGACAGCGGTCAGGGTGCGCACCCGCAAACCGTAGAGCTTTGAGATATCGCTGGCGGCGGTGGCCAGTAGCCCTTTGTGGCGAGCCCGCTCCACAATCAAATGTTCATGGGTTAAATCATCCACCCCAAAGGCTTCTGAAGCCACAATCACCTCAGCGCCCTCGGCCACCAATTCATCGATCAGACGATCCGCCAGGGCTTCGGTGAGCGGGGTTTTGGAGGGATCCACAAAACGCTGGTACACGGGCAAGATCTTGCCCGGCGACAGCGCCAGGTTGTCAAAACGGGTTTGGCTTTTGGCACGCCAGCCTTCGAGCCCCCGCCCCAGTCCAATCACGCCGACAGAGGCCACGTCTCCCTCTAGCAGGGCATTGGTGGCCTGGGTGGTGGAGTGGGCAATCAACTGAATATCTTCCAGGGCAATGTCTGCGTCGTCCAGCAGGGCTTTTAGGGCATCAATGACGCCCTGGGCCACGCCCGCTTTGGCGGAATGGGTGGTGGGCACACAGACCTTGCCCACCAGTTTGCGTTCGCTGACTTCCATGGCCACCGCATGGGTAAAGGTACCGCCGACATCAATGCCGATTTTAATATGCGCCATGTGCGCCTCCCATAAACATTAACGCAGAAATCACCAGGCCTAAAAAGGCGGTGCCCCAGGCATAGGGCAAGGTATTCCACATGACTTTTTGTACATCCACCCGCATTTCTGAAGCCAACCAGACGTTCTGGGTATTGGTGGGATCTGAAATGCCCTGGATTTGCCCCACCGAAAGCAAGAGGCCCATAACCGCCGCCGGTGGAATACCCGCGGCCAAAAACACGGGCGCCAGCCCAAAGCCCATGCCCCAGAGGTTGAGGGGGCCACGGTACAAAGCCAAAGGGGCCAGCAGGGTGAACACACCCACATAGGCCCATGGCGAGGTGGGAATGAGTTGGCGGGTAAAGGGCTGAATCAATTGCAAAACGGGCCAGTCTTCGGGTTTGATGTCGCCACCGGGGCCCATAATCGCCACCAGAATCATACCAATACCAAACATCAAAATGACCGCGGGCATCACCACGCCTGCGCCTTCAATGCTGGCATGGGTTAAGGTGTTGAGGTGCCCGCGCTTGTAGGTAGACACAAAGGCGTAAAGCAAGCCCGCCACAAAGGCGGCAATAAAGTTCACCTGAAACACCAGAATCAGCACCAGCGGCAAAACGGGCGCCAAAAAAGCGCTCCAGTGCACCGGGTGCTCTCGCAGCTTACGGTGCTGAAAGGCCCGGTAAAAGACCCACGCCAGCAAGAGCGCCAGCAGGCCGCCGGTGGTGTACTGTAGACCGGTCCAAAAAAGACCCATGGCCTGAGAAATGCTGGCTTTAAGGGCCTCTGAAAAGCCATAAAACCAGCCCAACAGGCCGCCCGCCACCAGGCCCAGCGCGCCCACGCCTTTGGCCACCAAAGATTTGAGTTTGAGATCGTGGCCATCAAAGTGCAATTGCAGGGTAATGTAGACCAGTGCCATGGCCATTAAGATGCTAAAAATAATCAGGGCAAAGGGGCGAATTTGGTCCACCGAAAGCTTCATGACACTGGTGTATAAGGCCCAGTTGCCCACGTTGAGAGTGCCCCCAATCGAGACGCCAAACAGAAAAACACCCACCGAGGTCATGGGCCCCACGCCCACTGCTGCCAACACGGGCAACACAATGGTGGCTACCATAATAATGGCCCCCAGGCCACCGAGGGTGCTAAAGAGCAGCACGATCAATAAAAGCATGGTCACCGAAATGGTCCAGGGTTGGTCTCCGGCCAGTTCGGCTCCTTTTTTAATAAAGTTTTCGGCAACGCCTGTCTTTTGTAGCATCAGGCTCAGCATACCGCCAAACATGGCAATGGTGTAGGCTGAGCTCAGTTTCAGCGGCCCTGCGCCCACCACGTGTTCTAAAATTTGCTGGGGCGGAACGCCACCAAAGAGGGCAATAAAAATGGCCATGAGGGGCAGCGCAAATAGCGCGGGTAAGAGCCGGTAAAACATCAGCAGGGTCATAACCACAAAGACGCCAAAGATACCGGTAATTTGCAGGGCTTCCATAAATACATCCTCTCGGCATGGATTGCCTGCAATTATAGCAGAGAGGTCACTGGCAAAAACGTGGCCGATACACCATCTCTTCTGACAAAGGTTAAGCTTTATTAAAAGCTCATTTAAGGCTTCGCAAGTTTTAAAGCACAAGTCCAGATAAAATTCACAGGTCAGCGCCCGTCGGGCATCAATATCACAGGAGGGTCCCTTATGCAAAACTACGGCACTTCGCAGCAGCGCCTCTGGCAACCCACCCAATTGTTCGCCCCCCGCCGAGCCAACCTGTTACTGGTCAATCCACAAACCCTCGTCCACATGAGTCGTACCCCGGCCTATGCCCCCACCGCTCCCCAGCCTTTAGCACCCACCAGCAACTTTAATCGCGTCTCTAGCCTGCTGGCCGATCGTTTGGATTTACAGACTTACCGTGCATCTACCCCCGCCCCCACGGTCCCCCTCTTTAACACGGGTCAACCCACCCAGGCTCCCGTGGTAATGGGCGGCGCTCCCCAGTCTTTCCCGGTTACAGGCAACAGCCCCCGTCCCGCCGCTGGCAGCACCGTGGGTGCCGTTAGCGCTTCACCTCGCCCGCAGGCCCGTCCTGTGTTACACGGGTTACCTACCGCGCCCACCCGCAGTGTCGCCAGCACGACAAGTAGCAGCAATCGCGAGCGGCAACACATCATTGTCAACAGTGGCCTGCAAGAGTGGCGCAGCGGCGTCAGAGAGAGTGGCGGCAGCAACCGAGGCCCCCGCATTGACACCTACGCTAAAAATTCTAAGTTTGGTAACGGCTACGAATGGTGCGGCTTTTTCACCGCCTTTAACTATTCTAAAGCAGGTTTTAAAACCCCTGAACACTTTGCTTCATATCAAAAAGCACGGGACTTCTTTTTGTACCGCTCTTACACCAGCCGCGACAGCAGCCTGCACGCCCGCCTGGACCAGCAGCGCACCAGCGATGAAGCCGCGGGCAGCACCCGCCAGTACTTTGCCATGGCCGAGTCCAACGTCTTTGATTACATTAAGGCTTACAGCCGTTATTACGGCCATATCGACCCCAACGAACTCAAGCACACCTGGCAAAACATTCCCATTCAGCCCGGTGATGTGGCGCTGTTTAACCATGGTCACGTGGGCATGGTGGTGTCTTACGACAATCAAACGGGTAAACTGGTTACCATTGAGGGCAATACCTCGGGCGAAGGTCCCGACGGCAAGCGCTGGACCCAGGCCGTGGTGCGCAAAGAATACGATCTGTCAAAAGCCAGCGACCGCAAACGTTTCGATGGTTTTGGCCGAGCCGCTGACAGCGACTTTGCCTAGGCGTTCTTAAGCCAACCTCGCTTCAGGGAACACAAGGGTAAAACGAGAGCCTTTATTCAACTGGCTTTCAAGGAAGATACTTCCACCACAGCTTTTGAGATAGTTCTGTACCAGATACAGCCCAATGCCCTTGCTGTCCATTCCCTCGTGAAAGGTTTGGTGTAAACCAAAGACCTTATGGGCCACGGCGTCCATGTCAAAGCCCTGGCCATTGTCTTCAATAATCAGCTCTATCCCCTGTGCGCCGTGGCGACTGGACAGGGTGATTTCAGGCAAGCGCTCCGGGTGGGCATACTTGATGGCGTTGGTCAGTAAATTGAGAAAAATACTCGCCAAATGGGCCCGTGGAAAAGACACCTCAGGACAGGCCGAAAAATCCACCCTTAAGGTGGCGCGTGCCCCCTGGATTAAGGCCTGAATGCCCTGGAGCACGTCATCTAACACCCCTTGAAAGCTGAGCGTTTCGTTGCGATGCGCCGGGTGGGCTTCGCCGAGCAAGTTGACATAGTGATCCACATTGGCCTTGAGAGCGTGGGTGGCAGACTGAAAAATATCAATGAACTCCCGCAGTGCGGGGTCTTCAATGCTCTCTTGATCCAAGAGCCCAAACAGCGCCAACAAATTGCTCACAGGCCCCCGTAAATCGTGGGAACTGGTGTAACTCAGCTGCTTGAGCTCTTGATGCATTCGGCTGAGATCCGCCAGCAAGCGGTTGCGATCCGCCTCTTGCTGCTTTTTATGGGTGACATCGCGGGCGATGGCGTACACCAGTTTTTTTTCGGGTACCGGCATAGAGGCCCAATTGAGCCACACCGTGCGGCCTGAGGCGGTAATATACCGGTTTTCAAAGTGCAGAAGGGGCTGCCCCTGGCGCAACAGATCACGCTGTTTTTCGGTAAAGTCACGGTCTTCAGGGTGAATAAAGTCGTTGACCGGGCGGCCATACAGTTCCTCTGCGGAATACTCCAACAGCGCACTCACCGATGCATTTACCTTTTTTAAATAGCCGTCGTATCCACTAATACAAAACAAGTCTGGTGACAAATGAAAAAAAATGTCCAAATCAAACAAGCCCTTCACGGTTTCCACACTATCCCTAGCTCTATCCTCAGCCACTATTTCTGGCTTTACAGGCGAATCACGGCTTCTCTCTGTGAACACCTGATCAGAGAGAAGCCTGGCGTGTTTCGTCTACCCCTGATCTTAGGGCTTTATTTTATAAAAAACAAGGACTTATGCACTTATTCCCGAAGGGGCGTGTGAAATCTCAGCATTTTGTGTCACCGCAAGGGACGGCTCAGCATCGGGCAAAGAGGCCTGTCGCATCTGGCTTTCGCCCGTGGTTACCGCCAGCATCTTGCGAAAGCGGACCCACACATCTTCTTCAAGATAGGGAATGCCGTATTTTTCGCAGAGGGCTTTGACTTTGGGCTGGTATTGCTGATATTTAAGCATGGGCAGATCCGGCCAAATATGGTGCTCAATCTGATAATTCAACCAAAAGTGTAAAAAGTCATTGAGATCACCGCCGGTACGGTAGTTTACCGAACCAATGACCTGGTGAAGCATACGCTCAGCTGCATTGCGGGGCGCATGATCAAAGCGCCAGATATCTTCGCCGGTATGGTTTGGCCCCACCACCAGGAAGGTATGAAAATTACTCAACAACTCTGCCATCAAAGAGTTGGTCCAGGCTGAAAACACCGCCCAGGGCCCCGCGGGCAAAAACAAGGTGGGCAACAAGACAAATTGCAACAGGGCATAGGGCAGGTACATGTCAAAGATGAGCTCTTGAACTTCATCTTTATCTAACATAAATTCACCGGCCACCCCTTTGACATTTTTACGGTGCAGGGCGTGTACGTTGCTGGGAGCGTAATACACGGGTTTCCAGGTGGCCCCTAAGGCCAGCATCAGGGCGTGACGCACAACGCCAGGCAAGGGGCTCTCGCGCAGGGTTTTGGTATTGCGCTCCAGCAAGTCCGGGTCTTTGTCCTGGCCGGTGTGAGAGTGGTGGAGCACATTGTGCTCATACTTCCAGGACTCAGGGGTCATCCAATCGGGCCAGTCCACAAACCGCCGCCAACCGCGGGCGAAATAACGGCTGGTATAGCGTTTGGGAACGCCCGGCACGCGATCGTATCCCCGATGCCCAATATGATGCATAAGCATCCAACGGGTGCTGCGCCCCAGACCCATGGCCGCAGCCGAAAACAGGTTGGGTCCCAGACCGGCGGTGACCAAACCCAGCAGCTGGGCAAACTGGCCCCAGCGCTCCATTTTATAAAGGTGCTTTAAATCGTCAGGCCCTAAATTTTGCTGAATTTCTTCGCGCAAGGCGGTGAGTTCTCGCAAAAAGCCTGCTGTATCAAGGGATAGCAACTGTGCATAAGTGGAGGGAGAGGACATACAAAAACCGACTTTTTTGAAGGCAGTATAGCAAAAAGCAGAGAAAAACAGGCATAATGTAAGCAGTTTGAATGAGGAATCGCTGTGTTATGTATCTTGCCCACTTAAAATTTGACCATCCCCCTATTGTTTTGGCTCCCATGGAAGACGTCACGGATCTGGCTTTTCGCCTGGTGTGTAAACGTCGCGGTGCCGACGTGGTCTATACAGAATTTGTCTCGTCTGAGGGCTTGATTCGAGACATTAAAAAGGCCATTCAAAAGCTTAAAATCCTCGACGAAGAACGTCCCATTGGCATTCAAATTTACGGCAACCGCGTGGAAAGTATGATCGAAGCCGCCAAAATTGCCGCCGCCGCAGGCCCGGATCTACTCGATATCAATTATGGCTGTCCCAGCAAGCATGTGGCGGGTAAAGGGGCCGGTTCGGGCCTGATGAAAACCCCGGAGCTGATGGAGGCCATCACCCGTGGTGTGGTCAACGCGGTGGATATTCCCGTGACCGCGAAAACCCGCCTGGGGTGGTGCAATGACAGCATGAACGTCATCGAAATTGCCCAAATGCTCGAAAGCTGCGGCGTTCAGGCACTGACCATTCATGGCCGCACCCGCTCGCAAAAGTTCAAAGGCCAGGCCGACTGGGAAAAAATCGGAGAGGCCAAACGGGCCGTGAAGATTCCGGTAATCGGCAATGGCGATGTCACCAGCCCTGAAGATGCCCAGCGCATGCTGCAGGTGGCCGGTGTGGATGGGGTCATGATTGGCCGCGGGGCCTATGGTCGCCCCTGGATTTTTGAGCAAACCAAGCATTTTCTGGCCTCCGGTGAACACCTGCCTGAACCCAGCCTCGAAGAGCGGGTGGAGATTCTTTTAGAACACTTAGATCTCTCGATTCAACTCAAGGGAGAACGGCGGGGTTCTCTGGAGATGGGCAAACATTACGGCAACTACCTGAAGGGCGTTCGCAATGTAAAGTATTTAAAATCCGCCCTCAGAAACCTGAGTCAATACCAGGAGATTCGCGATACGATTTATCAATTTTTAGCGCAGGTTGGTGAAGAGGCTGGCGAAGAATCACCGGAAAGTATCGCTGCCTAAAACCCATCCATATTAAAACCATCCTGTATATGTTACGCTGTGGGGTATAACGTGAAAATTTGAATAAGGATGAGGCCCTGTTCATGCCCAAGATTCTGGCGATTGATGATGAGACCAATATGTTGGACCTGATTCGTGCGTTTTTAAGCATGGATCAACACACCGTAGAAACCGCGCAAAATGGGGAAGAAGCCCTGACCATTGCCCGTAATTTTTTACCCGATCTGATTTTATGTGATGTCATGATGCCCGATATGGACGGCTATACCGTTCTGAACAAATTGCAAGAAATTCCTGAACTAAAAGGCACCCCCTTTGTATTTTTAACAGGCTTAGGCGACATGCAGCATATGCGACAGGGCATGAACTCAGGCGCCGACGACTACTTAACCAAGCCCTTCACCTACAAAGACATTTCACAGGCCATTAAAATTCGTTTAGACAAGCACGAAGCCGTTACCGAGAAAGTCGTTGAGCAAGTCAGTCAAGAGTACACCGAGAAGCTGGCCTCAGCTGACCATAAGCTGCATATGGCCCTTTACCGTGACGAACTCACCGGTTTGCCCAATACCCGTCAGCTCGACGAAGACTTTGGCCAGGCCTTAAACCAGAACCAGCGGGTCGCTCTGCTGGTGGCCTTACCCGATCAATGGGCTGCCTTTGAAGCGGGCCACAGCGATCCCCTGTGCCATGTCTTGTTAAAAAACATGGCCAACCGGCTCAAGGCCGCCTTTAAAGATCAGGTGTATCGCGTAGAAGACAGTTTTGTGGTACGCATTAACGACAATGGGGACGTCAATTACCAACTGAAGGCCCAGCGTTTAATGGCCTGCTTTAACGAAAGCTTCTCAATTATGGGGCAGCACTTCGATTTTACCAGCAGCGTGGGCATTGCCCACGGTCCTGAGCACAGCGGCCTCTGCGGCGAAGTGTTTAAAGCCGCCCGACGCACCCGAGAACAGCTTGAAAGCACCGGCGGCAACCAGTGGGCGTTTTTTGAAAGTTAAAAGCCCCTAGGGCATCCATTCACTGCGCCGGGGAAACCCCTTTTGGGCAATGCGCAAACGGGCAGGAATGCCCCGCGTGGTGAAATCATGGGCCACAAAGCGGAGCGTTTCGGCTTGCCCTTGTACCCTTAAGGTATCTCGACAACCCGGCGCAAAGCCTTCACCGGCATCACAATAGACCTGGCCTTCGGCCTGCCATTGCTCCGGCGTACCCAGGGGTGATACCCGCCAGTACAGACCGGGCCACCAGGCGTCTTCGGTGTGGCGCTGGGTGGGCTGCAAGGGTATCGCGCTGCCACAGCGCTGAAACAATCCCGGACGGGCATAAGACACCGTATGCACCCGCCACTGCTCGCCCCCATAAACTTCACCGGTCCAAAAGTCTTCCCATTGCCCTGCGGGCAGATACACCAGACGGCGCTGCTGGGCCGGGCGCAGCACCGGAGCCACCAGCAGATCTTCACCCATCAAAAAGCTGTCAGAGGCATGACGGGTCTCAGGATCCTGCGGATAATGGTAATACAGCGGACGCATCAGCGGTGCCCCGGTGCGATGGGCCTGCTCTGCCAGGGTGTAAAGATAGGGCAAGAGTTCATAGCGAAACTGCGACGCTTCGCGTATATGGCTCAGCCAGGGCTCCCCAAAAATCCAGGGTTCCTGAGAACGGTTAATTTTGGCGGAATGGTTCCGCATAAAGGGGTAAAACACCCCCAGCCAGGTCCAGGCGGTCAACAGCTCACCGTCGGCGCTGCCTGAAAATCCGCCAATATCTGCGCCCGCAAAGGGCACCCCTGACATGCCCAAATTGAGCAGCATGGGTATGGAGGCTTCCAGGTGCTCCCAAAAAGAGGAATTATCGCCGGTCCAGACCCAGGCATATTGCTGAATCCCCGGCGCACCGGAGCGGGTCAGTACAAAGGGCCGTTTGTCAGGGTTCAGACGTTTGAGGCCGTCATAGGTGGCCTGCGCCATGTGTAAGCCATAAAGGTTGTGAAACTGGGCATGAGAACCCTGGTTTTGTCGGGCGTCTAAGGGCAAGGTCTTGCTCGGCCAGCGAAATGCCGCCGGCTCATTCATGTCGTTCCAAATGCCAGCCACCCCTTTGTGGGTGTAAAAACTGTGCAAATCCCCCCACCATTGACGGGTGCGCGCCAGGCTAAAGTCAGGCCACACCACAGGGCTCGGCCACACCTCACCCACCAGCTCTTCATCCCGTTGGTTGCGCACAAACAAAGACTCCGCATGACCCGCTTCATACACCGGATAATAGCGTTCTCGCTTTACACCCGGGTCCACGATCACGACGGTTTTGACCCCCTGATCTTGCCAGCCCTGAATTAAGGTTTCTGGATCGGGAAAGCGGTGCGTGGAAAAGGTAAACACCTTGTAAGCATCCATGTAATCAATGTCTAACCACAGGGCATCCAGGGGCAAGTCATGGGCAGCATACTGATGAATCACTTCCTGAGCGCTGGTGGCATTGGGGTAGCTCCAACGGCATTGATGCAAGCCCAGAGCCCAGAGGGGCGGCATGGGCGCACGCCCCACCGCTTCGGTATAGCGCTGTAAAATGTCTGCGGGCCCGTCGCCCTGAATCAGATAGAGGTCACAGGTAGAGCCTGCGGTGTGAAGGATCCATTGATCCGGTACGGTGTAGCCCAGATCGAACACCGAATACCAGCTTTCATCGAGAAAAAGTCCCCAATACTGATCGCCCTGGCGCAACAGCAAAAAGGGGTGTGCCTGGTATAAAGGATCTGCCTGCGGGGTGTGAAAGAACTCATCGGTGGCCCATTGATGCCAGCGGCGACCGCGCTTGTTCAGAAAGCCGGTACGCCCGCCCAGACCGTAAAAGTCCAGATCATCGCTCAGCTGAAAGCTCAGGGTAATGCCCGCCCCCAGTGGCGCACCATTGAGCTGCTCGCGCACGGGGTGCCCCTGAAAAATATGGGGATCGCCCGCGGCCTGCGTTTCTTGCTGCACCCAGGACTCAGTGGGCTCCGTAAGAATACCCAGGTTTTGTAAAGGCCCCAACGAGAACCGACAAGGGCTGCCATAGCCCACAAACTGCCCCTGACTCGTGGTATCACACTGCACCTGCTCACCCGTATGCCGGGTAGTGGTGGGCACTGGCGGGCGCTCAAAGCGTGAGGATTTGGCGTGATCTTCGCTGCGGTGCGATACGTAAAGCCGCCACACTTTGTCGTGGGCGGTGATCTGAAAGCGGTAGCGGGGATGGACCCACTGCCCACCCTCTGGCAGCTCTTGCCAGTGGTCGGGCTGAAAATGTATTAAGGTCATTGTTTCGGATTATCTGCAAAACCGTGCACAGAGTGGGTGGCATGGTCTGCTTGTTCCGGGTTCGCGCCCGTCATGCGGCCCAGTAAATCAGGGGTCCCATCCTGGGCCATGACGCCGTCCAGAAACTGCATCAGACTATTGCTAATATTGTGCCAGTAAAGGGTTTGTTCGGTGGTCATAACGTCCAGGTTTTTACTGCCCAGGAGCGGGTTCTCACGGCTTTCGGCTTGTATGCTGGGCATATAGTCGACAGTGCGGCAGCCGTTAAAGAGCCACAGACGATAACGGTCCCCTTGAATTTCTTCAGACAGGGTGTTGTCCACACCTTCTAAGGCCTTGTTCATCAGACGTGAGCCAAACTCTGCACGGTGCAGGTCTTTTTCGCTCATGCGCACATTGCCATCGTTACTGCCCTCGACAGTGATTTTACCCTGTTTGTCTAAGGTGGCCAGCCACTGGTTGGCTTCGGCATTCCCTCCCAGCAGGTCCTTTAGCGCGCCATAATCTTTGTAGGTTACTTTGCCCTGAGCGGGGGCGTTGGGCACGCCGTTCCAGTCAATGGTCACGGTAAAGTTGCGGTCAAAGTCCATACCGGTTCCGTAACGGGCGTGACCGCCATACATAAAGACGTCGCTTTGGTTCATGGACTCAATGGCTGCAGCACGCTTTTCGGCCCCCTGGGTGCCGTCACCGGCATGAATCACGCGCACAATGGCGTGTACGGGCTTGCCGTCTTTTTCAGACACATTCTCTTTCACATAGAGGGCTGTGTAGTCCGCTTTTAGGTCTTGTCCAGCGGCCTTCAGCAGCGCGAGGGCTTTCGCGTCATCGCGCACAAAGCCGCGATCCGCCAGGGCGGTCAGCATTTTGCGCTGTTCAAAGGTATGGGCACTGGCGTACACATCGGTGCCTTCGTCATAGCCGATGGCCAGGGTCATGTCCAAAAGGTTGTCATCAAGCATGCGATCGTAATGGGGGAAAGGCCCGGACTTTTGCACCGCTGCGGCTTTGCCGGTAATGGCGCTGTCGACCACATTCACCAGAGCCTGGCGGGTGCGTTGCCCCGGTTGTCCATCGACGCCGGTGGCATGACCCGGATAATTTAATTTTTGGCCCATGTCGACGAGGGCCTGCTGCAGGGCTTTTGCGGTGGTTTTTGAAGTATCGCCACTGGCCACCTGGCGCAAGGCTTCTTGCAAAGGCGCGGGCAGTTTGTCACGGGTCTCAGCGGGCAGGTCTAGCACCTGTTGGGCCAAACGGTTCAAGGGCGTATTGGCATTGAGAGCGGGAGCGGGCTGCGCAGGAGCGACAGGGGCTTCAGGCGCAGCGGGTTGAGGTGTTTGTGGTGGGCTAACCGGCTCAGCGGGCGCAGCTGGCTGGCTCTGCTGCTGTACCCAACTGGCCAGGGCGGCCCGCGAACGGGGACCAAAATCCCCGTCGACGCCCGTGGGGTGACCGGGATAGCTGAGCTGATGACCGGCGTCGACGAGGGCCTGTTGCAATTGACGGTTTTCGGTGGCGGTCAGCGGCCCTTTTTGTAGCAGGGCGTAAACCTCAGGAGCCTGGGTTTGCAATTGCTGACGTTGGCTCGCAGAGAGGGTGTTAAGTACCGCACCGGGGCCGGTGAAGTTTGACGCAGCGGGTGGCGTGGGTGAAGGGGGCGTGGCAGTGGGTGGGTCGGGTTGGTGCAGGGCCTGGGTTAAAAAGCTCAGCAAGGCCTGTTGCGTGCGGGTGCCATACTGGCCGTCAATGCCCGTGGCGTGGCCGGGGTAGGCCAGCGAGGCGCCGGAATGCTGGGCCAAAAAGCGTTGAATTTGACGGGTTTGATCCGCAGACAGGGTGCGTTGCTGCAACAGGTTAAGCACTTCGGCTCCGCCTTCACGCTGTAAAAAGGCCTGCTTGAGTTCAGGAGCCTGTTGTAAAACCCGTGAAATCTGACGGCGCTGGGTGGGTGACTTTAAAAGACGCTGCAGATCCTCGGCAGACAGGCCCGCGGGAGAAGCCAGCTGGGCACTCACCTGTTCATGGGCGTCTTGAAGGGCTTTATCCTGAGCAACGCCCGCCACCGCGGGGGCATCAGCCCCCAGACTGGTCTGTTCAGGAACCACCGTATTGGCCACCGCCACAGGCGGCTTGCGGGCCTCTACCCGGGGGACATCGGAAAGCGGGGTGGGTTGGGCGTTGGTCCTGATCGTAGACATAGTACACTCATTTTCTTGTGATTATTCTTCTATTATATCCTGCTTTTCGGCAGAAAACTTGCGTGCCTGAGAGAGGATCTGCAGGTGATGGAGGTTTTTTTGTACGTCCTGCTGGTACTGCTGCCGCTGCGCAGCCGTGCACCGGGTTTGAAAGCGCCAGGCCATCAAGGCGGCCAGCAATTGCTCCAACGCCGCGACTTCTTCAGGACGCAATTGCTCGCGCACCCTCTGGCTCCACAGCAAAAGGTCCAGGTGTTCGGGCGGTGGCAATTGTCGCTGCTGCTGCCAGTGTAAAAACTGCCCATAGGCCTCGGTATAATCGCGGGGTGCGTCCCCATAATCCAGGGTGTAAACCGCGGGGGTGACGGCCTGTTTTTTGCGCTTAAGCCACTGGTTTAACCACAGGGCCGCCAGCAAAAACCCGTAAAACAGCGGCTGTTTTAAAAGCGAAATCACCGCCCGTTGCAAGGCCACCAGCAGATCCTGCACCCGCCAGGTTTCAAGAAGATCGCGGCCCTTTTGCCACCACAATTGCAGGGCCGTCCACAGGCTTTCATACCAGGGTGCGCCCTGGCCACTGCCCGTGACTTCCGCCAGGTCCTCGGGTGGCGTCGGATCAAAGCGCACCCAGCGTTGCTGTTGGGCATCGAGCATTTCGACCCAGTCATGGGCTTCTTTTTCGCGCACCACCCACTGGCGAGCCAACGGGTTATAGTCCATGCTGCGCCAACCGCTAACCACATGGGCTGGAATGTCCAGGCTGCGCAGCATGAGGGTCATGCCTGAGGCGTACCAGGAGCACCAGGCGGGCTTGCGGCGCAGCACAAAGTCCACGGTAGGGTCCACCCCCTGAGCGGTAGGCCCTGTAGACAAGCTATAACGAAAATGCTGACGAAACCAACGCTCAATGGCCTGGGCTTTGGCTTGATCTGTGGCGGCCCCCCGGGTGATCTCATGGGCCAGCGGTAACAAAGCCCGTTTGACTCCGGCGGGTACCTGCAGGTTTTCTTCGAGCAGTTGGGTGTCGTACAGGGCACGCATGTGATTCTCAGGGTGTAACCACAGGGTATAGCTATGCTGCGCTTCTCGCAGTTCTCGGCGCAATAAGCCATAGCGATTTTGATAGGTGGGCACCGCCGCGGGCAAGTCCACCAATACCGTCTCTTCAGGAAAAAACAACAGACCGTTATACGGGTTGCGCATCGACACCTGTAAAGGGTTTAACGTCAAACCCGGCCGCAAGCGATCCCGGTAATGGGGCAAAAGACTGCCCTGTACCGGATAGTGCACAGCGCCTTTTTGCGTCACCCCACGCGAGATGTCAGCGGGCAGCTGGGCATAAGCCAGCGGGGCGTGCAGGGTTTCTTCAGGGGTCCAGGTGCCTTCATGGTAATGGGTCAAAATATTGCCGCGCCAATAATCGGGTACATTCCCACCTTCAATGACAAAGGCAATCTCGTTCGACAGCCGTATATTTTGCCCGCCCTGCAAGCGGGTGAGTCCCGAAAAACCGCTCCAGCTCTGAAAGTCTGGCAAAAGCCAATCATTGAGCATTTCATTGAAGCGGCGGTCCACCCGCTCAGCGCCACGCACAAGGGTCACGCTCAGGGCCGCAAACACCCCCAGCATAACCGCCAGGCGCGCCCAGTAGCGCCACCACACCCGATGTGTGTTACGCCTGGGGGCGTAACGGTAAGTGCGTGCCCACAAAAAAGCACCAAAGAACAGGCCCAGGCCCACCGCAAAGCCCTGACGGTGCAAAAGGGTATTTTGCATAATGCCCGTGCTCATGAGCAACAACCCCAGCGAAAACAAGAGCCAGTTAAAGTGACGGGAGCGCCACGAAAACCACTGCAGGGTAATTAAAACGCTCAGGGTGTAGCCTATGGATTCGACCCAGCGGGTGTTATAAATGGCGAGGGTGGGATAGTCCCGCTGATCAAACACCAAAAACTGAAAAAAGGCCAACAGCAGGCTGCCCCATAAGGCCAGCCACGCCGCAGTGGGCTTGAGCACAAAACGGGGAATGCGGTAAGCGATAAGCACCAGCGCCAGCAGCAAAAACGCCACGGCCACACGCCCTGCACTTTGGTAGCACCACAGGCCCAGGGTCAGTACAAAAAACAGCACATAGGGCCAGGACGGACGTTCCAGGGTCATGGCCGGCTCCCCCGATGGGCTCGCGCGGGAATAGTCAAAACGCCCGCGTGGGCCTGAGCCAGCGCCGGGGGCACATAGACACTCAGGCCGATGCCGTGGGCTTCCAAGGGCTGGAACAAGGATTCCAGGTACGCAGGCAAAGTGAGGCCCACATAAATTACCTGGCTCACCTGGGGCCACCCTTCACCCCAATGGGACCAATCCATCTCCTCCTTAAGCTCCGCCAGGGTCAACGCCTGCCAATAATCCGCCACATTGTCGCTCTGGTGCACCACATCTCCCAGCTGTACAAAGGCCAACTCGTACGCGCTCTTTTCAGTACTCAGATGTTTTAAAAAGCCAGCCATCAGGCTCAGGGCATCTTCAAAGTCTTCCCCCTCAGGGTGTAGGCCGCCCCCCAGCACAAGGCCTATATTGACCTGCTGAACCTGCTGAAATTCTTTCACCGTTAATTGTCCTGTCCGGGCAAAGCCAGCCCAGTGAATTAAGCGGGGACTATCGCCCGATCGCCAGGGCCGTGTACCCGCCAAATGCTCTGCCTGGGTCCGAGAAAAATGATGCGAAACGGGTAGGCTTGAGCGTGCGCCGGGCGAAGCCAACGCCGCAAGAGTGGGCGGTGTCGCCTCAGGATACACCCACAGGGTCTGCTCAAGGGATTTAACGGAGCGCCAGCGCATCAACTGCAGGGGGAACACCGAAATAAGTGACACAGAGCGCAGGGTGTACTTGCCCCGCCGTTGGGGGGTCCAGGGAATCTGAAACCCCTGCCTGGAGGCTAATACGTCGTGGGTCTGCGTGCTGCGCAAGCGTAAGCCCTCACGGTTATGCACGGGCACGAGATAAGCCTCTACTTGCGCCTGAAACACCGGACGCCGATGGGGATAACCCACCTGCAAACGCATCTGTTGCGCCTGGTGGGCCACAAAAGGGGTAAGACTTAAGCTTTCGAGTTGCCATTGACGGGGGCGCGACCACGCGCCCATGAGGATAACACTCAGCCAAAGGGCCAAAAAGGTGCACATGACCATATAGATCAACACCTCTGTGCCCACCAGCCCCAGCGATAAACTCACGGTCTGTAGCAACAGCAAGGCTTTGCCCGTGGGTGTTAAATGCCGTTCATAATAGCGTTGTAAGATGGCAAAGCCGTTGTTTTTTCGTTGAAATGCAGCAAAGCGTCGCCAGTGTCTTCGCAGCGATTTAGCGAGGGGGGGCAATGGTTTGTACCATCTGGCTCACCCAATCATAGGCAGAGAGCCGATGCTGCAGTCCCTGCCCTTGCATCACCAAACGGTGGGCCAATACAGGAGCCGCCAACACCTGTATATCTTCAGGGATGACGAAATCACGGCCTTTTAACAGAGCCCGGGCTTTGGCGCTTCGAAACAGATCGCGGGTGGCCCGCGGACTGGCGCCCAATTTAACCTGATCCGCCTGAGAGCGGGTGGCCTGTACGATCTTGAGCAGGTAGCGTCCGAGGTCTTCATGACAACTCACCTGTTGCACCTGGTGCTGCAAGGCCAATACCTCTTCGGGCAATAGCTGAAGGGGTGGCGTGAGTGGGGTCACTGGCTGATACAGCATTTGCAACTCATACTCTGGCGCAGGGTAGCCCAGATTTAAAGCCAGTAAAAAACGGTCCAGTTGCGCCTCGGGCAAAGGGTAGGTGCCCTGGTACTCAATGGGGTTCTGGGTGGCAATGACCAGAAAAGGAGACGCCAGGGTGCGCTGTTCGCCATCCACACTCACCTGGCCTTCGGCCATGGCCTCTAATAAACTGGACTGGGTACGGGGCGAAGCGCGGTTGATTTCATCGGCCATAAAGATTTGAGTAAAGATGGGGCCTTCTTGAAAGTGAAAGCGTTGGTCAGCAGGGTTGTAAATGGAGGTACCCAAAACGTCTGACGGCAAAAGATCGGGTGTAAATTGCACACGCCGAAACTGACATTGCAAACTGTGGGCAAAGGCCTTCGCCAGCGTGGTTTTACCAAGTCCAGGAATATCCTCGAGCAAGACATGTCCCTGGGCCAACAGCGCCACCAGAAGGTTTTCAATGACTTCGGGTTTGCCTAAAATCACGCGGTTTAAGTGCTCGGCCACCCGATGTAAACGGGTAACCGCTTCGGTATCTGCAGCAGCGGTAAAAGAAGAGAGATTGCTCATGCAGGCATCATACTACAGGCTCAGGGCACAAGCGCGCGATCGTGAGCCCGTTGCCGTAAATAATTGCGAATTTTCGCCCCAGACCAGAGCCCGACACCGAGCACGCCCAATACCGCCAAAAAGGGCATAAACATAGCCAGCAGAGACAGGGCCAGCGCCAACAAGAGCTCCAGGGTCGCCACCACAGGATTGCCCAGTCCCCCGGTGGTCACGCTAGAGGCTGCGCGGGTGGCCACCGTCGCGCTTTGGGTCAATCCGGCCAGCCCACCTCCGGCAATAAGGGCCAGGCTCCACTGCGCCAGGGGCGGCATTTCAGGCGCAAAACCAAAGGTCACCAGCGCGCCCGCCACCACTGCAAGGGGCGTTGCAAGGGTGTCCAGGGCATTGTCTAACCAGGGAATATAGTAGGCGGCCACTTCAAGGCCGGTGGCACTGATCAACATCCACAGCGCCACAGGGTGGGCCGCCCACAACAGATCAGCGGGCAACGTCCACCACCCCATATTGGCCATGAGACTCATGAGCATCAAAGGCACAAAGACCCGAAAACCACAGGCAGCGCTAAGCCCCAGTCCCATGGTCAGGGCAAAAAGATGTTCCCATGAAAAATGCATGCCCCTATTATATCTCAGGGTGGGGTTCAGGCAACACTGACCGTTTTAATGTTCACAAACTCAAAAATGCCGTAGTCACCCAGTTCTCGACCGTACCCGCTTTGCTTAATCCCCCCAAAGGGCAAGCGCGGATCGGAGGTGACCCTGTCATTCACAAAACAGGCTCCCGCTTCAATTTCTTCACGCGCCAGGCGTTCGGCCCGCGCCTGGTCCTGACTAAAAATGGCCGCGCCCAGACCAAAAGCGGAGTCATTGGCCACTTCAATGGCTTCGGCCTCAGTGCTCACGCGAATCACACTGGCCACGGGACCAAATAACTCTTCGTCGTAGGCGGGCATACCCGGTTTGACGTCCACAAGTACCGTGGGCGGGTAAAAAGCCCCCTCGTGCACCGGCGGATTGCCCCCCATTATGCAGCGGGCACCATTGCGAACACTTTGCATGACCTGGGTGTGTAAGGCATCCCGTAAATCGTGGCGTGCCATGGGGCCCAGGGTTGTGTCTTCATCGAGGGGGTCGCCCATCACCGCCTGAGACAAAGCCGCCATAAACTTCTCCAAAAAAGCCGCATAAACACTTTCCACCACCACAAAGCGTTTGGCAGCAATACAACTTTGGCCCGCATTGAGCAAACGACTGCTGGCACATCGCTCCGCTGCCAAATCGAGATCAGCGTCCGCCAGAATCACGTAGGCGTCACTGCCGCCCAGCTCTAACACGGTCTTTTTTAAAAGGGCCCCTGAGGTTTCGGCCACCGCTTTGCCTGCGGCGGTACTGCCCGTTAACGTCGCGGCGCACACCCGCGGATGATGCAATACGTCCGACACTCGCTCAGGCGGAATCAAAAGGGTTTTACACAAACCCGCCGGAAACCCGGCGTCCACAAACAGTTTTTCAATGGCCAGGGCACAGGCGCTGACATTGGAGGCGTGCTTTAACAGCATGGCGTTGCCCGCCATCAGCGCGGGAGCCGCAAAACGAAACACCTGCCAAAAGGGAAAATTCCAGGGCATGACCGCCAACACCACCCCCAGGGGCTGGTAGGTGACAAAACTCTTTGGGGCATCACTTTCAAGGGGACGATCCGCAAGAAACCTTTCGGCGTGGGCCGCATAGTAGTGGCACACCCAGGCGCATTTTTCGATTTCTGCCACCCCCTCTTGCACGGGCTTACCCATTTCTTGCGCCATGGTTTTGGCCAGAGGCAGGGTCTGGGATTCTAAAAGTTGGGCCAGACGGCTCATGCGCGCTGAGCGCTCCGCAAAACACAGGCGGCGCCACTGCTGTTGGCTTACATGGGCAGCTTCAATGGCCTGTTTTACGGACTTGGGGCTGTCTTCAGGGTATTGCGCGATGATGTGGTTGGTGTAGGGATTACGGCTTTCAAACGGCATCGGTTAGCGTCCTTCTCTTGTTCTTCTACCTTGCAATCCTATTGCCACACCATGCCCTGCTGACTTCTGCTTATCGCCAGAGCGCGTCAAAACTTGTGCATGAAATGCAAATCAATTGCAGTCCTAAACGTTTTTCTGTCATCCTGTTTGTACATTTAGTATACAAACGGTCAACCCATGAGAGACAAGCGCTATGTTTGTCTTTTGATAAAACTTTTACGCCAAATACTGCCGAAACGCCTGCTCAATATCCACCGGGAAATTTGTTTTCTGCTGACGCGGGTAGTCAAAGATCACGCCGCGTTCTTGCACGTCGGCCACCTGTTTGCCCTGATGTTGAGAAAAGATCTGATGATGCAACTCAAAGTCCTGGTCTCCCATGCGCACCAGCCGGGTTTGCACCTGTACCGTATCAGGGTAAACCACCGGGGCCCGATACCGACACTGAATGCTCGCCAAAATGGGTCCGATGCCGGTGTCGCGCTGAGAGGCCAAAAGCCCCGTGCGTTCAAAAAACACCAGACGCGCTGACTCACACCAGCGCAGGTAAACGGTGTTGTTCACATGCTGAAAGGCATCCATATCGCCCCAGCGCACCCCTAAATCCAGGGGGGGAATGGTTAAGCTATGCATCTGATTGCTCCCTGGCGGGACACAAGTTTTGCAGTGTCCCGCACGATAATCACTTTAACATTACGGAAATCGATTGTTGTAGGAGTTCCCCCATGCCCCACATCTCTCATGCAGGCCGCACCCTCCCCCTGGAGCAAGTGCGTGAAGTCACTCAGCCCACGGCGCAAATTCAGCAGCATTTGGCCCAGAATGGCCTTGACGAGGTCCTGTTTGAGGCTGAGGGCAAAACCTATTTGGGGGTGGCCGAATCCTTAGATTTATCGGGTTTGGCTCAGGGCTCAGCCATTCAGGTAACCCTGGGCGACCAGCGCCGCGAGGCACAGGTACTGGCCACCCAGGACGACATCACCGGCTTCGCCGAAGGCTGGGCACGGGGCGAAAGCCTCAGCGACTCCTTTAACAAAGCCCTGGCAGGTTTAAGCTCTAGCCCCGATTGGCGGGCGATTCACACCCAAAGCCAAAGCGTAAGTCAGTGGCCCAGCCTGGCGCAGCCCACGCCACCACCGGCCGCGGCCCCCGAAAAGCGCCCTGATGGCCGCGTCGACACCCCTTACCGCAGCGAAGCCCCCGTAGAGGTTTTCTTTACGACCCCCGGTGCAGGTCATCTGCCTGCCGAAAAACTGGCGGCCTTTATTCGCTCTGCGGAGCGTACCGTTGACGTGGCGGCCTTTGAATTGGAATCCGCAGAAATCCGTGACGCCATTTTAGATGCCCACGCCGCCGGACGTCAGGTGCGGGTGGTTACCGACAGCAATTACAAAGACGAACCGGACATCAAAGCCCTGCAGGCGGCTGGTGTGCCCGTCATTGACGATGAGCGCTCAGGTCTCATGCACAATAAGTTTGTGGTGATCGATGAAGGAACGCCCGGAGCGGCGGTTTTTACCGGCTCCATGAATTTCACCGACAATGGGGTGGAGCGCAATAACAACAATGCGTTGATTTTGCGTTCTCCAGAACTGGCGGAGAACTATGGCACGGAATTTCGCGAAATGTTTGAGGCGCGTTCCTTTGGGCGTACCTCGCCCACGGTGGTGCCCCACCCTGAGGTGACCGTGGGCCATAGCCGCATTGAAACCTACTTCGCCGCCGAAGGCGACGTGGCGGGCCATGTGGCCGAGGCCCTGGCCAGCGCCCAGCAAAGCATTCATTTTATGGCCTTCTCTTACACCCACGACGACATCAATAACGTGGTCATGGGCAAAATGGCGCAGGGCGTTAAGGTGCAAGGGGTCTTTGACAATACCCAGGCCGGCTCAAAATACAGCAAATACCATGACCTTAAAGCCGCAGGCGCCGACGTCAAACGCGACGGCAATCCCAGGGTCATGCACCACAAGGTCTTTATTATTGACGAGAAAACCGTCATCACAGGCTCTTTTAACTTTTCAGCCTCTGCCGATAAAAGCAACGACGAAAACCTGCTGATCATCGAAGACCCGGCCCTGGCACAGCAGTACATGCAGGAATTTCAAAAGGTTTATGGCGAGGCCAAACCTGACTAGCGGCTATTTGCGCTGAGGCCAGAACATAACCAGGGCACAAAGGCCCATGAGCACGGCGGCCACAATACGGCTGGTTCTCAAGCCCCTCTTGAGATCTTGAATATAGCTGGCGGGGGTTCCCCCAAAATGCTGAACGGCCTCAAAGAGTAAGGGCTGTGTCTGGCTCACCAGCGCAATGGTGGTGAGGGGGCTGTTTTCCTGATAACCCCGCCAACGGGTGTTGCCAGTGGTATAGGTTTCATAATTTCCCCGGGGATAAGGCGCGTCAATAAAGAGCGGCACCATCGTTTCCGCATCCAGGGCCAATGACAGGCGCACTTCGGGATCGTCTTCTACTTCCCAGCCCCCGTCTTCGCCCGAATAGTACTGTTCGCGCACACCCACCACCAGGTCCCCATAAAACGCAGGGTTTTTGGGTTGAATCATGCCCGTCAACAACACCTCTTGATCCGCTTCCAGGGTAGGAATTTGCGCGGCAGTCAGCGGGGTGTTTTCGGTAACAAACCGCAGCTCGCGGCGGGTACTGTTCACCCACCACGAAAACACAAAGACCAGTATCGATAACACCATCCCTCCAAAAATCAAGCGGGATTTGTTGAATCGCATACAGGTCTTCCTCGTTTATGATTGATTCTCAGGGGGCACGGGCACCAAAGGGCGGCCCAGCATTACCGCCACACAGCCCACCAAAACGGCTGTGAGTGCCTGAATAAACACCACCGTATGACCCGTGGGTAAATCCATTTTTAAAGACACAAAAAGCGCGGCACTGTTTACGAGTATACCCAATCCCCAGGCCCAGAGCAATGGGGGCTTCACCCGAAGATAGTGCACCATCAAAGCCGGGCACACCAACAGCGCAAAGACCACCAATACCCCCGCCAGTTTTACCGAAGAGGTCACGGTGGCCGCGAACACCATAAAAAAGGCCAGTTCATAGGCCAGCCCCTTCAGGTAACGCATGGCCCAGAGACCGACCCCCAATACGGCGTACAGGGCCGCCGTCCATTTTACCGCCGTCAGATCCGTAAATAAAATGTCGTAGGCCATCAGGTTTTGAATTTCTTCAAGACCGTGGGGGGAGTTGGCTAACAGCAAAAACACCCCCGAAAAGCCCAGCGCATACAACAAACCGATCATGGGCTCTACATTTTGCTCACGCCGTGACAGCAAACCAATCACCAGGCCCGCCAATAAAGCGCTGGCCAGCGAAATGGGGTAAAGGTATTCGCCATGAAACCACAAGATCGAAACCGCCGAGCCCAAAGCAGCCATTTGGCCAATGGCTAAGTCCGTAAAAATAATCCCGCGTCGGATAATCTCTAAACCAAAATAGGCGTGAATGCCCAGCAAAATGACAGAGACCAAAAAAGCCGGTAAAAATAAAGACAACATCTGCCTTTATACCCCAAAGCCCTTCACCAGGGTTTCATAGAGACTAAACATATCTTTGGCCGCGGGCACCGCCTGCACATCGTGAGGCAGGGTCAAGAGTTTGGCCTGGCTTTTGCTGCTCAGGGTTTGGCTGGGCGCAGCGGGCTGATAAACGCCCCGTATATTCCACTTTACCTTTTCGCGGCCAACCTGCTGAATCACGCTGTTCAGGTGCTGAGGGGTGGGCGGAATGCCGGGTAAGGGCTCTAAGGTATTAACGCTCTGCAAACCGTAATGCTGCAAAAAGTAATCGTGCAAACGGTGGTATTGCACCACTTTTTGCCCCTTCAGAGGGGCCATGCGTTTTTGCCAGCCCGCCGCTGACTGCTGCCAACGCTGCTTAAAACGGCTTTCGTTTTGTCGGTAGCCATTACACTGGGCTTGATCCAATTGACACAAACGCTGAGTAATGGCCTGGGCAATGCGGGGTACGTTATCGGGATCTAGCGCAAAATGGGGGTTACCCTGAGGGTGCACATCGCCCAGCGCACGGG
Source organism: Candidatus Sericytochromatia bacterium (assembly GCA_964229355.1). Taxonomy (GTDB): domain Bacteria; phylum Cyanobacteriota; class Sericytochromatia; order UBA7694; family UBA7694; genus CAXRDE01. The sequence continues at coordinate 56,397 of CAXRDE010000024.1, read as the reverse complement.
ACACATTGGCGGGCACCTGAATTTTTTGCACAAAGGTGGAGAGGTCTAAAAGACCGGGCTGACCCGCCTGAATTTTCGCGTTGCGGGACTGACGCAATAGGGGAGGCATCCAGCCAATTTCTTGCTGGGCTCCGTTAATGATCAAAAGATCGGCTTTGCGCAGCTTCAAGATCAATGACGGCTTGGCCACAATAAAGTGGGGATCCCAGGCGCCCGAGGCCAGGGTATCGTTTTGCACCTGATTGCCTGCAATTTCAGATACCATGCTGGAAATATAGGGATAACTACTCACCACCTGTAATTTCGCCTGGGCCTCAGCGGGAGAAAGGCTCCAGGTGAGCGCCAGGACGGCGACTCCGAATATTGTTTTTAAAACCATTGTTTTACTCCTTAAAATTCGTGGGCACCATGGGCCCCCATGACCACATTGAGATTGAAAAAGAGGCCGTGTACCGGCGCTGCCTGGGCCATGTGATCAAAGCCAGTGGCATCAAGATTGTATTGCAAGCGCAAACGGGTAAACTCAGAGGGCAAATACTCCACCATGGTGCTGTAACGGGTCTGAGGAAGACGGGCCGCAGAAGCAATGTTCAGATCGCCTTCACGGCGCTCATTCAAGCCCATAACATCGGCCCTGACGCCTGCACGCCATTGCTGGGCAAAGCGCCAGAGCACCTGAGAATAGCCTCCCAGTTGCAGAAAAGAAGTGGGGGTGGCGAGGCCTTCCGCATAACGGTTGCCCTGACTTTGGCGCAGAAGCACTTCACTCTGCCACGACAGATCACGGTAAGAGTCGACAAACCAACGCAACGACAGATCCGCGCCCAAAATTTGGGTGGCCCCCACATACGTCGTCAGGGCCTCCACGGGTTCAGCAGCGGCCTGGGCTGCATGAAAGTGACCATTGTGCTCCACCAAACCTGCCGCATCAGGAGGCACAAAACGACTGCCCCCTCGGGCATAAGATAAGCCGCCCAACACCGTCAAGGCATCAAAGGCATCAAAAGAGGTTTTGGCGGTGGCCACCAGCAGATTGGGCAGGTTCACTGCCAATAACTCCTGATCGCCGGACACAAAACCTGCCTGGCCGAAGCTGGCGCTGTTTTTGCCCTGGAGCACCTCAAGGCCAAGATCCAGAAAAAAATCCGTGGGGGCCAGCCAGCTCAGCCGGGCGCCCAATTCATTGAGGTTTTCGCTGCCAAAAAAGTGATCATACACCAGGGGTTTATCGTTGAAGCTCCAAAAATGAGCGTGTTGGGCATTTAAGCGACCAAAATGGCTCAGAAACTTACCCGCCACCAGCTCTGTGTTCAGGGGCAGGCCACGACTGCGAATGTACGCCTCTTCGATTTCAAATTCAAAGGCCGATAAATGAAAGGTGGAAAAAAGCTCCAGGTAGGGATCCACCGGTGCCGAAAGGGTCAGCTCGGCGTAATTCAGGTTAAAGCCCGTGTTGGCGTTGACCGCATGGTGAAAATCCACCTGCTGTTGCAAAGCATAGGGCGAAATCAGCGCCTGTCGCTGGGCATCTGGCAGACTGTAGGCGCCCACGCCCATATCCAGAATCAACGAGATGTCAGGCACAAATTGCTGTTGCCGGAAGGGAGCCTGTAAAAAGGACATCGGATCGTTGACGGGATCGTTGACGGGTTCCTCCACCGGCATCTCGACCGGCATCTCGATCGTCTCATCAGCCTCATCGGTCTGCACCTGCTGCGCCACCACAGGGGCCATGAGTGTTGCGTTTGACAGCAGCACCAGAAGCCCTGCTGCCAGCTTTTTTCCTTTAGTGGTCATGATCTTCTTCGCTGTGATCGTGGTCTTCTTCACCGTGTTCATGATCTTCGTGCTCTGCCGTAAGGGTCACTTTAAAGAGTTGCCCTACACCGGGGTAAGTAAAGCCATCGCTGCGGGCAGACAGCATTTGAATCACGGCGTCTTCAGCATCCCCGGTATTGGGGGCTGCCTGTCGAGGCGCCTGTGCATCGCCCTGGCCGGGCGCTTGATTCACTTCGGTACCCGCATCATACAACACCAGCGTCAGGTCTCCGGTAAGGGGTTCATTGCGACCATCAAACAAGGCCACCTGTGCGCCCGAAAGCCCTAAAAACACATCGTTGGTTTCGGCCACCATACCTGCAAAACTGAAGCGAGAACCGGGTTTTGCGTCAAAAGTAAACTGGGTGGTGGCCCCCGGAGCCAGCGGTTCTGTCAAGTGTCCCTTGCTCAGGGCACCGGTCAGGCCATCAATCAACACTTCAGGGTCTCCATCTTCAGCCAAAGCGGCAAAGGCCATGCTCGCTTTTTGCTGCGGCTGAAACAAAGGACTGTCTCCTGCGTGCACGGCCCAGGCCAGGGGAGCCAGGGCTGTAGACAAGGCCGTATTTTGACTGAGATTTTCGAGGGTTACCGTAAACGCAAAGGATTCGTCATCGCCATGAAGTTTGCTGGCCGCCACGGGTGTATCCTGAGCACAAGAGGCCAGACCGGTAGCGAGTAATAAGCCCGCAAGGGTAAGGTTTTGAAATGTTTTCCACATAAAAAGCGTTCCTTTAATGCAAATTAGTTGCATTAAAGGATAACATAAACCCCCTTGTTACTGGGAAGCCTAAACGGCTAACTTTGGGCCAGACGGAACCCGATATCGCTTTGACGCAGGTGAGGCGCCCCATGAAAACGATAGGCAGCCCGCGAAAAATAGCTGCCCTTGTGATGAAAAGAGCACCCGCGCAAGCTGCGCTCTAAACTGCTCTGGGGTGCATCCTCGTGATAGCTCACAATGTATGGATAAGGTTGATACAGAGAAGCCGTCCACTCAAAAACATTTCCCACCATATCCAGTAAGCCCTCAGGCGTCGCGCCCTCAGGATAGGCTCCCACTGGCGTCGTGGTTAAATGCCCCGCTTCGGCGGTGTTCGCCACATCCTGTTGCCAGGTGTCGCCCCAGGGCCAGCAGCGGCCATCCAGGCCCCGTGCGGCGGCCTCCCATTCGGGCTCTGTAGGCAAACGGGCTCCTGCCCAGCGGGCAAAGGCGTCCGCCTCATACCAGGATACCCCCACCACCGGGTCCTGCGGAAAGTCCAGACCGCTGCGGTACGTGGCTTCGCCCCAAAACGCAGGGGCTTGCCATTGCCTTTCCTGGCAATACTCCCAGCCTTCATGCAGCCAGAGCTTTTGCTGCTGGTACCCGCCTGCAGCCATAAACTCTGCAAACGCAGCGTTGGTCACCGGAAAACGGGCCAGCTGAAAGGCCGCTAAATGCACCCGGTGTTCCGGACGCTCAGCAGGGTGCATCGCATCCCCCATGGGATAGTCACCCGCAGGCACGCTCACCCAGGCCGAAGGCAGGACACCATGGATTTCTGCCTGTGCGTGGGCTGCGACCAGCGCTGGGCCAGGCACAGCCTGCCCCAACGCACGGGCAATGCGCCCTTGCAGAGGCTGTTGATCCAGCAATTGCTGTTGACGCAGACTCAAGCCAAGGGTTTTGGCTAACTCATGTTTTTGAGCAGCCCGCAGGGGCTGCCCCAGAGCAGCAGCGGTTTCACAGGCCAGAGTATAGTGCAAGCGACGTAAAAAAGCTTCGCTGAGGGGCTTTTCAGCCAGGGCTTCGGTCTGCGCCTGCAATTGCTGCTGGTACTGCAGGCACTGCGCGTGCAGTGCCTGATGCGCCTGCTCAAGGGCCTCATATTGCTGCTGCAAGCTATTGCGCTCGGTGACAATACGGGCCAACGAACGCCCCATATCTTGCGCATGAACAGCGGCGTCTCGGTGATCAGAAGCCTGGCTTTCGTGGGACTGTAACCATTGCTCTAGCTCTTGCTCATAGTAACGCTGCGCCTGCTGGGCCTGAGATAACTCCTCCTGGGTACCCTGCAGGAGCACCAGGTACTCTTCTTCGACAGCCTCAAAATTTTGTACCTGTTGCCGCAGATGGTGGGCTTCATACAGCGCCGCCTTGAGCTGCCGCTCTTGCGCCTGGATTGCTCCCGGCAGCGGCACCAGCTGGGCCAGGAGCTTTTCAAAGCGCAGTTCCAGATGGGTTAAAAACAGCTGCTGGGAACGCAGGCGAAATTTGAGTTCGTCGAGGTGCACCTGTTTCAGGGGATTTATTTCAGCCACCAGTCTGCACTGTTCCAACTCACACTGGCTTGCGGATTGGGGGTGAAGTTTTGTAAAACCTTTTTATGGGCGGCCAACTCCACGCCATAATACAATGGCAGTGCCGGAATCTCTTCCGCCAGCAATTGCCCCAGTTCCTGATAAAGACGACGCTGGGTGTTCATATCCACCGTTTTTTGCAAGGCCTGGGTCAAGGTGTCCACCTGATAATCTGAAAACCCACTGTAATTCAAGCCCTCAGGCGCTTTTTGCGTAGAGTGCCAGCGCAAATAAGGGGTTTCGTGGGCGTCTTCACGCCAGGTGGCAAAGGCCAACATATAGTCCCGGCGGGGCAGGACCTCTGCCTGCAAAATGCGCGGTGCCACAAACTTCAGGCGGGCATCGACCCCAATGGCCTTCCAGGCTTCTTGCAAATAGCGCCCAAGCATCTCGTGAGACTTATTGCCTTGCTCTAGCGTAAGATCCAATTGCAAAGGCGCATCCCCTTTTTGACGCAGCCCCTCGCGAGAGGTCCAGCCGGCCACATCCAGCAAATTATTGGCGGTGGTCACATCATAGGCATAATAGCTTTCGGTTTGCGGGTTGTACTTCCAGCTGTCTTTGAGATGATCGCTAAAGGCGCTTTCACCCAGCCCCAACAGAAGCTGTTGAATGCGTTGACGGTCTACCGCATAGGCCAGGGCACGGCGCACCCGGCGGTCGCTTAAAATAGGATGTTCCATATTAAACAGCATATGTTCAATGGTGCCCGTGCTCACCACGTGCAGGGCCAAATCCTGGCGGTCTTTGAGGTACGCATAAGAGGCCAGACCCAGTCCCCGCATCACATGGGCATCATTGGCCCAGTCGGCGGCCGCTTTAAAACTGCGATAGCCTTTTTCTTTAAACTGAAAGCGCACCTGATCCAGCTGAACTTTGGACCGCTGATAATAATAGGGGTTCACTTCCAACAGCGCACTTTCACCCGGTTTCCACTCTTTTAAGCGAAAAGGCCCTGCCCCCATGGGATTGCGATTATAGGGGTGGTTGCGGTCAAAAGGCCAGTAGGTGCTGCGAAACACATGGCGCGGCAGCAAGCGATCAAACAGCTGGTAATACTCGCCGTAGGGGGCATGAAAATAGACGTTGATTTCCTGGGCATTCAAGGGTTCCATGCGCGCAATGGTTTCATAACCTGGGGTAGGTGGGTTTACAATACGGGGATCTGTATGCACTTGCCAGGTGTAAATAATGTCCGCGGTGGTGATGGGCAAGCCGTCTTGCCAGTGCAGCTCGTCTTTTAAGGTGTATTTCACCACCATGCCGCCGTTGGGCAACATGCGTACGCCCCCATTGGCAGCGGTGGGCACTTGCGTCAAGAGCTCGGCCTCTAAGCCCCCGCGGTTGTTTTCGCGAATCAAGCCGGCAAAAATCAGGTCGTAGAGACTCTGGGCTTCGGGGCTTTGATCGAACACGGGGTTTAAAAGGGCGGGCTCACCCACAGAAACCACCTGCACGATCCCCCCCTGACTGCGGGCCTTGCCCGCAAAGGTGGTGGGTCCGGCCAGCAAAAAGCTCGCCGCCAGGGCGGTGGTCATCAGGGGAGCAACAAGGGGTTTTAATAAACGCAGCATGGTCATGGGCTTACCTTTTTTCTTTGGTCTTGGTGGGGGGCCTGCTTCTCGGCAACAAAGCGAGAATGGGCCAGTACGGTCGTGATCTTGTGTTGGGCATTCACGTGCAGCACACGGGCTTGCCCGGTATCGGCAATATAAAAGCCGCCGCGGCCGTCGGCAGCCACATCTTGCGGCCACACCAGCGCGGTCTTCAGGGACAGGGGACGTAACACCTTGTCTGCGACAGCGCCCGTATATATCTGGTGCTGAGCCGTATGGGTGACCCACAGGGTGTGCGCGTCGGCGGCCACGCCGTTGGCACAATGGGGCAGATGTTCCAGATCAGGATTAGGCAAAACCCAGTGCTGCAGAGGCTTTGGCTGATCAGGCGCAAAGGCCTGCAGCTGCTGTTGGTCATAGAGCAGCACCTGCTCGCTTTGGGTGGCAATGCCACAGAAATAGCTGCTCTGCTGGGTAACCAGCGTGGTGTTTTGTCCAAAAGCCCCCTGATAAAGCCCCTGGGCATCAAAATGATGAATTTTTTCGTGATTTTGGTAAAGCACAAAGCAATCCCCGGCAGCGTTGGCGGCCAACGAGAGCGGACGGCGTCGCCCCTCAGGAGCAGCTAAGGTGCGTACGGGCTGTCCCTGGTGGTCAAAGACATGAATCTGATCCTGCGCCCCGGCCACATAGAGATAACGCTCCGAAGCGGCCACATCTCGCAGGTCAAACAAATATTCCGGGTGCAAAAAGCGCTGGTCTGCCAGGTCATGCTCTTGCAAACCATAACAAAACTGTCCCTGAGCATCAAAAGAAAACAGCCAACCCTGGTTCACTTCAAGCACCCAGAGCTGTCCCTGGGGAGATACCGCCAGGGCCTGAAGTTTCACCACGCAGGACGCGGCGTTCCAGGGGCACAGGGCCTCAAACAGGGCCAAATCAAAAGCGAGGGTTTGTTCGGTAACGGGCAAAGCCCTGTGCACACAATGTACAAAAGTGGGTTGCTGAGCCCCCAGCTGTGCAAAGGCCTTTTGCAGCGCCGTGGCGGCCTCGGCAAGCTGATGGTGTTTTAAATAATGTTCTGCCAGCAGACGCCAGAGATGCCCGGTAAAACCTTTTAAAGGGGTGGCCAGGGCCTTTTGTACCCGAGGCACCCAAAGCTCCGGGGCCTGCTGCTGGGCTTGTAAACCCAGGGCATAGAGATAGTGGGTATCGGCCCACTGGGGAAAGCGCTGATAAAGATGCGCGAGCACCTGACGGGCCGCTTCGGGTTCCTCTTGCCAGCGATAACGCAAAAGGGCTTCGGCCCACTGCAAGCATTCCTCGGGACGCAAACGCGGCAGCTGATCCAAAGACCGCTGCGGCAGCGTATCACGTAGAAATTGCTCAGTGAGGCGACTGCTCATAAACTTCTCCACAGGTGTTTCGGCCCAAGGCCCATTCTTTTGGGTATTGTAACATGTCTATCTCAGAGAGACTGCTCAGCAGAAGCCCTGAAAATGCGAGTATAATGGCCTTAGCTATTCCTTTTTTATGGAGCAATCATGGATCGCAAACTTTTTTTCACCTTACTGACCTCAGGGGTGCTGGCCTTTTTACTGTACATTCTCTTTTTGTTGTTTCAGCCCTTTCTCACCGCCTTGATCTGGGCCGCGATCCTGGTCACGCTAACCTTTCCCCTTCATCAGCGGCTGCTCAACAAATGGCCCAAACGCCCGGAAATGGTTTCAGGCCTCATGTGCCTGGGGCTCACCCTCTTGCTGGTCTTGCCCGCCACCTTTTTGGGGATTATTCTGGTCCAGGATCTGAACGAAGGCGCTGTAAAGCTCACCGCCAGCCTGCAAAAAATGGATTACGACGCCTGGCTGAATTTTCAACATCCTTTTTTTCAACAAAAGTGGGTCAAGCAAGGCCTGGATATGGCCAGTCAATACGTGGACTTTGAGGCCCTTGATCTCAAAAGTACAGCCCTGAACTCCGCCCAAAAAATCAGTTCTTTTGCCCTGGAATCCTCCAAAGGATTTTTAGCGGCCTTCTCAAACTTCATGTTTCTGCTGGTGATGATCGAAATCATTATGTTTTTCTTTTTTCGCGACGGCAAACAGTACATGAACTATTTTAAATCCTTAATTCCCATTGAAAGCCAGCAAAAAGATCTGGTGTTGGGCCGGATGCAAGAAGTCATTCGTGCCTCTATCTTTGGGTCCGTGGGCACCGCTGTGGCCCAGGGGTTTATCGGTGGGGCTGCCTTTGTGGCCCTGGGGGTACCCTCGGCCATTTTGTGGTCCGTGATTATGGTTTTTGCTAGCTTTTTGCCGCTGGCAGGTCCCTTTGTGGTGTGGGTGCCCGTGGCCATTTATCTGCTGTTTCAAGGCTTTTGGATCAAGGCCCTGATCTTAACCCTGTGGGGCACGCTGGTGGTGGGCACCGTGGATAATATCATTCGCCCCTTACTGATTCGCAGCGTGAGCAGCGAAGGCAACCAGTTGAACACCCTGGTGCTCTTTTTGGCAGTCCTGGGGGGGGTTAAAGTCTTTGGTTTTTTAGGCATTGTGTTGGCCCCCTTGCTGGTGGTTTTGGTACTCACCCTGTTGGAGCTGATCACCACCGCCCTGGGACACCAGGAAGGCCAGCGCATGTTTATTCGCACCCCTGACGGGCAGCAGGCCCTCAAGCACCTAAAAGCGCAGGACAGCGAATCATGAACCCCCGTTTACAGGCCCATATGGACGCGCTGCGCGACTTATCTACGGCCAACCACAGCCATATCTCCGCGGGCTGGATGGCCCGGCATCTGCAACAGGACACCTGTCTAGAGCACCAGAGCAATCGGCGTTTTTTAGCCGCCAGCACCATTAAGCTGCCCTTGCTCATGGCCTATGCTGAGCAACGTCACCAGCTCCGATTTCAAACCCCCTACCGCTGGCAAGCCACAGACCACGTTGAAGATTCTCCTTTTTTTGAAAAAGGCAGCCCCGGCCAAACCATCGCCTGGGACACCTTAGCCGAATGGATGATGATTCTCTCGGACAATGCAGCCACCAACCTCTTGATTCAAGCCCTGGGTTTACCTGCCTTACAAGCATATATTGAACGTTTACCCGTCCCACTGCCGCACACGGTACTGGCCCGGCTGATGATGGACGCCGACGCCCGCGCCGCAGGCCGAGAAAACTGGACCAGCCCCCAGGACATGGCCCGACTTATGGCCGCCCTGGTACAAGGGCAATGCCTGGATGCCGAAGCCACCCGCTGGGTTTTGGACATTTTATTTCGCTGTGAAGATCCCGAAAAAATTCCATTTTTGTTTCGCCCGCCCCTTGAGGTGGCCAACAAACCCGGCGAACTGCCGGGCCTAAGGGCTGACGTGGCGTATATCCACAACGGTCACTTCGCCCGCAAGATACCGCCCACCCAGGCGGTGGTCATGGCCATTTTTTGCGATGGTGTGCCGCCTGAAGCCGAAACGGCCTGCGATCTCTGGCAGGCGGAACTGGCGCAGATATTATGGGGGCTCTTATGTCCTTAAAGGTAGGATGGGTACAATACAACAGCGATTATGCAGCGTATTTGCCCTATGCGGTGGGGCTTTTACAGGCCTACGCCGAACACCATGCTCCCGGAGCCTTCACATTTTTAAGGCCTCGGGTCTTTGCCGCCCCGCTTGATCAGGAGGCGGAGGCCCTTGAAAGCGCAGATGTGGTGGGTTTTTCGTGTTATGTGTGGAATATTGAGCGTTCACTGGCCCTGGCGGCCCGGCTCAAAGCCCGCAAACCAGATATTTTAATTGTCTTTGGTGGCCCCCAGGTGCCGGCCTGGCCCGAGGCTTTTTTGCAGCAATACCCGCAGGTGGATCTCTGCTGCCGGGGCGAAGGCGAAGCCTGCTTTTTGGCCCTGTTGCAAAGTTATCAAAACCACCGCAGCCGCGACTTTTCACCCGCTAGCGGCCGTGCCATCCCCGGCATTTCAGGCCGCGATACCCAGGGGCAGTTTTATCAGCATGCCCCTGCGCCCCGCAAAAAAGACCTTGAAAACCTGCCCTCTCCCTACCTTGAGGGTACCTTTACCCCCTTGCTCGAGGCCTATCCTCAGGTGCACTGGTCTATTCTCTGGGAAACCAATCGCGGCTGTCCTTTTACCTGTGGTTTTTGTGACTGGGCCTCTGCCACCGCTGCAAAGGTTCACCGCTTTGACGTGGAGCGACTCAAAGCAGAGCTGGAATGGTTTTCGCAACAGCGTTTCCACAATATTTTTTGCTGCGACGCCAATTTTGGCATGTTTCCCCGAGACTTAGAACTGGCTGAATACGCGGTCAAGCTGCATCAAGAGACCGGTTTTCCGGCAGCGCTGGCGGTCCAAAACGCCAAAAATGTCTCTGATCGCACCTTTGCCATTCAATGCCTGCTGGCCGAAACCGGGCTCGACTCTCACGTCACCCTTTCTTTACAAAGCCTGTACCCTCCCGCCCTCAAAGCCTCGGGTCGGGCCAATATTTCTCTGGCTGACTTTGAGCGTTTACAGACCCAGTTGCGGGCCCGTCGCATTCACACCTACACCGATCTGATCCTGGGATTGCCCGGTGAAACCCTGGACTCTTTTATTGCGGGCTATTGTGAAGTGGTGGAGCGGGGACAATGCCATGCCATCAATGTGTACATTTTAGACCTTTTACCCAACGCTCCCATGTCAGACCCTCACTTCCGCCAGAGCCACGGTCTGCAAACCGTCAAGGTACCCGCCGTCAATTTTCATCGCCCGGTTCGCGAGAAAGACCCCGATGGCATTATCGAATGGCAAGAATTGGTGGTGGCCACCCAGAGCATGCCCGCTCCAGACTGGGTACAGGCCCGTGCGTTTATCTGGTGGGCTGAACTCTTATTGTTTAAACCGGGACTTTTGCGCATTCCCCTGCTGCTCTTGCAGCACCTGGGTCAAATCAGCATGGAAACCCTCTTACGCACCCTGATTGCGGCCCCGAACCCACTGTTTCGGCACATTCACCGCTATTTTGAAGGACAGGCCCGTAAAATTCAACAGGGGCACCCCATGTATGTACCGGTGTCAGAACAGATAAACGGTCAGGGCGAACTGCACTGGAAAGGCCCTTACGACGCCGTTTTGCAATTGTTGATCCGCGATGGACACCTGGGCTTATTTTATGCCGAGTCGGAGGCCTTATTGCGGCCTTTCTTTGCCCAAACCCAGTCCACGGCGCCCCAGGACTTTTGGCAAGACGCGCTCTTTTTTAGCGCCAGTTACGCCCATTTATTACATGATCAAGACCTGGCGGGATTGGACTACACCACCCGTTGGAACGCCTGGGAGGTGTATCAGGGCGTGCTGACTTTTCAGACAGTGCCGGTTAGCCCGCTGGCGCAGCGCTATGTTAAACCCTGGCGGGGTGCGCCCTGGCGCTTAGAGCGCTTGCCTCCCACGCCCTAAAGGCTTGAAGTCACCCGATACGCGCCCGTGGCCCCCGGCGGGGCTTCGGGCAGGCTCTCAAAATGCAAAGCATGGGCTTCGATCAGCGTTTCAGGCAGCGCCGTCTGCAGGGCGGCAGTGATCAAAATATCCCCTGCTTTGGCCATGTCCTCACCCAACTTGCTGGCAGCATTGACTTCGGCTCCAAACACATCTTCGTCACCGATTTTGAGCATGTCGCCATAGCCCATACCCATACAGAGCAGCACCTGCTCATTGGCGGGTTTACGCATATTGTAAGAGCGCAGCGTGCTCTGCATGGCCAGCGCGCACTCTAAAGCCCGCTCGGGCCGCTTAAAAATCACAAGCATGCTGTCGCCTTCAATTTTCAGCAAAATGCCGTTGTGCTGATCAATGCAGGGCACCAGCAGACGGTGGGACTCATAAATGGTCTGTAAAAAGTGCACAATGCCGTAGTCGTTAACCCGCCGTGAAAAGCCCGACAGGTCCGTAAACATCACCGCCCACTGTTCGCCAAAGAGCTCCCAAATGCGCGCATCCACAGCGGATTTATCGGCGTCGGTCTGGGTGCGAGACTCGATGAGCTTTTCTAAACGTTGCCACGACGCACTGCTGTGAATGCGAAAGGAATAGGGTGAAACGCTCATGGGCTTAAGGGCCTAAATCTTTAATGTTGAGTTGACGCCCTTCGGGGTGAAGCACCTTATGCAGGGTCACACTTTGGTTGACATCAGGGGTGTAAGCTTTGTCTGAACAGATGTCGATTTTGCTGCCCCCGGTGTTTTTAAAGGCTCCACCGTTGTCCACCAGGGCAAAGTAAATGGGGGACACCCCTTTGATGGCTTCAAGCTCAGGAATACGGAACACATCGCCATACTGCATGGGGGCATTTTTACCTTTGTAAAGCGCCACATCCATGGCCACTGCCACATAGGCATTGGGCTTCGCGTTACCCGACTTCATGGCGGCCACATATTGGTCCAGGGTGTGGCCCTTCAGAGGTTTACCCATGCTGTCTTTGACGCCCCCCTCCATGGTGTTGTCAATGGGCGCATAGGAAGTGGCTGCGGCCACCTTAAAAAACTCGGTTTTCAGCTGATCGGGCGCGACCACGTCACCGGCAAACGACACCTGGGCTGCTGCCGAGCCCTGTCGGGTGCGGGTCACGTCATGGGCAGCCAATTTAAGCATATCGTTCAGTTCTGCATCGGTGACTTTGCCGTCTTTTTGGGCCGCTACGGTCATATCACGGGCTTTTTGCGCCAGCGCGTTGGCCTGTTTTTTTTCTTCGGGCCCCATGACCTTTGACAGGGCAATGTCTGTTTTGAGTCGCTTGTGCTCATCGGCACTCAGGCCCCGTTGCTGATCAGAGCCCTGGGTATAGCGCGAACGCAACGGGTGTAAATAACCGGCAAAGGTTTTGGGTAAAATTGGACCACTCATGATGATAACCTCACTGAACGCTGCATTTATCCTTATTTTAGCACAGCAGGGCTAAAAGCTAGTCCTCGTCCTCAGCGGTGGCATCAGACCGGGTGCCCGACGGCGACGCAGGTTTAGAAGCCTCCGCGTTTTTGCCCCGACCGGGTACATAGATGAGCTTTTCTTCATCGGGTTCTTGCGGCGTATCATCGGCCTCATCGCCGCCAAACCAGGCGTTGCGGGCACTTTCCACAGCAGAGCGAATCTCATCGGTTTGCTGCAGTCGAAATTCAATGAATTTTAAGGCATCAAGCAGCCAAACCGATAACTCGGGATTTACCAGACGGTACAAAACATTGCGCCCCCGTCGACGCTCGGTCACAATTTTATGAGAACGCAAAAGCGAGAGATGCTGAGACACCCGAGAATGGGAAATGCCCAGTTTTTGTTGCAAAGCTTTGACTTCTCGCTCCCCTTTGTAGAGTTCCTCAATAATAAAAATGCGATCGTGATGCGACAAGACACCCAGCAGTTTTGCCAGCTCTTGTGTAACCACCTCTTGAAACGACATATTGAGCACCCTTCTGTCATATATATTAAACTATTATAACATTTGACTTATTTTCTTAAGAGCGTCGTTTGCGCTGAGGGGGCGGGTTTTTCAGTATTTTAATAAAGTGTGCGTGCCCAGCGCTTGCAAGAACGCAGACAAACCGTCCCACCCCTGGGTGAGCGGGTTCCAGCGAAGCAGATCTAAGAGCTGCGCCACAGCCGCACGCGCAGACTGTGCTTCAATGGCCACCAGCAGGTGCTCCTGCAGGCGTTCGTCGTCCATTAAGGCCAGATGATTGCTCAAAAGATGTTGTAAAACCGCTAACCCCTCTACACTGGCCTGCGACAGCAGCGCCGGTTGCAAAAGGGCGCGCAACTGGTAGGCCCAGAGTTGCTCTAAATCTGTAAACGCCTGCGCTAGCGGGCCGACAGCCTGATTCAGCTCTGCGAAAACCGGCGTGACTCCCGGCAGCACATGGGGCGTTATGGCCTGCCATACCGCAAAATCGTTCACAGGGCGGGTCAGATACAGGATCTCTTCAGACAGACGCATATCCATAAACTCGCCATAGTCGTTCAGGGCACCGTACTGTTCAATCACGGTACCGGTAGCCGTCAGCTGGCATTTCATGAGAGTGATATCGGGCACGTCAAAACCAAAAGCAAAGCTGTCAAAGACCGTCTCCTGTAACGCGTAGCTCAAATGCAGGGTGTAAAATCCGGGGTCAAGTTGAGCAAGGTGTAGACGACGTCCCTGAATTTCTGCGGGCTTATGCTGACCGGTGGTATCGCGCACGGTGGCCTGCAAGTGAAGCACCTGGGGTGGTGCATCCTGATGCTCTCCGGTGGTCCAGTCAATATTCAGATGATAACCCATGGTCAAATGCTCCTTGCGCCCAATAATGCACCATGGCCTGCGCAAAGTCTTGCAGGCCAGTGCTTAAAGTATAACGCGGAGTATACCCCAACTGCGCCCGGGCACAAGAAAGGTCAGCCCAGGTATACAACACCTCAGCCCGATGGGCTTCGCGCACCACCGGCGCAGGAGCCGCTGCACCGATACCCTGGGCCACAAAGGCCCCATGCAGTTGTTCATAAGCTCGCTGCAGGGCCGTTTGCACTCCCGATCCAATATTAAAGCAGGCAAAGGGGACTTCACCCATGGTGTACCGGGCGGCCAAATATAAGCCGGAAACCGCATCACGCACCTCCGTAAAATCACGGGCCATGCGCTCAGGATCATGCAAGACCAACGGGCTGTGCGTGCGCAAAGCTTCTGCCCAGCGACGAAAAGCCATGTCAGGACGCTGGGCAGCACCATAAACGCTAAACAAACGTAAACATACCCCCTCATAGCCCGTGGCCTCACTCCACTGTTGAATCAGGGTTTCGCCCAGGCGCTTGCTCTCACCGTAGACCGAACGGGGGGCACAGGGTTGGTTTTCATGCACAGGCCCCGAGGCCAAAGGCTCGCCATAGACCGATGAACTGGAGGCAAAAACCACCCGCACCGCAGGCCAGTGTTGACCTACCGCCAACAGCGATTCAGTAGTGGCCACATTGGCCCGGTCATACACCGCAAAATCCTCAGCATCGCGCACCCCCGGACGGGCCGCCAAATGAAACACCACACGGGGTGGCGGCAATTGAACCAGAGCAGTCTTTTGCAAAAGGTCCAACTGCTGAAGATGTAAATGGGAGGTCTGTTGAGCCAGACGCTGTAAATAAGCCCAGCCCGCAGGAGCATGGGCAGCGCTCAGATTATCCAGGGCCAGCACCCGCCAGCCTTGCTGTAATAAACGCAGACATAAATGCCGCCCAATAAAGCCCGCGGCCCCGGTAACCCAGGCTAAGGGTGCAGCCTCGGATAAAAACGCGACCGAAGAAGCCCGCTCAGGATTTCGCGCCACGCCCTCGCCTGTGACTGCGGCTCACCCGGTTGAATTGTTGCTGGGTTTCGGCCTGGGTTTCGTGAATGTATTCTTGCACGCTGTTCTGGTTTTTGGCCACGTGGGCCTGGTGGGTTTCCACCAGCGTGAGACGATCCACCTGCAGCAAAGCGTCATGGGTGAGCTGCGAAGCCCGCAAGGACACCACATCTCCCACCTGAATTTCAGATAAAAACGCGCTTTCGCTGTTTTTGCCGGTCTTGCGGTAAATTTTACTGTCGGCGGTCACCAGACCCAGACTGTGGCTTTCGCTCACCTTGTCTTTAATAAAGATCTCGCCCCGCTCGTGGTTAATCGAGACCACATAGCCCTTGTCAATGACGCTTTGGGGTTTGGGCTTCGAGATGTCTTTGTCCATATCCACACCGGCTTTGAGCAAAAAGAGCCCCACAAAAATACTCAACATGGCCAGGGCTGCGTACACCTCACGGGCAATGAGGGCATAATTAAAGAGCAGCTCAGACACCCACAACAGGCCCAAAAAGCCGGTAATCAGGGCCAGCGCCACGCTAAAGCGACGGTAGGGCGAAGGGGCCATACGGCGAGCTTTGTACCAGGTACGCCCAATAAAAAACACCGAAAAGCCCAGATACACCAGGGTCAAAAACAGACGAAAACCATCAATAAACTGGTACCAGAGGTTTTGCTTGCGCTCAAACTGACGCACCCACTCCGGTGCCGTGGTAGGCAAGGCCTGCCGCCAGCTGGACATGGTTTCAATCAAAATCAGGGCCTCGCCCCAGCTGAGCAGCTCGTCAGGGCGAATGGTTTTGTCGGGGTAGCCGTTGATTAAATTCACCCGCTCCGCCAGCACAATGGCCGCATAGGCCGGGTGGGTGGATTCAAGATCCGTAAAGTGGGTGGACTGGGTGGCAAAACCGGTCAGGGAATCGTTCATGCCGTAGGCCTGCACCAGCAAAAAGATGCTTTCACCGCGGGTCAGTTCCTTGTTCTGGGTTTCGGCGTTCCACAGGCTGCGCTGCAGCGTGGTGACCGGCACCTCTGACACCCGCGACAGGACGCGAATAAAGTCATTTTTAGAAATCAAGGCGTTGTAATCAATACCGCTGGGCAATTGAATGCCATTTTCTTCGAGTACCCGCACGGCGTCCTGCGCCCAGCGCGCGCGATAATCCGCGTTGGTGGGTGGTGTCACCGGCTCCACCGCGTCCAGCGGTGCAACGGTTTCCGTGGCGGTAGAGGTCAGGGGTTCGGCCGGGGTATCTGTCATTTGGGCAAGTACAGGACTGCCCCACAGCAGCCCCAGACATAAACAGAGCATAGAAAATCTTCGCATGCTCTCCATAATAACTGATTTTCGTGCAAATTGTGCTTTAATGAAGAGAAGGAAATTCCCTGAGGATCGTCGCCATGGCATTATCTGTTCGTCTCTCTGCCCGCCTTTTGGGCCTAACCCTTTCTCTGCTGCTGCTGGCCTGCCAAAGCCCTTCAAGCGCCCTGCGCACTCCCCCACCCCGCGCCCTTCAAGCCCAAAGCGTATCTACAGACGCTGAGTCCACAGGTGTGCCTCACAGCGGCGGCTCCCTGAGCGGTGATTTTCGTTTACATGCCCAGGTGCGCTCGTCTCATTTAAAATATGCCCGTGACGTGCTGGTGTGGTTGCCACCGGGTTACGCCCAAAACCCCACCCAGCGCTATGGCGTGCTCTACGTGCACGACGGCAACAACCTCTTTGATCGCCGCACCACCTTTGGCGGTGTGGAATGGCAACTCGACGAACGGGCGGGCCAGCTCATGCGCGACGGCAAAATAACCCCGACGATTGTGGTGGGTATTTACAACAGCCCCGGCCGCATGGAAGAGTACACCTGGTACCCCGACACCGTAGACGGCAAAACCTTTGGGGGCGAAGGCCAAAGCTACGCCGACTTTGTGGTCAAAGAACTGAAGCCCCTGATCGACCGCCAGTACCGCACCCAACCGGACAAAGCCCACACGGGCATTATGGGGTCGTCGCTGGGCGGCTTGATCTCCTTTTACACTGCCCGTGCTTACCCCGAGGTCTTTGGTCAGGTGGGCATGTTGTCTCCTTCGGTGTGGTGGAAAAACGAACAGGCCACCCGTGACATTGCGGGCTTTCCACAGGATGTCAAGGTCTGGGTGGACATGGGCACCCGCGAAGGGCGCAACCCCGACGCCATGCTGCAAACCGCCAAAAACTTTGTGCAGGGCCTGGAGCAAACGGGCTTTCAACACTTTCAAAACCTGGCCTTCCATGTGGAAGAAGGGGCCGATCACAGCGAAGCCGCCTGGGCTGCCCGTGTGGGCCGCCCGTTGCAGTTTTTTTACGGAAATTGAGTTAAGGCTGCGTCTGCCAGAGACGATCGCTCAGGTGATCCGCCAAACGGCCACCGGCCATGCCACCGATGGCTCCGGCACTCACTTTGATGACGGTGCCCATAAGCCCTTGCACGGGCAAAAGGCCCACCACACCGGCCACGGTTCCGCCAGAAGCACCCGCCAGGGCGCCCCGTAAACTATCGCGAGCAATGTTTTCGCCAATTTCGCTTTTATCGACCTTGCCGAGGGCCAGGCCCACGCCATTGCGTAAGGATGAGGTAAAGGCCGACCCCAGCGCGCTTACCCCGGCCAATTGACCCGCGGTACCGGCCATGCCTTTCAGTCCGGTGGGAATGCCCGATAGCCCACCACTGACCAGCGTACGCATACTCTGGGTCATTTGGTCCCCGCGAAAATACGCGCTGGCACCACCGGCAATGGCCCCGCGTAACAAATTGATCTGCGGGTTTTGACTGGTGGTCAACACGTCTTGAGGCACCGCGTTGGGTGTTGCGGCGGGGTATGTGGCGTAAGCAGGTTGAGCAAGGGGCTGCAAAGTGTTCATACCTGTATTTTAGGCAATCTTTGTCCCTGGATACAAGCCCCGTAAATTAAGCAAAGTTTTTTAAAAGGTTAAAAAAAGTTAAAGTTCCGCTGAATCGTCAGCGGTTTCGTCCGCAGGCTGAAAGCGTGTCGCCAGATCTTCGTGCAACAGGGCTTCAAAATCCTCAGGCGGCAAAGGCCTGGCAAAATAATAGCCTTGCACCAGATCACAGTGGCGCTCCCGCAAAAAGTCGAGCTGGTGTAAGTTTTCGACGCCTTCGGCCACCACATGCATTTTTAGCTCGTGGGCCATATTCACAATGGCCGCCACAATGGCCGCATCATCGGCATCGTTTTCAATGTCCCGCACAAAAGACTGATCAATTTTCAGGGTATCCAAATGAAAGCGCTTAAGGTAAGCCAGGGACGAATAGCCCGTACCAAAATCGTCCACAGCCACCGAAATGCCCCGCTTTTTGAGTTCTGACAGTTTTAAAGCGGTGTTGCTAATGTTTTTCATGAGCACCGATTCGGTAAGCTCCAACTGCAAGAGCTCTGGATCCATGCCGGTGCTGTCGAGCACTTCATCAATCAGTTTGACAATGTTGCTGCGGCTAAACTGCTGTCCCGATACGTTCACCGACACCCGCAGGCGATGACCCGCTTCAGCCCAACGCTGGTTTTGTTCGCAGGCTTTTTGCAAGACCCACTGCCCAATGCTTAAAATCAAATCGGTTTCTTCCGCCAGGGGAATAAACTGGGTGGGCGACACCCAACCAAAGCCCTGGTGGTGCCAGCGCAACAGGGCCTCCATGCCCACCACTTTTTGAGTGTTTAAGTTGACCTTGGGCTGGTAATAGAGGGTAAATTCGTCGGCTTTTAAGGCGCGGTGCAAACCGCTTTCTAAATTTAAGCGTTCGTAAGCCCGGCTGCGCACCATGCCGCTATAAAACTGGAAGGTGTTGCGCCCCTGCTCTTTGGCCTCAAACATGGCGGTTTCAGCACAGCGCACCAGTTTTTTCACTTCGCGGGTATCGGTGGGGTACAGGGCAATACCAATGCTGGCGGTCATGTGCAGTTCATGCTCCTGAAAAGGCAAGCTCTGCTTAATTTCCTGGTTAATGTCTGCGGCAATCTGAGCTGCATCTTCTTCTTGAATCAAATCGGGCAGCAGCACCGCAAATTTATCTTCCCCCAGGTGAAAGACCCGCTCCGGGGTACCCGTGCAATGCATCAGGCGCTGGCTGATTTCTCGCAAGAGCAAATCCCCCTGGTCATGCCCGAGGGCTTCATTGAGATGACGAAAGCGGTCCAGACCAATCACCAACACGCCCACCAGCCACTCCGGCGGCGTGGTCTGAATATCTTGAATGAGCATCTGGTGCAAGAGCAAAGAACTGGGCAGGCCGGTCACCGTATCATAGTAATGGGCGGGAATGTGCACATTGGTAATCACCGGAGACGCCGCCAACGCCAGGTGACGGTTGGCGTCCTGAGACAGGTATTGATGCACCTTGACCAGCAGTTCTTCGGGCCGAAAGGGGTAAGGCAGCACATCGCGGCCAATTTCTTCAGGGCCTTTCAGATTCAAGCGGTAAAGGCCTTCATCCATCAACCAAATCAGGGGAATGTCCTGGGTATCTAAATCCGACGCCAGAATCTCTTCCACTTCATCGGGACGCAGCTCGCCGGTCTCGTAATTGACAAGAATCAGATGGGGCAAATGCTCCTGAGCCAGCTCCAACCCCCGATGAATGTCTTCGGTTTGGTAGGTTTCAAAGCCACTGACCTGCAACAGGTCAAGGATGCTCTGGCGTAATTTAAGATCCGGTTCAATCACTAGAATACGGTTCATGAAAAACCTTGCGCTCGTAGAATGTTGTTCATTTTAGCATAGAGACGCTCAGGGGTTTGCGGGAAGGGCTCGCAAAGTGGACACAAAAGAACGCTAGATTTTCGTGGACTTTCGTGCTGTAATAAGACTGTAATGTACCCTAAGAGAAAGTGTGAATAACCTGATGTGTAACCCACCCGAAAAAAGTGACGAGAGCAAAGCCTTTCAACATGCCCCACATATTGGCCAGGCCCACGCCCTGCCCCACAGTCTCAAGGATCAGGTCAAACGGGGTGTACAGAGCGCCAACGTCACCGCCTATGACAGCCACAAAGCAGCCACGCACCATGAACGGGAGCACAGTTTACTGTTAAGTCCCGACGAAGACAACGCTTAACCCGTGAATAACCTGCTTAAGGTATTGGTGTTGGTGGGTCTGGCCTATGGGGGATACACCCAATGGAACGGGGCCAGCCCCTCTGCCAGCACCGCCTACACCGACATCAGCATGCCCACGGACCTCAAGCCCCATCACGTGATGGTGGTAGCTGCCGAAAACTGCCCCAAAGCCGCCGCTCAACAGGCCGATGCCATTACCCGTAGTCTCAAAAACCATCATATTCCTGTGCAACGGGTGCACACCGTCAATTTTCGCATCAGCTCTCAGGCAGATGCGAAAAAAATCGAGCAGGTCATGAATGCGGGCCCACCCGTGGTGTTTTACAACGGCAAAGCCCAGGCCAAACCCTCTTGGGACGATGTGCTGGCCATGGTTAATCCTGAGGCAGCTCCGGAATAAACACCGTCGACAGCGTGATGCCCTGACGCTCAGGGGTGGGTTCATGAGCCAGATAAGGCGTCAATACCGCGCGCAAGCCGCTCACCAATTGTGCCCGCTCCGCCGGGCTCAGGTACAGCAACGCCTGCCGAAAACCCACCCCGTCTTGCAGAGGCTGAGCCCCTTCATGGCCAATGTAGCGGTCAAAGTCGGCCACCAACTGGGCACTGAACTGCTGAAACCACCGCTGCCACACTTCAGCAGATGCAGTGGCCAATTCCGCTTCAGAGAGCGAAGCCTGCGCCAGGGCATAGGTTTTTTCTACCGTACCGCGCCTGGGCTCCTCAGACACCACGGTGATAATCCCGGCGTCTTCTAATCTCTTCAGGTGACGGTAAAGCGTGGCCTGGGCCACATCAGGCAGGCGATCATGCAGCATTTTGGGGGTCAACTGCTGCCCTCCCAGACTGCGTAAAATGCGCAAACGCAACGGATGCAGCATCAACGCAGCATGATCCTGCCGGGCGTCAGGGGAAGCCGTCACGAAGCCTCAGCGGTTCCTGCCGGGGCCGCGTGCTGACGCACAAAGTCCACCAGGGCAGGCAAGAGCTCAGGATGCAAGGGCACATCGGGCTGGGCATAGGTTTTTAGATTCGCCAGCCGCTCTAAAGGCGCGCTTTTGAGCACGTGATTCATGCCTTTTAAAATGATTTTTTGTGCTGCAGGAGCGCCCTGGGCAAGCTTTTCTGCATCCTCAGGGGTCACCTGTAAATCGTGATCACCCTGCACAATCAAAAGGGGTTGCTGCAAATGCGCGATTTCTTGCTGCGGGTGATAGCGAAACCAGGAGATCAAATAGGGTTGCACACTGGGGCGAAACAAGCTGTGTAAGGCTTTGGGGTAATCGCTGACCGGTTTGCCCTGCTCCAATTGAGACAGCGGCGCTTCGGCCTGGGCCGCCAACGAAGCCGACTGCGCCTTTAATTGGGTGCGCAAAATCTCTGCCGCCGGTGAGCCGACCCCTGCTAAAGAGACAAAGCCCGTGGTGGACTTGCGACCGGCCGCCACCATACCAATGAGACTGCCTTCGCTATGGCCCATGACAAAGACGGCATTAAAGCGTGGGTCCGCCTGCAATTGCGCGATCCAGGCTTCGGCATCTTGCACATAGTGTTCAAAGCGCAAATCTTTTTCTTCACGGCCTGCAGATTGGCTTTCGGCAATGCCCCGTTTGTCATAACGCACGCTGGCAATGCCCTGTTCTTTCAGCCCCAGCGCCACTAACTTCAGGGCATTGTTGCGCATGGGGCCCTGGTTGCCATCGCGGTCGGTGGGGCCAGAGCCCGCAATCAACAGCACCACCGGCACAGGCTGAGCGACTTCGGGCAGCTCTAGCGTTCCCTGCAGGACGCCCGTTTGCGTGGTTAACGAAATATTGGTGTGGGTTTTGGGTAAATGCGAGGCAAAGCTGGAACGGCTGAATGCCCCATAACTGACGACAAACACCAGCGCCCCCAGCGCCAGCCGTTTCCCCCAGTGCTGCCAGAATTGACGTGGAAAGGTTATTTTGCTCATGGCGGTGCCTTACGATGCTTTCTATTATTATCACTTTTGATAATAATCAAAAACCGTCCGCACGTCAAGCGCGCTACAATGAAAAAACGCAAAGGAGTTCGCCGATGTCTCAACTGCCCGACAAAACCTGGCAAGCCCGCTATCCGCTGCAAAAAGTGCTTGCCGAAAGCGCTGAAACCGCCACCTACCGCGTGCAAGGCCCGGACGGAACCCCCTGTATTTTAAAAGAGCTGCGGGTGGCCCATCTGAGCGATTGGAAACGCTTAGAACTTTTCGAGCGCGAGGCCCAGACCCTCAAACATCTCCAGCATCCTGATCTGCCGCGGCTGCTGGACTTTTTTAAAGACGCCGATGAAACGCACATTTGCCTCGTTTTAGAAGAAATGCCCGGTCGTTCGCTGCTGGAGTGGCTGCAGTCCGGCTGGCGCCCCCACGAAGCCGAAGCCATCGACATTGCGCGACAGGTGCTGAAGCTGCTGCACCACTTACACCAACACCATCCGCCCATTATTCACCGCGATCTAAAACCCTCCAATATTTTGCGCGAAGACAACGGCCACCTTTCGCTTATCGATTTAGGCGCTGCCCAGCACCTCTTGCACCCTGAGGGGGGGCGCACTGTGGTGGGTACCTTTGGGTATATGGCGCCCGAACAATTCAGCGGCCATGCAGGCCCAGGCAGCGACCTTTACGCCCTGGGCGCCAGTCTGGTGCACCTGCTCAGCGGCCGTAGCCCGGCAGAATTGCCCCTGGAGGGCATGCGTTTAAATTTTGAACCGTATCTTCGGGTGTCTCCTGAGCTGAGTCACTGGTTGCGCCGCATGCTCGACCCAGATCCGCAACAGCGTTTTGGCAGCGCCACGGCAGCCCTGCAGGCCCTGGAGAATCCGCAACAGCCGCCCTTTCCCCCGCCTTCAGAGGCGCCCCTCACATCACGGGTTAAAAAACCCTGGATGATCACCACCGGCTTAGGTTGTGGCCTCTTGCTGCTGGGCGGCATATACATGGCCCGTTCCGGCCCACCCGACAGCTTACGCCATCCCCCACCGCCCCCTCAGGCAGCCGCCGCCGCTTGCTTTACCCAACCCTTATTGCACACGCCCCCCGAACGTGGCCCCCAGGCCGAGGCTTTTCGGGCCGACTTTACACGCCGGTTTCCCCTGCCTGCCACCGCCCAAAAGCTCAGCGTGCCCCAGCTCAGCACCCTCGATGAGTTGAGCACCCTCTGGCGCTGTCAGCCCCAACGCAGCGGCGACGATCTGGCCTTTTTTAAGGCCGCACACCAATTGGTGCTGCACAGCCCCGGCAACGACGAAGCCGTGGCCAACGCCATTTCGCTCATGAGTTCCAGTCTGAACAGCTACCCCCAACGTAAAGCCCTGCTGGCCTTTGGGGTTGAGCATTACGCCGACGTGGTCAGCACCCGCTCCTGGGAAGAACCCGGCACCACCGCCGCCTGGCTGGTGCTGCATTATAGCGAGCAGCTTAACAGGCAGCGCGAGTACCCTGAAGCCATCAAGGTCTTAAGCCATTTGTTAAACACCCGCAGCAGCGAAATCAACGACCACATGCTGCAATTGCTCAGCCACGAATACGCCCTCGCCCTCTGGAAGGCCGGTGAGACCGAGCAGGCCCTGAAGGTTTTAGACACCGCTCTCACCCAGTACAAACAAGGAGACTGGCAGGCCAAACTGCAGAAATTACGGGATCAAATCAGCGCCTAAACCGCAGTACTCCCCTGCAATTTTTTGCGGGCGTTGGCATATTTGTCGTCAAACCAAAACAGGCGACAGCCGTTACAACCTTTACCACAACAGCCTTCCAAGCCCATTTTGGGCCCTTTTTTAATGACCTGTTTTTGTTTAAAAAACTGCTGCATTTGCTGGTTTTCGGCCAGGCGTTTGCCCTTTTCGACGGCGTCTACCTTTAAGCCCTCGATTTGCAATTGCAAAGCCTCTAAGTCCGCCACCAGACGGGCCTTTTGGGCCGCATTCAACACCCGCTGTTTGCGGGCCACCGTCAACACCGGCAAGAGGGCTTTGATCTGCGCTGGCGTGTGCCGCTGAAAAATCCCCAGGGGGATGCGAATGGCCTTACTTTGACCGGCAGAGACGGCTGCTGTCACCTGCCCCGTGCGCGCGTCTACAAAATCGTGCAGGCGCACCCGAAGGGGCTCATACTGTCCCGGCGCTAAAAACTGCAGCAGTTCACCCGCATCAATGCGGTTGCGCACCTCAAAAATCAGGGCGTCTGCTTCATGGGCCACAATCACCCCGGCGTTTTCCATTTCCGCCAGCGAATGCACGTCGTATTGACATACTCCCCGCCATGTACCCTAAAGGGCATCAAAAATGACGGGGATTCTCAAGCTACGCATACTCTACTGAGTTACGTTAACGCTTGAAGGCACAGCCCGTGCCCAATAGCCGCAATATTTCTTGCAGCGTTTACATCTCGGTCTAAGCTCAGGTTGCAATACGGGCAATTATGCACCCGTGTAGCAAGAGATTTTGGCACCTTCTCGCCACAGCCTGAACAGTTTTGGCTGGTGTTCTTCGGGTTTACTTTGACTAACTCACGCCTAGCACCTGCCGCCTTGTACGAGAGTAATTCAAAAAAAGTTGACCAGCTAGCATCTACGATCGATTTGCTCAAGTGACGGTTTTTAACCATATTCTTCACTTTGAGTGCTTCCACGCAGATCATTTGGAAGTTTGTTATGTAGTAGTTTGCTGTTTTGTGCAGGAAGTCCAGACGCATGTTGGATATCTTGCGATGAGTCCTTGCCAGTTCTTTGACTGCTTTTTTGCGGCGGTTGGAGCCTTTCTTTCTGCGGGACACCTTTCGCTGCTTGCGTCTGAGTTCGTCCTGAGCTTTACGGTAGTATTTTGGGTTGGCAATGTGTAGGCCTTCAGTATCGGTTGAGAAATGAGACACGCCCACATCAATACCCACCACATCAGCGCGAGGTTTAGGAAAGCTACGCTCTGGTACATCGTCACAGGAAAACGCCACCCACCAGTCTCCGCAGCTATCACGGCGCACGGTAATAGTTTTAATCTTGCCTTCGATGGGACGTGACAGATGAAGTTTAAGAATGCCAATCCCTTTGATCTTAAGGTGGCGACCATCTAACTTCCAACCTGAAGTCTTGAGGGTGAAAGAGTCATAGCGGTGAAAAGAACGAAAACGTGGGAAACCTGCCTTTTCACCTACTTTTTTGAGGCGAGAGTAGAAGCCTTGAAATGCTTTGCCCAATCGCTCTACCGTATCTTGCAGGGTTTGAGAATTGACCTGTTTGAACTCTGGGAATGCTTTTTTCAGCTCAGGCAATTCGTTGTTTTGGTCATAGGTACTGAGGCTAACCCCACAACGCTTGTACGCAGTTATACGTTGCTCTAGCGCAAGATTGTACAGCTTTTGACAATATCTAAGCCAACTGAGAGCATTTTGCTCTGCTGTCTTGCTCAGTTTAGCTTTGTACTTGAATGTCTTGCGCATACGTTAATCATACCATCTTTAGAGAGCTGTAACCAGCTCTATACCTTATATACCCACAGAGGGGCATAAATCCCCGCCCTGAAGAGACGTGGTTTTACGGTGTTTCCGATAAAAATTGGACTTGTTTCGGCCTTCGACCTTTAACGCATCAATCTGGGTCGACAAAATCTCGGGCAGGCGCGGCAATAAACAGAGATCTTTGGAATTGAGAATGTAGGCCCCCTGGCTGTCTTGCTCCAGTGGAAAGTACTCCCCTGGACGGTAGGCCTCTTCGAGAAAGAAGTCGAAAATTTCTTTGGTGTCTTCGGTGAGGTGGAGGTCTTTGAGGCTGCCGTCACGCAATTTGAGCCGCACCTTGTAGTCCCAGCGACAGGAATGGGCACAATTGCCCTGGTTACTGCCCCGCTCCGCCATATAGTTCGAGAGCAGGCAACGGCCCGAATAGGTCATGCACATGGCCCCGTGCACAAACATTTCTAACTTGATCTCGGGGCAGCGTTCGCGAATCTCTTGAATATCGGCAAAGCTCACCTCACGGGCCATCACCACCAGCGCGGCGCCTTGCTTCTGCCAAAAGTCCACCGTCAGCCACGAGCACACATTGGCCTGGGTCGAAATATGCAGCTCTAAATCGGGCAGCTGTTCTTTGATGTATTGAAACAAACCGGGGTCTGAAATAATGACCCCATCGGGCTGAGCTGCGCGCAGGGTTTGTACCATGCCGGGCAACTTTTCAATATCGCGGTTATGGGAAAACAAATTGAGGGTCAAATAGACCTTCTTGCCGCGCGCATGGGCAAAGGCGATGCCTGCTTGCAGATCGGCCAGGCGAATGCCCGACTGGGTGCGCAAGGACAGATCCGGCGTGCCCATGTACACCGCATCGGCACCGTAGAGCACCGCCGTTTTTAATTTTTCAAGATCGCCCGCAGGCATTAACAGTTCAGGTTTTTTCAGCGTCTTGTTCATAGGAAAACTTTCTCAAAGGGTGATTCCCCAGTCTAGCCACAGCATCGCGCGCCGTCGTTGATCTAAAACAAGTCGAGGTTTGATCTGGTCAGGCCCTCAGCAGTGAGATGGTAAAGGGTGTACGCTCCGCTTTCCTCTGTGTGAGATAACCACAGCCCCTCAGGCCCTTGCACTGTATCAAAAAATCCTGAATCCAGCTTGAGGACCTGGGTATATTCCCCCGTCTGCCAGTGCCACTGGTAAATTGCATGCCCCTGCGGCAGCACATGTTCTACAAAGGCCACCGTTGCATCGCCCCCCAGCAGCTGGTAATTCCCCGACGGCAGAACCTGGGTGTGCAGGGGCTGGTCTGAAGATAAACCATACACGGCCAATTGCGCCTGAGGCGCCGTGATGTAGGCGAGCCAGTGGGACGCGTCCAGCCATGCCCCGGCATCAATGTCTTCATTCCACTGGTGCACAGGGGCTAACGTCAGCGGGTCAAACACCGTGGCACCCAGTGCCGTCAGCCAACCCACAGCGCTGCCCTGGGGCGAGAAGCCCATGACGGGTCCCGTGGGCGACTGCCCCTGAAAGCCGAGGGTTTCGCGGTAAGACACGGGGTCAGACACCGGCTGTAGGCGCTGCTGCTCACTGTCAAACAAATAATAACGGGACGGGCGCAAGGGCGTGAGCTGCACCTGAAAATCTTCGGCCATGGCCAGGGTGCCCACCCACCATTGCCGGGGCTTACCGGTGGCATAAAGGGCTGTAATATTGGCATTGAAGTGTCCCAGGGTCTGCAGCTGTAAATCGTCAAATGCCAGCTTGCGCAACTGGGATCCGGCACTCATAACCAGAGCTTCTGGGGTTAGACGCAAATGCTCGGCCTCAGGCGGTAACGCAGCCATGGGCACTAAAGCACCGGTTTGTACCTGCAGGCGGTACAGGGTTTTGGTCTGCCCCGTGGTGGTCAACCACAGCTGTTGTGCATCGCTCCAGCCCAGCACGTCCACCCGATCATAACCGGTGCGTACATTATCGGGCAAGGCCACCCGGTGTAGCGTCTGCTGGGTTTGCAGATCCACCACGCTCAAGGTCGAAGACCCATAGGTCAAAAAGACCGAATCCACCTGATCTGTGACATGCCAGACCGCCAAATACCGTCCGTCGGGTGAAATCGCCTGTTTCAGAAACCGCCGCTGTGATGGTGCCGTGGACTCAGACACAGCCTCCGCGGTCACTTCAGGGGTTGGCAAAACAGGCCCGGGGGCCTGACAAGCGCTTAACAGCAGTCCTACCCACAGCCCGGCCACCACAAGATAACGCATCACCAGCACCTCTATTATTTACTTATTTGTAAGTATAGCATTTAATGGTCAGAAGACAAGTCCTGGGTTTTAAAATGCTCTAAAAGCATGGCCTCACTGGGCAATTGGCGGGAGTAAGCCTGAAAATGCTTCTGAAACGCCTGCATAAACTGCTGGCGCACGGGGCCTGGCCGCTCAGAGACCAGCCGCAGGCTATACATCGAAAAGCCCGTGCAAAGGTGTTCGCGGCGCTGCGGCCACAGCAAGGTTAAACGGCCGGCCTGCAATTCAGGCCATACCAAATGCAAAGGCAAAAACGCCCAGCCCTGATGGGCCAGCACAAACCCCAACAGGGTGGTCAAATCGGCAAACTGCCAGGACTGAGGATTGCGCAACGGTACCTGAGGAGCCGCGGCACGATCGGCCACTTCCAACTGGGTATAGGCCGCCAGGTCTTCTTCACTGACCCGCGTATTGCCTTGCGCCAGCGGATGCTGTGTAGACACCACATAGACAAAGTCCACCTTGCCAATGCCCTGGCTGATCAAATGACTTTTCATGCGCGGCAACATGCCCGTCAAGCCCATTTGGCAAGAGCCCTCGGTAATGCGCTGGGCAATGGCGCTTAACATTTCGGTGTGAATCAACCAACGCACCGCCGGAAAACGGGCCTGAAGCTCCGTCAAACTCTGAATAATCACCGGCAACGGAATAATCATATCCAGCACGATCGACACGGCCGATTCCTCGCCCTGGGCCAGACGCTGGGCATCGGATTGCAGGTGGCGAATCTGGGTCAAAATCTGTAAGGCCTGGGGCAAAAGATGCTGACCGGCAGGGGTTAATACCGGTTTACGCCGACTGCGGTCAAAGAGCTGAACGTCCAATTCAGCCTCTAAGGTGGCAATACCATGAGAAATGGTGGATTGCGAACGATCCAATTGACGGGCGGCGGCCGAGAACGAACCGGAATCCGCCACCGTTACCAACAAAAGCAATTGATCTAAGGTGAGCTTGTTAATTTGTGCGAGGGGTTGCTGCATGGCAGGGGTCCTTTTTAACTATCTAAAAATTCGATTAAAACTATTAAAACACATAGATTGTTTAGATAAATACTTTGATTTAGACTAAAGACATCTTTAAATACAACGGAGAACACACCCCATGCCCTTAGTCGCGAATACTGTGGATCATTACTGCACACGTCACAGCAAAGCCCCCTCAGACACCTTACAACGCCTTGCCCAGGCCACCCATGAACGCTCTGAATGGGCCATTATGCTGGTAGGCCCCGTAGAGGCCAGCTTTTTGCAATTGCTGATCAAAACCCAGGGCGCCCAACGCATTCTCGAAATCGGTACCTTTACCGGCTATAGCGCCCTGGCCATGGCCGAAGCCCTGCCCGAAAATGGCGAACTGATCACCTTAGATATTAACGAAGACAGCACCGCCATTGCCCGTGAGTTTTGGGCCCAGTCTGCCCACGGCCACAAAATCACCCTGCAATTGGGTGCCGCCCTTGACAGCCTCAAGCAGCTGGAAGGTCAGTTTGACCTGATCTTTATTGATGCCGACAAACACAATTATCCCCACTACTGGGAGGCCTGCGTACCGCGCTTAAATCCCGGTGGCCTGATTGTGGTGGACAATGTGTTTTTGAGCGGACAGGCCCTCAACCCCGAAAACGAAGTGGCCGCCGCCGTGGACCAGATGAATCAAATGGCCCATGCAGATCCCCGTGTGGACACCACCATGTTAAGCATTCGCGACGGCATTCTCATCGGCCGACGCATCTAAGCTGCTTCACCCCCTTGAAGACAGACCCACTGCCGTGGCAAGATGAAGAGCACAGGGAGTATGCACACCGTGAAACAATTTCTTGTGGCATTTTTAGCAGGCAGTGTGGTCACCGGGGGAGCCCTGGGCACTCTGGGGTATTTTGGCTACCGTGACTTTGCGCAGCAAAAGCAGGCCCTGCTCACCGAAACCAAAAAACAAGCCTGGCGCCTGCAAAACCTGAGCGACAGCCAGACCCGCTTACAAGAAGAACTCGAAGGCCTCAAAAGCGCAAAAGCGGCCAATTATGACACGGCCATGGGTGCTTTAATTCAGGCCAAAGAAAACGCCAGCATTGCCGCCCTTTACGACTGGGGTGTTAAAGCCTTAGAAGAAAAAGACATTCCCCGCGCTTACTTCGCGCTGTCTGAGGTACACAAGGCCAACCCCAGCTACAAAGCCGTGGCCGAAGCCTACCCCAAGGCCCAACAGGCTTACACCCAGTACCAAAAAACCCAGCAGCAAGAACAGCTACACGGCGCTTACGCCCAGGGCTTAGATGCGCAGGCCAAAGGCCAGTGGGCCCAGGCCCAGCAGGCCTACCGCAGGGCTTTACAGGTGCAGAACCCCTACAAAGATGCAGCGCAACGTCTGGCCACCGTCAGCAAACAATTGGCCACCCGCACCCAAACCCAGGATCTTAAACAAAGACAGGCCTGGCTAGAAGCCACCTACAAACTGGCTTTGGGGCATCAAGGCAGCGGCCGCTACGCCGCCGCCCGCGATACCTATCAGCAGATTGTGGCCGATGCACCGGGCTACAAAGACGCCCAACAGCGCCTTAATGTCATGCTCGCCAAAGCGCCACGACCCACGCCAGCCCCCCAAACGGCCACCACCGCCAATTGCTATGCACAGGGGCAAATTTTTGGGCGCTGCGCCAGCGATCCCAACCGCCCCGGCTGCAGCAGTTTGAGCACCCAGGGCACCCCCGCCGCCTGCAAAAACAACGCCGACTTTGTCAAAGGCTTTCAGGCTGCCGCGGCCACCCCAGGGGGTGCACCAGGCGCAAGTTTAGGCGCAGATCCAGAGACAGGTGCAGACGCTAACCCCCGTGACCCCAACGGCCTGCTCAAAGGTCTGTCCTCACTCATGAACCAGTTTTAGCTCAGGGGCTGAAAGGCAGTTCATGCTCCGCAGGTATGTCGGCTAAAAAGCGTGCAAAGTCCGTGCGAAGGGCAGATAAAGGGTACACCCCCGCGATAATCTGAGACGCTGCCCGGGTTTCGGCTTTATTCTCAGCGGCTTTTAACACCGCCAGCAGGGCTTCTCGGCCCTGGGACTGTTGCATCAGAAAATACACCAGCGCCCAGGCGGTGTCCTGATTGACATAGGGCATACGGGCTTCGCGCGCACGCCAGTCCCTTTTGCTTTCGTCAAAAAAAGCGGGCAAAGGCGGCAGCTGCCCCTGCGCAGAAAAGGCCCGAATGCGCTCCACCCGATCGGGCTGCGCTTGCGATAGTGCCCGGTCATTACTTTGAATAGCAAGGGTTTCAAAATACTCTGCCAGCCCTTCGCTCAGCCAGGGTTCAGGACGCGCTTTGTGTACCCGCAAGAGCAAGTGCTGGGCTTCATGGGCAAGGGTCTGGCGGTAACCGGGTTTTTCACCGTTAATGACCAGTTCTCGCCGAGCACCGGAATAAAAGCCTTTAGAAGACGTCGAGGTTTTGGACACCTCGGCCTGATAGGCGCGGTAGGTCGTTGTGCTGGGCCACAGCCTCACTTTCACCGGCAAGGGCTCAGGCAGGCTGTGGTACTGTCGATGAAACGCCATTTGCCAGCGCAGTTGCGCCTGTAAAAAGGCTTTGTCGTCAGGGGACAGGGTGGCGTTGATGTCTTCGATGACCACCGCCTGGGTTGCGGTACGGGTGCTCGTGTCGGCATGGTGCTCAGGCACCCAGAGCAGTTTGAAGGCAAAGGTCGCCATCACCGCGCACAGCATGAGCAGCGGGTAGGTGAGGTAAGGCTTGCGTGGTAAGGTGTTCATATTGAGGCTATTATACTGGAAGGTGGAGGCGCGGATTTGTAGCCAGAAATAAAAGATGTTCATACATTCCCAAATGTAAACGGTTTTCTTCCATGAAATGATCAATCACCCTACAGCTCATTTCGCTGACACAGGAAACAAAATTGAAGTTTATTGCTTCAGATTGATGGCTATCCTGTGCTTCACCTATAATCAAAGACTGAAGGTTGTTTAAATTGCCTTGTATCCCGAGTGGAAGGGGACTCAATCATTGAATGGGTCAATGATTGAGTAGACGCTGGTTCGAATCCAATCGCGCTATTAAAAGAGCCTTTGATGTTTTAACCTACTCCGACTGGGTAAGACGGATCATCCCCGCTGACGCGGGGAACAAAAGGGGCTAACTGATTACATATAGCGGTGTTACGGTTCATCCCCGCTGGCGCGGGGAACAGGGCACCGGCCCAGGCATGGTGAACGTGGTGTTCGGATCATCCTCGCTGACGCGGGGAACAGACAGTATTCGTACCAGTCGTCCGGGTAATGCTCGGATCATCCCCGCTGACGCGGGGAACAGACTTCGACAACATCTTTACCGCCTATGGTGAGCGGATCATCCCCGCTGACGCGGGGAACAGACTCCAGCTTTGACCGCTAACTCAATGATCGGCGGATCATCCCCGCTAGCGCGGGGAACAGGAGTACGGCACCAACGTGGAAGAACACAAAACCGGATCATCCCCGCTAGCGCGGGGAACAGTTGAACATTTCTGAACAAAAGTGTATCCAGGGCGGATCATCCCCGCTAGCGCGGGGAACAGATCTTGGTGTCTAAGCGGGCCAATTTGTATTACGGATCATCCCCGCTAGCGCGGGGAACAGCACGGCCACAGGCACCATAAAAAACAGCAACACGGATCATCCCCGCTAGCGCGGGGAACAGAATCCAATAGTGAATCTGCTGCAAAAACATAGCGGATCATCCCCGCTAGCGCGGGGAACAGTTTTTCCCAGTTACTAATATCGACCTTAGCTGCGGATCATCCTCGCTAGCGCGGGGAACAGGGCAACTGCATCACGAATGGCACGGTTAATCCCGGATCATCCCCGCTAGCGCGGGGAACAGCTGATATTAGTTTCTGAATGACCATGAATCACCGGATCATCCCCGCTAGCGCGGGGAACAGAACCAGAGCCTGGCAAAAGATGATGGAATTTGCGGATCATCCCCGCTAGCGCGGGGAACAGTCAAGGGTCCGCGTTTGCAGGGGCACATTGCTCGGATCATCCCCGCTAGCGCGGGGAACAGTACCCGGTCAAAGCGAATCGTCTGACCAACGCCGGATCATCCCCGCTGGCGCGGGGAACAGATTTTCAGCATCCCTCAGTCGCTCACAGGCCACGGATCATCCCCGCTGGCGCGGGGAACAGGGTGACTACATGATTACCGAAGCCCGCCACAGCGGATCATCCCCGCTGGCGCGGGGAACAGTTTAAGTTCATGCTGTGCCTCCTGGGCTTGTACGGATCATCCCCGCTGGCGCGGGGAACAGCTAAACAAAAGCAAATACACAAAGAGTCCTCGCGGATCATCCCCGCTGGCGCGGGGAACAGATGAACACAATCGGCATTGGCATCTGTCTGCTCGGATCATCCCCGCTGGCGCGGGGAACAGCATCAATCAACGCGCCTTGGTCAGTATCCACACGGATCATCCCCGCTGGCGCGGGGAACAGCGCCTGGGCGATGTCATCGAGGCGTACACCCGCGGATCATCCCCGCTGGCGCGGGGAACAGCAATAGGCAATATTCACCAGATCAGCTCCAGACGGATCATCCCCGCTGGCGCGGGGAACAGTAACCACTACAGATAAAGGGCTTTTCAAGAACCGGATCATCCCCGCTGGCGCGGGGAACAGGCGGCGTTATCGAATGCTAACCAAACAATCACCGGATCACCCCCGCTGGCGCGGGGAACAGACCCGTGGGAATCCATGCACCGATGGCCATTGCGGATCATCCCCGCTGGCGCGGGGAACAGACAAGCCGCGGTTAAGTCCATGGGTGAGAATGCGGATCATCCCCGCTGGCGCGGGGAACAGTTAAAAGCGGAAAATGAAGACTATCAGAATCGCGGATCATCCCCGCTGGCGCGGGGAACAGAGGTGAAAAATAAAAGAAGCCCGTTAAGTGTGAGCGTTCAGAGAGTTTGAGACACAGCCCTACCCCCGCCCATACATACCGTGACTATGCGTGATGAACCGTGAAAACCTGTTATAGACTGTGTTTAAATATGATGGTGATTTTGGTTTTTTAATTTTGCGCCAGATTGCGACACTTTTTGATTTTGTGATTTTTTGCAAAAAAATGCACCCAGTTTGAGACACGGGTGCATTTTTAAATTTAGCGTTTGAAAGTTGTTTGAAAAGCGTTTAAGGTGACTTTATTGAGATTCTCATTCGGGGTTCCTCTCAGAAAAACTTTTTCCTGTTTCGGCAGATACCCTACATTCATTGAATAGCTTAGAAAGCTTATCACGATCCTCTTCATAAGCGCGTTTTTCCCGCTCATCAGCAGGGTTCGTTGCGCCTCCCCAAAAAACAACGTATGCCTGATACATATGGTAGAAGGCATCTTGGCAATCTTTAACGGGAGAGTTATAAATAGCACTAGGACTGTACTTTTCCATGAGAGCCTCTATTTTTTTCTCT
Organism: Candidatus Sericytochromatia bacterium; assembly: GCA_964229355.1. Taxonomy (GTDB): domain Bacteria; phylum Cyanobacteriota; class Sericytochromatia; order UBA7694; family UBA7694; genus CAXRDE01. Next base: position 22,012 of record CAXRDE010000024.1, on the reverse strand, counting down.
TCAGCACCCCACTCTGCTTTTGCTTTATGGTAAAGATCTAGATTTTTTTCTTTGATAGCTTTTTCAAACTCTGTCTTTAAGCTTGAGACGCTTGAGAATACAGCTTTAATCTCCTCTTTGGTTGGCGCAGGACTAGGAGTAGTAATGGGTTCTGATTCAATTTCAACCGTCTCAGTTTGTGTCTCAGTGGTGACTGCTTTAGTTGCTTCACTGTTTTCAGTGGTTTGGTTTTCTTCTGGGCTACAGTTTAAAAGCGTTATACAGGCTGTAAGCAAAAAGACGTGAGATAGTTTTTTCATGATTTGATTTTGCCCCTAATTTTAATAAAAGTAATTTAGAATATACGATCCTATCACAAATTACTTTAGGGTGTTTCTCTGCTGCTTTAAATCGTTCAACACTGATTTGAGAATGGTTTTTCGGCTGTCTGGGTGCATTCGCATCATGGCTTCAATAACGCTGTTTAGTTCATTGTCGTAGTTCTTTAATTTAACAGGTACTGTTTGCAATGTGCCAGAATCCACTAGTAGCCTCATTTTATTTATGATGTAATAAATAAGGCTAATTATACATTAAAATACAATCAGTGTAAAAAATAATTGAAAATGTATTATTTTTCTTGTTCCAGCTCACGCAGCTTTTTTGCCATTTGATCTACCATTGCGGCTTCTTTTACTTTATTCACAATCTCGCTCACAGCCATGCCGCGGCGGGGCTCTTCCATCTCAATGAGTAGCCTGAACATTTCTTGAATCCCTTCTTCAAACTCTTGTAAGTCTTCAGGAAGCTCATTTTCACTGGCTTCTTCAAATGATGCTTTAGTTATCATTTCTCCTTCACCAGTTAAAAGCCAGTTGATGTTTACTCCGGTCTGTGAAAATGCTCCCAGCACTTCGCCTCCGGGTACGTTTACTCCCCTTTCATATTTTTTAAGGACTCCAATATGCACCCCTGATAGCTCTGCAAATCCAACTTGAGTTAAACCTAAGTGCTTTCTCCACGCTTTAATGCGGGAACCAATTTGTTCCGGGTTCATAGGACTAAGCCGGAACGGTGGGTTTGATGTAAAACACTTGTTCCTACTTGGGTGAAACATTGTGTTTCTTGTGTTTTGTAGAAGTATGGTCTTTTAAAGTCGGAACAAAAAGTCGGAACAAAAAGAAGCATTTTTTCTTACCTTTCATTGACAAGGAACCGAATAAGTCCCTATAATGAGTTACATAGTTTTTTATAGTATTTCACATTGAAAGGGGTAACAAAAGTGTCTATGGCACGAATTAAAACTCGCAAAGAAGTTCGGGCGGAATTTCAGCGTACTGGAACTACTATACGTTCGTGGGCAAGCAAGCACGGGTTTAACGAACGAATCGTTTATGCCGTTATCAACGGTGGTAATAAAGGGAATTATGGGGAAGCGCATCGTGCTGCTGTTTTATTAGGCTTAAAAGAGGGTGTCATTTAGTGATTGTAGATAGTTCTGTTATCGCTGAAGCGCTTTGTATAACTGCCCGTGGTGTTAGAAAAAAAGCCGATCGTGAAGGGTGGCCGTCACGTACAGAAGCGGGTATAGGAGGGCAAAAAATCAATTTTTTTCTCAAAGACCTCCCCGAAGCTGTCCAGGCTAAAGTGATCCTTCACCTCCATAAAACCGGACAAATCGAAAAGCCTGCGCCCGCCGAGAAAGCACCTGTTGCTGACTTCGAATGGACGCCAGAGCATTCGCGTCAATTATGGGACTGGGCCAAAACCCGTACCCAGAAGCAGAGGGATAAAGGAGCGGAAAAGGCGACTCTGTTAATGGAGGTGCAAGCTTTGATGTATTCCAAAACTGTATCAAGCCTGCGCGATGCTCTTGCTCTGGTTGCTGAAACGAATGGGGTGTCTGAAGGCAGCTTGCGGAGATGGTGGTATGACGGGGCCAAGATGGGGCGATCTATCGATGCCTTCCCACAGAAGGATTGGGCGGTGCTGCTTATTCCACGTCACGGTTCTGTTGTCGTGACGGGTGCTGAGATTCATCCCAGCGCCTGGGACTTTTACTGCCGCCACTACTTAACTCGATCAAGAAAGCACAAAGTCACCTGGACAGATGCTTATGAGCGAACGGTTGAGGCCGCCAATAAGAATGGTTGGGAGCCTATTCCGTCTGAAAGCACCTTTAAACGTCGCTTACAGCGTGAGTTTACGCCACAGCAAATCATTTATGAAAGAGAGGGAATAGAGACCTTGATGAAGATGTACCCGCCCCAGCGCCGAGACAAAACCATGTTTGCGCCTGGTGAAGCCGTCAATGGTGATGGACTTAAACTGGATTCGTTCTATGTCAAGTTCCCCGATGGTGAAGTGGTAAGCACACCCACTGGCTGGTTTTGGCAGGACATTCGCACTGGTAAAATCCTGGCTTACCGTCTGGGCAAAACTGAAAATACAGATCTGTTTCGCCTGGCAACCTATGACCTGACTGCTGTGTGCTCCCCTGCCTTTGCATGGATCGACAATACCCGCGTTGCTGCAAACAAGGCGATGACAGGGCGGGCATTTAATCGCCGCCGTTTTAAGAATCGAGATAATGATCCCCTGGGCCTGCTTAAGCACGTAGGCATTGATCCTCGCTTTACAGACCCAAGTCAGAAAGCAAACAAGGGGTCTCGCCCTGTAGAACGTGCTTTTGGCAAGGGCGGGGTCCATGAGAAAGTGCGCACCAATCCTCGCTTGCGGGATCGTGGCTTTTCAGTAAAAACCGCCGTGACCTTTGAAGAGTTCGCGGCAGTGGTGGCTGAAGAAGTCGCCCGCTTCAATGCAAAGAAAGGGCGTCGTACCCCTGAGTGTCACGGTGTGCTGTCCTTTGATGAATTGTTTGAGCAATTATTCTCTGCCAGTGAAGTGCGCTTAATTCCTGAGTCTAAGCGTTCAATGCTGCTGTTAATGCCCGAAGTTGTACGGGTAAGCAAAACGCACTTTGAAGTGAAGCTAAAAGCGGGTAAAGGGCCAATGGGTGCCCACCGTTATTCCCATGAAAACCTGTCGAAATTTATGGGGCAAGAAGTGGTTGTTTATTACGATCCTGCCGACTTTACCCAGGACGTTACCATTACTCGCATTGATGGGGCATTCATTACCAAGGCCCATCATATGGCTGATGTCGGCTTTAACGATACAGAGTCAGCCCGCGAATGGGCAAAAGAAAAAGCCCGTTTCGAGAAAGCAACAAAAAAAGCCAACGCCGCGCAAATCCGCATGGAAGCTCAAGAGCTTGCCGCTTTGTACCCCGAAGCCGAGGCCGCCGAAATTCCAGAGCCAGGCATTATTGCTCTCGACTTCACGCGCAAGCGCCTGGAGCAGGAGCAAGAGCCTTTGCCCAAGGTAGCCAATGGCGAGGAAGGAGGTCTACATGTTGCTGAACGGTACATGAATGAAGTGATTCAACTGCCCCGAAGAACCGAAGACGATGAATTTTAATTTGAATGATAAGGAATAGAACGATGACGAAAAAAGAGAAGCAGTTTATTGAGGATATGAAGCGAGTTAGAGGGCTGGATTTCCCGCGCATTGGGATGATGGTTCAGGTTGATGGTGATATTGGCACCATTGTTGGAATGAACGGTTCAGGCAATCTTGATGTGGTTTTTGCCAACCAGCAGAAGTACGGCAAACATGAGCATAACTGCCACCCGACTTGGGAGACCGTTTACTTTGACCGCAATGGCGAAGTTATTGCTGATTACAGAGCAGCAAAGGAGCCCAGCAATGTCTAAAAAAGTAATAGAACCCAATGAAGAGCTTGCTTTGGCCCTTGTAGTCGCAATGAAAGAAGATGGTGACGGTACCGAGTTCGTGTTCAAGAATGCCGTAGACCAACGCTTTAAGAATGCCCTTGTCCATCATTTTTCAGATGATGAATTTGAGACCATGCGCAATGAAGTTGAAGATCTGTTTGAAAGCTTCTTTGCAGACATTGCACATAGACGCAACCGGATCATGGAGGCAAAGAGCAATGGCTAATCCACATGTTTACATCATCACTGTTTTGATTGACCAGGAGCAAATGAATAAGCGGGGGCGCCTCGTTTTCAAAACGCATATTGCAGGCAACAAAGGGTTGTTTGATTTCATTGCAGAGAATGGCACGCCAGACGTAGCAAAACGCATTAAAAACGGTGCTATCGGTGAGTTACGAAAGACCCTTACACGCCTCAAAAACAAGAAGGGAATGATCTAATGAACAGCAATGTTTTCTACCTTCTCAACCTGGTGACGCTTTCAGCGTTCTGCGCAGGCATCGGCTTTATCTTCGGCTACGGTGTGTGCTGCGAGATGTCACGTGCCAGAGCCAAAAGCCGCCGAGAGCGAGCCAAAGCCCAGCGCAATGCCAAATTCAAAGCCATCTTTGAAACCGGCGTTAAGACAAAAAAAGAAGTCGCCAACGCAGTGACGACCACAAATTAATTTCCAAGGATAAGTATAAGATGCAAAGTACAGTAAACACAAACGATACCCTTACCAGATTTCGCAAAGCGCTTGAGTCTACAGGTCTGACCCAGGCCGTGGTAGCAAAAGAAGCGGGCTTAAGTCCAGCTTCTCTGGCTCAATTGCTGAACGGCACCTACAACGCCGATCCTGCCAATCAGCTCAAAAAGCTGGATGCCTGGCTGTCCCTCCGTGAAGAAAAACAAGCCGCTCCGATGGTGCCTGACGCACCCGACTGGGTTGAAACACCCACCGCTGTGCGCATTAACGGTGCTCTGAAATTCGCCCATGGCTTTAACGATATGACAGTCATCTACGGATCAGCAGGGCTCGGCAAGACAGCTACCTGCAAAGCGTATCGCCAGCAATACGCCAGCGTTTGGCACGCTACCATGACCCCTGCATCTAGCTCTGTGGCAGGTTGCCTGGATGAGATTTGTATTGCCCTGGGCATTAAAAATCCGCCCGCGTCTGCACTGCGTATGCAGCGTGAGATCTTGCGCCGCATCACAGGCACCAACGGCCTGATGATTATTGACGAAGCCCAGCACCTGAGTACCGCTGCGCTTGACGCGATTCGTTCGCTGCACGATAGCGCCGAAATCGGCTTTGCCCTGGTGGGTAACGAGGCGGTTTACGCTTCAATGACCGGGGGCAATCGTGCATCTCACCTCGACCGCCTGTTTAGTCGCATCGGTAAGCGTGTGCGTTTAACCCGTGCCAGCAAAAAAGACGTGGTCGCCCTGGCGATTGCGATGGGTGTAAGCCCTGATGACAAGAAGTCGTTAGACTTTCTTGCAGATGAAGTGGGCAATAAGGCCGGTGCGCTGCGTTCAGTTGTCAAAACCCTGCGCCTTGCAGTGATGTTTGCCGCTGGAGCGCAGCCTGCACACTCTCACATCAAAGCAGCTTGGAAGGATTTAAGTCATGCGTAAAGATCCCATTTGCCATTGCCACAAAGGTACTGAATGCGACTGTCCGACCAATTGGGCGCGCTGCCGCCACTGCAAAGCCGACATTACCTGGGTTACGACAGCAAACGATAAGTCCATGCCCATTGATGGCCACATTCGCGCGGATCGCTACGACGCTACGCGGCAGGTCTCACACTTTGCAACTTGTGCCGCTCGCAAGCGTCCAGCCAAGCCCGCAGCGCAAAAGCCATCCACACCCCGTCCCCAGGTTCAGGTTGTGCAACTCAACATCTTTGCTGAAACCGCAATCCAGGAACTGCACGCACTCCGTGCACAACAACAAGGAGGCCTCCAATGAGCTTGAATCAGCCTATTTCCACACCCCTGCTGGGCATTTATATGGTCGGTGAGTTTTACCAGTTGCGCAATCTGCGCACCGGTCAAATGATCCCCATTTTGTACCCCAACCTCGACAGCGCCCTGGACGCGCAGCGTTCAATGGATTGGTACAACACGCCTGACGTGGACTTTGCCATTCAGGGTGAAATCGACATTGCCGAAGCCCTGGCCGCTGAAGTGCGCGCATGGGATGAGGTTATAGAAAGGGTGACGCTCCATGTCTAGAGCAAGAGCAGAAGCACTGCGCAAAAAAGAACTGGCCGCCATTCACCTGGGCAAAAAGCAATTGGGCTTCGATGACGAAGACTACCGTGATTACCTGGAGACCCTGACCGGCAAACGCTCAGCCAGCGACATGAGCCAGGCAGAACGCCGTCGCGTACTCGACGAAATGCGCAAAGACACGGGCGGTGCGGTGTACAAACCATCCACGCGTGTCAAAGCGGGCTCGAACCGCGAGCCCATGCTTAAAAAAGTCTATGCGCTGCTGTATGCGCTGGACCGCCCCTTGAGCTACGGACTGTCCACGCTCAAGCGTATGTTTGCAGACAACGCGCCAGACCGGCTTGAATGGGCCGACACTGAGCAACTGCACAAGCTAATCGCCGCGCTTGAGTACCAGAAACGCAGGGAGGGCAAGTGATGAAAATTAAGTGCCCCTCATGCTGCGCTGAGTTTGATCTCATTGCTGCCCTGGACAGTGCAGCAGGCTCTCAACTATTACAGCGCATGGCTGCCCTGGAGCCTGCTGTGTCACGCCCGTTGCTGGCATACCTGTCGCTGTTTCGTTCGCCCAAGCGCGCGCTGAGCTGGGAAAAGGCACTGCGCCTGGCTGACGAGGTGTTGGCGTTTTCACAGCGTGAGGCACAGCTTGCTGAGGCGTTGCAAAAAGTGGTGGATGCCCAGCGGGCCAAACAAATGGCTGGCACTTTCAAGCAATTCAAGAACCACGCTTATTTGCTGCGGGTGCTTGAGGATACGCCTCAAGAGCCCGTTGTCAGCAAGGTAGTTGCTCCCATCGATGAGCCACCGCCGCTGCCACCACGGCAGTTCACCAGCAAAACAGCGAACGGTCTGATGGCCTTGCAGAACTTTAAACACAAACGATAGGAGGAACACATGCAAGAGAAGGATTTTACATGGATGCGTGAGGTAGTGGGTGATGGGTTGATGCGCCTCTTTGCCCTTCGCTTAAAAGAGGCTCCAGCCGCTGAAATGATAGAACTGGTGGCAGAGGTGTGGCTTGATTCGCTGATGAACCTCAACAAGGACTGGCAAGAGTCCCTGGATGCACCCCGCATCAAAAAGGGGTTTATCCGGCTTACGCAGTTGTGCAGTGAGTGGCCAGCTCCGGCAACTCTTATTGCAGAGCTGCCACCACGGGACCTGCCCCCTCTCTTGCCTGACGCTCCACCAACCAAAGAAGAAGCGGCAGAAATCCTCAGAACCCTGGGCCTCACCAAAGACTTTCTGGGCCGTAGGATTGCCCAGAACAAAATCAAAGAGGAGCAGGAGCGTGCAGAGCGCCACCAGCGTTGGCTTGAGTTTATCGAGACAAAGAAACAAGAATTTGTCGACGCTGCAAAAAAAATGACTGGAAAGGAGTCAAACAATGGCTAATGAACACTTTGCTATCCAGGTTTTGAGACGAGAACTTAAGTCGATTGAACGCGAGATTGCAAAAGTAAATGACCTTCTTTTTGGGGATACCTACTCAGAATTATCCGCGTTAAGATTGGAGATTGCCCTTAAAAAGCACACATCATTAGAAGAACAGTCTGAGTATTTGGCGGCTGTGGCCCCTAAGGTTTCAGCGCTTGAAAAGAGGTATAAGCAATCAATGAACACCAAAGCCCTGCTTCGACGCGATGGTGTTTTGAGAGAAAAACGTCGTCAATTACGGTACGCAATTGACCAAATGACTTTTTACTTGAGGGAGTATTAACCATGGAACAGCAGCCTTTGTTTAGCCTGGATGAATACATTGTAAGCCCGCAAGAGAACGCAGAACCCCCAAACATTTTTGCGATTTACCTTGGAGAAGAGGCTGCTGAGAAAATCATAGCAAGCTACGGGGGGCAGGATCTTAAGGTTCCCAGCCAGGAGAGTGGCCCTGCTTTTGAGCGGGTGGTCAAAAACCTGGGGCAAGACCTGGCAGAGAAATTTGTGCGCACCTTCGGAGGTGAGTTTATTTACGTGCCTCAAGAAGCCGCTGTAAAAATCAAAGAGCGTAACGTAAAAATCCGTGAAAAGGTCCGGGCTAAAATGGCTTCAGGCTTATCAAACTTAGACGCCATGTCAGCCGTGTCTGAAGAGTTTGCAATTTCACAGCGCTCTATACGCAGAATCTTCTACGGCTGATTGGACATCTGTCCTTGCGACAAGGCTCCGGTGCTTCCCTCACAATAAGGGGGATTAACACCGGAGCTTTTTTTATGTCACAAATCTTACTTGATGTTCCCTACTTCAGCCAGCGCGACAGCGCCATCTCAGGTCAAGCACACCGCATGTGCTATTCAAGCGTGAATGCCATGCTGCTCAAATACCTGAAGCCCACTGCCTTGCCTGACGGGCCTACCGCCGATGATGTGTATTTGCGCCGTGTATTGCTTTACGGTGACACCACCCAGGCATTTGCTCAAGTTACAGCGCTGCAAAGTTACGGGCTCAAGACCCAGTTTCGTCAAAATCTGCAATGGTCAGACATTGATGCGCAGCTTGAGAAAGGCGTACCTGTACCCATCGGTATTTTGTGCTGGGGCCATATCTCCCATCCCCGTGGCGGTGGCCACTGGATTCTGATTATTGGCCGCACAGCCGACGGCAAAGGCTATTACGTGCATGACCCCTACGGTGAATTGTCTTTAATCAGCGGTACCTACCCCAACACCAATGGCAAAGCCAAGGTGTACAGCAAGCACAACCTCGATCAGCGCTGGCGCGTTCGTGGCAATCCAGGTTGGGGGATCATCGCCCCGGCACCCAAGAAATAGATTTAGAAAACAGGAGTATTCCCATGATATCTCAAACCCCAAAACCCTGGTACACATCCAAGACCATCTGGCTCAATCTCGCAGTAGCCACTTTGGCCGCTGTTGAAGCTGCCACTGGTGCACTGCACCCCGTGCTTGGTGACAATGGCATTTACATTGCGGTGGCAGGTGTTTTACCTGTTGCCAACATGATTCTGCGGTCGATGACCAGTCAACCCATCGGAAAGCGGCAGTCCAGTGATAACCCTTGAATTTCAGCATATTGCCTGGCTTGTGGCCTTAATTATTGCTTGGAGCGGCCTGCTTTTTGCAGGCATTCGCTGGCTTATGGTTCGTGTGGTGGGGGCTCTTGATGAAAACTTCAAAAGCCTCGCTGACAAATATGAACGCCTGGACTCTGATTTCAAGCAGATTTTAATCTCACTGCCCATTGAATACCAGCGCCGTGAAGACTCTATTCGTGAATACACCACCATCAATGCAAAGCTCGATCGTCTTTATGAGCTGTCTAGAAAGGCTTCTAATGGATAATATTGACATTGCCCGTTCTGAGCGGGAAGTGCTGCGCTGGATTATCCTTTCAACGCTTTTTCATGCTCGCCCCATCGGCTGTAACGAGCACGTGCTCTTACGCACTGCCTACGATATTCCGCTGCGTGTTACTCAGGTAATGGTGCGCCAGGAGATGGGGTACCTGCGGGACCATGGCCTAATCTCTATTAACGATTCAGACGCCTACTGGTTTGCAAAATTGACCGCAAACGGTCAAGACCTTTGCGATTACCGTGCCGATTGCCCTGCGGGTATTGCACGGCCCCCGAAGTGGTGACCAGTGGCTAAACGATCAAAAATTCAACAAATGCCTGACTCAGTCCGCAAGTGGCTTGAGCAGGCGTTGATTGATAGAAATTTCAGCGACTACAAAGAACTTGAGGCTCTTGTCAAAGGGAAAGGTTATGACATCTCTCATGCTGCGATTCACCGCCACGGCCAAAAACTAGAACGCCGCCTGGCTAAGATTCAAGCCTCTACCCGAGCTGCTGAACTGATAGCTCAGTCTGCTCCCGATGACAAAGACAGTCGCTCTGAGGCTGTCACGGCAATGATTCAGACCTCTATTTTTGACACCTTAATGGATCTTGAAGATGCTGAAAGCTTGCCCCCTGAAAAGCGTTTACCTCTACTGAGTAAAGCGGCCCAGGGCTTTGCCAAACTCGCTGATTCCAGTCTGAACCGCAAGAAGTGGCAAGCTGAAGTGATTGCCAAAATTGAGGCAATGGCTAAGGCAAAAAGCAAAAAAGGTGAGCCTTTTATCCAGCAAGAAGCGCTGGATTACATCAAGGAAGTTGTCTATGGAATCCGCTCTTAGCGATAACCCTGGATACAGTTCAATCCTCTACCCTTACCAGCACCGTTATCTAACAGATAACTCTCGTTTTAAAGCGGCTGCATTCTGTCGCCAAGGCGGCAAGACATTTACCACAACCCTTGAATGTGTACTCGATTGCATGGAGGCCGAAGCCGCAGGGCGTGTCTGTAAGTGGACCATCTTCTCAATTTCAAGAGACCGGGCTAAAGACGCCATGGATGATGGGGTTAAACTGCATTTAAAGGCCTTTGCAATGGCCTTTGAAGAACTCGAAATACCGGCCCCTGACATCGAAGAAACTGTGTACGAAGTTCGCCTCCCTGGTGGCTCCCGCATTCGATGCGTGGCCGCTACAGAAAACACCTGTCGCGGGATCTCAGAAAACGTCATGCTTGATGAATATGGACGTATGCCCAATAGCTATAAAATCTGGGCGGCAATTTTCCCAATTGTGTCCCGCTCAGGTCTTAAGCTTCGTGTTATTTCAACCTTTAACGGTCTCACAGGCAAGTTTTATGACATCATGTTTTCGCCTGCAATGGCCAAGGTATTCAGCCGTCACATCGTGGATATTGTCACCGCTGTTAATGATGGTCTGCCCCGTAACATTGAGGAGTTGAAAGCAGGCCTAAATGACCCGGATGCATGGGAACAGGAGTACATGTGTCGTCCAGTGGATGCCGCGACGGCCTGGCTGACCTATGAGCTTATTAACGCCTGTGAAGATCCCACCGCAGGTATCCCCAGCCGTTACAGGGGTGGCTACTGCTACCTTGGTGTTGACTTTGGTCGGGTCAGAAACCTAACCACAATGTACCTGTATGAAGATGTTGAAAGTGTCTTAAAGCTTCGTGAACGCCGTGAGTTAGAACGCGAGCGCTGGCAGGTTCAGAAAGACCATATGACAGAACTTTTTGAATCATACAATATTGTCCGTTCTGCCATGGATGCGACCGGCATGGGCAGTGAACCTGTGGAATGGGCACAGGAAAAGTTTGGCCTGCACAGAGTTGAAGCGGTTTGGTTTACCGCCAGCGCCAAGTTGGATATAGGCACCAGGCTAAAAGAGAAGATGGAAGACCGTGCTATCCGTAATCCACGCTGCCAGCTTCTCAAAGACGATTTACACTCTGTGCGCAGAGTGGTGGGGCCTACAGGCATCCCCCGATTAGTTGCGCCCACCACAGGAGTAAGTCACGCTGACCGCTTCTGGGCCTGCGGGCTAGCAGTAGCAGCGGCGGCCCAGGGCGAAGGGCCTGACCTCTCAAAAATACGCACCACAAGCCATTTAGAAAAATCAAACAGCAACTTATTCTTACCCGATGGCCGTGGTGGTTGGGGACGAGCACATAAAGGAGATAAATACCGTGGCTACTAAACCGAACAAACCTGCAAAACCAAAGCTCGATCTGAGCCAGATTGCCACCACACGAGGGGGCCGAGACATTACCAAAGGGTACATCGACGGGCTGCCATACCTGGAGTCTTCTGACGATGTGCTGACAAAGGCAGGTGGATATGCGGGCTATGAAAAACTGTTGCAAGATGACCAGGTCTTTGCTTGTTTTTCGCAACGCCGTCACGCAGTGGTTTCTCGCCCCTGGTCAGTAACACCAGGCGGCAATAAACGCATCGACAAATTAGCAGCTAAACTCCTCGAAGACAATCTGAATAAGCTGGATTGGGACACGATTACAGACCAATTTCTGTATGCGCGTTTCTATGGTTTTGCAGCGGCAGAGGTGCTTTGGGAGATTTGTGACAACCTTGTCCAGGTGAAAGATATTCGTGTGCGTGACCGTGAGCGCTTCCGCTTTGATATCGACTACAATCTGCGGCTACTCACCATGCAAAACTACCACGGTGAGCTGTTGCCTGAGCGCAAGTTCTGGTATCGCTCAGTGGGTGCCAGCCATTTTGATGAACCCTATGGATTGGGTCTGGGCCATGCCCTGTACTGGCCGGTATGGTTTAAACACAACGGCGCAAAGTTTTGGGCGATCTACCTTGAAAAATTCGCCTCCCCCACGGCGGCGGGTGAGTTCCCCCGTACCGCATCTGAAGATGAAATCGAAAACCTACTGGCCACCCTGGCAGCTATCTCCCAGGAAGCGGGCGTCGTTGTGCCGGAGGGTTTCAAAATCAGCTTTTTAGAAGCCACTCGTGGCGGCGGTGGTAGTTACGAAAGCTGGCAAGCCTATTGGGACTCAGCGATTACAAAGATCATTCTGGGCCAGACCATGACCACAGAAAATGGCTCCAGTTATTCGCAGGCCTCTATTCATTACGATGTGCGGCAAGACCTGGTGACCTCTGATGCTGACCTGGTTTGTGAATCTGCAAATAACAGTTGGGTGCGCTGGCTCGTGGAGTATAACTACCCAGGTGCAGCCATGCCCCGTGTCTACAGAGACATGGCCGAAGAAGAGGACTTAAACCAGCGTGCAGAGCGAGATACAAAGCTCTTTACAATGGGCTTTCGATTGACGTCTGAAGCTGTGGCCAGAATTTATGGCGATGACTACGAGCTTATCCAGGTGGAGCCAGTGCAAGACGAAAAGACCACCGATGAATCTGAAAAAAAAGAAGAGCCAGAGCCTCAGGACAAAAGTCTGGGCGGCCTGAAAAAGCCCATTGGCTTTAGCGTGGATTTTAGCGAACCCGAAGAGTTGCCACCCCTACCCATTGCCCCGATGGCTGACCAAATGAAAAAACAATCTCGTGATGCCTGGCGCGAAATCATGACGCATATTGAGGGTTTGGTAAAAAGTGCCACCAGTACCGCAGAATTACGGGATAGTTTGTTGGCGGCTTACTCTGATCTTCCCACCAAAAAACTTACAGATGTAATGGCTTTAGGACTGGCTACCGCACAGCTTGCAGGACGTCATGATGTCATTCAGGAGTCAGAGCATGGGTAATGTCGGTGTCAACTTTGATGAACCCTTTGAGGCTCAGGCAAAGGCGCTTCGTGAAAGGTTAAAAAACCAAGTTCCCACAGAAAAATGGGATGACATGCTGGGTGAGGCTCATACCAAAGCATTCACTGTTGCCGGAGCCATGAAAGCCGATTTGTTGGCTGATCTTGCCGAAGCCGTGGGAAAGTCTAAGGGCTTGAAACAGTTCCAAGAAGACTTCAAGGGCATTGTCGAGAAGCACGGTTGGGACTACAATGGCGACTTCGATTGGCGCACCCGTACCATCTACATGACGAATCTGCGTACGAGCTATGCAGCGGGCCGCCTGGAACAATTGCAAGACTACCCCCTGTGGATGTACAAGCACTCAGACCTGGTGACGAACCCGCGCCAACAACATAAAGCCTGGAGTGGACTAACCTTGCCCGCCGATGACCCATGGTGGCGCTCTCATTACCCGCCGAACGGTTGGGGCTGTCAGTGCCGCATTATTGGTATTCGGAAACCTGAAGAAGCAAAGCGCTACAAGGGTTACGTCGGTGAGGCGCCGCCTATCAAAATAGACCCCAAGACGGGCACGCCCCAGGGCATCGACCGTGGCTGGGATTATATGCCAGGTCGTACTTTAAAACCCTTCGATAAAAACGCCTTTATTCCAGACTGTAGCTGGTCAGAGCCACTTAAGAATCTATCTGAACCAATAAAAAATGGTCCTGTCTGCATTCGTCCCGTGCCTGATTTAAAAACCTGGAAAGATGAAGGGCGTCCAGATATACGTGATGTGCCTCCTGAGAAGCGTCTTGTTTATCCTGGTTTGCTATCAAAACAAGACTCCCAAGAGAATGCTCTAAAGGTGTTGGCTAATGAACTTGGTGTGTCGCCAGAGAACCCGGTACGTTGGTTGCAAACCAAGGCTGTCACTATCAATGGAAACAAATTGGATTCAATTCCAATTGTTTATAGCTTTCTGCCACACCTGGTTGAAAAGCGTTTGGATCTCAGGGAGCGTTTTGCGCCTTTGATTATTCCAACACTTCAAGATCCCTATGAGGTATGGTCGGTTCTGTATACCGATGGCTCAATTCGCCCTCGGTATATTGGGTTATTTGACGGCCCACACAATATGATGGTTGTTGTACGAATTAACAAAGATGGAAGTTTGTTTTACAACATTATTCCCTCTAGTAACCGCAAAATGAATAAGCAGAGAGAAGGGGTTTTGGTGTATGGGAAATAGTTGGATTGAGACCCTCCTTCAACGAAGAGTAGGCTTCGCAAGGCAGCAAATCTGATTATGCGCCTACACGCATCAAACTTACCCTCAAACCAAACTATTCCCAATGCCATTCTAACATAAAGCAAAGGCAGGGCTTCAACTTGATTTCACTCACATACGACGATAGCCAGATTCAATCTGTTCTCCGTCAACTCAAGGCCAAAATGGGCGACCTCAGTGAGCCTATGAATGATGTCGGGCAACACATGGTAGAAAGCGTACGCGAACGATTCGCGACGGGTACTGACCCCGACGGCCAATCCTGGGCCCCCCGCAAAACCTCTACCATTGAAGCGCTTCTCAATCGAGACAAAAAGAACCGCAAAAAAGACGGCAGCATTTCAGCAAGGGGGCAAAAGTTTATGTCCGGCAAGCGTTTGCTTACAGACTCTCGCGCCCTGGTGGATAGTGTTGCCCATGAGTTTGATTCTAAGTCAGTGACCATCAAGCCAGGTGCACTACCCTATGCTGCCGCACACCAGTTTGGGGGCAAGCCTTATGTTATCAAGCCAAAGAACAAAAAAGCATTAGCGTTCCATGGTGTTGTACGTAAGCGGGTGACACACCCAGGACAAACCGCACGGCCCTATTTGGGTTTTTCAGATGATGACCGCTCTATGATTTTGGATATTCTTAAGGGGCACTTGGAGTAACCAGGCGCAGATTAGTCATCTTGTTCTTCGCCTGCTTCTTGCACTTCCATTGCATTTTCCACAATTACAGAAAATTTTTGTAAGATGGCGTCCAGTTCAGATTTACTCTGGGGATTTAGCGATGTAACTAAAGTGGCTATTAGGGCTGCGGCGGTCCTTGTTTTTACATCATCAATCTGCTTGTCTGTCCCTTGTTTAAAAGCGTTGAGATCAGCCTCTAATAGTTCAATTCTGTTATTTAAAGTTTCTATCAGCGCCGATTGCTCTTCTTCAAGTTTGTCTAGCTCAATTTTATCGGACAAAGAAAAAGACCCCAACTTAATACTTTCCATTGGGGTGTTCTCTGCAAATTTAACCAACTGGTCTCTAAGCATTCTGAATGCAAATACACAGATTGTAATGAGAAACAGAGAGATGCTGACGGCTATCAGCCATTTCCAGGGGGATTGACTGATCAGGTCACTGTAGACTAAAGAAGATAGGTTCGGTGTTGTGGGTGAAGGGCTTGGGCTGGGCACAGTGATGTTGGCTTGGCTTAGCTAAAAATTCTTTTATGTCTGGCTTTGACGCTTTTTAAAAGTTCTTTTATTTTGGCGTCTAGCTCTTCCCTTTTTTTTGCTATTTCTTCATTTACCAAGGAGCGTGAAGTAGAGTCAGATCCACTTGAATGTGAGGCCATAGACGCGACTATTTTCTTGACGGCTTCTTTATTATTAAGGGCCATATTACACCTCCTGGAGCTTTTTAACCTAAGTTAATTATAAGGGTTGTCGCGTAGGTTTTCAATATGGCGAGTAGTGAGGAGATGACCAGATCCATGGAAACCCGTTAGAAACCCGTTTAAAAACGTTTGAAAAAATTTCAGAGTATCAATACACCATTGACGTCTCTAAAATCGTTTCTAGGATCACTCACGGCCTTCTCCAAAAAATAGCATTTCGCTGGCGGTTTCTGATATGTTGGAAACTAGAGGTCAAATACTCCAGACTCCAGACCTCAGACCTCCGGCCTGACCCGCTATTCATCCTAGGCCCAACAAGTTAGGGCTAGGGAATTCTAGCGAGTACTCGTTAAAAATCGTAGTAGGGAAGTATCTTCTTCTGAGCGAGAACAACCCAGAGCTGTGCGTTCCGTAACACCTTTGATAAGCGGCAAGACAATTTGTCTACCTTTATCTACCTTAAGTAAGTAGTCTCAGGCAAAGCTTCTGTTCCTGTCGTGTTCATACTGCCGGATCATTCTTTTAAATTCTTCATAAAGAAGCGGCATAGCTTCTTGTACTTGTTGTGCCGCAGGCGATCCTGGTGTCAAGTTAATAGTTGGTGCAAAGGTGATTTGCATACTGCCGCCACCACCAAAACCAGGAGAGCCAGGCCCCAAAGAAGCATTAGCGGTAGCAATTTCGGGAAGAGCAGAGCCTGACGTTTTAATGGTAGCTAATTTTGGGAAGTCGGGCGTGGCAGCTTTGGCCATTTTCAGTGCCGCTTTGTTCAGCGTACCTGTGGTAGACTCCATGCCCAATTGCAACCCCTGACCAAGGCCCTTGCCGATCCCAGCAAAGACACGGCTCGGGGAGTTAATGCCAAAGGTGGACTTAACGATGCCTGTTAATTCACCGGCTTTGGTTCCGACCCATTGCTTTAGTCCGGCCCATGCTTCGCCAAAGCCCCGCTTAAGACCGTTAACCAGCTGTCTACCGACCTCTGCAAAAGCAGCGACTTTCTGGCTAAACTTCACAACCAACTCAGCCCCTTTTAAAATCATACCTGCAATGGCCTGGCCGAATCGTTTACCCATGTTTTGGCTTTTACCACCAACGTCATCCACAGGTTTAAGGAGGTTTTTAATCCAGTTCCAGACGCCTTTGAGCATTCCGATAATAGGTTGGATAAGCGGCTTCCAGGGCTTAAACGCCTTGTTAAAAGCAGGCGCCAGCGGAGCCAGCCCAGACTTGAGCCCTTGCCATAGCCCCGAGAAAAATCCCTTGATCGGCTTCCAGTACTTGTAAATCAGAAGACCCGCGCCCGCAATGGCAATCGCAACCCAGAGTAGCGGGTTAGTCAACGCTGCCATGCCAGCGGCTCGAATAGCGCCGCCGATTGCCTTAAACCCGCCACCAATTGCTTTAAAGGGAGCCAGGGCCAGTGACTTAAGACCTTTTTTAGTCATCAGATTGTTGCTGACCCATGCTTTCATGATGACAACATTGCCCTTCATGGCTGCTGTCATATTGCCAAAGCCCGTTTTAATCTTAGCGAAACCCGCTTTAGCAAGGTCTTTTAGGCCTTGAACAGAAAGCAAGTTAGCACGCACCCATTGAGCATTGGCTTTTACGCCGTCTTTGAGATTCCCTGCCTTTGTCTTAAGGGCGCTATTCACCTTGGGAATTGCCGCCGCGAAATCTTTTCCTTTTTGGATTGCCTTGCCCGAGTTGTCCCTAATCAGCTCGTAGCCTTTGACAACCTCTTTGGATGCAGATAACACCATACCTGCACCCATCAACGTGGTGCCGCCAGCAACTAGCGATGCTCCAGAAACAGCAGTCAGTCCCACCGCAAGCTTTGCAAGTTCTGGGTTTTTCTCTGTCCATTTGAGCATTTTGTCAGAAAGATCACTGAATGTGTTTGCCAGCGTTTTGAGTTCTGGCGCAATGGTTGCGCCCAATCCAGCAAGCAAATTTTCAAACGTGCCCTGGGCAGATTCCCAAACGTTGGTAAGTGACTGAAGTTGAGCCTCAACTTTTTCTTTGAGTGTTGCTTTGTTCTGCATTTCTGCCTGGGCTTTATCATAACCTTTTACGCCCATATTTAGCATGTCTAAAGCAATTCTATAGTCTTCACCTGAACCAAATATTTTTTGCAAAGCACTCACCTTTTGTTTTTCGGTAAGCTTATTTAACTTGCTTAGCTCTGCAATCATTTCACGAGGGCCTTTAGCCACACTTCGCCCGTTCTCTCGTTTGAAAAACTGCATATCCACACCCAGTTTTTTGAGCGATTTTTGGGCAGATATGGCGTTATCGCCAATACCCAAGGTGTAGTTTTTCATGCCCATCAGGACATTCCCAAAGTTTGTGCCTAAGGTTTCTCCAGACTTACCCGCTCGAATGAGATGGGCAAACAATACAGACGTTTTCTCTGCGTTTTTCAGACCACCCAGCCCCATGTCCTTCATAACAGAGCCAGCCTTAGAAAATGCGTACTGCATTTCTCCAGCCTTCACACCCATACTTGCCGTTTTTTGGATAGTATCCATGAATGACATCATGTCTTTGGATGCAATACCCGCAGCGGCTCCCACCTTTGCAGCAAAGAGCCCGGCTTCTTCAAAAGGCATTTTCAGTTGCACAGCAAGATAAGCAGCCGCCTCACCTGTTCCACCTAAAATCTGATTTGCTTCCATTCCGTTCTGCTTCAGGGTTGAAAACAGGTTTTGGAAGTCTGCGGTGTTACCGGGTAAGTCTTTTCCCAATCGCTGAGCCAGCGCATTGACTTCCTCAAAGCCCTTGGCGACACCGCTTGAGTCTTTCAGCTCATTTTTTAGGCGGATACCCGCATCTTCGGCATCCATAAACGGAACAGCAAGCTTGCCAATACCTCCCAGCATTTTCTCACCAGCAAGCTTTGCGGCTGCACCTGTCGCCATCAGACGTTGAGACGTTTTGTCTAATTTGTCTTGAAAATTACCAAGAGGCCCTGATGCCAAATCTTTGAGAGTTAGCAGCATAGCAAGAGTCAGGGATGACATTGGGTTAATCCTCATTTTGTGGGGTGTTTATATAATTCCAATAAGAAACAGATTCATGACACCACCAGGCCAAATCAGCCAAATCCAGGTCATAAATCTGTTGAGGCCCACAACCAGTTACATGCGCTAAGTGCAAGATGTGCCTGGCTGTGGGTAAAGCTAGTTTCCCATTAAGGTACTATAAGCACGTGTAATAGCAAAGCAATCCGCCATGTCCATTCCAAGAAAGTCTTGATAGTGAATTGATTCTCCGTCGATGGTTGAACAAGCCGCGGCTACAACCATCGTTTGCTCAACCTCATCAGAGGTAATGCGCATTGCATTTACCACATCACCACCTTTGCCCCGCCGAATGATGACATGGCGGCCATCAAATAAGTCAAACTCAACTTTCTCAGGGCGTTCAGTCCGCTCCGGCATCTTTGCGCCTGGTGCAGGCTGATTCGCAGTGGGTGGCAGTGTGGCTGCCACCAGTTGTTGTTCTGGCGTGGCAGAGGTCACTAAAGGCTGTTGCATAATGGGTAATTCGTTTGTCATAAGGATTTCCTTTTCTTGTTTAAATTCAATGAGTTGGCCGTCATCAACTTGAAGTAAGTGTGTCAGACAAAAAGTCTGAATAAGTCACCGTCAAACAGCATCTCCTTTGTTATTTCTTTGTTTAGCGTAGATGATAATATCAATGCTTGTCGCAAGGACACATGTCCAATACGAGCGTATCGTTTCAATGAGGATTTGTCGGGGTGACAGATGTCCTCAACACCCTTAGTTTAAGTGTGAGAAACGGCTTATGTCGTATTGACGAATGTCCTACGGTGATTTTGCATCTTTAGTGAAAATTGCTATGATTCCTAAAATTTTCGTGTCATAGGGGTTACAAATGGAGTGGTTACTACTTGTTTCGAATATTGTTTTCTTGGGGGCTTTCATTTACTTTCTTACAGAAAACAAGAAAAAGACTGAAAAACTTGAAAGATTCAGCAAAATAATCGATGTTGATGCTGAGAGGGAGCGCCTAGTCAAAGAAAATGAAATGCTGGATAAAACATTAAAAAAGAAGCAAAAAGACTTTGATGACAAGCAAGATAAGGACAAAAAAAAGCAAGCTCAAGAACTGGAATTGAAGAGAACAACCGTTGAAAAAGAGCTAGAAAGAACAAAAACGGCAGCTGAAAAAGAGTTAGAACGTTTAAAAAACAATATCCAACTGCTGACATCTCAAAGAAAACTGCTAAATGAAGAAGTGGCTCTTTTAGAAGAATCTGCTGAACTGCAATCCTTTGGTTTTTATAAGGCCAGGTTTGACTTTGGTTCTTCAGAAGAATATAAAGAGCGATTACAAAAAACCAGGGATAGGCAAAAAACCGTTATAAAAAATAAACTTGCAGCAGTATTTGCGGCAGAGTGGGTTGTCGAGGGGAGCAAAACACAGGGCAAAAAGATGATGAACGATTATCAAAAACTTATTCTAAGAGCCTTTAATGGTGAGTGTGATGCTGCAATTGCCAAAATAAAATATAATAACGCCGTAAATTTGGAAGCCAGGATTCAAAAGGCTTTTGAAACACTTAATAAACTTGGCTCAGTGAATCGTTGTGAAATCACTCAAACCTACCTGGAACTTAAGTTGGAAGAATTACATTTAACTCACGAGTATCAAGAAAAGCTTCAGGAGGAAAAAGAGGAGCAACGTTTAATTCGCGAACAAATGGCTGATGAAATGAGAGCCCAAAAAGAGTATGAAAAAGCCATGAAAGACGCTGAGAAGCGCGAAGAGCAGTATCGTAAAGCATTAGACAAAGCGCGCATAGAGTTTGAGATAGCTCAGGCAGCGGGCAAGAAACTCACAAAAATGGAGCAAAAAATAGCCGAACTTGAAGCTCAACTACAGGAAGCAGAAGACTCTCGGCAAAGAGCCATATCCCAGGCGCAATTAACTAAAGCAGGTCATGTTTACGTCATTTCAAATATCGGCTCTTTTGGAGACAATATCTACAAAATTGGCATGACCAGAAGATTAGACCCAATGGATCGAGTTAAAGAACTTGGTGATGCGTCTGTCCCATTTCCGTTTGACGTTCATGCCATGATTTACTCTGAAAACGCACCCGATTTAGAAAATAAAATTCACAAACACTTTGCAAATCGTAGTCTAAACCTCATTAATATGCGAAAAGAGTTTTTCTATGCAAAATTAAGTGAGATTGAGGCGTTTGTTCATGATAACCACGGGAAAATTAGTTTTACCAAGCTTGCTGAAGCCAGTCAATACAGACAATCTTTGGCGTATGCCCGTGACGAAGGGCTAAGCAATTTAAGTTCTGTGCTTGAACAAAGAGAAAAAGCTTTGGTTAAAACGTGAGGGTTTAAAGTTCTCACTTTGAGATAAGGGCTATCATCGCTTATCCTCAGGCTTATGAGGCATACTGTTTGAACATCAGGTCAGTCGATGCTCAAATGTTTATAGAGTTCACCTGGCAAAGCTTGGTTAAACGAAAAAGAACTTTAGCTGTCTTTTTTTTTCCAGGTTATTTCATACCCCAAAACTTCAGCTATTTCAAACGCTTCAATATACCGTAAAGAACCACGTCTTAATTTGTTCCCTATATTTTGTGTGGATTCTTTTCTTCCAAAATATTCGGTAATACGTTGTGCTAACTCAGTTAGAGTGCAATTTTCTTTGACAAGCAAAATTTTAATATGTTGCTCTAGTTCTTTTGCGTTCATAAGCTCTATCCTATCATGTATCCTCCATCTTAAAGTTTTAAGTTAAATAAAAAAGTGCATAATATCACGTATACGTGTTGACTGTTGTTACTTAATCGTTTAGTATTAAACTAAATAGTTTTAATGAAGTGAAACAAAATAAATGACAAATCAGGTCCCTGTAACACGATATCAAACAAGCCTCATAGATGCTTTGTTTAATCACCACTGTGAAAACTTAACGGTAGATACCTCCGAAACACCTGAGTATATCAAAGCTCTGATAGCTATAGAGCAGATCTGTGATAGCTTACTTTGCTTAATTCCAAAAGAGAAGAGAGAGCAAGCAATGGAACTACTTTTTGAGCTGAATGACCACAGTACGAACCCTATCCATGTTGCTGAAGAGAAAGGATTTAAAGAAGGCTTTCAATGTCAATGCCAATGAAGAGTTAGGCAGAATCGGCAAAGTTTTTTAGACACTTTCGGTAACAAGAATCGCATTCTCCTTTTTAGTTTAATTCTGGGGTAGTAAACCCGCTTCTCTGCGGCTTTTTAGCCGGTAAGACTCTC